>JADKBW010000012.1 GCA_016714905.1 Flavobacterium sp.
TCAGAATAAAAATTGGCGATAAAAATATCCCAACTCAACGGCCTATTATATAAATTGATCAGGTTAATAACGTAACGCGTTGAATCCATTATTTCAGGGCGATACATGGTAAATCCATAAAAAATAACAAACAACCAAACACTGTTCTTGGCCCAATCTTCCTTATAGTGCTTAAAGGCTTGAATGAATCCCAAGAAGGGTGAAACTAAAAAGAAAATAAAATTATTCTTCAAAGGATGTATTATTTTCGTTTCAAACTAAATTTATTCTTTTGATAGGGACAAAAATTTAGTAGCGACGTTTTCTTTTATATTGTTCGATATTATTAAATACAAACGAGTTTGTATAATTACCAGCAATAAAATCTCTCACAGTATTATGATCAAATTCATTAGTCACGGAGGACAATATGGGTCTGCCAGTTAGGTAATAATCGATTAATTTGCTTGGTGCTTGATGTACGGCATCATAAGCAATATTAACTAAAAAATCCATGCTACTCAATTCCTTGAGTAAATCAATTCTCGAATATAATGCCGCACCTTTCTAGTTTTTCTTTTTAGAATCGGCAAAAAGGTAGTACTAAGTCTTGCGTTTCCGGTATAAATAATAAACTTAAAAGCTGATCCACCGTCGTGAGGAATTCTAATAAAGGTGTAGGATTTCTCGTTGTTCTTATAAAAGTTCCAGCAAAACCAAAGTCGGCACCCATTTTCTTGAAGTCACTGCGAACGACTTCTTCGAACTTAAATCCTTGCGATATTTCAATCACTTTATCTCTAAATTCCGGATAATAGTTTTCCTTCATCATGATTTTCGGAACCGCAATATAATCTGCCTTCCTGCAAAACCATTTTTCTAAATATTTGAAATAGAATACTTTTTTGAAACTATCGTGAATAGCCCCCATGAATGGATCACCACAGTCTGCCACCCATTTCGTTGCCAACGGTCGCGATTTTGTTCGAGCCCAAGCAGTTCCCCAATGAATCGAATGCGGAACGGCAACGGAAATAAGTAAATCATAAAATCCTGCTTCTTTCTTTAGGGCATTCTTGACCATAAACATCAATTCGATATCTGGGTAAGAAATCAATTGCTGCGAAGATCTATTCAAAACTCTTTGAACAAAACTGTCATTTGGAACCTTCAGCCTACATTAATGATGGGTAATTTTCTTGAACCTAGGTCTTTTATTTTAATCCCGAATTCCTTTTCAATCGGTAAGTGAAATTCATCTTTCTTTAGCGTATATAGCGTAACTTGATGTCCTTGTCGCGCCAGTTCCTTAACAAGTTCAGTCGCTCTAAATGACCGTGGACTATTCTCGGGATAAAGGCACTGCTAACGACTAGTATTTTTTTTGAATCCATTACTTATTTTGAATTAAAGTATCTACAATTTCAATCCCTGTGGTTCCATTTCCGTATAAAGGAGCGTCAAAATCGCAGGATCCACACTCGAAGCTTTATTAAGAGCAACTACTGTAGATCTGTATCAGCACCAGTGATAATATTTAACCTTGTTCAACCAATTCAATCCACTCCGTTTGATCGCGCATCGTGATACACGGTACTCTATGAAAATACGCCTCTTTCTGAACGCCGCCAGAATCTGTTGCAATCAACGCGGCATGCTTTTCTAGAAGAATCATATCCAAATATCCTATGGGATCGATAATTTTGATGTTATCAGGTATCGCAATTCCAAAACTTTCTAGCATCTTTTAGTCCGCGGGTGCAAAGGCCAAATAATTGGATTTTTGTAATAACCCAAACCTGCCAAAATCGAAGACAGACGCGATTTATCATCGACATTCTCTGCTCTGTGCAAAGTCACCAAAGCATACTTTTTAGTTTCAATACCTAAATCTTTTAGAAGCGAATTGTTCTGTTCTACTTTTGCTCCGTAATACAGCGCGGCATCGTACATCACATCGCCAACTTGTTTTATTTTTGATGATTCAATACCTTCATTGTTCAAATTTTTAACCGCCGTCGATGTCGGTGTAAATAATACGTCACTGGCATGATCGGTCAAGATTCGATTGATTTCTTCTGGCATTTTTCGATTGAAAGAACGCAATCCCGCTTCTGAGACACGGGATATGTAACTTTACGGCCGCCAAAGTACCAGCCAAAGTTGAATCCGTGTCCCCAAAGCAAAACGTAATCTGGTTTTTCTTGCAAAAGTACTTCTTCGATTTTTTCCAACATTCGACCTGTATTCTGTCCATGGGAACCGCCACCAACACCCAAATGAAAATCAGGTTTTGGAATATCAAGCTCTTCAAAGAAAATGTCCGACATATTCGAGTCGAAATGTTGACCGGTATGAACAATCAGTTCCGTTATTTCATTTGATCTTAAGCGCATGGCTCTAGAAACAACAGCCGCTTTAATAAATTGAGGTCTTGCACCAATAATCGTAATAATTTTCATTGTAAAATCTTTAGAATTATAAAGAAGATTAATTTTCAACCAAACTTACATGATCTCCCTTAAGTACATATCGATCAGAGGTATGTGGACAAACATAAGTGGCATCGCCGGTCAATGGCAATTCCATGCGCTCTCCAAATCTTGACATCCAGCCAATTTGTTTGGCAGGAACACCCACCATCAATGCGAAATCAGGAACGTTTTTATTGATCACACTTCCAGCGCCCACAAACGCATATTCACCGATAGTTACACCGCACACAATTGTACAATTGGCTCCTAAAGTGGCACCAATTTTAACCAAAGTATCTCTGTATTCGTCTTTTCGAGTGACGGCTGAACGCGGATTATAAACATTGGTAAATACCATACTCGGACCGCAAAACACATCGTTTTCCAAGGTCACATTGTCATAGACAGACACATTGTTTTGTATCTTGACATTGTCTCCCACAACAACACGATTGCCGACAAAGACATTTTGTCCCAACGAGCATTTTTCTCCAATGACTGCTCCGCTGCAAATGTGAACCCAATGCCAGACTCTTGTTTCGTTTCCCTGTTGTGCGCCCTCGTCAACGATGCTGTTTCATGTTTAGAATAGTTCATCTTTATTTTTTTAAAATGGATGGTAATCTCCTGTTAAACCTATCGGCGATTGAGATCTGATGCCTCCAACAATTTCAATTGCACGATTTTCCTCCAAACTAAAGCCTTCTCCGTTTAGGATATTTTCGACACTCTAGTGTGCAAATCCGAAAACCATCTGAGAATTCAATTGATCTTCCGTTCATAGTTAACGAACGATAAGTACGTTTGCCTTCTTTTTTGGCAGCTTCTGGAACATCATCCACATCTACAGATAAGAACCAACGCACTCTCGCTTTTTCATATTCGAGATAACCTGCGGCTTTAAACTCGTCGCGGTAATGCAGTTTATTATCGACCACTTTTCCGAAAACAAAATGAAGCATATCAAAAAAATGCACCCCAATGTTGGTAGAAACACCTCCTGATTTTTTTTCGTCTCCTTTCCACGAATGGAAATACCACTTTCCGCGAGATGTGATATAAGTTAAATCGACATCGAATTTTGTTCCTGCAGGCGCTGCATCTACTTCTTGCTTTAAAGCAATAATCGACGGATGCAAACGCAGTTGAAGTATGGTATGTACTTTCTTTCCTGTGTCTTTCTCGATGGCTTGCAACGCATCGATATTCCAATGATTCAGCACAATTGGTTTCTCACAAATGGCATCTGCATTAGATCGTAAGGCAAAACGAATATGCGAATCATGCAAATAATTAGGCGAACAAATAGAAACGTAGTCTACCGCATGACCGCCTTGTTCTCTTCGCAATTTGTCGATGTGTCGATCAAAACGCTCGAACTCCGTAAAGAAGTCTGCTTCTGGAAAATAACTGTCGATAATTCCGACCGAATCATTGACGTCAAGCGCTGCAATCAGGTCATTGCCAGTATCTTTGATTGCTTTCATATGTCGTGGAGCGATATAACCTTAGCTCGATGAGTAAAATTTTCATATTTTAAAATCTATATTTTTATTGAGCAAATTTTTGATGAGTTCTATTCATTTTTTCCGATTACTTTAGCCGGAACGCCGCCAATGACACAATCGCCAGGAAACGACTTTGACACGACTGCACCAGCTGCTACAATCACATTATCTCCCAATGTTACTCCAGGTAAAATAACGCAATTGGCACCAATCCAACAATTTTTACCAATAATGATTGGAGCTGTAGTCTTATCATGTTTTTTTAAATCGTTTTTATCGTGATTGGCAGAAATAATTTTTATGCCTGGCGCAAATAGCGTGTGATCGCCAATATAAACTTTGTTGATGCCCTGAATATAGCAATTCCCCGAATTCGCAAAAAACTGGGCAACACCTTTTCCGAGAAAAACCGTTTTGCTGACTTGCGAAGTATAATGAACCATAAAAGGAACTTCAGCATTTACACGCATGATTTTTTGAAAGAAGAAATTGACCAATCGAAGATTTGTGGTCGTCGGAGAAAAGAAATATTCCAACAAGTTGGATGGCTCATTTTTCTTCCAGTTTCTGTATTTGTATTTATCTAAAAACATTAATTGACTTTGTTTGTAATTCGAAAATAAAATGGAAAAATCAATTTTGAAAAATTATACATTCGAATGTGCTTTTTGTACAAAAACCGCAAGCCATCCGTTTCCACAGTCTGCAAATTTGCTTTTTTTAGCACTGAAATTACTTTGAAGTACTGTCGAAACTGAAAGGAATTGATGCTCGGCGACAATGCCAAAATCAAGAATTTTGCAATCGTATGATTGATTAATTGCGTTTGCTCTGGATTCAATTGTGATTCATTGGCAAAGTCCTTTACGTTTTTGATGGCATAAATAAAACCATCAACGGAACGATCGGTAAAAAACAATTTTGAATTCGTTGCTGATCCTTTTCGAGTGGTTCGTAGGTAAAATGGTTCATTATCAAATCCGACTTTTTTTGCTACGGAAAAAACCTTCGACAAAAATAATCCGTCTTCTAAGTAAGGTACATTCTTAGGGTACGTTATACGATACTGGTTCAAAAGTGCGCGTCTAAAAAGTAAACCACAAGACCGATCAGGATCTTTAACGTCATAGCCTCTAGATACGAAATACCCATCGATACCATTATAAAAGGACTGCTCTTGACTGCTGTAGTCCGTTTTCCATATACTTTTTTCATCGGCATCAAAAATCTCGAATCCAAGATAAAGTATATCCAGTTCATTAGTTTCTGCTTTCGCCAAGAAATGTTTAAAGGTATTGGGCACGACATAATCATCCGGATCAATCGGAAGAATATAAGCGCCTTTTGCGATGGAAATAGCATTGTTCCTTGCCATTGAAACACCTTGATTCACTTGATTTATTAAAACTAGATTTGAAAACTCCTGCTGCAAATTTTCAACTATTTCTTTACAATGATCTGGCGAGCCGTCATTGGTGACAATAATTTCGTATTCTGATTTAGAAATATCTTGGTCCTCCAAACTTCGGATGCATTTCTCGATAAAATCGGCTACTTTGTAGGCGGGAACAATAATACTTAATCGCATAATTAAGAATAAAAAGTATTTTGTTTATTCATGGGCAATCGCTTCTTCAGGGCGTAGACATATTGAAAAGGATTTAGATAAAAACAACTTACCCGATACATTCCTTCAAATATTTTTGTTTTCTTGTTCCAATTCATTTGGGTGAAAAACTTTGAAACCATATAAGTGTGATACTCAGAACCAACGATCTCCCAAGGCAAACTAGGATGCGCCACTTGCTTTCTAATTTTAAAAGAATTAAAAATAGATGGCTTAAAAAGAACCGTATTGCTGACATTATTCGTTGCTTTCGAATGAATGCGATAGCCAACCGTCACCTTGTGAAAATAATCTAGTCGTATTCCAGCATTCGTAACTTTCAACCACATCGGGTAATCTTCTACCAATTTGTTGTTTTCATCATAACCGCCTACAGCTAAAATTGCCTGCTTATTCGTGAAAAAAGAAGGCGTGTAGTGAATTCGATCTGAAAGCAATAGCAATTTATATTGATCCGCAGCACTTAAAGCCGCATCCATAATATTTAATGGATAATCCTCCGGTGTCGTTTTGATATAGTTTTCCTCTAAGAACTGATCTTGATACAATTTGATTTGACTGAAAATAATCTTAGCTTCGGGGTTTTCACGAACAAAATTCATATTGTCTTCAATGCAGTTGGGAAGCAAAATATCATCTCCAGCGATGAACTTAAAATAGTCCGAATCGGTTGCCGCGATACTCCGGTTACAATTAGCAGAAACTCCAGTATTCTTAGGCACTGTTAATATTTGAATATGCTGAAAACGTGCCTTCACCCGATCTTGTTCTACCCATTTTTTAGCGATGGCCACCGTTTCATCGGTCGAACAATCATCCGAAATAATCAGTGCCAAGTTTAAATAGGTTTGATTATATGCACTCTCCAAAGTCTCCAGAAGATAAGGAGCGGAATGATATGTTGTTACTGTTATGGTGACTAAAGATCTCAATTCAGTATTTGATTTTGATTTTTAGAAAAATGCGCAAATAGTTCTTGTTCCTGCTTTTTGTCAATGATATAAGAGACATCAGTCTTTACTACTTTTGCTGGAATTCCTGCAAGCAAGATACCTTCGCCATTTTTTTCTCGGTAATTGCCCGAGCAAATCGAATTGGCACCGACAATTGAATTTTTTGGAATGGTTGTGTTTTTCAAAATGGTTGATCGCGCACCAATCCATGTTTCATCCTCAACCATTACGGTTCCGCAATTGTCTTTGATGGATTGATCTTTTTCTTGTATAAAGTGAAAATCTGTATCAAAAAATTGACATTCCCAAGCAATTAAGACGTCATTTCCAAAGCTCATTTTTCTAAAACAGATAATCCGAGACAAACTTCCAATCGAAAAGTTATCGCCAATCGACAGCACTCCATTGTTCCATACCATCACATTGATACCGCGGGCGAACTTCACATTGGAATTGAACTCGATAATACCCGAATTAAAAATCCGCGTCGGAACATTGGATGAAATCACAACTTCATGCTTTCCGCCAAAGACAATCATTCCGAAATGAACTTCTTTGGCTTGAATAATAAACTTCCCACTGAGGTCAGCGAAGTCTGTTTTTCCGAAAAAGTGAAAGGGCAGTTTTACCGCTTGATGAAAAGGCAACACTTTAAAATTAAAGTAAATGGTACTCCATAAATTTAGCTTGACCGACAATTTCAGTACATTCAAAAAAATAATGGAAAGTCTATTCAAATTCATTTGCTGCTGATTTTCGACTTCAATTTGACAACAATTTCTTTCAAATTCATTCTTTTGTTTAGTTCGTAAAGACTAAAAGTGCAAGTAGCAATCACAATTAAAGCCTCTAAAAAGTAAGCGTTCGGATAGCCCAATACGTATATGCTACCAATACAAAGCGACAAAGAAATCATTGAAATGAAAAATATAAGATAAACCGCTTTAAAAAACTGAAATTCATACTTTGCTTTGATGATTCCTAAAATCAAAGTAGTTACAATGGCGTAGCTGATTAATAAAGAGATGCCAAGCCCTGTCAATCCGAAATAAAAATAAAACAACAGATTGAAACCTAAAACTAATAGATTTGAGAATGTCTCTACCATCAAGAAAAGTTTGTTGTCACCTTTTGCCAAGATAATAAATCCTAAAACCCAGGTCACTCCTTTTAGGGGTATGGCCAATACCGCCCATAAGATAAAGTCTTGTGCCGACAAAAACTCTTTACTCAGTAAAATTCGAATCAATAAAGGTGTGGTTGAAATTAAAAGCACTAAAACCATACTCAGTATAATGAGTACCAATTCGGCCTGTTCGTTGACTAGTTGTTTCCATTTAGTATCGTCATTAATCAATCCAGATAAGCGCGGGAAATAGTCCGTTGCCATCGCTGTGAAAACCATTCCTACGTAACCGTCAACTATGGCCAATCCGGCATTATAAAGTCCAACGTCTGATAAACTTCCTGTTTTTGATATAAACGCACTCAAAACAAAGGCAACAAAAGCGGCTAATAAATTGATGAAAGTCAGACTTATTCCCAGTCGCACCATGGGTTTGCCTAGTGCTAACGTTTCTTTCCAATCGATGTTTACCGTTTCAAAATGCACCTTACTTTTAAAATACAAGGACACCAAGTAATTGACAAAAGCGGTAATGATGATGGCAGGAACCACGCCTTTCATTCCATAAAAATAGAAAATGGGCAGCGCCACTACCAAACCTACAATTCCTCCAAAAATATTAGCTTGCGCGAGATATTTAAGCTGTCGAGTTCCCCGCAATAAGGTATAAATCCCGCCTGTTAACGCTCCAAAAACAAAAGTGACCGAAAGCCAAATATAATCGAGCGTATGTTCATAGGAATTAAAGGAAAATCGACTCAAAAGCGGCGAAAAACAAACAGTGATGACAATTCCTAAAATCGCGGTTATCCAGATCCAACGCTTAAAAACAGTAAAAGTTTTTGCAATATGATGGGAATCTTCAGAAGCATGTGCTTTTGAGATATCTCGCACGGCACTTTCAGTAATTCCTAGCGAAGAAATGGATTTGATCAAGTTCAAACTAGATAAAAACAACCCATTCAATCCCATTCCCGCTGTGCCAATCAATAAGGCAACCGCTTTTCCTCTAATCAAAGTAATCAGGATATTAAATACCTGTACACCTCCGAAAATTGAAGTGGCTTTGAAAATCGATTTATAATTGGTTGCTTTTGTTGCCACTATTTATTGAAAATTATTCAAAATTTCAATGACTTTATTCACTTCATCGACTGTAGTTACGGGACTAATCGGCAAACTCAAAACTTCATCGTGAATGGCATTTGTAACGGGATAATCCAAATGATTCATCGAGGCGTAAGCCAATTGTTTATTGGGTGGAATCGGATAATGAATCAAGGTTTGAACCCCATTTTCAGTCAAATATTTTTGCAAATCATCACGCTTAGAACATCGAATTACAAACAAATGCCAAACGTGTTCTGTATTTTCTTCATGTTTAAAATTAGCGTTGTTCGGAAAAGGCAATTGAATCTTTGGATTAGAAATCCCATTCAAATAAAGAGAAGCCAACTGTCTACGATATTGATTTTCCTGGTCAATATACTTCAACTTAACACTTAGAAATGCCGCTTGAATCTCATCAAGTCGACTATTTAACCCCTGATATTCATTGACATATTTCTTTTTGCTTCCGTAATTTCCGAGTGCACGAACTTGTTCAGCCAACACCGAGTCGTTGGTAGTGACCGCGCCAGCATCGCCCAAAGCCCCTAAATTCTTTCCGGGATAAAAACTAAAACCTGCCGCATCTCCGAGGTTTCCGGTTTTTGTTCCATTCCAATCCGCTCCTATTGCTTGGGCATTATCTTCGATGATTTTCAAATTGTGTTTTTTAGCTAAAGCAACCAAACCGTTACTCCAACAAACTTGGCCATACAAATGCACGACCATGATGGCTTTGGTTTTCGGCGTGATGTGTTTTTCAATCAAATCAAGGTCAAGATTGAAACTACTATTGCTTGGTTCGACTAAAATTGGTGTCAAATTATTATCGGATATCGCCAATAGTGAGGCGATATAAGTATTGGCAGGAACGATGACTTCATCACCTTCAGCCATGACACCCAATTCGATATAAGCATTCAAGATCAATCGTAAAGCATCCAATCCGTTGGCAACACCGATAGCATGAGAGGCACCAACAAACTGCGACAATTCTTTCTCAAAATTGGAGAGTTTCTCGCCCATTAAGAACCAACCGGAATCAATAACGTCAGCAGCGGCTTGCTTGAGTTCTGCTGCATATTGTGCATTTATTTTTTGAAGATCTAAAAATTTAATCATTGGAGTGTAGTATTTCTATTTCACTTGGGGTTAATGTTCTTATTAATTTTGCGGGTGTTCCACCTAATATTGAATAATCAGGAAACGATTTGTTTACGAAACTATTAGCGGCAACGACACAATATTTACCTAAAACTACGTTGGGCATAATGGTCGAATTACCGCCAATCCAAGTATGATCTCCAATCGATATCGGACCGCGAAGAGTTCCAAAAACCTTTTGCATGGCTGGGGAAGCATTCGGACCTGAACCAGTAATGATATTGACATTTGGAGCAATACTCACATGGTCACCGATAATCAGCTTGGCGTTAAATCCTTCAATAAGAGAGTTCATCCCAACATAGCTATTCATCCCAATTTCAAGTATGTTCTCTTCAGAGCCAAAAATCTTAACCCGATTTGCAATTCTTGTATTGTCGCCAATTTTGATGTTATTGATATTGGAATCAATTTCAACTTTGACATTTTTTCCTAATTGAATGTTTGAAATTTGCATTAATTTTTGATTATTGAAACCTTTGATTTAATAAATTATCTTACTTTGAATTCTTTATAAACAAAGAAATCACTTCATAAAAATAATCCAAGTCTTCACGACTCAAATTTTGGTGAACTGGTATAAAAATGCATCCTCTCCGTAAAAAACGCTATTTTGAATCCCATGATTATTTAAAAAAGATTTGAGTTGATTTAAATCCTTTATTGCCCCATTATTTTGTACAACCAGAGTTGATGGAACGACATGAGAATCGATATTAAATCTTGGCGTTAGCCCTAATTTCGAGAATTGAGAAATAGCATATTCCCAATTTTCTTTTCTTGCATTCAAAATCGACACTTCTACTCTTAAGTAATGAGAAAGTATATTTTGAATATGTTTCTTTTCGTTGTCATGAAGTTGTATACTCTGATTTACCACTTGATTGCTATTATTTACTAATAAACCACCAAGCTGCATTGGAAAGAACTTCGGAAAACTAAATACCGAAAAATCGCTGTATTGCCCCAACTTCCCTGACACATCTTGACTAAAAAAAGTAGTGCAACAATCTTCAATGATAGGCAAACCAGTCGCAACTAATTTTTCCATCTCCGGATAAGGATAGCCAAATTCATGATTCACAAAAATCAATTTTGTTTCAGGGACAATTTCACGATTCCATTGACAAAAGTTTCTATTTCTTTAGTAACACAAGAACTGATATAAAAATTTTGTGACGTAGTCAGAATGGTAACCAAATCGGTGCTTTTGAGTGCATATTTCTGTAAGGCTAATTGAATCGCGTCTCGTCCACTAAAGGTATATTGCCATTGATTCTTTCCAAATCGATTATTGAAATAGTGATCGGCAAAATCATCATCAACCATTACCGAGTTGCTAGCTAAATTAGCCGTAGTAAAAGGACTAATTCTGTAAGATGGTGTAAGAAACGGATCAGGATTAAGAACAAACATAAACTTCTATGAGACTACTGGTTTCCACTTAAAATTAAACCGAAGCGAGGATTGACATTCGTGTGTTTCTTTAAATCTCAGTAAACCTTCATTTGGAATGCCTTCAACTGTTGAGATTCCGAGGTCTATAAAATTAAATCCTGCTGCTTTGTAATGACTCCATAAATTAAATATGAGAAAATCCATAGCTCTATCGCTTCTTCCTTTAAGATTGTCTCCCCACAAAAGGGCATACACTATTTTTCGTGAAACCGATACATCATAGCTCCAGCAATAATTTCTTTATCGACATTAATTATTTTGAAAAAATCTGTCGGAAAAATGGCTGTCGTTCTCATAACATCATCAAAACTCATGTGAATTGGCCTTCCCATGCGTATACGGTTGTCTACAATGATGTCGTAAATTTCCTTTTTGTCACTTTCCGTGTCTGCCTCGGCAAATACAAGTCCTTTATTCAAAGCTTGATTGTAGTACGTTCGACTCGAATTGTGTGTGTAAACATTTTTAAATCGCTTCAAATCAATGTGATTGGTAATGTCGGGGATTTGCGTTTCAAATCCTTTTCGCATTAACACATTAGTCAATTTAGCGTTAGTACGATTACAATACATGTCTGGCGGTAATGTAATTCTAATTTCCTTGATACCCGATTGTATGGCAAAAGATTGCAAATCTGAGATAAAAGACTCGATGACAGACGTATAAATACTCTCTCCTTTGTGATGAAATCCTCCAAATGGAGCTGAAAAAGGAGCGCTTAAAACACCGTCTTTTATTCCTGCAATCAACCCAATTTGCACTTTATCTGTTTCCGGCACCAATCTTACAATGCGATCAACTTTATGAGCATTTAATTGTATGAACTTTTCAGAGATAAAAGGATTTGGATCTTGCGGAAAGAAATAATGATACTCTTTTTCATCAATATTTCGGAGTCCTTTGTTTGAAAGTTCCAATGCAGCCTCGACAGATTGATTTGCAGGTAACTCCAACTTGAAATTGAACTCTGTCTTAATCAAAATATCGCAACCGATGCTTTCTTTAAACTCGCACAAACCATAGTTCGGAATAGAATTCTCTGTTGATGGACCGATATCTACAAGCTTTACTCCTTGACTTTTATAATATTGAAAAACATGATACGACAGATAATTCATTGTCTTAACTTCGGAATAATCTGGCAAATCGCCCCAATAAACCACTTGAACAATTTCCGGAGCAACATGAAAAATGACTGCGGATCCGATGGAAATATTTTCTTTTTTTACAAGAAAGTAATCGATATCAATAACCTTAGCTGTATCCTTAATTTGTTCCCATGACATTCTAAGTGGAAAATTGCGAGCACGTCTATTAGCCGCAATAATATCATAAGCCTGTTGACCATTTTCGGTATCAAGCTTTTCAAAAGTTAGATTTGCTTTTTGACTCCGCTTGAGGTTTTTTTGAGCATTATACCAAATTTCTTTTTCATAATGGTCACCAAACTTAGAAGTATCAAACTGGTAATTTAAATCAACATTGGCTGTGTTATAGTTGGACCTTAACAAACAGTTATAGAATTTATTTAGGGTATTAGAATTGTAAAAAAAAGACGGAAATACAATTCGAATGGCTTCCATTTTTTTTGCTTCTGCCCATTGGTGCAAAGTAGTTAATGCTGCATCAATTTGTTGTAACCTAATGTCTGAACTCGCTGCCTCAAATCCACCAAAAGGTGCCGAAAATGGAGAAGTCAATATATTGTTTCTAACACCGAAAATAATACCCAAACGCACCTTTGAATCTTTGAAAAGCAGGTAAAAAACTGCATCGCACTTCGAAGCATTTAAGGCATTAAACCCAGCTGAATTGAATACATGAGAAGGCTTAGGAATAGCCTCAGCATAAGTTTTTGAATTTACTTCAAGGATTTCCATTCCGTAAATTTTTCGTAATCTCTAAAATAGTCTTTTTCATCGTATTCGATAGAAGCCAAAACAAAGCAAATAGAACCGCTCGAGAAATTGTCTAGCTCTCTCCACAGGCCAGATGGCATATACAATCCAACATTGGGACGCGATAAATGAAAAGTCCGTTTTACTTTTCCATCATCAACAATGATATCAAAACTACCACTTAGCGCTACGATAAGTTGTTGTAGTTCCAGATGGCCGTGACCGCCACGACTGAATCCACCCGGAACATCATACAAATAATAAACTCTCTTGACATCGAAAGGAACTTGAATCCCGTTACTGACCGAGGTTAAGTTTCCGTTTGCTTGATGATTTATCGGTAAGGTAATTAAGGAACAATCAAAGACAGTAGATGTTTTCATAAACTCTTATTTAGCATCTATAAATTCGTTGTAATTTCTAATGTAATCGGCTTCTGAAAAATCAGCGCTCGATAGATGCACCGACACAGAATTGGTAGAAAAATTTTCTAAATGACGCCAATGCATGGGTGGAATATACAAACCTGAATACGAACGATTCAGACAAAACTTTGTTTCTTTTCCATGGCAATCAACAACCACGATATCAATACTTCCGCTAATAACAATGATCAATTCTTGTTGTGTCTTGTATGCGTGACCGCCTCTAGTTTCGCCACCAGGCACGTCATAAATCCAAAAAACACGTTTAATATTAAATGGAATTTGATCTTCATTTTGCAAAAAAGACAGGTTTCCACGAACATCCGTAATTTTCGGAAGTTGTATAATTTGTGGTATAGAAAAATCAGATTTAATATCCATTGGATTACTATGAGATGAATTCAAAATATCTTTTACTGATATTGATTTTCGTAATACTTCTGGTAATTGCCACTAGTAACATTGTCTAACCAATTTCTGTTGTTAAGATACCAGTCGATGGTTTGAGACAAACCTTCTTCGAAGGTTACGGATGGCTTCCAGCCTAACTCTTTGTTGATTTTAGAGGCATCAATGGCATAGCGCAAATCGTGCCCCGGTCGATCTTTTACAAATGTGATTAACTGCGCTGAAGTGCCTTCTTCCTTCCCAATTTTTTCATCCATTTTTTGGCAAAGCAACCGTACTAAATCGATATTTTGCCATTCATTGAAACCACCAATATTATAGGTTTCATGATTTTTCCCTTGATGAAATACCAAATCAATGGCGATGGCATGGTCAATAACATACAACCAGTCACGCGTGTATTTTCCGTCTCCATAAACAGGCAAAGGCTTGCTATGAAGGATATTATTAATTAGTAATGGAATTAGTTTTTCTGGAAAATGGTTTGGCCCATAATTGTTCGAGCAATTCGTAATGACATAAGGCAAACCATACGTTTCCCCATAGGCTCGTACAAAGTGATCTGAACTCGCTTTCGATGCGGAATACGGAGAATTGGGATCATAAGGAGTTGTTTCCGTAAACAAGCCAGTTGCACCCAAAGAACCATATACTTCATCGGTACTTACGTGATAAAATCGTTTTGCATCATAATTGTTTTTCCAAATTTCTTTGGCTGCATTTAGCAAATTCATGGTGCCGATTACGTTTGTTTTTACAAAAGAAAGTGGGTCGGTAATAGATCGATCTACATGCGATTCCGCAGCCAAATGAATGACGCCATCAAATTGATGTTCTTGAAAAAGGGCTTGAATAAAAACAGCATCAACAATATCACCTTTAATAAACGTGTAGTTGGGGTAATCTTGAATATCTGCGATATTTTCTAGATTGCCGGCATAGGTGAGCGCATCTAAATTAAAGATTTGATAGTCCGCGTAGTTCTTAACCATCCTTCTGACCACGTGCGACCCAATAAATCCCGCTCCTCCGGTAATTAATAGTTTCTTCATAATCAATTATATTTGTTTTTTTTCACGGCTCCGCCCCATCAGTCCCAATACACGAAACTAATGAATGCTTTTTGCCACTTATTTGTCTTACTCTTTGTCTTCCCTGTTCAGCGTAATTAATACTCCTAATTCAGTTAAAACCAATTGTAAACTGTTTTTGTTTATTTGTTTTACTATTCCCTCTTTTCCGTGAAATGGTCCACTTGGAATAGGCAACGTATCACCCACTTTAATCCCTCTCACCTCATACGAAACAATCGTTTCTTTTAATCCCTCTTTCAACGCCACGATCTCCTCTTCGCGCACCACTGCTGGTCTTCCTAGCCAAAATAAATAGCGAACGACGCCTTGTACTTGAAATACATTTTCCCTTTCTTTTTCGTCAACATTCACAAAAACATACGAATTGAACAAAGGTATTTGCACCTTCTTTTTTCGATCTGACCATTGTTTGACTACCGTAACCAAAGGACAATATACGTCTACTCCTATCAACTGTAATCGATCCGCAACTTTCTTTTCATTCTTGGGTTTTGTATAGATTACGTACCAGGGCATACTATATTGACTTAGATTGATTCATAGATAATTAAACCTTGCCCATCATGTTTTTCGGTAATTTGAAACTGAACTTTACGCTTAATCTCTTTTTCAATCTTGATGACCAGTTGCTCGATATAATCCGAATTCAAATCGCTTCCGACTAAAACCACTTGAATCGTTCCGCTGTCAATACCCTTTGCATAATCCCCAATAATCAATACAGACTCAACATGACCCATCCGCTGCAGAATCATTTCCACGATTGCATCAAGGCCTATATGTTGGCGAACAATTTTTTGTAGTACCGAAAAAAGAGGGTGTTTTGTATTCGCTTTATAAATAATCCTATTTTGAATAGATTCTTTTTCAAGATATCCAGCTTCCAAGAGGTTATTTAACTCTTTGCGAATTGAGTTGGTAGATTCATTAAGTTCTTCCGCCAAACCTCTCAAATATCCATTATTGGCAACGTTTATAAAAAACTTTACTAATATTCGTAAGCGTGTTTTAGAAGTTATTAATGATTCAAGCATGAAGTACATTTTAAAATAACGAGTAACAAAAGTACTCGTTTTTATTTAAAAATAATAAATAACCATAAAGTTAATTTATTTTTTCAAAATTGACTTAAATCAAGTGAGGAAGTGCAAAGAAATTGTAATGAAACTATTAACAATTGGCTAATATACTATACCTAATGGGAAGTTCCGACAGCACTAAAATTAAATCCAATTGCTTTCATTTTTTTTGAATCCAAAATATTTCTACCATCAAAAATAAAGGCAGGTTTTTGCATTTGATCATAAATTTTTTGCCAATCATAGGTTTTAAATTCGTCCCATTCCGTCAAGATTGCGATTGCGTGAGCGTCCTTGCTAGCCTCGTAAGGATCTTCGAATGATTCCATTGATTGATCTATTGCTGATGAATCTAGAGTTTCTAGATAATTTAAGTCAGCAATAATTTGCTTTCTTTTGACTTTTGGGTCATATACTGCAATTTTTGCTTGTTCATGCAGCAGATATTCAGCAACATTTATGGCCGCAGATTCTCTTGTGTCATTGGTATCCTTTTTAAAAGCCCAGCCAAAAAAGCAAATCTTTTTGCCAGCCACTGTATTGTATAGTGTTTGAACAATATTACTAGCAAACCTTCTCTTTTGATGGTCATTCATTATGACTACTTGCTCCCAATAATCTGCTACTTCATTTAGTCCATATGACTTGGCTATATATACCAAGTTTAAAATGTCCTTTTGGAAACAAGAACCACCGAAACCAACAGATGATTTGAGGAATTTTGAACCAATTCTGCTATCCATTCCAATAGCCTTGGCAACTTCGTCGACATTTGCTTCTGTTTTTTCGCATAATTCCGAAATGGCATTTATAGAGGATACCCGCTGTGCCAAAAAAGCATTTGCTGTTAATTTCGACAATTCAGAAGACCACAAATTAGTCGTTAGGATATTTTCTTTCGGAACCCAATTCGCATAAATTTCGACTAATGCTTCGATTGCTTCCTTTCCTTCTGGTGAATTGATACCACCAATTAGGACTCTATCTGGATTTTGAAGATCTTGAACTGCTGTTCCTTCCGCTAAAAATTCAGGATTTGATAATATTTGAAATTGTACGCCGTTTCCTGTATTGTCCAAAATGCTTTTAATTGCTTCAGCGGTTCTTACAGGTAAAGTGGACTTTTCAACTATAATCTTATTGTCCTTTGCAACATTGGCAATTTGTCGCGCACAAAGCTCGATGTATTTTAAATCAGCCGCCATACCCTTACCTAGACCGTACGTTTTAGTAGGCGTATTGACCGAAATAAAGATCATCTGCGCCTCCGAAATTGCTTTTTCCACCTCTGTTGAGAAAAACAAGTTTCTTCCTCTCGCCTCTGCAACCAACTCACTTAAACCAGGTTCGTAAATCGGTATATTGTTTACATCTGAATCGTTCCATGCTGCAATTCTTTCCGCATTTAAATCAACAACAGTAACTTTTATATGTGGACATTTTTGCGCAATAATAGCCATTGTCGGGCCTCCAACATAACCAGCACCAATACAACAAATAGAGTTTATTTTCATATCAATTATTCACTTCTGCTATTTATAATTTACCATCTGCTTTTTCTCCAAGCACGCCTTTTACATCATACAAAACCGAATTATCCTTTTTAATTGCATTAAAATCAAGGGAAGAAAAAGAATCATGTGCAACGCCGAGCACAATGGCATCAAAAGTATTACTTGGCAAAACAGTAGTGGTAACTAAGCCATACTCGTGGGCTACTTCGGCAGGATTTGCCCACGGATCATAAATACTAACTTCTATTCCATATTCAGATAAAGAAGAAATAACATCAACAATTTTTGTGTTTCTCACATCAGGGCAATTCTCTTTAAAAGTAATCCCTAACATTAATAATTGAGAGCCATTCACGACCACCCCTTTTTTGATCATCAGCTTCACCACTTGAGATGCTACGTATTCACCCATACTATCATTTAGTCTTCGTCCGGCTAAAATTATCTCAGGATGATATCCCATTTCCTGTGCTTTCTGCGCTAAATAGTAAGGATCAACACCGATGCAATGACCACCAACTAGTCCAGGCTTAAATGGCAGAAAATTCCACTTTGTCCCCGCTGCTTCTAGAACCGCGTGGGTATCAATATTAAGTATGTTAAAAATTTTAGACAATTCATTTACAAAAGCAATATTGATATCTCGTTGGGAATTTTCGATTACTTTAGCAGCTTCCGCTACTTTGATTGTTGGAGCTAAGTGGGTTCCAGCAGTAATTACTGACTTATAAAGTTCATTCACTTTGATACCAATCTCGGGTGTGGATCCAGCAGTTACTTTAAGTATCTTCTCTACCGTGTGCAATTTATCTCCGGGGTTGATTCTTTCTGGAGAATATCCTGCAAAAAAATCAACATTAAATTTCAGACCACTTACTCTTTCTAGGACAGGAACACATTCATCTTCAGTAACTCCAGGATAAACGGTCGATTCATAGATAACAATATCCCCTTTTTTAAGGACTTTCCCAACCGTTTCACTTGATTTATACAAAGGTGTCAAGTCAGGTCGATTATTCTTATCAACAGGCGTTGGCACGGTCACAATATAATAGTTACAATCTCTTATGTGTTCAATATTAGTAGAACATAGCAACCCTGTCGCATTGCTAGAAGCGTCTTTTAATAATACAGACTGTAATAATGGCGCATCAATTTCCAGTGTGCTATCTATTCCGTCATTCAGTTCGCTAACCCTCTTTTGATTAATATCAAAACCAACTACGGAATACTTTGTTGCAAAAAGTCGCGCTAGTGGCAAACCTACATATCCTAATCCAACAACTGCTATTTTCATTCTAATTAAATTAAATTGTAAACTACTTTAGATTATCCCAATACCATTTTACTGCTTCATTTAACCCTTCCTGCATCGAGAACTTGGGGTTATATCCTAATAAATCCTTTGCTTTCGAAATACTTGCCAACGAATGCGGAATATCTCCGGCTCGATTTGGTCCGTAAATAATGGGAACATCCGCAATTTTCGAATCAAAGTTCGACAAAGACTGTTTCAGGTACCGAACCAAGTCATTTAAAGTAGTTCTATCTCCAAATGCTGCATTATATACCGTATTAACCGCATCTTTGTTTTGAGTTGACATGGCCAATTCATTAATTTGGATAATATTGTCTATGTACGTGAAATCCCTTGAATAATTCCCATCACCATTAATTATTGGACTCTCATGACTTATTAATTGCATTACAAACTTTGGAATCACAGCTGCATAGGCGCCATTTGGATCTTGCTTTCTCCCAAACACATTAAAATATCGCAATCCAATAGTTTCCATTCCATAGGTTTTGCTAAAAATATCCGCATACAATTCATTCACGTACTTTGTAATTGCATAAGGAGAAAGTGGTTTTCCAATCTTGTCCTCCTCTTTTGGAATTGCTACGGAATCACCATAAGTTGAAGAACTTGCAGCGTAAATAAATCTTTTCACCTTAGCGTCACGAGAAGCTTGTAACATATTTAGAAATCCAGAAATATTTACCTCATTTGTCGTAATCGGATCATGAATAGAGCGTGGTACAGAACCCAAGGCAGCCTGATGCAGCACAAAATCGCAGCCCTGAACTGCTCTTTCACAATCTTCCAAATTCCGAATATCAGCTTCTATCAAAGTAAAATTTGGATGGCTCAGAAGTACCTCTATATTATGTCGATGACCAGTAGCAAAATTGTCCAAACAAACAACGTGATGACCTTTATTAATAAAATACTCACACAAGTTCGAGCCAATAAATCCAGCTCCACCAGTAATTAAAATATTATATGTAGAAGCGTTTTCCATTTAGTATTCTCTAATAATCGTTAGATTTTGCTTATAAAAGCTTTTATACTCTCCCATATGTTTTTTGGTTTATCATTTTCATGATAGCCGTTTCCGTAATTACCATAGCCATAGCCGTAACCATAACCGTATCCGTAACCGTAACCTGTACCATATTTTGCTTTGTTCTGGAAGCCATTAAAAATAATACTAATGTTCTCCAATTCACCACGCTTAATTCTATTATTCAACAAAGTAATCATGTCCTTCTTTGTATAGTTCTGACGCATAATGTAAAGCGTCAAATCTGCATATTCTGCTAATTCAATAGCATCAGAAACTAATCCCACTGGCGGTGTATCAAGAATAATGTAGTCGTAACGAGATTTTAAAATTCTCATAAATTCCCTCATGCTTTCACCAATAATAATCTCTGAAGGATTAGGCGGAATTGGACCAGAAGTGATAACATCCAAATACGGAATATGCGTTTTTTGGACAACTTCTTCTATTGTCTTTTGTCCAATTAAAAAATTCACTACCCCGATGTCATTTTTAATATTGAAATCTTCAAATATTCTAGGTTTACGTAAATCCAGACCCACAATTACCGTTTTCTTTTCACTCATGGCGAAAACAGTTGCCAAATTTAAAGAACAGAATGTTTTGCCTTCCCCGCTTATTGATGAAGTTAACATTAAGGTTTTTGAACCCGAAATATCATATTTTTTATACAAGAACTGCAGCGATGAACGAATTGTCCTAAACGATTCCGACAACGCTGATTTTGGGCGCTCAAATACCGATAAGTTTGTGCTAGAATGCTTAATTCCCACCACGCCGATTAGTGGTATAGAAGTAAGTTTACCAATATCTTCGGTGTTCAAAATAGAATTCTCTAAGAAAAACACAATAAATACAATTATCAATGGAATAATGAGTCCCAGAAAACTAGCTAAGACATAATTTACGCTAGTATTTGGACCAATTAAACCTCCTCCGGTATCTTTAGCTGGATCTATAAAATGAATATCTGATAAATTTGCCGCCTTTACAATTTCAGCTTCATTCCTTTTTTGGAGGAAAGTATTGTAGATGTTATCACTCAAATCATATTGCCGCACTATTTTTAAGTACTCTTGCTTTTCTTCCGGAAGTTTCTTTATATTACTTTCTAACCCATTAATTTTATTGTTAACCAGCGTAAGATCAAGTTTTAAAGCTGAACCTACTGAACTAATATTTTCTAATAAAACTCTTTTGATTGATTCCATTTGAATGTCAAAATCCCTAAAGATCTTTTCACTCTTAACTGAGTAAGCAAGTTCCGATCTCCTAGTTGAAAGTTCAATCAATTTAGAGACATTGAGAAGTATATTGGGATCGTCAATCCCTGCCACGGTTGGTGCCGGGAGTTTAGAATAGTCCATGCTATTCTTGAGATATGTTCTTAGGGTGTTGTAATAGGAAATCTTCCTATTAATCATATCTCTTTCAAGTTCATAATCTAATAACTTACTTGAAATAGAAACGCCTTCATCTTGAATGGCCAAAATATCTTTATTTTGATGAAAGGTCTTGAGAACATCTCCAGTCGCTTTAAGTTCTTTTCCCATTGAAACTAAAGTACTGTCGATAAATGCAATTGTATTGGTTGCAAACTGATTTTTTCTTTCTAATTGAACGCTAATCAACATTTTTACAGTCGCATTCAAATAATCGACCATTCTAGCTTTATTGGTTCCTTGCAAATTCAACCTCAAAATAGAAGGTGCTTTGGTATCAATATCCACCTTCACTCCTTGGTATTTTGCTACAACATCGTCAAACTCATTAAATCGGAAATAATAGTCATTTCCTTTGTAGAACCCTGGATTTGGATTTAGTTCTAGTTTAAAATTCAAAAATGGAAGATTTACTTGCTGCCCTACCTTGAATCTCTTTACAAATTCACCTGGAACTACAGAAATTTCACTCTTACTGTTATCAAAATAATTGACTAGTGGCGCACTTTTTCCATCGAAAGAAAGTCGCATTTCATATTCTGAATCACTAATAAACTTAATATTTATAAGACTGTTGAACAGCTGTTTACTATTCCTGTCAAATGAAATATAAAACGGAATACTGCCATAAACATCTTGAAAATTATATTTTCCTTTTTGAAGTAATCTACGTAATATTTTAGTTTTTCAACTACCAACTCATTGTGCGATCTTGATTTTAACGTGTTCGAAATATTTTGAACCTGGTCAGAAGTTCCTCCCCAATTAAATACCAAACTAGTTGTCGAGGTAAAGAAAGGATTATTCTCTTCTTTAATCGCAATAGAAGTTTGCATCTCATATACCTTTTCTTTCCTTAAATTTACTTGGTAGGCTATTGTAAAAGTGATGATTAAACTTAACAGAAACCACTTCCAATAACTTGTAATCTTTATCAAGAAACCTTTAAAATCAAAGCTATTCTGGCTTTCAAAAAACGAAAAATCTTTGCTATCTATCATTCCTGTTTTAGTTTCTTAAAATAATAAAAGTTGTGAGTAGAAGCGTAAGAACTGAAACTGCCGTTGTTAGAGACTCCACACCTGTTTTTCCTGTACCCCAAGACTTCTGTTTCAATGGTTTAATATAGATATAGTCATTCGATTGAATAAAGTAACACGGTGACTGCATCGCTTTTATATCCGTTAAATCAATTGAATGCATTTCTGTCCCTGATGGAGTTTGCCTTAAAACAACTACATTTTTTCGATCTCCAACTACGGTGATATCTCCCGAATTAGCAATCGCTTCCATTATTGTCAATTTTTCTTGATACAGCGTCTTCGTGCCCGGCATATTGATTTCTCCATTAACTGTATAGCGCAATCCCGCTAACTTTATAGAGACAAATATACTCGCTTCCTTGTTGAAATATTCCTCCAATAATCTCTTTTCAATAATTAGTCGAACCTCATCTAAAGTAAATCCAACCACATTTAACTCCTCTATTACTGGCATTCTAATATTTCCGTGATCATTTACTGTAAAACCTTCAAAATAGAGTGATTCTCCACTTTTCCCGGGTTCATTCACCTGATTACTTGGCGTAAAGATTTGCACAAGTTTTGGGTCGTTGGCTTTAATGGAAATACTGATGACATCATTTATTTGAAGACGATATGGTTTTGCGTTTATCGGATTAACCGTAGTAGAAACCTCAGATTTATCTTTATTTTGCAAATATATTAAGTCTTTTATCGGCACACAAGAGGAAAAAAACACCCCGAAAACCAATAGAAGAAACAGTTTTTTGTTATTCATTTTGTTGAAAAAATTTAGCAAACAAAGATAGTTTTTCATTTAGAATATCAAAAAAACAGCGCAACAAATTATTTAATTGTTTTTGAAAGAAATTTCTAGCGGAATTCGCTGCAAAATACTGCGCCCCAAAGTAACCTCATCCGCGTATTCCAATTCGTCACCAACCGCTATTCCTCGGGCAATTGTAGAGGTTATTACGTTGAAATCTTTGATTTGTTTGTAGATAAAAAAGTTAGTTGTGTCGCCTTCCATCGTTGAGCTCAACGCAAATATCAATTCTTCAATCGTCCCTGATTTTACTTTTTCAACCAATGAAATAATATTTAGCTGACTTGGACCAATGCCATCTATCGGTGAAATCTTGCCGCCCAACACATGATAGATGCCTTTGAATTGTTGCGTGTTTTCGATAGCCATGACGTCGCGAATATCTTCAACAACACAAATAATTTTGTGATTTCGATTAGTGTTTGAACAAATTTCACACAATGCTACATCGGAAATATTGTGACAACTAATACAAAACTTGACTTCCTCTCGCATCATCGTCAATGCGTCACTCAAGAAGCGCGTCTTGTCTTTGGGTTGCTTTAATAAATGCAAGACCAATCGCAAAGCAGTTCTCTTGCCAATTCCAGGCAATTGCGCCATTTCGTTGACCGCTTTTTCTAATAATTTTGACGAAAATTCCATGGGCGTAAAGATAGTAAATTGTTTAATCGTCGATTTGTTTAATCGTGGATTTGTTTAATCGGGAATCGGGTTCACGGTTAAACGAATAAACGATTAAACGATTCAACAAAAAATTGTATTTTGGCATCATAAAATTAATACTATGACTCCATTTGCCATTCTATCACTTATCGTTGTTTACTTTGGTATGCTCTTCATCATTTCTCATTATACGAGCAAAAAAAATAGCGGCAATGATGCTTTTTTTAAAGCCAATAAGAATTCAAAATGGTATTTGGTAGCCTTCGGAATGATTGGAACTGCCTTGTCAGGTGTTACTTTTATTTCGGTTCCTGGCGAGGTCGGCAATCCCGAAAATCAATTTAAATATTTTCAGTTTGTGTTGGGTAATGCGATTGGTTTTCTGGTTATCGCTAAAGTGTTGCTACCTCTATATTATCGGATGAACTTGACTTCGATTTACAGTTACATCGAACAGCGACTCGGAACGGTGAGTTACAAAACGGCTGCTTTTATTTTCCTATTAAGTAGAACTATTGGATCGTCTTTCCGATTGTATTTGGTAGTGATCGTCTTGCAACGTTATGTTTTTGATTTTTATCACATTCCGTTTGCTTTGACGGTGTTGATTTCGCTGGCATTGATTTTTGCGTATACCTATCGCGGTGGACTCAAAACCATCATCATTACAGATACTTTACAGACGTTCTTTTGGTTTCCTCTGTTTTCCTGACGATTATTTTTATTTGTAACAGCTTGAACTTGTCGTTTTTTGAAGCCTTTGAAAAAGTCAAAACAGCAATTACTCGAAGATCTTTTTCTATGAAGACTATTTGAAAGGAACTTATTTTATCAAACAAATTCTAGGCGGAATCTTCGTCACTATCGCCATGGTTGGCCTAGACCAAGATTTGATGCAGAAGAATTTGAGTTGCGCACATATTGAAGACGCACAAAAAAACATGTACACTTTCACCGGAATTTTTGTCTTGATCAACATCTTCTTTCTCAGCGTTGGAGCGTTACTCTATATTTATGCAAGTCAAAATAATGTCGAAATTCCAACCGACCTCATCACTGGCAAACCCCGAACCGATTTGTTGTTTCCTGAAATTGCGTTTCACCATTTGAGTTTGGTGCCTTCGGTAGTATTTTTACTCGGATTGACCGCTGCTACATTCGCCACAACCGATAGCGCGCTTACCGCATTGACCACCTCATTTTGCGTTGATTTTTTAGGAATGGATAAATCCGAAAACGCAAACAAGCCTAACATTGTGAGAACAAGACATGGTGTTCATATTGCATTTTCGTTCTTAATGTTTATCGTGATTGTGATATTCAATGCAATAAATGATGCGTCGGTGGTGAGTATGATTTTTAAAATCGCATCTTATACCTATGGACCGTTGCTTGGCTTGTATGGATTCGGACTATTTATGAAATCGAAAACCGTGAAAGACAAATGGGTGCCTTTTATCTGCATACTGTCACCCGCGATTTGCTTTTTTATCAGTAAAAATTCGGCAGCACTTTTGGGAGATTATGTGATTGATAATGAACTCATCATCATCAACGGATTGATTACCTTTTTAGGATTGTTATTGATCAGCAAACCTGCGACTTCACAAACGAAATTCTAATGGTAAACGAAAACCCTAGCCCTGATGGCAGTGGCATCCTTTTGTGGCGGTGTTCGACACAAAAGATTTAACGAACAGCAGGAATAGCTCCTAAAATCAATATTGATTGGTTGTCAACAAGACTAAGGTACACGCCACTTCTACTCCAATTCCGTTGGCTTTTAGCAGTTGATATAACTCCGGATTTTCGGTTCCTGGATTAAAAATCACGCGTTTTGGCTTTGCTTCTATGATGTAATTGTAGTAATCGCGCTGGCGCAACGCATTGAGGTAAAGCGTCACGGTATCGATATTTTTTAACGGAATGGCTTTGGTTTGAATTTTAATTCCAGCGACTTCGCCCGCATTTTGACCAATCGCCAAGGTAGAATGTCCTTTATCGACCAACATCTCAATGGCTTTGTATGCATATCTATCTGGTTTTGTGGAAGCGCCTAAAACCAAGGTTTTCTTATTTTTCATAGAACAAAAGTACAAAAAAGCAAACGCTGACAAATCATTGAACAAGTTTTAACAGAGAACTAACAGTGGTGTTTATTGAATTTTTATCTTTACTGCTGTAAATAACACCTCAAAAAGCACCCTTCTTTATGAAAAAATTATTCCTCATTGCGTTACTTGGAATAGCAATCACAAGTTGTAAATCGGGTCAAAATGTAGCGTCAAAAAGCGAAGCCCATTTGAACGAATTAGTTTCCATCATGCAAGGAACGTATTCTTCGGAAAAACAGTCAGTGAAAGACACCAGTTATTTTAATATTTCCTTGCGCATGGTTCCGATATGGAAAAACAAAGGCCACTATTTGTATGTGGAGCAAGCGTTATTCAAGAAACAAGACAAGCCTTATCGCGTTCGTATTTATAAAGTTTCGCAACGTGGTGAGAACGAATTTATTAGTGAAATCCACACCTTGAAAAACGAAAAAGAGTGGATTGGAAAATGGATCACTCCTGAAGCATTTGATGCATTAACGGAAAGCGACATTGAACGCAAAACAGGATGCGAGGTAGTTTTGCAGCGATTGGGTAAAAATAAATTCGCCGGAAGTACGGGAGAAAAAACTTGTCCAAGTGAACTTCGTGGCGCAAGTTATGCCTCGTCAAAAGTAACCGTGACGCCAACGCAAATTTTGTCTTGGGATCAAGGATTTGATAAAGACGGAACGCAAGTTTGGGGCGCCACGAAAGCGGGATATGTTTTTGATAAGTTGAAATAAAAAATTGAACCATTAAGAAATTAAGGAAATTAAGATTATACTCTTAATGAAACTTAATCCCTTAATGGTTTTTTATTGAGATAATTAGATTGTTAGACTTTATGGTTTTAGACTTTTCTGAAAAATTTTATTCTTTCGGTAGAAAAACTTCTGCCATCATGCAGCGTGCGCTTCCGCCGCCACAAGCTTCAATGGTGTCTAGGCTTGAACTTAAGATGGTAACGTGTTCTTCTAGTTGTGCAATTTGTTTTTTAGTCAAACTTTGATGTGCTGATTTGCTCATCACGAGATATCTTCGGTCGTCCGAACCTTTCACCTCAAGCATGTTGCCTGCAAAATTATTGACTTGGTCTTCGGTAATCAGGATTACTTCTTTTTCGTCGCCTCGCAAACTATCCAAAACCATTTTGCGTTCTTTTTTGTCGTCGATGCAATCCGCGCAAATGACGGCAAAGGTTTCGCCTAAGCACATCATGACGTTGGTGTGATAGATGAGTTTTCGTTCGCCATTGACGGTTTGAAACGCTTCGAAAATAACGGGAGTATATTCAAAATCTTCGCAGAACTCGATGAACAATTCTTCATCCGCACGTGGCGACAAAGCGCAATAGGCTTTATCATTTTGGCGATCTAAGAGAATACTTCCTGTGCCTTCTAGAAAATATCCATCTTCTTCGGCTGAAGTATAATCCATGATATTATTGATGACAAAACCTTGGTCTTCCAAAATGTCAAGTACATCTTCACGTCTTTCGTGACGGCGGTTTTCGGCAAACATTGGGTATAAAGCTACATCTCCATTTTCGTGAAAGGATATCCAATTGTTTGGAAAAATTGAGTCTGGTGTGTCAGGCGTTTTGGTGTCTTCCACCACAATTACATCTACACCAACCATGCGTAATTTATTGACAAAAGCGTCAAACTCCTCTTGTGCTTTGGCATTGACAGTTTCAGAAGACAAGCCATCCAAAACTTTTTGATAATAGTTATTGACGGCAGTTTGCTCGTTCATTCGAAACGCTACTGGGCGAATCATGAGAATGGAATTGGTGGTTTGTTTCATGTTATCGGTTGTCGGTTATCAGTTGTAGGTTGTAGGTTGTAAGTTGTAGGTTGTAGGTTGTAAGTTGTAAAGTTAGGATTTCCAGTTTTGTTCGACGTATTTAGTAAAATTATAAATTTTGGCACTCAACTCATTGTACTTGTCAATGAATTCTTGTTCATTTTCAATTATGGTTGGATATAATGTTGTTATTTTTTGTAAATGGAATACAGCTTCAAGACAACTTGCATAGGAGTACGTTAGAAATTTAATAAAATCTGCTTTATATCGTTTTCTCCCATAACCTTCTACTATATTTGTTGGAACAGAATCCGCTGATCTTCGTAGCTGACTCCCAAGTTCATACATTTCGTGTTTTGGTAGTTTTAAAGAGGCAAAGTGTGCTTTATAAAACAACTCTAGTCCCAAAGTATAAATCTCTAAATCCTTATAACTGCTCATAACTTACTTTTTTTGGCTTATATTTTATTCACTCTTTGTCAAAACACACAACTTACAACTTACAACCTACAACAATATTAATCTCTTATCAACGGCAGCGTAGAACAACGCAATAATCCTTCTTGCTTGGCAATTTCTCCATAGGAGATTTCTTCGACGGTAAATCCGTTGTCTCGCAGCCACGTATTTAATCTAGTAAAGCTTTTTTCAGAAACCACCACGTCTGGCGCAATGGAAAAGACATTTGAATTCATTTCATACATTTCATCTCTTGTAATGTGAAACAAGTTTTCTTTGCCGAAAAGTTTCACCAAATACATATAATCTGCTTCTTCACGGAAGCCGCTTTTGTAGATGATTCCTTTATTGATTCCCACTGGCTGAAAGCAACAATCTAAGTGCAAGGCGTTGTCTCTGGCTTCGATTTTTGATTTGACCAAGTCGAATTCCTTGACGATTTTGTTTGGGAATAATTGTTTGATATAGTTCACGCCCTCCATGTTGGTGCGTGCTGTGATGTAATCTTTGTAGTCACTTCCTTTATATGTCCCGATAAAAATGTAGTCATTCCACAAGATGACATCTCCACCTTCTATGTGGACATTCGCGGGCGGACGCACTACTTTTTTAGGATCGATTTGATCGATGATGT
Organism: Flavobacterium sp.; assembly: GCA_016714905.1. Classification (GTDB taxonomy): domain Bacteria; phylum Bacteroidota; class Bacteroidia; order Flavobacteriales; family Flavobacteriaceae; genus Flavobacterium. Next base: position 29,111 of record JADKBW010000012.1, read on the forward strand.
ATTGAATGGCATCTAATTCACGTTCGCGATCCGGAAGTATATTGGCTTTGATAAACGTGTCTTCAATCACGAAACCGATATCACGCGTAAAAATTTGATTGTAGTTTTCAATCATTTCTGGGCGATAGACTTTGACATCATATTTTTGAAACACTTGATTGAAACCTTCCATTTCGGCAATCATATCTGTTTCGGTGGGATACGTTCCTGCCAAAATATGTTCTAAAGATTTCGGATCGTAGGCTTCTTCTGCGGTTGGCGTTGGGCCATTACTAAGGGCTGAACCTAGCACGACTGCTCTCAGCCGGGAAGATTCATTCGTAACATGAATTGGTAACATACATTTGCTTTGATTGGAAACAAAGATATAGAAAGCGGGTTGATTAATAAAGTATTCTAAAAATAATCAACTCAAAATAACAATTCTATAAAAAAGCCTCCTTGAAGGAGGCGTATTTAGGATTCCACATGGAATTATCTTTTATCCATCGGCTTAAAATCCCTTAACGGATGCCCCACATATATTTGACGTGGTCGTCCGATTGGTTCTTTGTTGATGCGCATCTCTTTCCATTGTGCAATCCAACCTGGTAATCTTCCAATGGCGAACATTACGGTAAACATATCTGTCGGAATTCCAAGTGCTCTGTAAATGATTCCAGAATAGAAATCGACGTTTGGATATAACTTACGAGAAACAAAATACTCATCTACTAAGGCTGCAGCTTCTAACTTTTTAGCAATATCAAGAATCGGATCGTCGACACCTAAAGTATTCAATACTTCATCAGCGGCTTTTTTGATAATACGCGCTCTTGGGTCGAAGTTTTTATAGACTCTATGTCCAAATCCCATCAATCGGAATGGATCTTCTTTGTCTTTGGCTTTTGCCATATATTTGTCGGCATCACCCCCATTTTTGTGGATTTCTTCCAACATTTCCAACACCGCTTGATTCGCTCCACCGTGCAATGGTCCCCAAAGTGCAGCAACCCCAGCAGAAATGGAAGCAAACAAACCTGCATGTGAAGAGCCTACAATTCGTACCGTAAAAATCGAACAGTTTTGCTCGTGATCTGCGTGCAAAATAAACAATTTGTCTAATGCGTCTATGACTGTTTTATTCGCAGTATATGGCCCAGTTGGCAATTCAAACATCAAGTGCATGAAGTTTTCTACATAACCTTTTGTATTGTCGTAATAATTCAAAGGATAACCCATCATCTTTCTGTACGTCCAAGTGGCAATAACTAGGAATTTACCCATGGTTTTGCAAACCGCTTCGTACATTTCCTTTTCATTATCCACATTCACCACTTTTGGGTTGAAAGCGGTTAATGCGCTTGTCAAAGAAGACAAAACACCCATTGGATGCGCTGTTTTTGGAAATCCATCGATGATGTTTTTCATTTCCTCATTGACCAAAGTATATTTGCGAATATCCGTTTCAAATTGCGCCAATTGTTGTTTGGTAGGTAATTCACCAAAAATAACCAAATAGGCGACTTCAAGGAAATCAGCTTTGTCGGCCAAGTCTTCGATAGCATAACCACGGTAGCGAAGAATTCCCTCTTCACCATCAAGAAATGTAATCTCACTGGTACAAGAACCGGAATTTTTATAACCAGGATCCATCGTAATGGCTCCCGATAAATCTCGTAATTTATTGATATCGATTCCTACTTCGTTTTCACTTCCTACGATTACAGGAAACTCATACTTCTTTCCGTCTAGTTCTAAAATGGCTGTCTTTGACATAATATTAAAGGGAATTTTTTCTTAAAAATAATAATTTAACAAAACTAGGGAAATCGAAGTGAATTAAAAAATGAATTTTACAATGAAATTGTTAATAATTTTATAAATAAAAAACCCTTTCAAAAGTGAAACTCAGAAAGGGTTTTTATAAATATTTCAAACGATTTACTCCTTGACTATTTTCTCTATAGCAGTTCCTTTTTCCGTTGAAACTTTCAAAAAGTAGATTCCTTTTGCTTTTCCTGTTAAATCTATGGTTGCTTGTTTTTCGTTTGCTGCTTGTATTTGAAGTACTCTTCCTTGCATATCAAGCAATTGTACAACTTCTACCTTTTCAGTGCTGGTGATATTTACTTTAGAACTAGTTGGATTTGGATACAAAGAAAACAACTCGTTATTCTCGAAACCTACACTGGATAATGATTGAAAAGTAGTGTTTGCAACTCCTGTATTTAAAGGCGCATTAAAATCGAAGAAAATATTGGCTTCATTAGAAACTATATCCGACGGCACAAGTGATTCGTTGGTTCTTAATTTTAATAGTATGCTCCCATGACCACCGATTTCTAAGTTGATATTTTGAAAAATAAACTCCACTACATTCCCAATAATTCTGGTTTCAACTGTGTTAGTAGCATTCAGCAGCTGTAATGTATTGATATCAAAATTCGCCGGATCAACATCAAAACGGATGACGATGTTTTGGGCTGATAGTGTCCCAACGTTTTCGAAATTAATCATATAATGAAGATATTCACCAATATAGCTCGGGTCAACCACGTCGCCTTCTAAACAATAAATATCATTTACAATTTCAGCATCTACGATAGTTTGCGTAAACTGAAACTCATTATCGGTTGGTGTTTCGTCACCAACTATCGGCAGTATTGTCGCGGTGAATCCTAATTGATCGCCGATATTCGCAGGTGGTGTATCTGTCGTATTATTGACTGTGAATGCTAATCCAATGCTTCTGCTCTCAAATGGTTGCAGATTGACATAATTCCAACCAAGCAACCCAAACCCACTGGTGTCTGGAGCAAGAGTGCCTCCAGAAAAATTCATCAAATCGTCATTAAAACTCAAGCTAACGGAACCCGATAGTGTTTGATTCCCATTATTTGTGAAAACCAAAAAATAAGAAGCATCAAATCCGGGGCGCGCATACAAGAAAGGGGCAACAACAATGGAAACATCAGGACGTATTCCGTTTGCCGTTAAGCAAAAATCTTGAACCGTAGTATTGTTATTATCGTCTGCAAAATTGATGACTGCAGTTGCCGGATCAAAATTAAACCACTCTGGATTCTGTATTGATGGAGTTATAGTAAAATCGCCTTCTTGAGTAACAAATTGATAAACTCCGGTGCTATTAATAAAGGTAGCTCCTTGGTTTGTCCCGTCATTAATATTTACTCTCAAATTAGGCAATACTTCATCCGAGGCATCGCATCCGTCTGCGTTATTATCAAACTTAATTGTCCCCGAAATTGTATTGAAATTTCCGGTCGGAGAAAAAATACAATAGGAATTTACGACAACGTTTGTCGCGCCTGAAGTGCTGTCAACTTGGCTTTGCATATACAGTATTCCTTCCTCATTTACGCACACATAGCGTAAATTCGGACAATTAGCAATACCTATGTAAGCAGGAACAGATGGTGGAACAAGCAGTCCATTATTATAGAATAAGGTTTCTAGATTATTATTTGTCGACATGTCAACATAAAATAAAGTAGTATTATTATTCAAATCAAGCGTCGTAAACAAATTGCCTTCACAAAAAAGTTCAAAAAGATTGGTATTGTTAGTTACATTTAAGCTAGTCAATAAATTATTACTTACCTGTAAGGAATGTAATCCCAATTGATTTGAAAAATCCAGACTCGCTATTTGATTGCTTCGGCATTCAAGCGTATAAAGGCTTGATGTTGCGCTCAAATCTAAATTGGAGATGTTGTTGAAAGAACAGTTTAAAACAGATAAATTGGTTAAAGCACTAATATCTAATGAAGTAAGGTTATTACTTTCGCAAATTAGTGATTGAAGGTTCACCAAGTTTGACACGTTCAAGCTCGTTAAACCGTTTCCTCCGTAATATAAATATTCTAAACCAGATAAGTTCGAAAAATCTATCGAAGGAATGCTATTCTGTCCACAGTCGAGATACTTTAGATTATTGCTGCTCGATAAATCTAATGAAGTTAAAATGTTGCTATTGACTCTCAATTCTTCTAAACTTGTTGCATTCGTAACATTTATAGCACTCAACTGATTGCCTTCCAAATTGACCTTTTTTAAATTTACTAGTCCAGTGAGATCGATGGCAGTTAGATTATTCCCGCCAAAATTCAAGTTGATCAAATTGACAAAACCTGTCAAATTAATACTCGACACCTCATTATTGAACAAATCTATCTCGGTAAGTGCTGTCAAACCTGAAATATTTAGTGAATTAATCTGATTTTGACTTGCCAATAGTTTCTCAAGTAAGGTTAAAGACGACACGTCCAAACTTGTGAGCAAATTGCCGCCACAATTGAGCACTTTCAAATTTGTAAAACTCTGAATTCCTGTCAAATCTGCGATATCAAAAGGAACAAAGAAAATATCTGGACTAACATCCAGTGAGTCTATAGCTTGGGCTTCTTGTTCTTGAATTTCGCCATCCTCATTGGTATCAATCTTTACCGCAACACCGTTACTGTATGCAATTTCATTAGTGATGTCAGCCGATAATAATGCGTTTTTAAAATTCGTGTCTGGAATATTGACGTTCTGTGCCTTGGTAATTCCTGTACACAACAACAGTAGTAATACAATCTTTTTCATCTTTTTTAGCTTTTTTTGTTTGACTTTTTTAATGAATATCCGTGCACAGATATTTTTATTCTTTAATTAGTTTCTGAACTTGAGCTCCTTTTTCAGTAGTAATTTTTATAAAATAAATTCCTTTTGAATAGCTTGATAATTCTATTTTCGATTCTAAATCATCCATCAAACGAGTCAAGATAATTCTTCCTTGCGCATCGTATAATTGTATCGATTTTATATTGTTATCCGCCGTAATGGTAACTTCATTGACCGCTGGATTCGGATAACCTGAGACAGAATCATCGACTTCAAAAACGCTATTCGATAAAGTTTGAAACACCGTATTCGCCAAACCAGTATCAATCGGGAAGTTATAATCAAAGAAAATATCGCCACGATTCGTTACGGCATCACCTGTAACCAAAGTGTTTTGGGTTTTTATTTTTAATAGAATATGCCCGTGACCACCTATGGGCAACTGGATGTTTTCGTAAATAAATTCGACTTTGTTTCCAGTAATGCGAGCATCAACAGGAAAATTAGTGTTCATCAACTGTAGTGAACCAATATCAAACTTCGCAGCATCGATTTCTGTTTTGACTACCACATTCTCCGCAGGAAAAGTTCCGGTGTTTTCAAAGTTGATGGCGTAATGAAGGTAATTTCCGATTTCTGTTGGTGGCACGACATCGCCTTCTAAACAGGTGATATCATTCGGATCGTAAGAACCTACTACGGTTTGAGTATACGAAAAAGTATTGTCAAGCGGGTTTTCATCTGCTACAACAGGAGAAATTGAAACTTCAAAATTCAATACATCACCAATATTTACCGCAGGTGTTTCGGTCGGACTATTGACATTCAAAATCACGGTGATGGTTCGAGATTCAAAAGGCAATAAGTTATTATAATTCCAGGAAAGTGAATTGACTGCCAGATTATCCACCAATGGATTTGCCGAAACAAAGTCTGTTCTTGAATCATCAAAAGTTAGATTAACAGTTCCTGAAACCGTTTGATTGCCTTTATTTCGATAGGTAATTTGATAGGTTGCATCAAAACCTGGGCGTGCAAAAAAGACTGGAGAAATCACCACTTCTATATCAGGATGTATACCGTTGGGAGTAAGACAAAAATCTTGCGTGGCTGTATTGTTATTGTTGTCCAAAAACGGAATCGTAACCGTTGTTGGGGAAACGTTGAACCAAGCCAGATTTTCGATGGATGGCGTAATATTGAAACTTCCCGATTGGGTATAAAATGTATAATTTCCGGCGTTGCTCGTGAAGCTTGCTCCGCTAGTCGCACCATCATCGATAGAAACGCGGAAACCAGAAAAATGGCATCAGTTGCATCGCAGCCGTTATTGTCGGCATCGTATTTTATATTTCCCGTAATCGTGTTATAGTTGCCACCGGGTGCAAACGAGCAGGCTACGTATTGACAACAACAGCGGCTAGACTCTATTACACTTAATAGCCACTTCATCTTCATCCGCACAGATAAATTCCCAAGTGTTAATATCATTGAGCGCATCATATAAAATCGTACCGTCGGTTATACCGTTTTTCATATTAATTGTACGAAGCGGGTTTCCGGTAAGTAAGATCAAGTGACTTAAAAGATCATCGACCGTTAAATAAACATTGGACAGATCGAGATCTTGAAATTGATTGTTGCTTATATTGAAATAGGAAATATACGTAAGATAATCAAAAGTCAGATTGGTAAGCAAATTATCATTTACAAGACAGGACGGAAAATCACTAATTCCAGAAAAATCTAATGATGTCAATTGATTGAAACTACAATCCAAACCTTTTAAGACAGTGCATTTTGTACATTCAAACTGGTCAATAAATTATGTGAACAATCAACATTGTTTAAAAAAGTCAAACCAGTAAAACAAGGCCAATTGCGTTAGTTGATTGTAACTGCAATATAAACTGGTCAAATTATTGTTAGCACTAAAATCAACAGTGGCCATTGCGTTGTTACTACAATCCAGAAGTCTTAAAGCCAAGAAACTAGAAATCCCAGTCAAATCAGTAATGCCCGCCGAGGAAATATTTAACCTTGTTACGGTCATCGCTTCTGAATTCTGAATTTCTCCATCGTTATTCGAATCAATCTTTATATAATTGCCCAGCAAACCCTCAGCAATTGTATTTGTAGTATCAGCCGCAAGCAATTTTGCTTTAAAATTCACATCCGGAATAGTCACAATCTGCGCTTTTACGATGCCAGTAAAAAGCAACAACAGTAGAAAATACATTTTTCATTAGGCTTGAGTTTGTGTTATGTTTTGTTTTCATGAAGAAGTTTTATAGAGATGCTGTTTATTATTCTTTCAACAGTTTCTGAACTTGCGCTCCTTTTTCAGTCGTGATTTTAATAAAATAAATTCCTTTTGAATAGCTTGACAATTCTAGTTTCGTTTCTAAGTCTTCCTGCAAACGAGTCAGAATAATTCTCCCTTGCGCATCGTATAATTGTATCGATTTTATATTGTTATCCGCCGTAATGGTAACTTCATTGACCGCTGGATTCGGATATACAGCTACAGAACTATCAATTTCAAATACACTATTTGATAAAGTTTGAAAAACCGTATTCGCCAAACCGGTATCAATCGGGAAGTTATAATCGAAGAAAATATCCCCACGATTCGCAACCGCATCACCTGTAACCAAAGAGTTTTGCGTTTTAATTTTTAATAAAATATGTCCGTGACCGCCTATTGACAATTGAATGTTTTCGAAAATAAACTCGACTTTATTCCCAGTAATTCTCGCATCGACAGGAAAGTTGGTGTTCATTAATTGCAATGAATTGATATCAAATTTCGCAGCATCGACTTCTGTTTTTACAACCACATTCTCCGCAGGAAAAGTTCCGGTGTTTTCAAAGTTGATGGCGTAATGCAGGTAATTTCCAATTTCAGTTGCAGGAACGACATCGCCTTCAAGGCAGATAATATTGTTTGGATCGTACGAACCAACAACCGTTTGATTCAATGTATAAGCGTTATCCTCCCAATTCTCATCAATATCCTCAATATCTACAAACGAAGTAAAAGTTAAGACATCACCTATATTTACTGCAGGCGTATCAGTGGGCGCATTGACGCGCAACGTTATTTCTATGCTGCCACTTTCAAAAGGGTGGATATTTGGAATGACCCACGATAGGCCACCTGGATTAATTTGATTTGGGGTCACTGAGGAAGAAATCAGATCTAATGAAGATTCGTTGTAACTAAAATTCGGATAAACTGTTACCGTCTGATTCCCTTTATTTCGATACACTAATTTGTAAATAGCATTAAACCCAGGGCGCGCAAATGTTACGGGAGAAATCACCATTTCAACATCGCGGTGAATACCATTTGGAGCAATACAAAAAATCTTGCGTCGCGGTATTATTATCATTGTCTGCAAACGGAATATTTGCTGTTAATGGCGAAAAATTAAACCAAGTTGGGTTTTCAACCGATGGTACAACTGTAAAATTGCCCGCTTGTGTATAGAAAACATAGGCACCTGCATTATTTAGGTATGAAGCGCCTGTATTAGTTCCGTCCGAAATATTAACTCTGATATTGTTTGGAGTAATATCGCTGGCATCGCAACCGTTGTTGTTGCTGTCAAATTTCATGTTTCCTGTAATCGTATTATAATTGCCGCCGGGAGTAAAATCACAATACGAATTACAAACGATGTTCGACATACTGTTTGCGTTTAAATATGTCTGAACTGAAGCTACCTGTGCATCATCAGCGCAAATAAAACTTAGATTCGGATTATTTCCTAAAGTGAAGGATTCGTTCGCACCATTCTTAGCAAAAATGGTTTCCAATAATGGATGATTGGCACACCAAAACGAATTCAAAGCCGTCAGAGATGAAACATCTAATGTGGTTATTGGACTCCCAAATACACTCAAACTTGATAAATTCGGATTATTGTTAAATGTCATCGTCGTCACTAGATTGTTGTCTTGCAAACTAATAAACTGACAATTTAAGTTGCTAAAGTCCAACGCATTGAGCTGGGAATTCCAAACTGTCAGGTTGTTTAACCCAGTGCAGCCTGTAAAATCAAAAAACGATAATGCGCTCGTAGTGATACTAATAGATGGAATGCTTGAACATCCTTGAATATTGAAATAGTTTATGTTATCTAGATCAAGTGTATTAATATAAGTCAAACTACTGCAACCTGCAAGATTTAAATAATTTACCGTATTGCCACTAAAAGTAAAATCAGTTAAGAGGCTAAACCCTCCCGATAAGTCGACGGAAGTTACTTGGTTATTCTGTATGAATAATTGTTGGAGCGATACCAAATTGGACAGCGGTGCTATTGTGATAATTTGATTGTCTGCACAAGAAAAAGACTTTAAGTTGGTAAAAGCTTCCATTCCAGAAAGATCAGTAATATTTCCGTTCTCTACCATAATAGTTCCTATTTGCAAGGCCTCATCAATATCTATTTCACCATCGAAATCCAGATCTGGGCTAGTCAGAAAATTATCATTCAAATCCATCACAAATGGTGAATTTATTAAGGCTGTTTTCAGGTTTGGATCGGGAAAGTTAATAATCTGCGCATTGGCTATTCCAGTGCATAGCAGTAAAAAAAGTAAGGTTTGTCTCATGGTGTTTGTTTTTAGTTCTGGTTTTATCATACTGCTTAAAGTGCTTTAATCAATTCTTGTAAACGTTCTTTTTTCCTCTGAGAAATTGGCAATTGCGTGTTGTCTGACATTATGATATAACCGCCGTCTTTCTTGACATAGGATTTCAAATACGCTAGGTTTATCAAATGCTTTTGGTGAATGCGTTCAAATCCGTATTCCGATAATAAGTCTTCGTATTCTTTGAGTGTTTTTGAAATCACAATCGGTTTATTGTTCTTGATATAAAACGTCGTGTAATTGTCTTCGCCTTCACATCGGATGATATCACTGACTTCATAAAGATGAATTCCATCGGCGGTTGTCAGCGCAATTCGTTTGAAATTGTCGACTTTCTTTCGGATGTTTTCCAGAAGCAAATCGATGTGCGCGTAACTGTCATTTTTATCTAAAACGGATCTTATTTTACCAACTACGATTTCCAATTCATCCGGATCGACGGGCTTTAGCAAGAAATCCAAGGCACTAAATCGAAACGCTTTAATTGCATATTCTTCGTGAGCGGTTATAAAAACAATGTGTGACGTGGTCTTTCCGTTTTTCTTCGCCAGCTGCTCTAAAATATCAAAACCAGTTCCGTCGTTGAGCTGAATATCTAAAAAAACCACTTGCGGTTTGAGTTTATCGATGACTGCCACGCCGCTTTCCACATCTTCGGCTTCCCCAATAATTTGAATATCGGGCGCATAAAAGGAAAGCAATTCTCGCATGCCATCACGTAAGTTTTTATCGTCGTCTATTAATAGTGCTGTGATCATGGTGTAATTAGTTGTCGGTTGTCAGTTGTGTGTTGTTGGTTGGTTTTTCGATGTATTGAATCGGCAAATGCAAAGTTACTTTGGTTCCTGAACGACCATTATCCAATTCTTCAATGATTACTTCTGCTTTTTTAGAAGTTGAAGTGGCAATCATTTCCAATCGTTTTTTCGTGATATCCAACGCCATTGACTGGTGCACAGAAACTGAATTTTCTTTGATTGCTTTTGAAGTCGCATAACCGATGCCGTTGTCGGTAATCGTACAAATCAAATTGTTCGCATCAAGACCAAATTCAACGGAAATTGTCCCATTTTCTTTACTTGGAATGACGCCGTGAATGATGGCATTCTCCACAAACGGTTGCAGCAATAACGGTGGCAAAGCCAAATCGTCCTCGATATTGTCGTCTTTAGAAATGGTAAAACTAAATTTGTTGTTGAATCGCAACTGCTCTAGCTCGAGATAGTTTTGCAAACTTTGAATTTCCTTGTCGATTGGAATCAGTGATTTTTTGGAATACTCTAAAGTAAGTCGCATCAGCTTTGAGAATTTCGCCAAATATTTAACGGCTGAATGCGTTCCGTTTTGTACAATAAAACTCGAAATCGATCCCAAACAATTGAATACAAAATGTGGATTCATCTGCAAATGCAAAGCTTTTTGTTCGTATTCTGCTAGTTCTTTTTGAAGCGTCAAAGTTTTCTTGAGCTGCATTCGGTTATAGAACAAAAATCCAATTCCAGCCAACAGCAAAGCGAAAAGTCCAGCGAAAAGCAATTGCATTTTATTTTGTTTGGCTTGTTCCTTTAGCAGTAATTCTCTCTTTTCGTGTTCTTCTTTTTGAATGACTTCGCGTTTATCGAATTCAAAATTCATGGCCGATTCCACGCTTTTGCGAATGGTTTCCGCATTGGTCAGACTGTCTTTCGCTTGGCTGTATAATTTAAAATGTACCAACGATTGACTCGCATTTCCTTGTTGATCGTAAATTGCACTCAGTAATTTCTCAGCAACAACAGTTTGTTCTAATACCCCAATTTCCTTCGCTAATCGCAGCGCTGTACTCGCGCTAGACATTGCAGCTGTTGGGTTTTTTTGATTTAAGTACAATTGTCCCAAATAAAGATGCGTATCGGCAACACCAAATTTATCTTCTATAGATGCAAAAGTTTGAATGGCTTCATTCCAGCTTTCGACTGCTTTCGTTGGATTTTGAGTTGCCAAAAAATACAATCCCATATTATTATACCATTCGCCTAACGCCCGCGGATCTGGGTTTTGATCGATGCTGGTTTTTGCTTTTGTGTAATATTCGAAGGCTTTTTCGGTATTTTTTTGTTTTAAATAACAATTCGCAATGTTCGTCAATGTTATACCAACATGAATATCCTTCAATTTCTCTTGAATTTTTTGCGCTTTGATAAAATATTCTAAAGCCTTAAAAATTTCCCCTTGCGACTGATAGGCGACACCAATATTATTATAGACTTGTGCGCATTTTTTGAATTCATTAATTTGCTCATAAATCGCCACTGACTTGAGATGAAAGAGCAGTGCCTTCGCATAATTGCTTTGTTCTGCAAATACAATTCCGATGCTTCCATACGCTTTTGCCAATCCTTTCTTGATGAGCAAACTATTTTTCGAATTGGTGCCCGTTTCATTTTCAAAAATAGACTGCGCCAAGGCAAAATAATTCAGTGCTTGCGAATAATTCCCTAAAATGATATTGGCATTACCGAGGTTTAGTTGTGCGTTTCCTTCTTCAATTTTGTATTGAATCTTTTGAGCCAAATGCAATGCTTTAGTGGCATACTGTTGCATCATTTTCGGGTCAGACGTTTTATAAGCGTCTGCAATTGAATTAAGAACTTGCGTTTTATCGATGTCGTTTTTAGACTTTTGAAAGACGACCAACAAACTATCAATTGTCTTATTCTGAGCGAACCCAGCTGTGAAACTGATGATGAGGAGATATAAAAGAATTGGTTTTTTCATTTTCCTAATAATTGATAAACAAATGTAGTATTTACTTATTCATCCAAGTAGGTCATTGAAGATATGTTGGATTTGAATGAGAAAGTGATGGATTGTGGCGAGAATTTGAAAATCACTAACGTGTTTAAATAAAAAACCTTCCTAATCGAGGTTTCGAATAGAAAGGTTTTTATTCTAAAATGAAGTCGCTATTCTTTGATGATCTTCTCGACTTTACTTCCTCTTGCTGTCGTTACTTTTAAGAAGTAAATTCCGTTAGAATAATTTGAGATATTGAGATCTAATTTTGTGTCGTTGACTAAAATGGTATTGATAATTCTTCCTTGCATGTCAAATAGTTGCACCGATTTTATCGTGTTTTTGGAATTTACCGAAATTTGATTCTTCGCAGGATTTGGATAAACATTGATCGATTCATCGGTTTCAAACGCTGCGGTATTCAACAATTGAAAAGTAGAAGTTGCCGTATTGGTTTCGATTGGGAAGTTATAATCAAAATAAATATCCGCCTTATTTGAAACTGTGCTGCCAATAGCCAAATCGCTTTTTGTTTTAATTTTAAAAACGACATTTCCATGTGCAGCCGGTGCTAAATTGATATTGTCAAACATAAACTCAACTTTATTGCCTGTGATTCTTGTTACGACGGGATGTGAAAAGTTTAAAACCTGCAAAGTGCTGATGTCGAATTTAGTTGTGTCGATTATATCTTTAACTACAATTTTTTCTGCCGCAGCTGTTCCTGTATTTTCAAAATTAATATTGTAATGCAGGTAATTTCCAATCATTTCAGGGCCAATAACCGTCCCTTCAAGGCAGGTTTTATCATTTGGATCGAAAGAATTTACAGCGGTTCGACGATAGGTAAAATAATTATCAAAAAGCATTTCATCATTTGAAATTGGATTAATACTAGCTGTGAAATTAAAAATATCGCCGCTATTAACTGCCGGAATTTCAGTTGGTGAATTGATATTAAGTGTCACATCAATCGTGCGAGTTTCAAACGGAAGTATATTTGAATAATTCCAAAGCAGCAAACCTGCAGTTTGATTGTTGATCGAGGGCAATGCTGAAACGAAATCGCATACAGAATCGTCAAAGCCAAAGGAAACGTCGCCAGAAAGTGTTTGATTTCCTTTATTCTTAAATATCAATTTGTAAGTTACATCAAAGCCTGGACGAGGCTGCCCGCCAGTGATTATCACTTCTAGATCATTGTGAATACCATTGGCAGTAAGACAAAAATCTTTAGTTTGTGTCGTTCCATCCAATAAAGGAAAATTTGCCACTGCACTTGCAGGTGAAATATTAAAATAGGTTGGATTCTCAATTTGTGGATTTACCGTATAATTTCCAGCAGCAGCGTATAAAGTATAACCACCATTCTCATTGGTGTAAGTTGCACTCGAAATAGCGCCATCGGTCAAATTCAATCGTAAGCCTTCAGGAATATGCCAATCGGTGGTATCACAACCGTCATTGGCTTGGTCAAAACTTCCCGTGCCTGTAACAGAATTATAAATTCCTCCTGGTGTAAAACTGCAAGTACTAACCAATGCAGTTGGAACAATGTTTTGAATGTTCGAAATCTGAGATTCATCGGCACAGACATACAGCAGATTAGCGTTATTTGTAATCGTAAGTGGTGCTTCTACTTTACCGTTTTTAATAAATAATGACGATAAATTATTGTCGCTACAATCTAGTCGATCAAGGTTAATTTGATTGGACAAATCAAGCGTTGTTAGTTGATTATTCTTACAGTCGACATCTGTCAATCGTGGATTGTTCGTTAAGTCTAAAGATGTTAATTGATTATTATTACAATTCAAAGAGGATAACCTGGTTGAAGTACTTATATCCAAAGTAGAAATTGAATTGTAACTACAGCTCAAACTCACTAAATTCATGTGACTCGTGTCTAATGTAGTAATCTGATTATCTTCACATTGTAATAGCGCTAAATTGGGGAAAAAAGATAAATCTAAACTTGTCAAATTATTGTTATAACACTTCAAAGACTCCAATTTAACCAAGTTATTAATATTTAAAGCTGTTAGTGGATTGGCTGCCGGAGCAAAATACATCAGATTATTCAAATTGCTTACATCAATTGAAGTAATATGATTGTACTGGAATTCTAATACGCGTAGATTGGAAAGATTATTCACATAAAGTGCTGAAACGTTGCAACCACTCATGTTCAGACTCTGCAAATTAATTAAGTTATTAAAAGAATACTGATTGAACGTAGTGAATTGATTATCCGAAACATATAAACTTACTAAATTATCAAAAGAAGAAATACCTGTAATATCTGCAATATTATCAGTTGATGAATAGGTGTCTACATTCAAACGATAGATTTTACAAGCTTCAGATCTTTGAATTTCCCCATCATTATTAATGTCAATAATGCTACCATAATTAGATGTCGGATGACTTGACGCTATTGAATTTGATGAATTTGCAGACAACAAAATAGATTTTAGATTAGCATCCGGAATAGTTATGATTGAATCGGGATTTATACTAATATAAAAACTATTTATTTTGTAACAACCCGTAGTTGGATTTTGAACCCTAAAAAATATAGTCTGCTGATTATAAACCAAGTAATTTTGAATATAAATGATTGGATTTTCATTATTTACAGCTTCAAAATAATCAGTGTAATAAGTAACATCATAATATCCCGCAATAAAGCTATTAATAACATCTGTTTGATCATTTAAATTGATTTCTGCAGCACCATCATATGGTTCTTCATATATACTTAAGAAATCCAACTTTCTAAAATCGGGAAGCGTGTTTATTTCCAAATTCAAATTTAGTACAGAATAATTTGTAGCGTTGGCATTCTCCCACGCTCTAACATAAACCGTTTGCGAAAATGCAGTTGTATTGATAAAATTGGTAGCACTTGTAATTTGATTTTGATTACTTTCAGCATCGTTCTGCAACAAATAATAGGCAACCGTGTAGTCAAGAGGGTTAAGGCTTCCCAAAAATTTCGGGATTTTTGATAGTTAAATCAAAACTTTCAAAACCATCATTGTTCTGATCACATACTTTTAGCGGAGAAGGGCTGGTAATCTGAGCTTGTATCACTCCAGTTAAGAGAAGTAAAACGACAAGTAATTTTTTCATAGTCAACTTATTAAGAAGTAAATATAAGAAAACCAACGTTAAAGCTCATATATTAATGGGATTTTGAAAATTGTAACGGAGAATTTACAAAAAAAAACCTGACTCCTTTCGATGGAATCAGATCTTTTGCTTATTTCTAAAATTATCTTATTTAAACGCTTTCAATCCAGGAAAATACGCAGTGTCACCCAATTCTTCTTCGATACGTAATAGCTGGTTGTATTTCGCCATACGATCTGAACGCGATGCTGAACCCGTTTTGATTTGACCACAATTTAATGCCACCGCTAAATCAGCAATTGTATTGTCTTCGGTTTCTCCTGAACGATGCGACATTACAGAAGTATAACCTGCATTTTTTGCCATGTTTACAGCAGCAATCGTTTCGGTTAACGTTCCGATTTGGTTTACTTTTACCAAGATTGAGTTGGCAATTCCTTTTTCTATTCCAGTTGACAAACGTTCTACATTGGTTACGAATAAATCATCTCCAACCAATTGGGTTTTGTTTCCGATGAGTTCGGTTAGGTATTTCCAGCCATCCCAGTCGTCTTCGTACATGCCGTCTTCGATGGAAATAATTGGATAATTCGCCGCTAATTCTGCCAAGTATTCTGCTTGTTCTTTAGAAGTTCGGATTTTTCCGGTTGCACCTTCAAATTTGGTGTAATCGTACTTTCCGTCAACATAAAATTCAGACGCAGCACAATCGAGAGCAATCATGATTTCGTCACCGAACTTGTAACCTGCATTTTCTACTGCTTTCTTGATCGTATCTAAAGCATCTTCTGTTCCGCCTGCTAAATTGGGAGCAAATCCACCTTCATCACCGACTGCTGTTGACAAATGACGGTCATGTAAAACTTTCTTTAAATGATGGAAAATTTCGGTTCCCATTTGTAAAGCTTGTGAAAACGAAGTTGCTTTAACCGGCATAATCATAAATTCTTGAAACGCAATCGGCGCATCAGAGTGAGATCCACCATTGATGATGTTCATCATTGGAACAGGAAGTGTGTTAGCAGAAACACCACCCACATAGCGATACAAAGGCAAGCCCAATTCGTTTGCTGCTGCTTTAGCTACCGCAAGAGAAACGCCTAAAATAGCATTAGCTCCAAGATTCGATTTGTTGGCGGTTCCGTCTAAATCGATCATAGTTTGGTCGATTTGATTTTGCTCAAAAACAGAAGTTCCTAGTAACTCTTCTGCTATTTTGGTATTGACATTTTCAACGGCTTTCAAGACACCTTTTCCAAGGTAGGCTTTTCCACCATCACGCAATTCGACTGCTTCGTGTTCACCTGTAGATGCCCCAGATGGAACTGCCGCTCTTCCTAACACTCCGTTTTCGGTTACTACATCTACTTCGATGGTTGGATTTCCTCTAGAATCGAAGATTTGTCTTGCGTGGATTTTGATAATAATGCTCATGTTCTATTATTTTGAATTATAAAATTTGAATTTTGAATGAATCACTCCTTAATAATTACAAATATATTGTATCTGAAATTGTCCCGAAATTAAAATTGGGATTGTTATTAACGATAACGATTTAGTTCTTTTGAGATTCTATATTATTGATGAATTGATCAAATAAATAACTAGAATCGTGTGGTCCTGGACTCGCTTCGGGATGGTATTGCACCGAGAAACAATTCTTAGATTTCATTCGCATTCCCGCAACGGTTTGATCATTGAGATGTACGTGTGTAATTTCAAGATCTGGATGGTTTTCGAGTGCTTCTTTATTGACCGCAAATCCGTGATTTTGGGACGTGATTTCACCTTTTCCAGAAACGAGATTCATCACCGGATGATTAATTCCACGGTGTCCGTTGAACATTTTATAGGTGGAAACGCCATTCGCTAAAGCAATCACTTGATGCCCGAGACAAATTCCAAAAAGTGGTTTGTTGTTTTCGATAATGTCTTTCGCTACTTGAATGGCTCCGAATAATGGATCTGGATCACCGGGACCATTGGAAAGAAAATACCCATCTGGATTGAATTCGGCTAAGTCCTTGAATGTTGCATTGTATGGAAAAACTTTGATGTAGCAATCACGCTTGGCGAGGTTGCGCAAGATGTTGGTTTTGATTCCTAAATCGAGCGCGGAGATTTTGTATTTGGCAGTTTCGTCGCCGAAGAAATACGGTTCTTTGGTGGACACTTTAGAGGCCAGTTCCAAACCTTTCATATCGGGAACTTTTGCCAATTGCTCTTTAAGAACTTCTACGGCAGTGTCATCAGTACAGATCACGGCGTTCATAGCACCGTTGTCACGAATATAACTGACGAGTGCACGCGTATCGACATCGGAAATGCAGATTAGGTTTTGTTTTTTGAAATAGTCTTCGAGACTTTGCGAAGCGTCTTCACGAGAGTAATTGAAGCTAAAATTTTTGCAGACCAAGCCAGCAATTTTGATGGAATCTGATTCGACTTCTTTGTCATTCACGCCATAGTTTCCGATGTGTGGATTGGTGCGACCATAATTTGTCCGAAGTAAGAAGGATCGGTAAATATTTCTTGGTAACCAGTCATACCAGTGTTGAAACAAACTTCACCGAAAGTTGTGCCTGCAATTCCAATGGATTTACCGTGAAAAATAGTGCCGTCGCTGAGTAAGAGGATGGCGGATTGTCGTGCTGTGTAGTTCATTGTAGTTAGTTGTTGTGCAAATTTATTTATTTATTTCGCCACAAAGGCACTAAGGCGCTAAGGTTTATCAAAACTTTTGAACAGCACCCAAATGCCTAGCCCTGACCTGCCTCGCGGCAAGGCGGGTCGGAGCGGTTATCCTTTTTATCCTGAACTCGTTTCAGGATCTCCGCTGATAATGATTAATTATTTTAAATATCCTGAAACGAGTTCAGGATAAAAAGATAGTAGCGTAGAGCAGGTTCCCGGCTCCGAAAAAAAAGACAAAAAAAAAGGACAAACTTTAAAAGTTTATCCTTGATTTTTATTGAATGGAGAAAGTCATTATTCTTCTTTCTTTTCTTCGGTATTGTCTTCAGCAGCTGGTGCTTCAGGAGCTTCTTCTGCTGCAGGCGTTTCTTCAACTTCTGCAACTGGAGCAACTTCTTCCACTGCTGGTGCTTCTGCAACGGGTGTTTCCACCACTGCTTCTTCAACGATTGGTTCTTCAACCACAGCTTCTGGAGCTTCAGCAACCGGAGCGGCTTTTGGAGCAGCAGCAGGAGCAGTTGTAGCACCTTTAGCTTTTCCACCACGACGGCTTTTCGCTTTTTCTCTTCTTTTTTACCACCGTTGTATAGTTCGTTGAAATCTACAAGTTCGATCATCGCCATATCAGCGTTATCTCCCAAACGATTACCAACTTTGATGATACGAGTGTAACCACCTGGACGATCACCTACTTTTGCAGCTACGTCTCTGAACAAGTCAGTTACCGCATATTTGCTACGCAAGTAAGAAAAACAGATACGACGGTTGTGAGTTGTATCTTCTTTTGATTTTGTAATCAGCGGCTCAACGAATTGTTTTAACGCTTTTGCTTTAGCGACAGTGGTATTAATACGTTTGTGCTCGATTAGAGAACAAGCCATATTAGCAAGCATCGCTGCTCTGTGACCTTTTTGTCTGCTTAAGTGATTGAATTTTTTTCCGTGTCTCATGACGTTTTTTTTAAAACTTCATCTTGCTACAATCCGCTTTGGAGAGCAAAATATGAAGTCATTTATTCTTTATCTAATTTGTATTTGGCTAAGTCCATTCCGAAGGTTAAATTTTTAACAGCGACCAATTCGTCTAATTCTGTTAAAGATTTTTTACCGAAGTTACGGAACTTCATCAAGTCATTCTTATTGAAAGACACTAAGTCTCCAAGTGTATCCACTTCTGCAGCTTTCAAACAGTTTAGTGCACGTACGGAAAGATCCATATCGACTAATTTTGTTTTTAGCAATTGACGCATGTGCAAAGATTCTTCATCGTAAGATTCTGTCTGTGCAATTTCGTCTGCTTCCAAAGTAATTCTTTCGTCAGAAAACAACATAAAGTGGTGTATTAGCACTTTTGCCGCCTCAGTTAGAGCATCTTTTGGATTGATTGAACCATCAGTTTTAATTTCAAAAACTAATTTTTCGTAATCTGTTTTTTGCTCAACACGGAAATTTTCGATGGCATATTTTACGTTTTTAATTGGCGTAAAAATAGAATCGGTAAAAATAGTTCCGATGGCTGCATTTTGTTTTTTGTTTTCTTCAGCAGGCACGTATCCACGACCTTTTTCGATAGTTAACTCAAAATTTAATTTGATTTTGCTATCTAAATTACAGATTACCAATTCTGGATTTAAAACTTGAAACCCAGAGATAAATTTTTGGAAATCACCAGCTGTAAGTTGGTCTTTACCTGTAACTGAAATTGTAACTGATTCGTTATCTACATCTTCAATTTGACGTTTGAAACGCACTTGCTTCAAGTTCAAAATGATTTCTGTAACGTCTTCAACAACTCCTGAAATAGTAGAAAATTCGTGGTCTACACCTTCAATTCTAACTGATGTAATTGCGTATCCTTCAAAAGCGGATAGTAAAACTCTTCTAAGTGCATTACCAACAGTCAATCCGTAACCAGGTTCCAAAGGTCTAAACTCAAATTTACCTTCAAAATCGTTAGAATCGATCATGATAACTTTATCGGGCTTCTGAAAATTAAATATTGCCATAATTTCGACTAAGTCAATTATTATTTGTTGTACAATTCGACGATTAACTGCTCTTTAATATTTTCTGGAATTTGCAATCTAGCTGGTACAGAAACAAAAACACCTTCTTTAGTATCGTTGTTCCATGTAATCCACTCATAAACGTGAGATGAATTTGCTAATGAACTATTGATTGCTTCTACTGATTTTGATTTTTCACGAACTGCTACTTTATCACCTGGTTTTAAGTGGTATGAAGGAATATTTACAATTTCTCCATTAACAGTGATGTGTCTGTGTGAAACGATTTGACGTGCACCTCTTCTAGATGGAGCGATTCCCATTCTAAAAACCACGTTATCTAATCTTGCTTCACATAGTTGTAACAAAACTTCACCTGTTACTCCACGAGCAGCAGATGCTTTTTCGAACAAACCTCTAAATTGTTTTTCAAGGATTCCGTAAGAATATTTCGCTTTTTGCTTTTCCATTAACTGAACAGCATACTCCGATTTCTTACCTCTTTTTTTAGCCATCCCGTGTTGTCCAGGAGGATAATTTCTTTTTTCGAAGGCTTTGTCATCTCCGAAGATTGCTTCGCCGAATTTACGTGCGATTTTGGTACTTGGACCAGTATATCTTGCCATTTTAAAAAATTTAAGACAGAGATTATGAATTCAGGTCTTATCCTTCGATAATCTGCAACCTGTCTAGGTTATACTTTAATTAATTGAGTAATTAAACTCTACGTCTTTTAGGAGGACGACATCCATTGTGAGGCATTGGTGTAACATCAATGATTTCTGTTACTTCAACTCCACTATTATGCAGTGATCTGATCGCAGACTCACGTCCGTTACCTGGTCCTTTTACATAAACTTTTACTTTCTTAAGTCCAGCTTCTAACGCTACTTTACTACAATCTTCTGCTGCCATTTGAGCTGCGTATGGAGTATTCTTTTTAGAACCTCTAAAACCCATTTTACCTGCTGAAGACCAAGAGATAACTTCACCTTTTTTGTTTGTCAACGAAATGATGATGTTGTTAAAAGTGGCACTAATATGAGCTTCACCCGTTGATTCAACGATAACTTTACGTTTTTTTGTTGTTGCTTTAGCCATATTACTTATTATTTAGTTGCTTTTTTCTTGTTAGCAACAGTTTTTCTTTTACCTTTTCTTGTTCTAGAGTTGTTCTTAGTTCTTTGTCCACGCAATGGAAGACCAGATCTATGACGAATACCTCTGTAACATCCAATGTCCATCAAACGTTTGATGTTCAAGGAAACTTCTGAACGCAATTCACCTTCAATTTTGAAATAAGAAACGGCTTCACGAATTCCTCCGATTTGATCGTCATTCCAATCTTGTACTTTAATGTCTTCGCTTACATTAGCTTTTGCCAATATTTCGCTTGCGCGACTTTTACCTATTCCGAAGATGTAGGTTAACGCGATAACTCCTCTTTTGTTTTTTGGGATGTCTACCCCTGCTATTCTTGCCATAACTATCCTTGTCTTTGTTTAAATCTAGGATTCTTTTTGTTGATTACGTATAATCTGCCTTTTCTTCGTACAATTTTGCACTCGGCACTTCTTTTTTTAACTGATGCTCTTACTTTCATTGTAATATTCTTTAATATCTATAAGTAATTCTTGCTTTTGACAAATCGTAAGGACTCATTTCCAATTTCACTTTATCACCAGGTAATAACTTGATATAATGCATTCGCATTTTTCCGGAAATATGGGCAATTACAATATGTCCATTTTCTAATTCTACACGGAACATCGCATTAGATAATGCCTCAATGATGGATCCGTCTTGTTCTATTGCTGATTGTTTTGCCATAAAAATTAAGCTACTGCTTTTCTATTTTTACCACTTTTCATCAAACCGTCGTAATGCTTGTTTAATAAGTAGGAGTTAATTTGCTGAATCGTATCGATTGCAACACCAACCATAATTATTAAAGAAGTACCACCAAAGAACATCGCCCATGATTGTTGTACACCTAGACTTACAATGATAGCTGGGAACACAGCAATTAAAGCAAGAAATAATGAACCAGGGAATGTAATTAATGACATGATATGATCTAAGTAATCAGAAGTTTCAGCACCAGGACGAACTCCAGGAATGAACCCACCACTACGTTTTAAATCATCTGCCATCTTATTGGTTGGAACTGTAATCGCAGTATAAAAGAAAGTAAACACAACAATTAATGAAGCGAATACAAAATTATACCAGAATCCAAACATATTACTAAATGCTCCAGCAATTGACTGGGACGTTTCACTTTGAGATAAACCAGCTAATGCAGCTGGGATAAACATGATAGCTTGCGCAAAGATAATTGGCATTACTCCAGATGCATTAAGCTTTAAAGGAATCCATTGTCTGTTACCACCCATCATATCTTGTTCGAAATCACCCGTTGTTGTTCTACGTGCATATTGAACAGGAATCTTTCTTACTGCCATTACTAGCAATACACAAGCAATAATTACTAACAACCAAATAATGATTTCGATTACCAAAAGCATTGGTCCTCCATTATTATTAGTGATTGTAGAACTAAACTCTTGAATAAATGCCTGTGGCAATCTTGCAAGAATACCTACCATGATCAATAATGAAATTCCATTTCCGATTCCTTTATCAGTAATTTTCTCCCATCCACATGGCGAAAACTGTACCTGTGGTTAAGATTAGAACTGAAGAAAACAAGAAGCTAAAAGAATCAAAACCTAACATAAATGCACTGCTTGGTAATGTTTGATATAGGTTGTAAATATAACCAGGTCCTTGTACTAGGGTGATCAAAATAGTTAACCAACGTGTAATTTGGTTTAATTTCTTTCTACCACTTTCTCCATCTTTTTGCAGTTTTTGTAGATAAGGAATTGCAATTCCCATCAATTGCACCACAATAGAAGCAGAAATATAAGGCATAATCCCCAGAGCAAATACAGAAGCCTTAGAAAAAGCACCTCCTGTAAACATATCTAGAATTGAACCAATACCATTCTTAGTTTGACCTGCTAAACTGTTTAACTGAGTAGCATCAATACCTGGTAGCGTTACGTGTGCACCGAAACGATACACCAATAGCAAACCTAAAGTGATTAGGATTCTATTCTTTAGTTCCTCTATTTTCCAAACATTGGCTAATGATTCAAAAAAATTCTTCATCGTAGTAGAAAAATTAAAGTGTTACAGCTTCTCCACCAGCAGCTTCAATAGCCGCTTTTGCAGTTGCAGTAAATTTGTGAGCAGATACTTTCAATTTAGCCTTCAATTCACCTCTACCTAAAATCTTCACGATTTCATTTTTGGTAGCTAAACGGTTCATCACATACACAGACATATCGACTGTATCAGTTACGATTCCGTTATCAACTAACAATTGAAGTGTATCTAAATTCACCCCTTCGTATTCTTTACGATTGATATTGGTAAAACCAAACTTAGGCACACGTCTTTGAAGTGGCATTTGTCCACCTTCAAATCCAATTTTCTTTGAATATCCAGAACGAGACTTTGCTCCTTTGTGACCTCTTGCGGCAGTACCACCTTTTCCAGAACCTTCTCCACGTCCTAAACGTTTGTTTTGATTGTGAGTAGAACCTTCAGCAGGTTGTAAGTTACTTAAATTCATAACTGTATTTGTTATTTAACTTCCTCTACGGAAACTAAGTGTTTAACTTTATTTATCATTCCAAGGATTGCAGGATTTGAATCGTGCTCTACAACTTGGCCCATTTTACGAAGACCTAAAGCTTCCAATCCTCTTTTTTGAGTTAGAGGACAGTTGATTTTACTTCGAACTTGTTTTACTAATAATTTAGCCATAATTTCCTTGAATTAACCTTTAAAAACTTTCTCTAATGAAACACCTCTTTGTTTTGCAACAGTATAAGCGCTTCTCATTTGCAATAAAGCATCAAAAGTTGCTTTTACCACATTGTGAGGGTTAGAAGATCCTTGCGATTTTGACAATACATCGTGAATTCCAACTGATTCAAGAACTGAACGAACAGCTCCACCAGCAATAACTCCAGTACCATGAGAGGCAGGAATTAAGAATACACGTGCACCACCAAATTTACCTTTTTGTTCGTGTGGTACTGATTGACCATTCAAAGGAATTTTTACTAAATTTTTCTTAGCATCTTCCACCGCTTTTGCAATTGCTTCAGAAACGTCTTTAGATTTTCCTAGTCCGTGCCCAACCACACCATTCTCGTCTCCTACTACTACAATTGCAGAAAACCCGAAAGCTCTACCACCTTTTGTAACTTTAGTAACACGATTTACACTTACCAAACGATCTTTTAATTCAAGACCACTTGGTTTTACTAGCTCTATATTCTTGTATTTACTAGACATACTATATTAGAATTTAAGTCCAGCTGCTCTCGCGCCTTCTGCTAATGATTGAATACGACCGTGATACAAATAACCCCCTCTATCGAAAGTTACTGTCTCTATCCCAGCTTTTAACGCTTTTTCAGCAACCAGTTTTCCAACTGCATTAGCAACTTCAACTTTTTGCCTTTCTACTCCTTTTTCTCTTGAAGATGCAGCTAATAAAGTCACTCCATTTACATCATCAATAAGTTGAGCGTAAATTTCTTTATTACTTCTGAATACAGAAAGTCTTGGTTTTGCGGCTGTACCGCTTACAATCTTTCTAATTCTGAATCTAATTCTCTGTCTTCTATCAGATTTTGTTAATGACATAATCTTATCTTTTTTAAGCGGATTTACCAGCTTTTCTTCTTAATACTTCACCTACGAACTTAACTCCTTTTCCTTTGTATGGCTCTGGCTTACGGAAACCTCTGATTTTCGCAGCTATCTGACCCAACAATTGTTTGTCATAAGAAGTTAATTTTACGATTGGATTCTTTCCTTTTTCAGAAATGGTTTCCAATTTTACTTCTGGAGCCAATTCTAAAACAATATTGTGAGAAAATCCAAGAGCAAGATCTAATTTTTGTCCTTGATTAGAAGCTCTATATCCAACTCCAACCAATTCTAATTCTTTAGTAAAACCTTCAGAAACACCAACAATCATATTGTTGATTAAGGATCTGTACAATCCGTGTTTTGCTCTTTGATCTTTATGATCAGAAGGACGCTCTAAAGTGATTACGCCTTCTTCAATTTTTACAGTGATATCGCTATATTCCTGTGTTAACTGACCTAATTTTCCTTTTACGCTAATAATGTTGTCGTTTACATCAACAGTTACACCAGCAGGAATCGAAATTGGATTTTTACCTATTCTTGACATGATTAACTATTTTTTAGTATACGTAACAAATTACTTCACCACCAACATTTAATTGTTTGGCTTGTTTTCCTGTCATCAAACCTTTTGATGTAGAAACAATAGCAATTCCTAATCCGTTAAGGATTCTAGGTAATTTAGAAGCACCTGCATACTTACGTAAACCTGGCTTACTAATTCTTTGGATATCTTTAATTACAGGCTCTTTAGTATCTTTATCGTACTTCAAAGCGATTTTGATTGAACCCTGAACAGCGTTGTCCTCAAATTTGTAACTCAAGATATAACCTTGATCAAATAAGATCTTAGTGATTTCTTTTTTTAGATTAGAAGCAGGAATCTCAACAACCTTGTGGTTTGCAGCCACAGCGTTTCGTACTCTTGTCAAATAATCCGCAATAGGATCTGTATACATATTTATTAAATTGCGGTAACGGTTTTCAATAAAACTATTTTACTGAACCTGAAACCATTTATACTCTTTTTTTTGGATTACCAGCTGGCTTTTTTCACCCCTGGAATCAATCCGTTGTTCGCCATTTCACGGAAAGTAACACGTGAAATACCAAATTGACCATATAACCTCTTGGTCTTCCGGTCAATTTGCAACGATTGTGCATACGAACTGGTGAAGCATTTTTTGCAGTTTTTGTAAGGTATTCATAGTCTTTAGCTTCGATTAAAGCTTTTCTCTTTTCAGCATACTTCGCTACCGTTTTTTCTCTTTTCACCTCACGGGCTTTCATTGATTCTTTAGCCATATCTTAATTCTTTTTAAAAGGTAAACCTAATTCAGCCAATAAGGATTTTGCTTCCTTGTCTGTTTTTGCATTCGTCACAAATGAAATATCCATTCCTGAAATTTTATTCACTTTGTCGATATCAATTTCTGGGAAAATGATTTGCTCAGTAACTCCAAGGTTGTAATTACCTCTACCATCAAAACCAGTAGCTTTGATTCCGTTGAAGTCACGAACACGTGGCAACGCAGAAGTTACTAATCTATCTAAAAATTCATACATTCTATCCATACGCAAAGTTACTGGCACCAATTGGCATTCCTTTTCTCGAATTTTAAGAAGCAACGTCCTTTTTGAGAGATTGAAGAAACGCTTTTGTCCAGTAATCTTTCGTTAATTCCTCAACTGCATAGTCGATTAATTTTGTCAGATACTGCTGCACCAACTCCTTTTCTCAAAACGATTTTTCCAATTTGGAACTTGCATTACTTTTGTAACCGAATTCTTCTTTAAAGCACAGAGACTACTCTGTTCTTATACTCATCTTCCAGTCTAGGTATATAAGCCATCAATATAATCAGTTCGGTTTTTTTGAAAATCTCACTTTTTATCTCCTTCTACTTTCAATCCAACTCTAGTTGCTTTTTTTGATTTTGGATCAATCAAAGCAATGTTGAAATATGAATAGGAGCTTCTTTCTTAACGATTCCTCCTTGAGGGTTTTTTGCACTTATTTCGTGTGTTTTGAAACCATGTTTACCTTCAACAATCGCTTTGTTCTTCTCACGATCTACTCTCAAAACTTTCCCTTCCAGAACCTTTATGGTCTCCCGCGATTACTTTAACAGTATCTCCTGATTTTATTTTTAGCTTTATCATCTTACTACTAATTAAAGCACCTCTGGCGCTAATGATACAATTTTCATGAATTGTTTTTCACGAAGTTCTCTCGCAACTGGACCAAAAACACGAGTTCCTCTCATTTCACCTGCCGCATTCAACAACACACATGCGTTGTCATCGAAACGGATATAAGATCCATCAGCTCTTCTCACTTCTTTTTTGGTACGTACAACAACTGCAGTTGAAACCGCTCCTTTTTTAACGTTACCGTTTGGGTGGGCATCTTTAATAGATACTACAATCTTATGTCACCAACAGAGCATACCTTCTTTTGGTACCTCTAAAAACACGGATAGTCAAAACTTCTTTTGCTCCCTGTGTTGTCTGCTACTTTAATCTTGATTCCTGTTGTACCATAATTATTTAGCTCTTTCTAGATTTTAACTAATCTCCAACATTTTGCTTTTACTAAAGGACGCGTTTCGCTAATCTTTACAGTATCGCCAATGTTACAGTCGTTTGCTTCGTCGTGAGCGTGATACTTTTTAGTCTTCAACACAAACTTACCATATAATGGGTGTTTTACTCTTGTTACTTGCGCCACAACAATAGACTTATCCATTTTGTTTGACGTAACAACACCAATTCTTTCTTTTCTTAAATTTCTTTTTTCCATCATTAAGCAGAATTATTGTAGCTCTCTTTTAGTTAACTCAGTGGCTAATCTTGCAACTGTTCTTCTTACACTTCTAATTTGAAGTGGATTCTCAATTGGAGACATAGCGTGAGCCATTTTTAAATCGGCATATGTTTTCTTAGTTTGACTAAGTTTCTCTTGCAACTCCGCTGCAGAAAGATTTTTTATTTCTGATTGTTTCATAATAAATATAAATTGCGCTTCGGAAATCTCTAGCGACGAATTTAGTTTTCACTGGAGGCTTTTGCGCTGCAAGACGCAACGCCTCTTTCAACTGACAAAGGTACTCCTCCAACTTCGAACATGCATTCTTCCTGGTTTTACTACGGCATTAAGATTCTACTTTTGCTCCTCCACCTTTTACCCATACGTACCTCTAGAGGTTTCTTGGTGATTGGTTTATCTGGGAAAATCTTGATCCATAATTGTCCCTCTCTTTTCATCATGTGGTAACGTGCAGGTACCACGAGCCGCTTCGATTTGACGAGTAGTTAGAAACATTCCACTCTTAGAACCGATTTAATTCCAAACATTCGTTAGAGGATTGTTTGACCTCTTCCGGCATTTCCTTTCATTTTATTTTTTCTGTACCTTACGGTATTTTGTTCTTTTAGGCTGTAATATTTTTCTTTAGTTTAAAAATTCTACTTTCTTTTTAAACTCTCCTGAAGGTTTTTCTGTCTTTTGTTGAAAGGCTTACGATCTCCTCTTGGGAGCATCACCACCTTTACCACCACCTAGCACCGGCTTGTTTTTTATCCA
>JADKBW010000013.1 GCA_016714905.1 Flavobacterium sp.
TGGCTTCTCAAACAACGATATCCCTACAAATCCCTTAGCTTTTGGTTCTAAATGAAATAGGAAGTGTTGACAGCATCCGACTTCAATCCGGCACTGCTCAATGACCCCGAAAAAACCCAAAACTTTGCAACGAAACTCGAGATTCTGCAACCGCTCATCAATTTAGATGGTCTCTACGGACGCCAAGCGGCGAAGTCCAAAATGCAAGCTTTCGAATTGCAAACGGAACGCAAAACAGAATATCTCGAATTGGAAGTCAACAAAGCCTATATGCAGTTGCAGTTAGCCTATAAAGCACTCGCCGTCGTAGAAAAAGCAATGGCTACCGGAAAAGCCAATTTGACATTGGTTGAGAATTACTTTAAACAAGGTTTGTTGCAAAAAACCGACTTGCTGAATGCACAAGTTCGTGTCAATGAAATTGCCAACCAATTGCAGTATGCGAAAAGTACTATTCAAAATGCCTCAGACTACATCGCATTTTTACTAAATGAAGACATCCAAGGAAAAGTATACAAACCATTGGAACCCTTAGACCAAAAGATTGTTGTTGCAGTTGATGCATTTCAATTATCCGACAACAGAAAAGACTTTCAAGCGATGGAGAAATCGTCCGAAGCCTATCAAAAAATGTTACAATCCTCAAAAATGACACTCTTGCCAAGATTGAATGCTTTTGGTAGTTACGAATTATACGACCGAAATCTATTCGGTACCGATGCTCAAGGATATATCGTGGGAGCGCAATTGGCTTGGAACGTATTTGATGGCTATAAATCGATTGGAAAAATGGCAAAGGCAAAAGCTGATTTTCAGAAAGCGACGATAGAAAATCAACAATACAAAGCACAAAGTCAACTAGAGTTGAACAAAACTAACCGTCAACTGAAAGATGCTGAAAACAAAGTCAATCTATCGCAACTCGCATTCGAACAATCGCAAGAGGTGTATCGTATCCGACAAAATCGTTTTTCACAAGGTTTGGAAAAAACAACCGATTTACTGACTGCGGAAACGCAAATGATTCAAAAAGAACTCGAGCATTTGCAGGCTATTTTCGAATATAATTTTACCAAAGCGTACTTACAATTTTTAACAAGATAAAAACCAAGATACAAGTTTAACGACCCTAAAAAGCATACTATGAAAAAAAGAATAACGATCCTCCTATTGTCTGGCTTATTCCTCCTGTCCTGCGGAAAAGAGCAAAAAGTACTTTCTGATACTGCAGCCCCAATTGCTGTAAAAGTGAGCGGTACAGCAGCGGAATCACAAAGTCCGTATGTGACAGCCAGCGGAAAAATTGAAGCCGAAAACAGTGCCAATTTAAGTACTCGAATGATGGGCTATGTGACTAGAGTTCATGTGAAAGTTGGACAAAAAGTCAATGCTGGGCAATTGCTCGTGAGTATCAGCAACACCGACTTACAAGCGAAGAAAGCGCAGGTTGACGCCTCTATATTGCAGGCAACTGCTGCTTTCAATAATGCTAAGAAAGATTACGATCGGTTTGTTGCTTTGTTTGCGCAACAAAGTGCGTCACAGAAAGAGCTAGACGATATGACTTCGCGCTATGAAATGGCTAAAGCCGGATTAGAAGGCGCCAAGCAAATGAGAAATGCAGTGCAAGCGCAGTTTAGTTACTGCAATATAACGGCTCCATTTTCAGGCGAAGTAACGAATACTTTTGTAAAAGAGGGCGATATGGCCAATCACGGCATGCCACTCTTGAGCGTTGAAGGCGCCTCGCATTTGCAAGTGACCGCGATGGTTTCGGAAAACGATATTGTCTCTATTAAAAATGGAATGACGGCACATGTCTTAGTCAAATCGACTAATGAGAGCATCAAAGGAAAAGTGACAGAAGTGAGTCAATCGGCAAAGAACACCGGTGGACAATATTTGGTTAAAGTCAATTTAGAGAAAGCGCCAACTACGGTTTTATCAGGAATGTTTGCTAATGTTCAGTTTCCAGTTGCGGTGCAAAAACAACCGACTAACACACAGTATTAGTACCTATAAGCGCTTTAGTTTATCAAGGTCAACTTACTGGTATTTATACTGTTAATGAAAATAAAATTGCAACGTTACGTTGGTTGCGTGTTGGAAAGAAATTCGGCAATCAAGTAGAAGTTTTGTCCGGATTGGCCGCTAATGAATCGTATATTCTATCGGCGGATGGCAAACTATATAATGGCGCAAAAGTAAGTATTCAGTAAGATCGCAATTTGAAAATCAGGGTTGCGTGAGGGATTGAAGGCGGCATCCTTTTGCGGAGCAAAAGATACAGCCGAAAGCCCGACCCGCAGGGGCACGCCCACAAAAAAAAATAAATTATGCAAGAAGGTATATCAGGTAAAATTGCTCACTTTTTTATCAATTCAAAACTCACCGTTTTACTGATGGTGGCACTAATGATTATTGGTGTATACAGTTCATTTTTGATTCCACGGGAAGAGGAAACCGCAAATCAATGTGCCGATGGCGGATGTGATGGTTGGTTATCCTGGTGCGAGTCCATCGGAAGTTGAAAGTCGCGTCATTAAACCTCTAGAAAAGATCTTATCAAACATCAAAGGTGTCGAACATGTACACAGCATGGCGATGAATGGTCAAGCTATGCTGATTGTGCAATTTTATGTAGGTCAAGATGTTGAGCGTTCTTACGTAAAGTTATACGACGAATTGGCAAAACACGAAAATATGTTTCCAACTGGTGTGTACAAACCGATGGTCAAAACGCGATCGATAGATGATGTGCCCATGTTGGGATTGACTTTATGGAGTGAAAAACAAGATGATTATCAACTGCGACAAATTGCGGAAGAAGTCACTTCGGAGATTGAGAAAGTCAAAGATGTCGCCATTACCAAAGAAATTGGCGGACGAAATCGCGTGGTGAAAGTAGTTTTAGACAAGGATAAAATGTCCGGAAATGGCGTTGATGCAATGGGTATTATGCAGATGATTCAAGCCAATAATAACAGTTCACAGTCTGGTAGTTTTGTCACTAAAGACCAAGAATATCTGTTGACAACGGGACAGTTTTTACAAACCGCAGAAGATGTTGAAAATTTAGTTGTTGGCGTTAATGCCAATTTGCCTGTCTATTTGAAACAGGTCGCTACCGTACAAGACGGACCTGCTACACCCAATAGTTATGTTTCGTTTGGCTATGGAAAGTACAATGAAAAATTCAAAACGGCTTCTTCTGAATATCCAGCAGTGACGATTTCAGTCGGTAAAGTAAAAGGCGCTGATGCGATGAAAATTTCCGAGAAGATTTTAGACCGTGTCGAACAATTGAAAAAGACCATGATTCCGAGTGACGTTCACGTAGAAGTTTCTCGAAACTACGGCGAAACTGCTTCTGACAAAGTAGGCGAACTGCTGCTCCACTTGGGCATTGCGATTATTGCGGTGACCTTTCTGGTAGTTTTGGCAATGGGCTGGCGTGGCGGTTTGGTGGTCTTT
This sequence comes from Flavobacterium sp., assembly GCA_016714905.1. Classification (GTDB taxonomy): domain Bacteria; phylum Bacteroidota; class Bacteroidia; order Flavobacteriales; family Flavobacteriaceae; genus Flavobacterium. Next base: position 3,475 of record JADKBW010000013.1, read on the forward strand.
TTGTCGGTGCCGCTGACGTTTGCCTTGACTTTGTTTGCCTATTATTTGCTGGGTTACACGTTAAATCGAATTACCCTTTTTGCCCTAGTGTTTGTTGTCGGTATTGTGGTGGATGACAGTATTATCATTGCGGAAAACATGCACCGGCATTTCAAAATGAAGCGATTGCCGTTTAAGCAAGCGGCGATTTATGCGATTAATGAAGTCGGGAATCCTACTATTCTCGCAACGTTTACGGTAATTGCTGCAATATTGCCCATGGCTTTTGTATCGGGGCATGATGGGTCCGTATATGAGTCCAATGCCGATTGGCGCTTCCATTGCCATGTTGCTTTCCTTGTTTGTCGCATTGACCGTAACACCATATTTAGGCTACCATTTACTGCAAGAAAAAGAAGAGCAAAAACACAAAGAAGAGCATGGACTAGAAACCAATTGGATTTACAAATTATACAATAAACTCGAGCGTCCTTTATTGGAAAGCAGTAAAAAAAGAAGGCTATTGGTCGGACTTACCGTTCTGCTACTCGTGGGTTCGGTGGTGATGTTTTTTACCAAATCGGTGGTTGTGAAAATGTTGCCTTTCGATAATAAAAATGAGTTTCAAGTGGTCATCGACATGCCAGAAGGAACCACTTTAGAGCGAACTGCTGCAGTGACCCAGGAAATTGCGCAATATCTTACCACGGTTCCTGAGGTGGTTGATTACCAGAATTATATTGGTACCTCCGCTCCTATTACGTTTAATGGTTTGGTGCGGCATTACGATTTGCGTGGCGGAAGCAATATGGCGGACATTCAAGTAAACTTACTGCATAAAGACGAACGCGATATACAAAGTCACGGGATTGCGAAACAAGTCCGTCCAGAAATTCAAAAAATAGCCAAGAAATACGGTGCGAATGTCAAAATCATCGAAGTACCACCTGGACCTCCAGTCTTATCGACCTTAGTGGCGGAGATTTACGGTCCGAATTACAAAGACCAAATCAAAGTGGCCAATCAAGTGAAAGGAATCTTGGAAAGCACGACTGATATTGTTGATGTCGATTGGATGACTGAGGACAATCAAACAGAATATAAACTTGAAGTCGATAAAGAAAAAGCTATGTTGAATGGCATTGCGCCACAGCAAATCGTGGGCAATTTGACCTACCTGTTGAAGGAATATCCAGTTTCGAACTTATATGATGAAAACTCCAATGACAATGTGGGAATTGTTTTATCGCTCGATGATCAAGATAAAACTTCTTTGCAAGACATTCAGAATGTGAAGATTAAAGGAAGTCAAGGGAACATGGTTTCGGTAAGTGATTTGGTTAAAGTAAAAACAGACACCCTACAAAAGACCATTTACAGAAAAGATCAAAAACGAGTGGTTTATGTAACTGCCGACATGGCTGGCGCATTGGAAAGTCCAGTATATGCGATTCTGGGAATGAATGAAAAACTTCAGAACATGAAATTGCCCAAAGGCTATCAAGTCAATGAACTGTATATGGAACAGCCCACAGATGAAAGTGAATTTACAGTAAAATGGGATGGTGAATGGCAAATCACGTTAGAAGTATTCCGCGATTTAGGTGTTGCCTTTCTGGTTGTGATTGTCATTATCTACATGTTGATTGTCGGCTGGTTTCAGAACTTCAAAACACCTATGGTGATGATGATGGCGATACCATTGTCGCTGATTGGAATTGTATTTGGGCATTGGCTGCTCGGCGCTTTTTTTACCGCCACATCGTTTATTGGAATGATTGCTTTAGCGGGTGTTATGGTGCGGAACTCTGTGCTGTTGATCGACTTTATCGAAATCAGACTGAACGACGGTGTTGCACTGAAACAAGCCATTATTGAAGCGGGAGCAGTAAGAACCACGCCTATTTTATTGACTACGGGAGCAGTTGTTATAGGTGCTTCGATTATCCTATTTGATCCCATTTTTCAAGGACTAGCGATTTCGTTGGTCTTCGGAGCAATTGTGTCTACTGTACTCACATTGTTGGTCGTGCCGATTATTTATTATGTGACCGAGAGAAAAAAATGGGAGAAGTAATCTTATAATCTTAAAATCAAAAAAAATGAAATTACTCATCATCACTGCTATTATTGCTTTCGAGAAAGAAATCAAAATCATGCTTAAAAAAGCAAACATAAAAACTTACTCGTTTCAGGAAGTTCGCGGCTACAGCGACATTTCAGAAGAAGCAATTGATCATAATTGGTTCGCTGCTGAATACAACGAAACGGAATCACTGTTATTTTATGCTTTCGCACGCGCAGAAGAAGTTGATCAGGTTTTTAATTTAATCAACACTTTCAATGCAAAAGAAGAAACGCTGTCGCAAATTCATGTTGCAGTGGTTAATATCGAGAAATCAAACAATGCAAGACTTCACATTGTCTAACCTTTAAAAGAAAAATAAATGATTAATAGAATTATTAGAGCCGTAGCGGGAGCCTTTATCCTGATAAGTCTTTTATTATCGATTTATGTCAATCAAAACTGGTTGTGGTTTACTGCCTTTGTCGGAGCCAACCTACTGCAGTCCTCGCTTACCAAATGGTGCTTGATGGAAGACATCTTGAAAAAATTAGGTGTAAAAGACTAAAAAAACTATTTTTGTGTCAAATCACATGATATGAAAATCGAACAAATATATACCGGATGCATTGCCCAGGCAGCTTACTATATTGAAAATAATGGAGAAGCAGCGATTATTGATCCACTTCGAGAAGTGCAACCCTATTTAGATCGCGCTGCCAAAGACAATGCACATATTAAGTACATTTTTGAAACTCATTTTCATGCTGATTTTGTATCGGGTCACCTCGACTTGGCAAAAAAATCAGGGGGAAAAATCGTTTATGGTCCAACGGCAAAACCCGAATTTGAGGCTATTATCGCAGAAGACAATCAAGAATTTAAGGTTGGAAATTACACCATCAAAGCCATTCATACTCCAGGTCACACATTAGAAAGCACTTGTTATTTGCTGATGGATGAAAACGGAAAAGCACACGGAATTATAACTGGCGACACTTTGTTTATTGGAGATGTCGGTCGACCTGATTTAGCGCAAGCCTTAGTTGACGATTTAACGCAGGAAAAATTAGCGTCTTACTTGTTTGATTCGCTGCGTAATAAAATCATGCCGTTGTCGGACGATTTGATTGTGTATCCGAGTCATGGTGCCGGAAGTGCTTGTGGGAAAAACATGAGTAAAGAAACGACAGACACTTTGGGCAATCAGAAGAAGACCAATTACGCGTTGCGGGCCGACATGACTCGAGAAGAATTTACCAAAGAATTATTGGACGGTTTAGGATTACCACCTGCCTATTTTCCGCAGAATGTCATGTTGAATATTCAAGGTTATGAAAGCTTAGATGCTATTTTAGCGAAATCAAAGAAAGCATTAACAGCAGCCGAATTTGAAATAGTAGCGAATCAGTCTGAAGCGGTGGTCTTAGACGTTCGACATGAAGATGATTTTGTAAAAAAACACATCCCCAAATCGATATTTATCGGAATACAAGGGAACTTTGCCCCTTGGGTTGGTGCCTTATTAGCCGACGTAAAACAACCAATCCTATTGGTGACAACAGAGGGACGAGAGGAAGAAACAATCACACGATTGTCACGAGTTGGTTTTGATCACGTTTTGGGATATTTAAAGGGAGGCATCGATGCATGGGAAGCAGCGGGCTTTGAAACCGATTCTATTGATTCAATAAAACCGGAGCAATTTGCCAGTGAACTTTCCAAGAAAAGTATCGTAGTAGACGCCAGAAAACCGAGTGAATTTGACGCAGAACATGTTGAAAATGCAGTTAACATTCCTTTAGATTCGATCAATTCTAATTTCAGTGCAGTTCCAAAAGAAGATACTTTTTATTTGCATTGCGCCGGTGGTTATCGTTCCGTGATTATGGCGTCAATTCTTAAATCGAGAGGTTATCACAATTTGATAAATGTTGAAAAAGGAATCAGCGGCATTCGAAGTGCAGGAGTTGCATTGACGCAATTTGTTTGTCCATCCACTCAAAAATAACAAGCTTCAAACAATAACAAAAAATTAAGTCCTAAAAATAGTTAGGACTTATTTTTTTGGATACTTTTGCAGACTTAATTTCAAAATATAAAAGTAGAATGAAAAAATTTCTTTTAGTGGTAACAGCGCTTACTGTATTGATTTCATGTAACAAAGCTGGCGAGAACGAATATATTGTTACGGGAACAATTAAAGGAATTGCTGATGGAAAATCGGTGATTTTGGAAGTTCAAGATGAAACTGGGCAATTAAAACCAATTGATACGGTGAAACTGGAGAAAGGAAAATTTACTTTCACAGGAAGTGCTAAAGAGCCAGACATGCATTTGATTAACATTGAAACAGTTGAAGGTAAAATCCCATTTATATTAGAAAATGGTGATATTGAAATGACAATCAATAAAGACAGTATCAACATTACAAAAGTAACCGGAACCTACAACAATGAGGAATTGAATAGCTACAAAGAAAAAGGTGCTGCGATTCAAAAGAAAATGATGAAGTTCCAAAAAGACAATACTGCTATTATGCAAGCGGCGCAACAAAAGCAAGATACGGTTGCAATGAATAAATTGCGCAAGGAATACAGCAAATTTCAAGATGAATTTACTACTCAATCTGAATCATATGTAAGTTCACATCCTAAGCTTTTATATCCGCATTGATTATTGAAGGCATGTTCAATCAAATGTCGCCTGATATTGCAAAAATTACTAAATTTTATAACGGTCTGGATAAATCTGTTAAAGACACAAAACACGGAAAGAAGATTAAGAAAAATCTAGATGCGCTTTCAAAGCCAGTAGCTACAACAACACCAATTGAAATTGGCACGGTTGCTCCGGAATTTTCTGCACCAAATCCAGAAGGAAAAATGGTTTCTTTAAAGAAAAGCAAAGGGAAAGTGACAATCATCGATTTTTGGGCTTCTTGGTGCAAACCTTGTCGTCAAGAAAACCCGAATATGGTGGCGTTGTACAAAGAATTTCACGCCAAAGGTTTAAATATTGTGAGTGTTTCTTTAGATGAAAAGGCGGATGAATGGAAAAAAGCGATTGCTAGTGATAAACTAACATGGACTCACCTTTCAAACCTAAAAGATTTTGAAGATCCAATTGCGCTTCAATATTCCGTTAAATTAATTCCTTCAATTTTTATTATAGACGCTTCTGGTAAAGTGGTGGCTAAAGATTTAAGAGGTGCTGAATTGAAAGCTAAAATTGCACAATTATTAGGATAAAATCTGCTTTAGTACATAAAATAAAAAATCTCCTTTTTTCAGGAGATTTTTTTATGCCATTCTATTCCAATAAGTTAAAAATAAGTTCAAATATTAGTCAAAATTAAATTTGCTCACACCAAAACAGTTTTTATATTTGCAACGCTTTGGGGAGATACTCAAGCGGCCAACGAGGGCAGACTGTAAATCTGCTGTGTGAACTTCGCAGGTTCGAATCCTGCTCTCCCCACAAAAAACTATAATCCAAAAACAACAAGCTCGCTTGATTGTTTTTGGATTTTTTTTTGTGCAAGGATTTCCCACTGAGGATCATTTGAAAATAATCCTGATTGTTTTTATGAATTCCTATCGTGAATCATGGAAACCTTGAAGAATTACATCACAAATCACTTGAGCGTTTTTTTGTTTTAAGAAAGTGCGTAGGGTTCCCACCCTACGGATCATGAAATAATCCTGCTCTCCCCACAAAAAACTATAATCCAAAAACAACAAGCTCGCTTGATTGTTTTTGGATTTTGTTTTTTGTGCAAGGTTTCCCCTACTGAGGATCATTTGAAAAATAATCCTGATTGTTTTTTATGAATTCCTATCTTGAATCATGGAAACCTTGAAGAATTACATCACAAATCGCTTGATTGTTTCGGGTTCTGTTTTTTTGTGCAAGGTTTCCCTGAGGATCATTTGAAAAATAATCCTGATTGTTTTTTATGAATTCCTATCTTGATGGAACTGAAGAATTACATCACAAATCGCTTGATTGTTTCGGGATCTGTTTTTTTGTGCAAGGTTTCCCCACTGAGGATCATTTGAAAAATAATCCTGATTGTTTTTTATGAATTCCTATCTTGAATCATGGAAACCTTGAAGAATTACATCACAAATCGCTTGATTGTTTTTGGATTTTGATTTTTGTGTAAGGTTTCCATTGCTAATGGTCCACTTAAAAACTTTAAGCAAAAAAAACCGCTTCGTTTCCGAAGCGGTTCTTTTATAAAGACAATGAATTAATTATCTTTTAACAACTCTTACCGTTTTCACGTTATCACCTTGAGTTACAATAATGTTGTAAACTCCAGAAGGATATTGTGATCCGATTTCTAAGTTAGTGATAGCAGCAACAGAGGCTTGACGTGCTTCAACCTCACCGCCTAACATGTCATATACTCTTACTCCTACTTGATCCTCGCTTGATGTGTTTACATTCAATTTGAATGTGTCAGCATAAGGGTTTGGATAAGCGTTCACGTCATAGATAGCTAAAGCTGCACTAGTTTGTCTAGTCGCTGTAGGTGAAGTTGTGATTGTACACAATACTGTACCTTGAACATAGCTAGAAGCATACAATACATCTACACGGATTGTGTAAGCTGTACTTGCAGCAGCTCCTCCTGCCAATAATGGCAATTGGAATCTTGGGTTAGCTGTAGCGAATTCTCTTGTTTGAACTCCGTTAGTTACCACAAATTTATATCCTTGTGCTCCCAAAACTTGTTGAGCAAAGATAGTTGTCCATAAGTTATTGATTGTACTTCCACAAGAAGGTGAAATTACTCTTGATGTTCCAGGAGTAGCTGGTGTTGAAATAGAACATGCACTTCCGTATTCTGATTCTGGACGTAAATTACCTCCAAAAGCCAACAATACATCAACAGTGTAAGTAGTTGCGAATGCAATATTCGAAATTCCTAGTTCAACTAAGCTGAATCTGTTTACAGTTTTGTCTACAGTTCCTACTACAGTAGCTCCGTTTCTTACTCTGAATCTATATCCTGAAGCACTTGGTACTTGAACACAGAAAATAGAGTTGAAATATCTGCTAAAGTAGACCCACAAGCTGGGCTAGAAATAAAAGTAGAACTTGGAACCGCTGGTGTAGTTACGCTACAAGCTGTCCGTAACCTCCTAAAGAATCCATTTGATTTAACTGGAAACCTCAACAGTATAAGTAGTAGCATAAGTTGCTCCTCCTGCCAATTGAGATAAAGCGAAACTATTTGATGGTCTGTCGATAGTTCTTACAGTAGCTCCATTAGTTACTCTAAAACGGTACCTTGAATTGTTCCAACTTCTGGGAATGAAGACAATGGGTAAGCGAATATAGCAGACTCTAAACTTGTTAAGGTAGCACCACAACTAGCAGCAACTAAAGAAGATAAAGCCGTAACCTCATCTACGGTTCCATCACAGTTGTCATCAATACCGTTTGCTGCTACTTCAGAAGCATTAGGATTAACTGATGCGCTGTTATCATTACAATCAACTCCGTTGTTTACTGCTACAAATCCTGAAGGAGTTGTTGCTCCGTAACAAACTGAAGACGATGGGAAACCATTGTTGTAACCATCGTTATCAGCATCTGTAAAGAAGTTTCCAGTTCTCCATCTTGATGGATCTGTCGGCACAGTCTGTGTTGTTTGTAGATGTTCCTTCTGGTTGACCTGTACAAGACTCGATGGCAGCACCTGCTCCAAATCCGTCTGCATCTGTATCAGCATAGAAAGTCTGTGATGATGTATTCAAAGTCAACGTTAATGTAGCCGTGTTACATCCTGATACAAATGGATAAACTCCAGATGCATTGTAAGATAAACCACTTGTTGGCCATGTAAGAAGATCCGCAAGCTGATACTGTCTCATCTCCTGTTGTAGTAAGTGGTGCTCCTGCTCCAATCGTAAACGATGAAGTCGAAACAGCCGAACAACTAGGATAAGTAACTGCCACAACGTGTGAACCAGCTGATAATCCAGAAACTGCAAAAGCACCTGCTGATAAAGTAGCGTTTTGGTAGCACCTCCGTCAACAGTATAAGTTACTGGTGAACTGTTGTTTGGTGCACCTGTTAACGTAATCACTGCACTTCCGTTTGCAGCACCAGCACATGGTGATTCTGCTGCTAAGCTACCAGCTGTAGCTGCAGTTGGACACGTAGCTTGAGGATTCAAAACAAAGGTAAATGGCGTTTGTTGTGCCGTACCTGTTGAAGTAGCAAGTAAAGCATTAGCAATAGTCAATGAAGTTGACCCAACATTGGTATTACAATACACATTCACAACTTGAATTGGATTACCTCCAGCACTATTGTGATTAAAAGCTAAGCTTGCTGCAAAGTTAGGAGTCCATGGCAATGAACTAGTTACTCGAAAACGAGCAAACTTCAATGTAACGCCTTGAGCAATCAATGGTGCACTCGCAGCAGGTGTAATCGCTGGGTTGAATGTCCATCGTAATGATCTTGCAGTTATAGCTCCTGCCTGAGCTGAATTTGCAGTCGATACAGGTGCAGCACTTACACAGGAAATTGCTCAGCATTAGGCTGATCAACAACCGTTACCGTATAAGTAGCACCTGCTGGTATCATTCCAGCATTGTAAATAACGTTACCTCCATAAGAACTAAATCTTGTAGGGTTGGCACTCGTGTTGGTAACATAAACATCATACTCAATCGTATTTGATGTTTGAGCAAAGTTTCCTATCGAAACAGTCGCAGGAGTTCCCAGGACAAGCCTGGGAATATCCGCTAACTGATATCAATAAAAGAAACAAGCTGACTAAACCTACTCCGAGGCTTCTAATCTTAAAAATTCTTGTTTTCATATTATTAAATTTATTATTGGGTTAAGTAATTAAAATGGATAAGATGCAAAAACACCAAGTAGGTAATTCACTTCCCAAATCGCATAATCTTGCGTATCTACCAATCCGTCTCCGTTAAGATCCGCTGGCTGTACTCCAAAATCTCCGTTTAGGTAACTTACTTCCCATACAGTGTAATCTTGCGTATCTACTAGGTCATCTACAACTAAATCTCCTTGATACATCGCAAATACACCAGTTTCAACTTCGGTCATGTTATCACCATAAGCTTGTGTAGCTGCACTTGAGAAATCATAACTCAACGGAACAGCACCTACAGTTTGTGGATCAGCACTCCAAGTTTGAACGATGTTGCTTCCTTTTACAGCTACATAGTAAGAACCTGCAGCAGCCGTATTGAAAGTTACAGAAAGTGTACCATCAGTTTGTAAAGTACCAACCGCAGTATCAACTAGAGAGTAATCAAGAGCATCATGCAATTCAACTGTCATATCCTCAACATCTGTTGCTGAAGGCATAGCGCTAACACCATCCCATTGATTCAACTTAACAGAGTTCATTGCAGAACCTCCTAAGTAGTAACCTTGAACGAACATCGTCAAGTTAACCACTTTTCCTGTAGAACAAGGATTCGTTGGATTCAATAACGGATTACTATCATCACAGTCATCGTTCGTTAGAGAATATCCTACTGGTGTAGTCAATCCTGAACAAACTGATGCACTTGCAGTGCTACCATAAGTATCACCATCAGCATCTACGAAGAACGTAGCGAATTGATAGATAGCAATGTTAGTATCATCACAATCTGAACTATCAGCAACATAACCTGACGGTTGTGCACAAGCCAATTGCGTCACTGCAAGGTTACCAAACGTATCTCCATCTGCATCTGCATACCAAGAAGTCGGTGTATTAACCGTTACAAGAGCACTTCCAGTGTTTCCTGTTCCAACTAAAAGATTAGCATCTGTTACAGAAACTAAAGTAAATGTTACAGTTGCAGCTGGAGTAACTGGAATGTTCGTTCCGCTAACATAGCTGTTTACTGTGAAGTTATTCGTACCATCTGTATAAACCACAGTAAATGGGGAAGTTCCTCCAGTTACAGCAACGCTTAAGTTAGTTGACTCTCCACCACAAATCGTAGCGTCACCAGAAATCACTGATGCCGTTGGAGCTGTTGCTAAAGTAAAAGGAGTCGTGTTCAAAGTTAAAGTACCCGCACCAGCAGCTGCAGTCCAGTTTGCTGTATTGGTAACTAAAGCTTTGTAAGCATTGAAGGTAACTTGATTGTTTCTAGAACCTGTATACTGACCTCTAGAAGATAAACTTCCAAAAGCAATATTACCATTGGCAACATTCAATTGCGATGGCAAGTAAGAATTGTTAGAAGTAGCAATTCCAGTTGTCAACCAAGAAGCCGTTGCAGAAGTTCCCTGCGCATACAAACCAAAAAGAACAGTTCCATTGAATGTTGTAGGGTTTGTATTTGTTGACCAATCAGGGAAAGCTCCAGAAATAGCGGTACCTTGATACGCAAAGATATTATCTCCCGATCCAGACAAACCATTTAAATTTCCTGAAACAATAGTTCCATTGTTAGTAACTGCAGCAGTAGTATTATCTACAATTGTAATTACAGATCCCGCAGGAATTACACCTCCATTATTTCTCCAGATTACAAAGTTCTCTCCACCTCTACCGTTGTTGGTAGCGTTTGCAGAACCTGCACTTAAGAAAGCGTTATCCGTAAATTTGATATACGTATTAGGATTAATATCGACCCATGTTGCAAATGCAAATGAATCCGGTGCATTCAATTGGAAACCGATAATCGAAATATCACCAACAGCAAAAGTAGTTGGAGCAACAGTAATATTAGCTGTCAAACCTGTTGGTTGTGTCAATGAATAGTTAGCTGCATCAGCACCTGCTAAAGTAGAGGTAGATGTTACAGAGATTCCAGTTCCAACTGCTGAAGTAGCAAATGTTCCTGTTCCGACCAACGTAACTACATCTGGAGAAATAATTCCAGATAATGTACCTGTGATTACGGCAGCATCTGTTCCGTCAAAAACTTTGTTAGATGCAGCAGCACTTCCAATAGTCAATGCTTTTGGAGTGATATCAGCAATCAAACCAGTTGGTTGTGTTAGCGTATAATTTGCAACATTAGCTCCACTGATTGTTGATGTAGAACTTACAGCAATTCCAGTACCCGCGTTAGCCGTTGCAAAAGTTCCTGTTCCGCTAAAAGTAACAACATCAAGACCAACGATTCCAACTAAAGTCCCTGTAATGGTTGCAGCAGTTGTACGATCGTAAACTTTATTGTCAGCAGTAGCTGTTACAGTAAGCGCTTTCGGAGTCACTGTTAATGTTTGGTTTACTACCGGCGCAGCATCGTATACTCCGTCACCTGATTGTGAAGCGGTAATGGTCGTAGTTCCAACACCTACAATGGTTACTACATTTCCTAAAACAGTAGCAACGTTCGTATCGGAACTGATATAACTTACAGACAAACCTGAACTAGCTGTTGCAGTCAAGTTGAAGTTAGCATCACCATAAACAACATTCGCTAAAGGATCAAATGTGATTGTTTGCGGTAATAAAGCAACAGCAGTAATATTTGCTGTTAATCCTAATGGCTGAGTTAATGTATAATTACCGGCATCTACTCCACTTAAGGTAGAAGTTGATGTTACGGCAATTCCAGTTCCTACAGCAGCACTTGCAAATGTACCAGTTCCGTTGAATGTAACATCGTCCGGAGCAATTACTCCTGTTAATGTTCCTGTAATCACAGCATCTGTGTTACCATCAAAAAGTTTGTTTGACGCAGCAGCACTTCCAATAGTCAACGCTTTTGGAGTAATGTCTGCTGATAAACCTGTTGGTTGTGTAAATGTATAACTAGCAGCATTTGTTCCGCTTAAAGTCAATGATGGAGTTACTGCAATCGCAGTTCCAACGTTGAAAGAAGCAAAAGTACCACCACCAGAAACAGTGATCACATCTCCATTTACAGTTCCAGTTGCAGTTGCACCTGAAATAGTAGCAGTTGTTGTTCTGTCATACACTTTGTTGTCAGCAACAGCACCTGTTACAGTGATTGCTAAAGGAGAAACTGTACTTGCAGCAGTGGCTACATTAACAGTAACCGCTGGAGCAGAAACACAAGTAATGTTACCTGAATACGTTCCGGCAACAGTTGTTGCAGCCAAACGAACAGAGATTGTTGTTGAAGTTACTGTTCCACTTGATGGAATTAATGTTTGTGTAGTTGCATAAGCAATTCCATCTTGAGAAATTTCAAATCCAGCTGGAGCAGTCAAAACTAAATTGTTTTCTAAATCTGCACCAGAAACTGTAAATGTAGATGGTGTTGTAGAAGCAGTTCCATAAACCGTATCCACCGCTGATAATGTTCCAGTTGCAGTAATAGCAGCAGGAGACATCAAAGTAAATGGAGTAAGATCCATAGTAATTACTCCAGCACCAGAAGCAGTAGTCCAGTTAGCAGAATTTGTTACTTGTGCTTTGTATGCACTGAAAGTCAATTGGTTGTTTCTCAAACCTGTATATTGACCTCTTGAAGCGTTACTAGCTAAAGCAATATTGCTTGTTGAAGCTGATAATTCAGAAGGCAAATAAGAGTTGGTTGTAGTACCTACTCCTGTCGTTTGCCAAGAAGTTAATAAACTTGTTCCTTGCGTATACAAACCGAAAAGTACCGTTCCGTTGAAAGTAGTTGTCGCTGCTACTGAAGCAAAATCAGGGAAAGCACCAGAAGTTGCAGGTCCTTGATAGGCAAAGATATTATCTCCAGCAGAAGACAAGCCGCTTAAGTTTCCTGAAACAATCGTTCCTAAACTAGTAATTCCAGCAGAAGTGTTGTCAGAAATAGAAATCACTGTTCCTGCAGGAATGACACCGCTTTGGTTTTTCCAGATAATGAAGTTTTCACTACCTCTAGCATTGTTAGTCAAATTAGCTGAACCATTAGATAAGAAAGCATTGTCAGTAAATTTGATCAATGTTCCTTCAGTAATGTCTACCCAAGTTACAAAAGTAAAAGTATCAGGAGCATTCAATTGGAAACCAATAATTGATAAATCACCCACTGCAAACACAGTAGCAGCAGCAGTAATGTTAGCTGTCAAACCTGTTGGTTGCGTCAAAGTATAGTTTGCAGCAGCAGCTCCACCTAATGTTGAAGTTGATGTAACTGCAATTCCAGTTCCTTCTGCTGAAGTAGCGAAAGTTCCTGTTCCAACTAAAGTTACAACGTCTGGAGAAATGATACCTACTAAAAGACCATTTACAATCGCATTCGTATTACCATCAAATGGTTTGTTTAATGCAGAAGCACTGCTGAATGTTAATGTTGCTGGCGTAATATCACCAGTCACACTAGATGGTTGAGTTAAAGTGTAATTTGTAGCATCAAGACCTGAAATGGTATATCCTGAAACATTGATTGGTTTTGCCAATCCTGCAGCAGAAGTTGCAAAAATAGCGGTTGGCGTACCGTCTAATGAAACTACATCACCCAATTCAACACCTGAAAGCGTTCCTGTTCCTATTACAGAAGCAGCAACAGTTCCGTCATATACTTTGTTTCCTCCTAATAGACCTGAAATAGTCAATGCTTTTGGAGTAATATCAGCGCTCAATCCTGTTGGTTGTGCGTTGATTGTATAATTAGCTGCTTGTGCACCAGCCAATGTGATGTTAGCAGAAATAGCAATGGCAGTTCCTACATTTTTAGTAGCAAAAGTTCCTGCTCCAACTGCGGTAACATCGTCAAGACCAATAACACCATCCAATGAAGCACCGTTGATAGTAGCTACAGTAGTTCCGTCATAAACTTTGTTTGCGCCAGAAGCACCAAGAACATTTAACCCTAAAGGTGTAATGTTAGCAGTTAATCCTGTTGGTTGCGTCAAGGTATAGTTCGCAGCTTGTGCACCACCTAATGTAGAGAATGAAGTTACATTAATTCCATTGGCAGCATCTTGAGAATCGAAAAGACCCAATCCAACAAAAGTAACATCATCAGCACCAACAATTCCATTCAAGGTACCAGAAATTGTAGCGTTTGTATTTCCATCATATACTTTGTTGTCTGCTGTTGCAGTAACTGTAAGTGCTTTTGGAGTTACATTCAAATTCTGATCTACTGGAGTAGCAGAATCGTAAATAGCATCACCCGCTTGTATCGCAGTAATAGTTGTTGATCCAACACCTACAATCGTTACAACATTTCCTAAAACAGTTGCAACGTTGGTGTTTGAACTCAAATAACTAACCGTTAGACCTGAATCAGAAGTTGCAGTTAAGTTGAATGTACCACTTCCGTATTCTACATCCGCTAAAGGATTGAAAGTAATGGTTTGTGGCAACAATTCAGCAGCAGTAATGTTTGCTGTTAAACCAACTGGTTGTAATAAACTATAGTTCAAAATATCAGCACCGATAAGGGTACTTGTTGAAGTAACAGCAATACCAACACCAACCGCAGAAGTAGCGAAAGTACCTGTTCCAACTAAAGTTACATCATCTGGAGCAACAACTCCAACTAATGTTCCTGTAATCGTAGCATTTGTATTTCCATCAAAAACTTTGTTTTGTGCCGTTGCACTAGCAATAGTTAACTGTTTTGGAGTAATATCAGCAGTTAATCCTGTAGCATCTATAAGGTTATAGTTAGCAAAATCAGCACCTGAAAGTGTAGAATTGGAAGTTACTGGAATAGCAGTTCCAACACCTGGACTGTCAAATGCAGCACTTGTTGAATTCAAAGTCACATCGTCTGGAGCAATTACACCAGTTAATGTACCTGAAATCGTTGCACTTGTAGTACCATCGTAAGCTTTATTATTTGCAGAAGCACCTGCAATTGTCAAATCTTTTGCAGTGATGTCAGCAGTCAAGCCTGTTGGTTGCGTAAGTGTATAACTAGAAGCGTTTGTTCCGCTTAATGTTAATGTAGCAGTAACTGTTTTGGCAAAACCTACATTAAAATCATCAAATGAACCTCCGCCAGAAACAGTGATCACATCTCCATTTACCGTACTTGAAAGCACCGCACCAGAAATAGTAGCTGTCGTTGTTCTGTCGTATACTTTGTTGTCAGCAACCGCTCCAGTCGTTGTAAGTGCCAATGGACTTACCGTACTTGCAGTTGTCGCAACATTAACAGAAGAAGCAGGAGAAGAAACACAAGTGATGTTTCCTGAATACGTTCCAGCTAAAGTATTTGCAGCCAAACGAACTGAAATAGTTGTTGAAGCAACAACACCCGCAGTTTGCACTAATGTTTGTGTAGAAGCATAAGAGATACCATCTTGAGAAATCTCAAATCCTGCAGGCGCAGTCAAAACGATATCTGTACTTAAGTTGTTTCCTGAAACTGTAAATGTACCTGGAGTTGCAGAAGCAGTTCCGTATGTAGTATCAACATTTGCAGGTGAACCAGCAGTTGCTATTAGAGGCGAAGTTGCAGAAATTGGAGCAAATGCGATACCTCTAAAGAACGTATTGGTTGGCGCAGTAGCAATAGTTGAAATTGTACCAGCTATAGTAGCGTTGAATGCCGTAGCATCAGTCAATTTCAAAATAGAGGAAACTGTAGTCGCGTATAAATCTACGCTTGTTCCATTATTTGCAGCAGTGATACCGTAAATTGGAAGTACATTTGAAACACTTCCTCTTGCAGTCCATGTTGCACCATTATCAATTGAAGACCATTTGTAAATTCCAGGTGCACTATCAGTTCCAGCGTAGCAGTTCCAGTTAGAACCACCTCTGTTTACCATTTGATAAGCATACATTCCGTTTTGTGGTAAACTAATAACACTGGTTTGACCAGTAGTAGTTGGAACACCTGTACCTACTTTGTAAATACCTTGAGATCCTGAACCTGTACTTACATACAATTGGTTATTGAAAATATTAACCGTTCTAAGATTGGTTAAAGTTGATGAAATTGTCGTTGGTGTTACAGGAGTGGTATTCCCTTGGTGAAGTACAGAAGTTACTCCTACTCCATTTCCAGCCGTCCAATAACGTGATCCATCTGAAGTAACCACCGATCTGAATCCAGAAGAGTGAATTGTACTTGGCATCACACTAGTTGCAATTGCACCAGCGCTATTCACACGAGCAATTACTCTTTGAATACCAGCTGTACTATTTACAGAAGCTTGTCCAACAACAGCATCATATCCACCAACAGTCAAATACTGACCATCGGTTGACAATGCCAATTGACCTTCTGAAGTAGCTGTACCACTGTTTAGAATTCTGTTCACATTACCACTTGTTGTTGAAGGTAAAGCCACGGTAATTCCAGCAGTTCCTGTAGTCGTATATTCATTTAAGAAAATTGGATTTGCAGCATTTGTTAAAGGAGCCGCACCAGTTCCAATTCTATTAACAACTAAATTACCATAAGTAAAAGTAGGAACAGCGATGATATCCGCAGTTAATCCAGTTGGTTGTGTAAGTGAATAATTTGCTGCATCAGCACCGCTCAAAGTAGCAGTTGATGTAACAACAATTCCAGTTCCAACCGCAGAAGAAGCGAAATTACCAGTTCCGTTGAAAGTCACAACATCTGGAGCAATCACACCTGTTAATGTACCTGTGATCGTCGCATCAGTAGTTGTATCAAAATTCTTGTTTTGAGCAGCAGCACTTCCAACAGTCAATGCTTTTGGAGTGATATCAGCGCTTAAACCAGTTGGTAAAGTTAAGCTGTATTTTGCAGCATCAGCGCCACCCAAAGTTTGAGTTGAAGTTACTGCGATGGCAGTTCCTGCATTGGCAGCAGCAAAAGTTCCTGTGTTAGAAACAGTTACATCATCAGCACCAACGATTCCTACCAAAGTAGAACCAGAGATAGTGGCTGTTGTCGTTCTGTCATAAATTTTAGAATCAGCCGTAGCACCAGAAACGGTTAAAGCTTTTGGAGCGATTGTGTAAACCAAAGTAGCATTTCCTGTTTCACCAAGATTGGTAGCCGAAATATTTACATTGAAAGTACCCACAACGGTAGCAGTTCCAGTAATTTCACCATTTGCAGTATTCACAGTTAATCCAGCAGGTAATCCAGTAGCATTAAATGAAGTTGGTGTTTCTGTAGCAGTAATAGTATAAGTTGCAGCAACTTCACCATAAGTCGCAGTTGCAGTTAGTGAACTGTTGATTGTTGGAGCAGCCAAAGAAACGATATCAGCAGTCAAACCTGTTGGTTGAACTAATGTATAGTTACCAGCAGCTGAACCTGAAATAGTATAACCTGTAACAGTTACAGCGATTCCAGTTCCGATAGCAGAAGTTGCAAAATTAGCCACTGGCGTTCCACCTAAAATAACATTAGGCTCATCACCAGGAACAATTCCTGATAAAGTAGGCGTTCCGCTTAAAGTAGCCGTTGTAGTTCCGTCGAAAGTTTTGTTATTAGCAGTCAAACCAGTAACTGGTAATGTAACTGGAGAAACCGTACTTGAAGCAGTAGCAACGTTTACCGCAGCTGCACCAGCACTTGTCAAAGCAACATCTCCAGAATAAGTTCCAACAGCAGTTGTTGCTGCTAAACGAACATATACTGTAGTGGAAGCAATAGTTCCAGCAGTACCAACAGTTAGTGAATTAGCATAACCTGAACCTGCAGTTAAAGAAACTTCAAATCCAGCTGGAGCACTTACAAAAATTCCGTCTAACATATCAGCACCTGAAACATCAAATGAAGTTGTTGATGAAGCAGTTCCATAAGTTGTTGTTAATGCAGTTAATGTTCCTGTTGTAGAAATAACTGGCGAAGGAGCAGCGCTAACCGTTCCGTAAATCGTAACATCATCAACTCTGAAAGTTCCAGTTGTAGAAGAAGCACCAGTTAAGTCAGCACGTTGTGTTCCGAAAGGATAAATTCTAAAAGTTACTGTTCCAGCAGTTGGCGTTGTAAAATTAGTGAAATCCCAAGTAGCAACGGTTCCAGATGGAGAACTATTTGGAGCAGCACCCCAAGTTGTAAATGTAGCAAATCCGTCAGTACTGTAACGCACTTCCATTTGGTTTGGAGCAGAGTTACTTGCTTGTCTAAAGAAAGAAACTGAATTCACATTTAATACATTTCCAGCAGTTGCAGTTGCAGAAAATTCGATATAAGAAGTAGCTGATAAACTTGCTGTATTATTTAATGTAGTTGAATTGAATACGTTTGCTGTTGCATTACAAGTAATTGTAGTTCTTGTTACTGGAGTTCCAGTAGCATTGGCAGCCATCGCTGGCACATTCCCGTTAGTTGGACACAGTGAAGCACCTGTAAAAGCATTCGCATAAATAACAGTATCGGTGATATTAGCGGTCAAACCAGTTGGTTGTGTCAAGCTGTAGTTTGCAGCATCAACACCAGCTAAAGTGGTAGTAGATGTTACCGCAATTCCTGAAGCGATCGCAGTCGATGCAAAAGTTCCTGAGAAAACAGCAGTTACGTCATCTGGAGCAATTACTCCAGTTAATGTACCTGTTATAGTCGCAGTATTGTTGCCATCAAAAACTTTACCAGCAGCAGCAGCGCCAGAAATTGTCAATGCTTTTGACGTAATATCAGCGGTTAATCCGCTTGGCAAAGTAACAGTGTATTTCGCTGCATCAGCACCACCCAAAGTTTGAGTAGAAGTAACCGCAATGGCAGTTCCAACTGTAGCACTTGCAAAAGTACCAGAGTTAGATATCGTTACAACATCAGCACCAAAAACACCTACTAACGTAGATCCTGAAATTGTTGCTGTTGTAGTTCTGTCATAAATTTTAGCATCACCAATAGCTCCCGTAACAGTTAAGTTTTTTGGAGTAATAGTATACACTAAAGTAGCATTTCCAGTTCCACCACCATTGGTAGCAGAAATATTTACATTGTATGCTCCAGGAGTAGCAGTTGGTGTTCCTGTGATTTCACCGTTAGTAGTATTTACAGTCAAACCAGCTGGTAAACCAGTTGCGTTGTATGATGAAGGCGATTCGATGCAGTTATTGTATAAGTTGCAGCAACTTCACCATATACAGCAGAAGCCGTTAATAAACTATTAATCAACGGAGCCGGTGTTGAAGTGATATCAGCAGTTAATGAAGGCTGAGTCAAGGTATAATTTCCTGCACCTCCACCACTTATAGTATAACCGGTTACAGAAACAGCAATTCCCTGTTCCTACAGCACTAGAAGCTAAAAGTAGCCACTGGAGTTCCTCCTAAAGTTACTACGTCGCCATTGACAACACCAACTAAAGAGGCAGTACCACTTAAAGTAGCATCTGTATTTCCATCAAAAAGTTTATTGTTTGCAGCAATTCCTGTAATAGTTAAAGCCTTAGCAGTAACTGAACTTGCAGCTGTAGCCACATTCACTGAAGTGGCTCCTGTACTTGATAAAACAATATCACCACTATAAGGAGAACCTGCTACTGTAGCAGTAGAAGTTAAACGCACAAAAACTGGCGTTGAAGCAATAGTTCCTGCAGCACCAACTGTAATGGTAGCAGCGTATCCTGAACCAGATGTTAATGAAACTTCGTATCCCGCAGGTGGTGTTACTAAAATTCCTTCTGACATACCAACACCGGAAACATTGAAAGAACTTGGTGCCACTGAAGCTGTTCCGTAAGTTGTATCTACAGAAGCCAAAGTACCAGAAGTCGATATGGTTGCTGCGATTGTTGAAGTTACACTACCGTTTACAGTAATGTCATTCCCAGTACCATCGCCAGGTCCCCCTGTTCCAGTTCCAGCTTCGGCGTAACCATACAAACGATAAGTAACTGCACTGGTTGAATTGGCTTGTGAAAATGTAAATGTGATAGTTTGTGTTGATGTGTTATCAACGATGGCTTTCTGCGCATCTAAGTTAGCAGTATAACCATCTAAAGAGTTTCGCAATGCCACGGCAGTTAAGCCTGTTCCAGAGCGTTGAATCTGCATCACAATAGAAGATACAGAAAATTGAAAGTTTGCATTTGGAGTAATCGTAAACTCCATGTAATCATTACCAGTAACGGCATTTGCAATCGAAGTGGCCGCCCATGAAGTGGCGTTAAATCGATCTGCATTAGCAGAAGTTGTCAATCCTGCACCTCTTGTAATCGTTGATGTGTTAAGGTTTGCATTAAAGTTTGATGTTGCAGATACTTCAGATCCTGTCAAACCAGCAAAGTCAAATGTTACAATTTGTCCGCGGAGATCATTCGCACCAAAAAATAAAAATACAGTTAAAACACCAAGTGCATTAACTCTAATTCTGTTCATTGTACTTAGCTTAGTCAGCCCGAAAACTGACCCACATGTCTTTTGGATAAATCCAAATAGGGAGTAAAAAAAGTAGAAAATAGGCTTCCAAAAAGGAGGCATTTTCTACTTTGGCGTACGATTTTGAGTTCCCACCCAAACCGTTTTCAGAAATGACTTCGGTATCTTTCTTTCGAAACATCGAAGACAATTTACTGACCAAATCGTGTAAGATTGATTTCATAAATTAATTAATTATTTAATTGTTTTGAGCGGTAAAATTATCGTCTAACTTACCTAAACCGATGAAGTAAAAGTTATCAATAAGTTAACAAAAAACGACCAATCACTTGGTCGTTTTTATCATGCATTTCGTCGATTATTTTGACAAAATGCGACATAGTAAAACTCAATTTTAATTACTATATTTCTTACTAATTTTTTGATTATCAGTTAATTCTATTGATATAAGTAAAACTGAACTTGAAGTAAAATCTTTTAAGGTAAATTCATTCGAATTGATGTCTTCTTTTGACCATAATTGCCTTCCTAACACATCAAAAATTTGAATACTTTTCATTTTCTTAACACCTGAATTAACATTGATTTTTTGCTCAGAATTTTTGTAAATCACAATCGAATTTGTGTTCAAATCTGATTCAGAATTTCCTAAAGTTGAAGTCGTAAATCTTAAAACAAATCGAGAATCAAATGTGCCAATTTCGCTTGTAAAAAAATATGGACTTTCTTTTAGGTTGTGTATAATATTCAACATCGTATCCTCAATGAAAACATCTTGATTTTCAAAAAAACCATCAAAATTTGACAAATTAATTTCGAATGCTGACGCTGCTGTCGTCTTGTAACCCAATCTTATTTGGTCTTCCAAATTAAAATTAAGGCTTCGACCTTGAATTGCTAAATTCTTGGTATCTAAAATCGAATAAAAACTGGCAGAATTTCCTGCTTCTAAAACCTCACCATCGAACCCATTGTCCAAGCCATCGGTTGCGTTTTCAACATAACCAACTAAAATTTGTTTATACGCCCCTTCATTATTTTTTAATTCCAACCAAACACGATTGCGATTTACATCATCATTATTGTTTAATCTAAAAAACTGCGAATTGCTTCCAACTTCTCTCATGGAATTAGTAAAAGTAGCACTCGTTGTTCCTTCAATTACTCCTTTAATCATAAAAGCCTGACCGGCTGCAATCATGCCATTCGGGGTATTGTTGTTCGCTCCAGGAACCGGAGTTCCAGCTTCTATCCCGCCTGAAAAATTATAAACCGCGTAATCACTAAATACATAGTTACCTCCTGTAATTGGTGTATTGTGGGTCCAAAAATAAAGCGTTGTACCATTTGCAGGGCCTATTCCAAAAGCACTGGTGTTACCTTCAATAAATTCTCTAGCACTAATAGCACTTGGATAAGGATTACCAAATACAATTCAAATCGTTAGCGCCATTCTTTACAATATCAACTGTGTAGTCACCGTTGTTTGGAACACCAATAAAAGATGCTGGGTAAACTGCTGGAGTCAACGGATCAAAGGTTTGTGGTGCACGAATAATATAACCTTTACCAATATCCATTGGGGTTAAAGCTGGTGCAGCGACTGCATTCCAATTGTAAATAGCAGTATTAAACCAAAAATACTTGTCTACCAATGTTAAAGGAGAAAGATTGGCTAAAATTTGAAGATCTACCGGAGAAGACCAATACGTATAATCAAACTTGCGAACAGGAGTTGTATTTCTATTATAAGTAATGGCTCCAATATTCGTTGTATTATTCACTTGCACTAAACTTGAATTATTTTCAAAAGTCAATGAACCACCAGAAATTGTCAATCCATTCTGAATAATTAAATTATGATTCGGAAATGTTACCGAATTTCCAAAAACCACATTTCCCGAAGTGATTTGTACTGAACAGGCATTTAAATCTCCCGTTGAATTATAGTTTCCTGCAAATATGACCGCTGATCCTGACGTTGGTGCGCCATTTGTCCATGCTAAACCATTCCATGTTGTCGAATCATAGGTTATTGTAATTACGTTACTAAATGCCTCACAAATTCCATTCGCAGCAACCGCTCTGTAATATCTTGTGGCGGTTAAAACTCCCATCTGTGCTGAGGTCAAAGTAGCAGAAGCACTTGCCGGAATATCAATTGGAGTTGTAAATGCAAAATCTGTAGCGTATTGCCACTTGATTATTGAGGTCGTAAATCCTGTTACGGTTAAGTCTGAAGGAGGATTAATACAAACCGATTGATTGCCAGAAGCTGTTCCACCAACTGCTGCAGGTTGCGCTATAAATGGACCTGCGAAAGCGCTGATAACTGCAGGCGTGCAAGTCCCACTGACCACCACATAATAATAGTAGGCTTGACCTGGAATAATACCTACAAAATTCGAAAGTGGTGTGTAAGTAGCGGAATTGGTCAACGGAAGTGTTGTCGCACCAGCGGTGCTGGGAATTGTGTTTCTCCTCCATGAATAAGCTATTCCCGAAGCTGCAGCAACAACCGTAATGGGTAAAAACGGTTGACCTTGACAAACCGTTTGTGCTCCTGATGGCGAAGGTTGTGAACTTATGGCTGGCGCCGAATTTCTTGTAAAAGTATAAGTTGTACTAGATCGCGAACAGCTCGTAACTGTATTGGTAATTGTATATGTAAATGTAGTAGTAGGACCTAAATAGGGATTGCCAGTGCTGTAACTTCCAGTGTGCCCAATGGGAGGAGCGCTCCCACCAGTCATCGTAAAGGCTCCTGTCAAACAGGTGGCTAGATTAGTGGCTGTCGGAATTGGTGGTAATGCATTTACTGTTATTGATGGACTGCCACTATTGCCTGTCCCGGCCACGCCATTTGCGTTGGTAACCGATACAATCGTATAAGTTCTTGTTGCCGTCGGGGTAATCGGAATGTTCGTTCCACTAACGTAATTATTTACAGTAAAATTGGTTATGCCATTGGAGTACACCACCGTAAAAGGTCCAGTACCTCCAGTCATCGTAACCCTTATATTAGCAGTTGCCCCCAAACACACTGCTGTTGGCGCCACCGCAGTAATCACAGAGGCTGTAGGACCGGGCAACAAAGTTCCATTAAAACTAACATTATCAAATCGCCAAGTTCCTAATGGATTTGCAACAACTGCAGGCGTAGAAACCTGTCTAAACTGACCCGTCGCTTGATAATGAGATGCCAAAAGTCTTACGCCAAAATTGGGATTATTATTTGCTGCTAGTATTGCACTAAAATTGACTGAAGTACGTCGATATTCGTCACCAACTAAATTCGCCTCGAAACAACCATTCCCATTGATACTTCCATTACAAAAAGTGGTGTTAGCTCCAGTCATAATAAAAGAAACCCAAGTGCTACCGTCTGTTGTATATTGCAAGCGAACTGTATTTGCTGCAGTATTTGACCATCTTTGATCCCATGTAAAAGTGATATTTTGATAGCCAGCGGTTGAAGCACTAAACTGCGCGCCGTTAGATTCATTCAAACTTCCCGGATCAAAAGGTTCAAAAGCCCAAGCGGTGACACCACTTTGTACTCCACATCCTGTGCCAGCCATACCAGTTCTTGCTCCCGGCGTAATGGTCCCACCTCCCAAGTTGATGATTGATGCAGTACCCACTCCAATATTAGGCAATGGATTACTCGTTGTTCCGAGAAAAGGATCGAAAGTCCATGAAGTGATTTGCGCTTTACTACCTATAGTAAGCAACAAAAACCCAAATACAAAAAAGAAATTTTTACAATTTGAAAGTAAAGTTGTTTTCACAATGATCGCGCTATTAGGAAATGATATAAATTAATCTGATAAAACTTACCGCAAAGTTAGATTCAAATTATCAAGTACTAATTTTCAAAATGTTATGAAAAAGTAAAATCTTAAAGCACTTGAGTTCTTGAAATAAAATGGGTAAAAAAAACTCAAAACACCTATTAATAAAGCAATTCAAAGAACTTTATCGAACTCATTTTATTACTACTAAAGTCTCTATATTAGATGAAAATCAATCTCGTGTTAAGACTGTTTTAAGTTAATGTTATTTTCAATTTTAAACTTTACAATCATATAACCTACGTGTAACTTTTGTGCTTTACTGTTCTACTATTTTTGACAAAATTTCGAACATGAGAAAGAAACTATTTTATCTCGCATTAGTAGCAGTGATTTTTACTGCATGCACAGAAGATCGTTCAATAGAAGTAGAAAAACCAATCGTAATTGATCCCGCAAGTGAATTAATCTACTATTGGAATTTCAATACATTAGTTGGTACTGCAACATCAATAACTCCAGATTTCGAAGCAATAACAGGGACTGCTTCAATTACATACGATGGAACTGGAGATGGATATATGGATGGCGACATCGGCGGATACACTATTAACGCTAGAAATAACGACCCGGCAGAAAGCCTCCTCAAAGTGAGAAATCCAAGCAATACAAGAAAATTGGTTTTTAATTTATCAACCATCGGCTATAAAAAAGTGGTGCTACAATTTGCATTATCACGGAGTAACAACGGCGCAACAGTTCAAAATTATAGTTACACCATCGACGGCACGAATTATATCACAACCGGATTAAGTAAAACTTCGCACAATCCAACACCTGATCCACTCGTAGATCTGATATCGATTGACTTTTCATCCATCGAAACCGTAGATGATAATCCAAATTTCAAGTTGCAAATAGAATTTGCTGGAGATGCCGCAGCGAATTTAACTGGCAATAACCGATTTGACAATGTTACGCTAGAAGGCATTCCTTTATTATAAATCTCGCTTTTACAAACGTACTTTAAATATATGCTATGATGAATTTGAACCGAAAAATAGTGGCTGTTGGATTTATTTTACTCGCCATCAATTGCATGGCACAAAAGGCAAATCAATTAAAACCAACCAAGTGGATTACAACTCAAATTCCAGAGCCTTCAGACCTTTGTTTTGATTCGAAATCAGGAAACTTTTTCGTTGTAAGCGATGATGGAATTCTATTTGAAACTGACAAAGAAGGTAAAATAATTAGAAAAGTAAAAGAAAATGACGCCGATTTTGAAGCTGTTCATGTAGACGAAAACAATGTTTATGCAGTAAATGAAAGACATCGTAAGATTTATGTCTACAATAGAGTTTCACTACAAAAAACCAAAACGATAACTGTTCCTTTTGGTGGCGGTAGAAATAGAGCGTATGAAGCATTGACCTTCAATAAAGAAAAAAACACTTTCATTTTGGTGGTCGAAAAAGATCCAATTACACTTCTAGAATTGGATGTCAATTTTAATATTATTAATGAAATAGACTTGTCTAAAATTGCAAGAGACATCGCTGCTGCCTCATTTCACAATGGCTTTTTATGGTTGTTAAGCGACGAAGACAGTACCGTTTTGAAACTCAACCCAACTTCGTATGAAGTGATCGAAAAATGGAAACTTCCAGTAATCAATCCAGAAGAATTGGCATTTGATAACGACGGAAATCTAGTCATCACTTGTGATGATATGCAACGCATCTACTATTTCAATAATCCAGAAAATAAATAAAATGAAACCAATCATACTTGCCACAGCGTTATTCTTTCTTATCGGTAAATCGAACGCTCAAGTCACTATTTCTAATGGAAAACATGTCTTAGAAATCTCCGGAAGCGTTTCGACTTATCTCAATGAACGCCTTTTAAAATTTGGTGAGGAAGACCGCTCAAAAAACCGTTTCAAATTGCGAGATGCACAATTAGATCTTGAGGGTCGCGTAGGAAGTGACTACGAATACAATCTAAAAGTCGATTTTGCTGATTTGGCAGCCAACAACCAAGGTGCCGAAATTGATCCTGAAAACCCTGGACTTATGGAAGCGACAATGAAATACAAAGGTTTTCAATTTTTCGATATTGAAATGGGATACGGAAAAGTGTATTATTCTAGAAGTTCCTTAAATCCGTTCAATTTTAGTCCCTACTGGCAAAGAGCGGAATTGGTTCGAGGTTCAATCTTTTCTAGACGTGATGTAGGTGTTACTTTGATGAAAAATTTCTGGAAGCAAAGAGCCAATATTTATGTTGGCGCTTATACTGGTTTAGGTGAACTTTCGTTAACCGGAGATAACGATCCGAGTGGACAATTAGAATATATTGGACGATTTGATATTTCCTATCCTGCTAGATATCGTTATCGCGAAATTGACGACAGAGTTACTCCTATTCCTATGTTCTCCCTTGGAGTCAATGGTCGATTTATGAATAAAAAACTGCCTGCTGGCGAAGCCTTTCCAGACAATGCAACGAGCGAATATGGGATTAAAGTAATCGATGGAAAAAGATATGTTTATGGTTTGGACGCGTCTTTTCAATATATGGGATTCTCGGGACAGTTTGAAATTCATCAAATAAAGTCCGAACCGCAAAACGAAAACGATCCAATATTCCAAAACCTAACGCCAAAGCAAACCAAAGGCTATGTTCTTTCTGGCGGTTATATCGCGCAAGCCAATTATTTCATAAAAAACATCAAAACAATTGTCTCCGCGCGTTATGAAGAATTAGACTTAAATGATTTGGTCAAAGGGAATTCAGAACGATTTTCGACCGCCATTGCATATCAAATGAATGGCTATAATGCGATGATCAAATTCCAGTATTTCAATATTATTAAAGAGGAAAGCATTGATCCTTTAAAATGGGATGAACAATTTAGAATCGGAATGCAATTTCAGTTTAAATAACAAGTGATTTAATCCACCAATACTTTACTTGACTTTACTAATTTTCCTTTTTCAAACAATTGGATAAAATAAAGGCCGCTATTTAAATTTTCTCTATTTAACGTGATGCGCTGCCCTGAAATATTGTTGATTTCTCGAACCAATTGCCCAACTGCATTATAAAGTTTCAATGAAACATTGTCAAAAGCAATGGCTGATTCGATGGAGAGTTCAGAAACAAATGGATTCGGTGAAACGCTAATGTTATCGCTTACCGTATCGCTTTCTTCAACGCCCAACGGAATGAATGATAAGCAATCTGGATTTCCAAAAATATGTTCACCGTTTTGAAAACTGCACTTGGTAAAAACCATCGTGCCGCCACTAGCGGAACAAACATTATACATACTGTAATCAGGATAAAAAGGATGTTTATCGCTTCCTACGCCTTCTATCCATACTTGTGTAAGTCTTTCTCCACAATATTCTTCTGTACTTTTTAACGTTATTCTTTTTCGAGTCCCACCATTAACAAAAATATAATCAACGGCCGCTGTAAAAGTGTTGCCGTACTGATAAATCGTACTGCCGTTTTCGAGATTAAAATCATACAATAATAGGTCAACACTATCAACGATTTTATATACTTTTCTTTCGGCTACATCTTCTCTCAAATAGACTGTGTGAAGCAAATTTGAATAGTTATCGTAACTTGGAAACTGGTCAATATATTTCTTGTAGGTATAAGAACCAATAATAATATCTTCTGCTTGTTCAATCATTCTTTCTTCAGAAGGCGAACCGTGAGAAGTCCAATCATAAAGTAACCAAGTGGAGTTGCGGAGCATCGGATGATATTCCTGAGAAAAAGCACTTTCTACACTCGTAAGTAGAAAAAAAACGGCGAAACATAATAGCGTTTTCATAGTATTCAATTTTAGGATAATAAAAAGTAGATTTGGGATCTTCTTTGATTTCTACAACAAAATTAAAGACTTCCTCTTAACTACCTTCTTTTATTCCGTAACTAACTTATAAAAACGTTGAAGCGCATTTTTAACATCAATTTCATAAAAAAAGCCTCGACAAATCGAGACTTTTTTTTCATATTTTCACTAATGTCTATTCTAAGACAAAGCTCACACTGACATTCACCACCAACTCTATTTCACCAGTTGCTAAAGTTTCTCTTGGCGCTCCACCTCCACCGTCTGCCATGGCCATGGCTTTCATTTCATACATCGGTCTTGGCGGATAATACGCTTGTGAATTATCAGAAATCGTCATCGCTTTTCCAACTTTTTGATTTAAAACGGAAACAAAATCTTCCGCTTTGGCTTTCGCATTTTGAATGGCTAATTTTCGAGCTTCTGTTTGTAATGCTTCCATTTTTGAAGACTTGAATTCAACATTGTCAATTCTATTAATTCCTAAATCAACTAAACCATCCATCAACGTATCGTATTTGTTCAAATCTTTTAATAGTACAACTACCGTTTGCGTCGCCATATAATTGCTTTTCTTCTTTTCGTAATCGTAGTTCGGATACAAGTTAACCCGTTGCGTTTGAAAATCCTCTTTTGCAATGTTCATTTTCTTGATGTACTTCAATACCGCGTCAATCTTTGTGTCATTTTCCTTTTTAACATCGGTCGCTTTAGCGCCTTTCGTTTCAACTGAAATCGAAATTGCTGCTTGATCTGGCGTTACTTTGACCTTTCCTTCACCGGAAACATTAATCATCGGAATAGGTTTGATTTCCTGGGCTTGCGTAAAGGTTGTAAATAACAAGACTAAAATTACTGCTGTTTTTTTCATGGATAACTATTTTTAAAATTTCGAAACTCCGTTTACCAAAAGACATGCCACTATAATTTTCCAGCTTTAGCCAATACAAAAAGCAAGACAATAGGAATGGCCAACAAAACAACCATAAAAGTATTCTCAGTGAGCATTTCAGGTTGCTTTAAAATCGTAATCAAATAACCACCAATGGCTCCACCAAAATGTGCAGTATGTCCAATATTGTCGTTTTTTGCCTTCATTCCATAAATAGAATAAAGCAAATAACCAATTCCAAAAACATAAGCTGGAATCGGAATGGGGATAAAAAACAAGTACAAACTCATATCCGGATGCAACAATATCGCCGAATACAAAACGCCTGTAACCGCGCCGGATGCGCCAATTGCTCGATAACTGTAATCATCTTTGTGAAATAGCAAAGTCAACAAACTGCCGAATACCAAACTACCGAAGTAAATCACTAAAAATGAAAAACTATCAAAAAAATTAATAACTACTGGTGCAAACATATACAAAGTAAACATGTTGAAAAACAAATGTCCCCAATCCCCGTGCAGAAAAGCAGAGGAGAACATACGAACGTTTTCTCCTGCTCGAATACTACCAATATGAAATTCGTATTTTCTAAAAAATGAAAGGTCATTAAATCCCTTAAAGCTTGTCAAAACTGTAATTCCAATAAGCAGAAGAAGTGTCGGATGCATGGTCGTTTATATTTTTGTAAAAATAGAAATTGTTTCTATAGCTTTTGTTAAACTCACTAATTTAAATCCTCATTTAAATGTATATTTGCCCAAATAAAATACTACATGCAGTTATTAGTTTATCTACTAATCTATCCGATAATTTGGGGCATATCAATGTTGCCGTTCCGACTTCTTTACATTTTTTCAGATTGCGTTTACGGCATTGTATATTATGTTATCGGTTACCGAAAGAAAATCGTGCGAGAAAATTTAGCCATTGCATTACCACATTTATCAGATAAAGAGCGCCTCATTATAGAAAAAAAATTCTTCCACCATCTTTGTGATACTTTTCTTGAAATGGCTAAAACCATGACCATTTCGCAAAAGGAAATCGAACGTCGTTACAAGTTTACGAATCTAGAAGTTTATCTAGAATTAGAAAAAAAACAAAAAAGTATTGCGCTGCTGTGTGGTCATTACGCCAGTTATGAATGGGCGGTTTCGATGAATTTCTATATCAATCACAAGGGAATCGGTATTTACAAACGTATTGCCAATAAGTATTTTGACAAGCTAGTTCAAGATATTCGTTCTCGATTTAAAGCACATTTGGTCACCACCAAAGAAACGATTCCAACGATCAGTAAGAATTTTAGAGACAAAACACTTTGCGTCTATGGATTTGCAAGCGATCAATCTCCAAAAATAGCAACGACCTACCATTGGGGAAAATTCATGGGAATTGAAGTCCCGGTGCATACGGGCGGTGAAATGCTGGCGAAAAAATACGATATGAATGTGATTTTTTTAAGAACTAAAAAAGTCAAACGCGGGTTCTATGAAGCGAGTTTTGAAGTCTTGAGCGAAAACGTTAAAGAAGTTCCGAATTATGAAATTACAGATAAGTTCATGACGTTGTTAGAACAACAGATTTTAGAAGCGCCTGAATACTACTTATGGACGCACAAGCGCTGGAAACATCAACGAGAAGCTACTTCGTAAACCACTTTTTTACCAAATCTTTTTCATAAGACTTCGCATTTTGATGTACGAATTCGTTGGAGCTCCGGTTGTAATTGTAGTCTTTGCCCCACTCTTGATGATGTTTCGCCACCTCTTTGATACTAGCGCAAACAAACTCAATTTCAGTATTGGTTGTCGTTGGATGAATAGACATTCGAATCCAACCTGGCTTTTGAATCAAATCACCGGAATCGATTTGACATACTAAATGATGCGAAGTTGCTTCATCAACATTCAACAAATAATGGCCGTATGTTCCCGCACAACTGCAACCGCCTCGAGTTTGAATACCAAAACGGTCATTCAACATTTTTACACCTAAATTAAAATGCAGATCGTCGATATAAAAGGAAATTACACCCAATCGATCGTGGTGTTGTCCCGCCAAAATCTTGATGTTTGGAATAGATCCCAATTCAGAAAAACGTAGTCTACGATTTCGTGTTCACGCTTCAAAATGTTCTCGATGCCCATTTCCTCCTTCAATTGAATCGCCAACGCCGTTTTGATGGCTTGCAAAAATCCTGGTGTTCCGCCATCTTCTCGATCTTCAATATTGTCGATGTATTTATGTTCACCCCATGGATTGGTCCACGAAACCGTCCCACCACCCGGATTGTCCGGCACCATATTGCGATACAATTTTTTATTAAACACCAAAACACCTGTCGTTCCTGGTCCACCTAAAAATTTATGTGGAGAAAAGAATATTGCATCCAAATAACTTTCCGCGTCTTCCGGATGCATGTCAATTTTTACGTAAGGTCCAGAACACGCAAAGTCAACGAAGCACAAACCGTTGTTTTGATGCATGATTTTAGCCACTTCATGATACGGCGTACTGATTCCAGTAACATTGGAACAAGAGGTAATAGATGCAATTTTGATGGTTCGATCTTGATATTTGCTCAATAAACTTCTAAAATTATCCAAACAAAACAAGCCCTTTTCACAAGCTGGAACAATAACAACATCCGCAATCGTCTCCAACCACGAGGTTTGATTAGAATGGTGTTCCATGTGAGAGATAAAAACAATCGGCTTGTCTTCTTGTGGCACTTTCGTATAGGCTTTCAAATTCTCAGGAACTTTCAATCCTAAAATACGTTGAAATTTATTGACAACACCTGTCATTCCGGTTCCATCTGTAATCAAAACATCGTCGCTGTTCGCATTGACATGATGTTTGATAATATGCCGCGCTTCGTGATACGCTAAGGACATCACAGTGCCAGAAACGGTAGTTTCAGTATGCGTATTGGCGACGAACGAACCGAACTCATTCATCATCTTTTCTTCAATTGGTCGGTACAATCTGCCACTCGCTGTCCAATCCGTATATATGATTTTTTTCGTTCCAAATGGCGATTCGAATTCTTGATTAATACCAATAATATTGTCGCGATATTGCTGAAAATAGCGTTCTAATTCTGTTGGTAACGTCATCGTATCGTTGGAAATCATAGTAGTTGAATTTGGATTCAAAGATACATGTTTTTTGGTTTTTAGGAGTATCCAAGAACCGTTGATTATTGTCGACCGACATGCACAATTTAAAGACCGCAAAAAAAAATCTAACTATCTAAAAATCTTACAGTCTTACAGTCTAATTAAATCCCCGCCACAGCCTTAATCTCGTCAATTATTCTCAACGCCAATTGATTAGCGGCTCCTTGTGTCGGTGCCTCGGTATAAATACGAATAATCGGCTCGGTATTGGATTTTCTTAAATGAACCCATTCGGTTGCAAAGTCAATTTTTACGCCGTCAATGGTAGTAATATCTTCATTTTTGTATTTTTCGGTCATGGCTTCCAAAATCGCATCCACATCAATTTGCGGTGTCAATTCGATTTTGTTTTTACTCATATAGTATTGCGGATAACTCGCTCTTAATTCCGCTACTGTAACATCCAAATTGGCCAAATGCGTCAAGAACAAAGCCACACCCACCAAACTATCACGACCATAATGCAACTCTGGATAAATAATCCCGCCGTTTCCTTCACCACCAATAATCGCATTGGTTTTCTTCATCAATTCCACCACATTCACTTCACCCACGGCACTAGCTTGGTAACTACCACTATATTTGTTGGTTATATCACGCAAAGCTCTTGAAGACGACATATTTGAAACGGTATTGCCCGGCGTTTTACTCAATACATAATCCGCGCACGCCACCAAAGTGTATTCTTCACCAAACATTTCACCGTCGTTAGAGATGAAAGCCAAACGATCGACATCTGGATCGACTACAATTCCAAAATCGGCTTTTTCTTCTAAAACCAATTTACATATATCGCCCAAATGCTCTTTTAAAGGCTCTGGATTATGAGGGAAATGACCATTCGGTTCGCAATATAATTTGACCACCTCTACGCCCATTTGCTCCAATAGATTTGGAATTACGATACCTCCAGAGGAATTCACACCATCCACAACCACCTTAAATTTTCTTTTCGCAACCGCTTCAGCATCCACCAAAGGCAAATTCAAAACTTCATCTATGTGAATGTCCATATAGGCATCATTAATGGTAATTGTTCCAAGCGAATCAACATCAGAAAAATCAAAGGCTTCTGCTTCGGCAATTTCAAGGATTTTTGCCCCATCAGCGCCACTTAAAAATTCACCTTTTTCATTTAATAATTTTAGCGCATTCCATTGTTTTGGATTGTGCGACGCGGTCAAAATAATACCACCATGTGCTTTCTCCAAAGGAACGGCTACTTCAACGGTTGGCGTTGTCGACAAACCCAAATCGATGACATCAATGCCCAAACCGATGAGCGTATTTACTACTAAATTATGAATCATCGGTCCCGAAATTCTAGCGTCCCGGCCTATGACTACAGTTAGTTTTTCACTTTTAGAATAGGTCTTAAGCCACGTTCCGTACGCGGATGCAAACTTTACGGCATCTACCGGCGTTAAGTTATCTCCGACTTTTCCTCCTATGGTTCCGCGAATTCCTGATATCGATTTGATTAATGTCATTTTAAAGTTTAAAAGGTTATAAGTTTAGAAAGTTTAGTTTAGCAGCAGCAAATATAATTAAACTTATAGAGTTCGTAAACAGCAACATTCAAAGAAATTTCTAAATTTACAAAACCTAAACTTCTAAACTTTCTAAACTTATAACCTATCTCATAAATGAATTTCCTAGCCCACATCTATCTTTCCGGCGATAACGATTTGATCAAAATCGGAAATTTTATGGCAGATGGAATTCGAGGAAAACACTATGAGTATTTACCTGCCGAAGTTCGGAAGGGAATCGTTTTGCACCGCGCCATCGATACCTACACCGACGCGCATCCGATATTTAGACAAAGTACCAAACGCTTGCATCATCGATACCATCATTATGCTGGAGTTATTGTCGATGTTTTCTACGATCACTTTCTAGCCAAGAATTGGTCAAATTATTCTAATGAAAAATTAGAAGATTTTGTTGAGCGATTTTACCAATCTTTAGAAACGCATCTCGACATATTAACGGAGAAAACACTGCACATGAAACCCTATATGATTCAACACAATTGGTTGGTCAACTATCAGTATACAAAGGGCATTGCACGAATCCTAACGCAAATGGATCACCGTACCAAAGATGTTTCTCAAATGCAATATGCCATTGAGGAATTAGAACAATATTATGACGAATTTGAAGGGGAATTCACAGCTTTTTTCGAGGATTTAATTGCGCATGTGCAACTAAAGAAGATCGAATTATGAAAAGATTACTACTCTCCTATTTTCTATTTCAATATGCTGCAATAGTTCTCGGGCAAACTGGGTTGATTACTTCTACAGCGATGGTCGTTTCCGCTCGTGAAGAAGCTTCTCAGATTGGCGTTCAAATCATGCAACAAGGTGGAAATGCCTTTGATGCTATGGTCGCGACTGAATTGGCTTTGGCCGTGGCTTATCCGTATGCGGGCAATATCGCTGGCGGTGGATTTATGGTCTATCGCAAAGCCAACGGTGACAGTGGCGCTTTGGATTATCGGGAGAAAGCACCGTTGAAAGCGAGCAAAGATAATGTTCTCGACAAAACAAAGAGGTAATTCCACAATTGAGTGTCAACGGCGCCATGGCTATCGGAGTTCCCGGGACCATTGCCGGCGTATTTGCGGTGCATCAAAAATTTGGAAAATTACCTTTAAAAACAATCATGATGCCGGTGATTGCTTTGGCAAAAAAAGGCGTGGTCATTACAGAAAAGCAATTAAAACAAATCAATAATAATCAAAAGGAAATCAACAAAATAAGCGGCTCCGAAACCATGTACGCCAAAACCTATAACGTTGGCGATACGATCAAATATCTAAATTTGGCGGCTACTTTAGAGCGCATTTTGAAAAATGGTTCCTCTGAATTTTACAAAGGTGAAACCGCTCAGAAAATGGTCGACTTCATTCAAAAAAACGGCGGCATACTCAGCATGGAAGATTTGTCAAAATACGAAGTCAAGTGGAGAAAACCCATCACCTTTTCCTATAAAGATTTGAAGATTGTTTCGATGTCTCCACCATCCAGCGGCGGAATCACATTAGGACAAATTATGAAAATGATTGAACCGTATCCAGTTGCAACTTATGGACATAACTCCGAGAAATATATCCAATTACTGACCGAAGCAGAACGGCGTGCGTATGCGGACAAAAACTTTTTCTTAGGCGATCCTGATTTTATTAAAATCCCTACAAACCAGTTACTTGATAAAAAATACCTCAAGCAACGCATGACAAATTTTGATTGGAAAAAAGCCTCGCTTTCTTCTCAAGTTTCGCATGGAAACATCACCATTTCAGAAAGCAATGAAACCACGCATTACTCGATTGTCGATGCCGAAGGAAATGCCATTGCTGCAACCACAACGCTCAATGGCGCCTATGGATCTAAATTGTATTCTGAGGAATTGGGGTTCTTTTTCAACAACCAAATGGATGACTTTAGCTCCAAGCCTGGCGTGCCGAATTCCTATGGTTTGATCGGAGCCGAAGCCAACAGCATTGCTCCAGAAAAAAGAATGCTCAGTTCTATGACACCAACCATCGTAGAACAAAAAGGAAAATTACTAATGGTCTTGGGCTCGCCCGGCGGTTCTACGATTATTACTTCGGTATTGCAAACGATTTTAAATGTCTATGAATTCAAGATGAATATGCAGCAAGCCGTCAACGCGCCACGATTTCACCACCAAGGATTGCCCGACGAAGTATTATTTGAACCGAATAAGTTTGCTCCAAATTTGATCTACAGTTTGCGAAAAAAAGGATATTTTGGTAACGAAAAGAGCGCGCCGGTCATTGGAAAAGTCGATGCCATTCTAAGATTGCCAAACGGACAACTCGAAGGAGGCGCAGACCATCGGGGCGACGACAATGCAAAAGGATTTTAAGATGAGTTTTGTCAGAGCATTAGAAACAGCTTTCCAAAATAACAGTTCGCGTGAACTTGCCATTCCCATGGAAAACTACATGAAAAATCACTTTACCTTCTACGGCATCAAAACCGAGAAAAGACGATTGATTTTCAAATCGATTTGGCAGGAACATCAAAATGAAGTCAAACAAAATGGTCGTGAAATCACACTGCAATTGTTTGCTTTCAAAGAACGTGAAATGCATTATTGCGGCATCGAAATTCTCATCAAAAATCTAAAGAAAAACTATCAAATTGATGATATTCAACTCATCGAAAAAATACTTATAACCAATTCTTGGTGGGATTCTGTCGACACGATTGCAAAATATATCTTGGGTCAGTATTTGATCGAATTTCCAAACGAAACCAAAAAAGTCATTAACCGGTTTTCCGATTCAGATAATATGTGGCTCAATCGCGCCGCCATTCTATTTCAGTTAGGCTACAAACAAAAAACAAACGCCTATACTCTTTTTCGAGAATGTATTAAACACGCCCATTCAAAAGAATTTTTTATTCAAAAAGCCATCGGTTGGGCGTTGCGCGAATACGGCAAATACTTTCCAAATGAAGTAAGAGAATTTGTAAAACAAGCCAACTTAAAACCACTCAGCAACAAAGAAGCTCTAAAAAATATTTCTTAACTCGTGAGGGCAATTATATTAACATTTAAATTCTATGAAAACCACATAGAATCATAGAAAAAAGAGTTCTATAGACCAATCATTGATTTACATATATATGATCTGCTATGCTAAAATGAATTGCCTTAAAAACTATGTTTCAATGTGCTTGAAAAATAAAAAAGCGAATTACTCCCAATGATTATTTCTTAAATTCATTTTAGTCGTAAATTAGCGTTTTCGTCCAAACCAATGTTTAAAAAAGCGATTCGCAAAATTGAAAGTATCATCGCCTGGTCTCAGACCAAACTGTCGACCAAGCAATTCTTGTTCGTATCGAGTGTATTGGTTGGTATTTCGGCAGCATTCGCAGTAATTGTCCTAAAGACATTTGCCCATTGGGTTTTTACTACTGCAACCTCCATCAATGGAATACTCAAGTTAAGTTTTATTAATAGTTTATTGCCAGTCATTGGAATTCTTCTCACCGTTTTTGTAGTCAAAAAACTCCTTGGTGGCACCATCGAGAAAGGCACTTCGCAAATTCTGTACGCTGTTGCCAAAAAAGCGAGTATCATTCCACGGAAACAAATGTATGCGCAAATCGTGACGAGTTCATTAACCGTTGGACTTGGCGGTTCCGCCGGATTAGAAAGTCCCATTGTCATTACCGGTGCCGCTTTTGGTTCGAATTATGCGCAACGGTACAAACTCAGTTACAAAGACCGAACTCTACTGATTGGTTGTGGTGTTGCCGCTGGAATTGCCGCTGCTTTTAATGCACCAATCGCAGGCGTTTTATTCGCGATAGAAGTTTTGCTGGTCGATGTGAGTATTTCTGCCTTCACGCCAATCATGATTTCCGCCGCAACTGGAGCCTTAGTTTCGACGATGGTTTTAGACGAATCTATTTTGTTATCCTTCAATCAACAGCAAACTTTCAACTACAGAAATGTTCCGTATTATATTTTACTTGGCATTTTCACTGGGCTGATTGCTATTTATTACTCCAGAAACTTTCAACGCATTGAACATTTCTTTTTCAGATTACGTGTAAAGCCTTATACGAAAGCACTCTTTGGCGCCTCAATTCTAGCCATCATCATCTTTATTTTTCCCTCACTTTTTGGCGAAGGTTATGAAAGCATCAGAACGTTATCCGAAAACAATCCACAACAATTATTAGAAAACACACTTTTTAGTGACTTCAGAAACAATACTTGGGCACTCATTCTATTTATCGGATTGACCTTATTGCTCAAAGTTTTTGCCACAGGAATTACCTTAGGAAGCGGCGGAAATGGCGGCAACTTCGCTCCTTCTCTATTCCTCGGCTCGTACGCGGGTTTCTTGTTTTCGAAAACCATCAACACGCTTGGAATTGCACATTTACCGATTAGCAATTTTACTTTAGTGGGAATGGCGGGAATTCTAAGCGGTCTGTTTCACGCGCCGTTAACAGCCATTTTCTTGATTGCTGAAATCACTGGTGGTTATGATTTGATGATTCCACTGATGATGGTTTCTTCCATCAGCTTTGCGATTTCTAAACGCTTCGAAAAACATTCCCTCGACAAGAAAAATCTCGCCAAAAAAGGGCAGGCATTTACGGAGAATAAAGACACCAATATTCTATCGACTTTAGAAACCGAGAAAATCATTCAAACCGACTACTTAACCATCAAAGATGCAGATAATTTAGAGCAAGTCGTCGATTTGATATCGCATTCCAATCAAGTAATTTTTGCTGTGATTGATGATGAGAAAAAACTACTCGGAATTGTTCATTTCAACGACATTCGCGAGATTATTTTTAGCGCTTTCAAGGTAAAATATACGCCTGTCAAAGAAATCATGATTCCGCCCCTAGAGATAGTCTATCCGACCGATAGTATGGAAATCGTTATGGAAAAATTCGAAAAAACCAAAGTGAATTTTCTGCCTGTTATCAAGAATGGAAAATACTACGGTTTCATTTCTAAAGCGAATGCATTGGAGGCTTATCGTGAGAAACTGAAAGCGATGACGATAGAATAATAAAACTTTTTGGGGGGCCCGGCGGGGGGGGCCCGGCTGGGCTTTTTTTTTGGTGGGCCCCCGCCCCGGGTTTCCTCTCGGGGTGGCGCCCTCCGCTCCATCTCTTGATAGTTATTAACGAAACAAATCTAATTCTTAGTGAAAGTCAAATAATCTGTTCCACCATTACCACCACTAACATCTTTCAGTTTTATAACTGTTGCTGATTTTTCAATTATTTCCCAATCATCGCTAAGTTCTTCAAATTGAGCTGGTGAACTGAAAGCAATGTTAAAATCTAAATCACTTGGACTATCATCACTGCTATTACTATCCGTAATTGACCAAATACCATCATAATTATTAGTTCCATTTGATGCTGTTAAAACATTACTAGCTCCAAACGTAATATTGTAACCATTAAAATCACTTGTCTCTTCTTGGTCTGTGTCGTAGTAGTACGTAATTCTCCAAGTTCCATTATTTACGATATTGATTACATCACTGGGATTGTTTCCATTTGATGATGAGTTATCGTCGTCACTACTGCACATTGAAGAAGTAGTAAGCATAAATAACATGGCCATAACGACACTGAATTTGA
Organism: Flavobacterium sp.; assembly: GCA_016714905.1. GTDB lineage: Bacteria > Bacteroidota > Bacteroidia > Flavobacteriales > Flavobacteriaceae > Flavobacterium. The sequence goes on from JADKBW010000013.1 coordinate 42,600, forward strand.
TTTTTTGTAGATTTTTCATAATGTTTTGTTTTTAATTGTTTTGTCTTAAAAGAAATTGTTTGTTGCAAAACAAGTCAATTGAAGATTACCCTAATGCGATGAATTAAAAAAAATACCGTTTATTTTACTCATCTCTATTTAAAGCGCTCTAAATTAAGCTTTTAAACAAGAATAAAAAATGATATATATCATAATAAAATTTAAGCTTTGAATGTGCTCAAAGCAAAATTCGATTGAATATTTTACAAGACCTACCTAAATTGGGATATTTCGCAGGACATTTCTATCTACTTGCAAATTGTGATCAACTATGCTGCGATTTTAATTGTTAATTATTCACTAGTAATTATTCATTATAATACCTTTGCGCTTTGCCATTAAATCATGCTAGATACCGATAATACGATTGAAGTTATAGGGGCACGCGTCCACAATCTTAAAAACATTGACATCTCGATTCCACGAGAAAAACTAGTGGTCATCACTGGACTCTCTGGCTCAGGAAAGTCGTCGCTGGCTTTTGATACGATTTATGCGGAAGGACAACGTCGATATGTCGAAACTTTCTCTGCCTATGCGCGACAATTTCTTGGTGGATTAGAACGTCCTGACGTAGATAAAATTGACGGTCTTTCCCCAGTCATCGCCATCGAGCAAAAACCACGAGTAAAAGTCCACGTTCTACCGTAGGAACAATTACCGAAATATACGATTTCCTCCGATTGCTCTACGCGCGTGCCGCCGATGCCTACAGTTATAATACTGGAGAAAAAATGGTTTCTTATTCCGACGACCAAATCAAGGCGTTGATCTTGGAAAATTTTATCGGAAAACGCATCAATATTTTAGCGCCGGTCGTTCGCGCCAGAAAAGGACATTATGGAGAGTTGTTTCAACAAATTGCCAAACAAGGCTTTCTAAAAGTCCGCGTGAATGGCGATATCAAAGACATCACGCCAGGAATGAAACTCGAGCGTTATAACACGCATGACATCGAAATTGTCATCGACAGAATGCTCGTCGAAGACACGGCTGAAAACGACAAACGTTTGTCTGAAAGTATCCAAACCGCAATGCATCATGGCGAGAATATCTTGATGATTTTAGAACACGACAGTAATGACATTCGATTTTTTAGTCGAAATCTGATGTGTCCCACCACTGGAATTTCGTACCAAAACCCAGAGCCGAATTTGTTTTCGTTCAATTCGCCCAAAGGAGCCTGTGATCATTGCAATGGTTTGGGAACCGTTCACGAAATCAACTTAAAAAAGATTATTCCAAATCCGAAACTATCCATCAAGCATGGTGGTTTCTTGCCATTAGGCGAATATAAAAACACGTGGATTTTCAAGCAATTGGAAATTATTGGAGAAAAATTCAACTTCAAAATTACCGACGCCATCGAAGCAATTCCGGAAGAAGCGATGGATATGATTTTGTATGGCGGCAAAGAAAAATTTGCTGTAGCGTCAAAAACACTAGGTATTACAAAAGAATACAAAATAGAGTTTGAAGGTATTTCGCATTTTATCAAAAACCAACACGACGAAAGCGGTTCTTCAAGCATCAAACGTTGGGCAAAAGAATTCATGGACGAAATAGAATGTCCGATTTGCGAAGGTTCCCGTTTGAAAAAGGAATCGATGTATTTCCGCATCAATGACAAAAACATCAATGATTTGTCATCGATGGATATTTCGGATTTATCAACTTGGTTTGATGAACTTGAAAAATCACTATCCGTAAAACAAAAACAAATCGCCACTGAAGTCATCAAAGAAATCAAAGATCGATTGCACTTTTTAGTGAATGTGGGCTTGGACTATTTGTCGATTAATCGAAGTTCAAAATCACTTTCTGGTGGAGAAGCACAACGCATCCGATTGGCAACACAAATCGGTTCACAATTGGTTGGTGTCTTGTATATTTTAGATGAACCTAGTATTGGTCTACACCAGCGCGATAATGACAAATTGATTAAGTCTTTAGAACAATTGCGCGACATTGGCAACTCGGTGATCGTCGTCGAACACGATAAAGACATGATCGAACGCGCCGATTTCGTAATTGACATCGGTCCACGTGCCGGAAAATTCGGTGGCGAAATCATCAGCATCGGAACACCCGCAGAAACTTTAAAACATCATACGTTGACGGCGCAATATCTCAATGGGGAACTGAAAATTGAAATCCCAAAGAAGCGTCGTGAAGGCAATGGCAAGTTTTTAAAATTGACTGGAGCAACTGGAAACAACTTAAAAAATGTTTCAATTGAATTGCCTTTAGGTAAAATGATTTGTGTGACGGGCGTTTCGGGCAGCGGCAAATCGACGTTGATTAATGAGACATTGTATCCGATTTTAAATGAATTTTATTTCAATGGCGTCAAAAAGCCAAAACCCTACAAAAAAATAGAAGGTTTGGAACATATCGACAAAGTAATTGATATTGACCAAAGTCCCATTGGAAGAACACCACGCTCCAACCCCGCAACCTATACCGATGTCTTTTCTGAAATCCGAAATTTGTTTACGATGACTTCCGAAAGCATGATTCGCGGATATAAAGCAGGCCGATTTAGTTTTAATGTCAAAGGCGGACGTTGCGAAACCTGCGAAGGTTCTGGCGTGCGAACGATAGAAATGAATTTCCTTCCCGATGTGTATGTAGAATGTGAAACCTGTATGGGGAAACGATTCAATAGAGAAACGTTGGAGATTCGGTATAAAGGCAAATCGATATCTGATATCTTGAATATGACGGTCGATGAAGCGGTTCCGTTTTTGAAAACATTCCGAAAATTTACCGCAAAGTCAAAACCATTCAAGATGTCGGTTTGGGTTATATCACTTTGGGACAACAAAGCACGACGTTTTCTGGTGGTGAAGCGCAACGAATTAAATTAGCGGGTGAATTATCAAAAAAAGATACGGGGAATACGTTTTACATCCTCGATGAACCTACAACTGGATTGCATTTTGAAGACATTCGTGTTTTGATGGAAGTCATTAATAAGTTGGTCGACAAAGGCAACACGATTTTGATTATCGAGCACAATATGGATGTGATTAAATTGGCTGATTACATTATCGATATTGGTCCAGAAGGTGGAAAAGGTGGCGGAGAAGTTGTTGCGAAAGGAACTCCGGAAGAAATTGTGAAAAGCAAAAAAAGTTTTACAGCGCAATTCTTGAAAAAAGAAATGGTTTAATTGATTAATTAACACCCGAACTGAGCGAAGCTAATTGATAATTAAAAAGGCACTGTAACTGATTCTGTGTTAAATCAAAAAATGAAAAATACAGCGCAGAGTTTTTGAAAAAAGAATTACTTTAGCGGGCTTTTCAATTGACAACGAAAGCCCTAGCCCGGATAGTAACGACATCCTTTTGTGCCGGCGTTCGGCGCAAAAGATAGAGTGGATAGCAGGATCAGCTCCTAAAAAAATAAAAGTTAAAAAACATGAGATTGGAAGATTTTGACAATGACGAGGATAAAGTAATCCAAGACAAACTGAAGCAAAAAACGTGGAATGAGATCCGCACCAACGACAGCTGGGCGATTTTTAAAATCATGGCGGAATTTGTGAATGGCTATGAAAGTATGGGACGCATCGGTCCTTGTGTTTCTATTTTTGGATCGGCGCGGACGAAACCAGAAGATCCGTTTTATTTGTTGGCAGAAAAGATTGCTTATAAAATTAGTAAAGCGGGTTATGGCGTCATCACTGGCGGCGGTCCCGGAATTATGGAAGCCAGTAATAAAGGTGCGCATTTCGGTGGCGGAACTTCGGTGGGTTTGAATATCGAATTGCCGTTTGAGCAGCATTACAATCCGTATATTGATCGTGATAAGAATTTGAATTTCGACTATTTCTTTGTTCGGAAAGTGATGTTTGTAAAATACTCTCAAGGCTTTGTAGTCATGCCAGGCGGATTCGGAACTTTAGACGAGATGTTTGAAGCGATGACTTTGATTCAAACGAAGAAAATCGCAAAATTCCCAATCATTTTGGTCGGCACGCAATTTTGGTCTGGCTTAATTGACTGGATTAAAGAAGTTTTGGTGGAAAGAGAAAAAACCGTGAACGAAAAAGACTTGGATTTGTTTAAAATCGTTGATACCGAAGATGAAGTGTTGGATGTATTGGATAAATTTTATAAAAAATATGATTTGAGTCCAAATTTCTAATACGATTTGTGCTCACTTTCCGTTTTCTTATCCAATAATTTCTTTCCAACTTGAAGTCAATACTCACGAGATTATCAATTCTACTTGCTTTTTTTGCAACCATCGTGTTGCAAGCGCAGCATACGATTAAGTTGACCGCCAATTTAGATGCCGAGAACAAAACTTTAACCGTAGTTCAAGACCTTACTTATTTCAACCAAAGCAATGACACGATAAAAACTTTGGTTTTGAATGATTGGATGAATGCTTATTCAGACAAAAATTCTTATCTCGGAAAACGATTTTCGGATGAATTTGTAAGAAGTTTTCACTTTGCACCGGAAAAAGAACTTGGGAATACCAACTCGATTTTTATTGTGGATGATAACAATCAAGTCGTTACTTGGAGTCGACCACAAAATCAAGTAGACTTATTAGAAATTGTACTGACCGAAAAAATACTTCCCTTCGAAAAGAAAGTCCTGCACCTTTCTTATCAAGTAAAAATTCCATCCGATCGTTTTACCAAATATGGTTATGATGCCACTCATGAAAGTTTCAAGTTAAGAGATTGGTATTTGGTGCCCGCTCGTTATGAAAACCACCAGTTTATTCGATACAGCAATGCCGACACCGATGACATTGCTAATGGAATCTGTGATTATGAATTGGTAGTAAATGTCCCCAATGATTACAAGGTAAATTCCGACTTAACAGAAGCGAGTTCGACGAAAATAAACGAACAGTTTTCCTACGCCTTTACTGGAAAAGAGCGACAAGATATTAGTTTGTATATAGAACCTAAACCAAAATTCTACAGCTTCAAAAATGATGAAGTAGAAGTCGTTACTGATTTGGAAAGCAACAACTTAACGGATATTCAAAAAGCGTTGATGATCGATCGTGTTGTCAACTATGTTCGGGAGAATGTCGGAAAATATCCATTTGACAAAATCACAGTTTCTGAAGTCGATTACGAGCGAAATCCTTATTACGGATTGAATCAATTGCCTAGTTTCATCAATGTATTTCAAGATGAATTTGTTTATGAATTAAAATTTCTAAAAACGTACTTGAACAATTTTCTAAAGAATTCCATGCGTTTGGACTCTAGGAAAGATAATTGGGTTTATGATGGATTTCAAGTGTATTTAATGATCAAATACATTGAAGAAAATCGCGAAGGCATGAAAATGCTGGGCGGGTTGTCAAGGCTCAAAGTCTTGCAAGGATTTAACATTATTAATCTAGATTTTAATGACCAGTACAGTTACTTCTATATGTTTATGGCGCGAAAGAACTTAGACCAACCATTAGCGAATTCTAAGGATTCTTTGATTCGTTTTAATGAAAAAATTGCTTCCAAATACAGAGCGGGATTGAGTCTGAATTATCTCGACCATTATCTTGAGGAACAAATCGTCTCCAAGTCGATTACCAATTTTTACACTTTAAGTGCAGCACAATTCTGTAGTTCCAGCGACTTTGAAAAGTTGCTAAAACAAGGCACTTCCAAAGATATTGACTGGTTTTTTAAGTCAATTATTGGCACTAGAGACCTGATTGACTTTTCGTTTAAGAACGTTTCAAAAACGAAAGACAGCATCACATTCACAATCAAAAACAGAACAGGAACAACCACGCCTATTCCGGTATATGGACTGAAAAACAAGAATATCGTATTCAAAAAATGGTACGACAACATTAAGAAAGACAGCACTTTTACGGTGGATCGCAAAGAGGCAGACAAAATTGTAATCAATTATAACAACGAAGTTCCAGAGTTTAACAGACGTAACAATTGGCACTCATTAAAAAGCTTTTTCGGAAATAATCGCCCATATAAGTTTGTGTTGTTTAAGGATATTGAAGATCCAAATTCCAATCAAATCGTTTATGTGCCTTCCATTACGTATAATTTATATGATGGCATCTCGCCCGGAATTCGATTCAACAACAAGACTTTGTTGAACAAGCCTTTTAATTATGACATCAATCCTGTTTACTCTCCAAATACAGGGTCGCTACGTGGACTTTCATCGGTGAGTTTTAATCAATTCATTCGAGATCGACGTTTATTTTATGTTCGATATGGTCTCAGTTCTTCGTATTTTAATTATGCGCCGGACGCCTCGTTTTTTAAGATAAATCCAAATCTGTCATTCAACTTTAGAGATAATAATTTTCGAAAAAATGACCGGCAAACGCTTGTTTTTAGATACAATATGGTTCAAAAACAAGAATCAAAAATTGTGTTAGATAATAAAATGGAAAACTACTCGATATTTAATTTCAAGTACATAGCCAGCAAACAAGAACTCGTTAATTTTTCTAACTTTCAAACGGATACACAGATTTCAAGTTCATTTGGAAAAGTATCTGCTGAAATAAATTATCGACGATTGTTTCGCAATAATCGACAGTTCAATTTTCGATTATTTGCTGGAAGTTTTCTTTATGATAAAACCGATGCGGGCACTTTCAATTTTGGACTTTCAACCATCAATGACTATTTGTTTGAGCAGGAATTGCTCGGAAGGTCAGAGAAATCAGGTATTTTTAGCCAACAGTTCATTATGGGAGACGGCGGTTTTAAGTCGAAAGTCTTACCTGAATCGGTCAATAAATGGATAGCCACGACGAATGTTAGTTTTAATGTATGGAATTGGATTGAAATTTATGGTGACTTGGGTTTGGTTAAGAACAGTAACACTCCCGAAAAATTTGTTTATGACAATGGAATTCGTTTCAACTTAGTCCCAGATTATTTCGAATTTTACTTCCCAATTTATTCCAACAATGGCTGGGAGATTGCACAGGACAATTACGGTGAAAAAATAAGAATTGTCATTACAATCGACCCAAAAGTGCTCATCAACTTGTTTACTAGAAAGTGGTTTTAATAGCGTTATTCATGGACCAATAATGCTATTCTAAAAAGTAATTGACTGTTTTATTGCATATTGAATAATTTATACGGCATTAATCTAAAATAAATTAGAAAAATCACATTACTTATTTTTCGCCTCATTCTAAAATCTATAAGTTTTTTAATTAAATTTGTGGACCAAAGCAACATCCCGCCTTTATGACACAAGTTGAAACTACTACTGAACTTTCCTTTGAGGACTTTAAAAAAGAAGTGCTTAACGATTATAAAATTGCCGTCATCAGTAGAGAATGTAGTCTACTTGGACGCCGAGAAGTACTAACTGGAAAAGCCAAGTTCGGCATTTTTGGCGATGGTAAAGAGGTGCCGCAATTGGCAATGGCAAAAGCATTTAGAAAAGGTGACTTTAGATCAGGTTATTACAGAGACCAAACCTTTATGATGGCTATTGGCGAATTGACAATTGAACAGTTTTTTGCTGGATTGTACGGACACACGGACATTAACTTTGACCCGATGTCTGCCGGACGCCAAATGGGCGGCCATTTTGCCACTAAAAGCAATAATGAAGATGGATCTTGGAGAAACTTAACCGAACAAAAGAATTCAAGCGCTGACATATCACCAACTGCTGGTCAAATGCCTCGGCTTTTGGGACTGGCGCAAGCTTCTAAAATTTATCGCAATGTGCCTGGTATTGACACCACTAATTTTTCTGTAAATGGTAACGAAGTAGCTTGGGGAACCATCGGAAATGCAAGTACTTCAGAAGGGCTGTTTTTCGAAACGATTAATGCAGCTGGAGTCATGCAAGTGCCAATGGTTATTAGTGTTTGGGACGATGCCTACGGTATTTCTGTTCATGCCAAACACCAAACTACCAAAGAAAATATATCTGAAATATTAAAAGGATTCCAGCGCGATGAAGAAAATGAGGGATATGAAATTCTACGGGTAAAAGGCTGGGATTACGCAGAGCTCATTGCCACTTTTGAAAAAGCTTCCCAAATTGCTCGAACTGAACATGTGCCTGTTTTAATACACGTAAACGAACTCACCCAACCGCAAGGTCATTCCACTTCAGGCTCACACGAACGTTATAAAGACGCAGAACGATTGGAATGGGAAAGCGATCATGATTGTATCAAGCAAATGAGACAGTGGATGGTCAGCTTTAATATCGCGTCAGAAGAAGAATTGTCTGAAGTAGATTCGAGTGCGAAGAAAGAAGTAACAGAGGGAAAAAAAATAGCATGGGCTGCATTTACTTCGCCTATAACAACTGAACAAAATGAACTCGTAACGCTTTTAGAATCAATTGCTAATAGAAGTGAAAATAAAGTGTTCATTGAAAAATTTTCGAACGATTTAAAAGCAATAAAAGAGCCAAATCGCAAAGATATTTTGACCACCGCACGGAAGGTTTTACGAATGATTGTTGCCGAAAGCTGTCAATCGGAGTTGTCCAATTGGATTACAAATTACATCGTAAAAATTCAACCTAAATTTAGTTCACATTTATACTCAACCTCAGATAAGAATATTTTTTCTGCGAAAGAGATCTTGCCGACTTACGACCAAAATGTCGAAGATGCTGATGGACGAATGATTTTGCGGGACAATTTTGATGCACTTTTTACAAAATACCCAGAAGTATTGGTTTTTGGTGAAGATGCAGGAAATATTGGGGATGTCAATCAAGGATTGGATGGCATGCAAGAGAAATATGGCGAACTTCGCGTTGCCGACGTCGGAATTCGTGAGGCTTCCATTTTGGGGCAAGGAATTGGCATGGCATTGCGTGGACTTCGGCCCATTGCTGAAATACAATATTTAGACTATTTGCTGTATGCGATTCAGATCATGAGCGATGATTTAGCCACGCTACAATACAGGACGCATGGAAAACAAAAAGCGCCGCTCATTATCAGAACTCGTGGACATCGCTTGGAAGGAATCTGGCATTCTGGTTCACCAATGGGGATGATTATTAATGCACTGCGCGGTATTCATGTTTTAGTTCCTAGAAATATGACCAAAGCTGCCGGTTTTTATAACACGCTACTACAAACAGACGAACCTGCGCTGATCGTAGAATGCCTGAATGGTTACCGATTGAAGGAAAAAATGCCAACGAATTTGGGCGAATTTAAAACTCCAATTGGTGTGGTTGAAACAATCAAAGAAGGAAATGACATTACTTTGGTGTCGTATGGCTCAACACTTCGATTGGTGGAGCAAGCAGCAAAAGAATTGATGGAAAAAGAAATTGATTGTGAAATTATTGATATTCAGTCTTTGTTGCCGTTTGATGTCAATCATGATATCGTAAAAAGTATCATGAAAACCAATCGACTTTTAGTCATTGACGAAGACGTTCCTGGTGGCGCATCCGCATTTATCATGCAACAAATTCTTGAAGTGCAAAATGCTTACGACTATTTGGATAGCAAACCACAAACATTAACTTCCAAAGAACATCGACCGGCGTACGGAACAGACGGTGATTATTTTTCAAAACCGTCCGTAGAAGACATTTATGAAAAAGTGTATGGGATGATGAGTGAAGTCAGTCCGACAAAATATCCTAGTCTATTCTAAATCGAAAGTAGTCCAAAACACGTTGCTTCTGTTGTTTTGTTGCTGAGCGTTCCAATATAAATGCATAAACACCGTTTATAAAGTGAATGTAAAGAGGCAAGACTATGAAAAAGATATCGTTCTTATTGATTTTTTGTTTGATATTGGCGTGTAAATCTAAGAAAGTTTCAGTCGACAAAAAACCAGTCGCTGCAATGGAAAGACTATCCGATAGTCAAATTGATCACCTACAAAAAGACAAAACAACGGCATTAGGCAAACAAATTTTGATGACTTGCAATACTTCTAAGTTTGTTCCCTTTACAGAAAAGGAAGCTACGGCTGAAGTAAGAAAGAATATGACGTTGCAGCGGTTATCTAAAATTTGTTCGAAATTTCAACAAAAATATGGTGATTTTAAAGAATTAAAGTTCGTTGAAGCGTATCATGACAACACAAATCAAACAATCATCTATCGCTACAAGGCATTATACGAAAAGAAAATTGCAAACAAAGAATTGCGCGTGACGGTAAACAAAAGCAACCAAATTGCTTCGGTCAATTCGAAAGATTGGAAGGATACTTTCACAATTAAATAAAAGAACTGCGACATCAAGAATTGTCCGTTGACACGCTATTAAACAACAAAAAAGGAAAACGAATTAAATAGAAATATGAGCAAAAAATCGGCAGCCTTTTTTTTCTGTTTCATAACATCCGTGCTTTTTGGTCAAGAATCGATGACCGTACAATCTAAATCATATTCTGCCTCGCCTACTTGGAATTTTATGTGTGACAATTATGTATTGTCGGGCATAGCAACAATTCAAATTGCCAAATCAGACAAAGGCGGCTATCTCAAAATTGCAGTAGAAACCAACAATTCGGCTTTTTCCATTACCGGAAACATTTATGTTGATTTAAAAGATTTTACGGCGATTGTTTGCACCGACAAAGGTCTAAGAACAATCGAAGGCAATCAAATGGTCTCTTACTATGCTTTTTCTCAGACGGAAATGACTCGATTGCAAAAAGTAGACATCGAATCCATACGATTTTTCATCAATGGTAAGGCAACCTCATTTTCAAGCCAGACTGGCTATTTTACTGCAAGCAATAAAAAGAAATTCTTTCACACTGCCTATGAAGGCAATACAAAATACTACGAAACGGCCGCCGCTGTGCGAGACTTATTCCTTAAAAAATGATCTTGGATTCAAACATTAGAGAAGCAACTTTACTTGATTTTCCGAAGCTAATGGAAATTCGAATGGCTGTCAAGGAAAACACTTTGTCCAATCCTGCATTAATTCCTGAAGACGACTACGTCAAATTTTGTTTCACACAAGGCAAAGGCTGGGTATATGAAGTAGAATCCGTAATCGTTGGATTCTCTATCGTTGACTTACTGGGAAATAACATTTGGGCTTTATTTATGGATCCTCAATTTGAGAAAAAGGGAATCGGAAAAAAGTTGCACGATACGATGATCAACTGGTACTTCAAGCAAACAAAAACAACTGTTTGGTTGGGAACTGAACCCCATTCGAGAGCGGCAGATTTCTACCGTAAATCAGGTTGGACCGAAGTTGGACTAAACGGAAAAGACGAAATAAAATTCGAAATGACTGCTGAAAATTGGAATAGATCAAAATCCAAATAGCAAAATTCTATTTCGAAAACTGAACGTAAGAAAAATGTTTACTACTTTTGAATTACGAACAGTAACTACATGAACAATAAAACGAAGAAAATAATTCTCACCGTACTACTCCTACTCGCTTTAGTTAACTACGGAAGAATGTCAGGTACAGAGCAAATTCGTACCATAGAATTTCTCTCTATTTTTGCTATTGGCGCCATTTCAGCTTTACTGATTAATGTTATTTTTGGAAAAGATAATGAGGAGTAGTTTATGAATATTAAACTCATTGCTGTTGGAAAAACCGACCATAAAAATCTGCAACTTTTGATCGACGAATATCAAAAGAGATTATCTTTTTATATCAAGTTTGAATTTGAAATTCTAGCCGATATCAAAAACGTCAAAAACCTATCAGAAAGTCAACAAAAAGAAAAAGAAGGCGAATTGATTTTGTCTAAAATCGGTCCCACCGATCAATTAATCCTATTAGACGAAAACGGAAAGAACTATACCAGTATTAATTTTGCTGTTGAATTGCAGAAGAAAATGAATTCTGGAATCAAAACCTTGGTGTTTGTCATAGGCGGTCCTTACGGGTTTTCATCAGAAGTATACGAAAAAGCGCAAGGCAAAATCTCGCTTTCGTCAATGACGTTTTCGCATCAGATGGTGCGACTTTTCTTTATTGAACAACTGTATCGCGCTTTTACAATTCTAAAAAACGAACCTTACCATCATCAGTAATCTTTTTGATGATTCTCGAAGAATTTTTCCTAATATAAAAGTCTTACAAACTCGCAGTCATTCTTTCAAATAGCTTGACACTTTCAACAGCTTCTTTTACATCATGCACTCTAAGAATATTTGCGCCTTTCGATAAAGCAATCGTGTTTAAAACTGTTGTGCCATTTAGAGCTTCATCGGCGGACGATTCTAATACTTTATACACCATCGACTTCCTAGAAATTCCAGCCAAAATCGGATAGTCCAGATTTTGAAACAACTCCATTTTTTGCAAAACCTCATAATTCTGATCCAACGTTTTTGCAAAACCAAAGCCAGGGTCAATAATCAAATCGTTAATCCCGACACTTCTTGCTTTGGCAATTTTATCCGAAAAATAATAAAGCATTTCCTTTACAATGTCTTCATAATGAGTCAATCCAGTCATTGTTTGCGGTGTTCCGCGCATATGCATCATGATATAAGGTGCGTGAAAATGGGCAACAACCCCAAACATATTTTCATCCATAGTTCCAGCCGAAATATCATTGATGATTGCTGCGCCAGAATCGAGACCGATTTTTGCCACATGACTCCGAAAAGTATCGATTGAAAGTAGCGTATCAGGAAAATGCTTCAAAACGGATTGTACTACAGGTATCAACCGGAGAACTTCTTCCTCTTCAGAAACCAATTCCGCATTGGGCTTGCTAGAATAGGCACCCAAATCAATAAATGTCGCGCCTTCTCGCAGCATTTTTTCCACTTGCGCCAGGATCAAGTTCTCGCTATTGTAGCGATTTCCATCATAAAACGAATTCGGGGTAACATTTAATATCCCCATGACTTTTGGGGAACTTAAATCAATCAGCTGGCCGAGGCAATTAATTGTCATGGTAAATTATAAAAATAGATTTACATCCAGAAAAAAAAACTATTTTTGACCCGAAATCGTTTGGCATGACCGAACTTAGGTAAAAAATTTGAATACAAATATACTGCAATAATAATGAAGAATACTTCACAAGAATATGATGCCATAATTGCCATTTGCCGGGACCTTTTTGTAAAAAAAATGAAAGATTATGGAAGTGCATGGCGAATCCTCCGGTTACCTTCCTTGACGGACCAAATCTATATCAAAGCACAGCGCATCAGGAGTTTACAGGAAAATGAAGTTCGAAAGATTGAGGAAGATGAACAAGCTGAATTTATTGGAATCATCAATTATTCAATTATGGCACTGATTCAACTTGAATTAGGTGTTGCAGAACAGCCTGATTTGGAAACCTCAAAAGCCACTGAGCTTTACGATGCTAAAGTCGCGACCACCAAATCCTTGATGGAAGACAAAAATCATGACTATGGGGAAGCTTGGAGAGAAATGAGGGTCAATTCATTGACAGATTTGATACTCCAAAAACTGCTTCGCGTGAAACAAATTGAAGACAACAAAGGAAAAACAATTGTCTCGGAAGGCATTGATGCCAATTACCAAGACATGATTAATTATGCTGTATTTGCATTGATTCTAATAGAATCAAAATCTTAATTTTATCTTTTTTCATTTTCTTTTTACTATAATTTTAGTTTATATTTACTATTCCAAATTAAACCTATCAAATGAAAAACATATTAGTACAATTTTCTAGAATTTTTGTTGGATTATTATTTATTATTTCCGGATTAATCAAACTGAATGACCCAGTAGGATTTTCATACAAACTAGCCGAATATTTTAGTGAAACTGTTTTAAATCTTCCTTTTTTCGAACCTTATTCTCTTGCAATTGCTGTATTTGTGGTAATTTTCGAAACGGTTTTGGGTTTTATGTTACTCATCGGTTTTAAGTCAAGATTTACGATATGGAGTTTACTCTTGATGATTGTGTTTTTTACTTTCCTAACTTTCTATTCTGCTTATTTCAATAAAGTTACTGACTGTGGTTGTTTTGGAGACGCACTAAAACTAACGCCATGGCAATCCTTTACAAAAGATGTCATTTTATTATTTTTCATTACCATTTTGTTCTTAAATATTAAAAAAGTAAAACCGCTTTTCAATAACAATTTTCGAAATGCCTTGGTGAGCTTGGCGGCTGTTCTTTGTGGTTTTATGGGATACTGGGTTTTGAATCATTTGCCTTTAAAAGATTTTAGAGCTTATAAAGTCGGAACTAATATTCAAAAGGGAATGGAAATTCCAGAAGGCGCTCCAAAAACTGTGGTTGAAATGGTTTTTGTGTACAAAGTAAATGGAGTCAATAAAAATTTCACAGAAAAAGATTTAATGAACATACCAGCTGGCGCTACTTTCGTAGAACGAATTGATCATATCGTTTCTGAAGGTTACAAACCTCCTATACATGATTTTACTATGGAGAAAGAGGGTTCGGACTATAAAGATGAACTCCTAGTAGAACCAAAATTGCTGTTATTTGTAGCTTATGACTTATCAAAATCAGATAAGAAAGGCTTGGCAATTTTAGAAGGTCTCCATCAAAAAGCAAAAGCAAAAGGTTATAAAGTAATTGCGATGACGGCATCATCGGAAACGGACATAGAAAAAACAAAAAAGGAATTTGGTTTTACATTTGATTTTTACTTTTGCGACGGGACTACACTTAAAACCATTGAACGAGCGAATCCAAGTGTAGTGGTGGTAAAAAAAGGAACTATTGTTCAAAAAGTGCATTATAATGACCAAGCGCTATTAAAATTATAACCTTCCAATTTCTAAAAAATCATGGCTGAACACACCGGACCGAGAAAGAGAAGTCAAAGTCAAGCAAGCGTCGAAAGAACAAGAAAGGCGAGAAAAAAAAGGAACAATATTACGATATTGGTATGCATCATCGCTTTTTTAATAGGTTATTACCTCTTAAATTATGTGGCTGCTATGGAGAAACCACCATTGGGAGCAACTTTTAATATCGTCTTAGGATGCACAATAATGGCGATTACTACTATCGTTTTTGTATACACGGTCAAGAAGCAATATTTTCCTAAAAAACGAAAAAGAACAAAACATGTTTTTCTCGATGATACTGACTTCAGAAAAAGTCGTGAAATCGAAACTGAATAACGTAAATGTTCTCTGTAAAAAATCCGTAAAAACACAACATTTTCATGGACTAGTTTTCTCGGTACAAACCTACGTTCGCAAATAAAAATTCATAATGAAAAAACTACTAGTCTATCTAATAATGGTATTTTCCGCAACCTCATGCATGAAAGCACAAAAATCAGATTTTATTGAAGAGGCGCTCGTCGAAAATCTACTTTCTATTGACGGCACTCAAATAGCATTTAAGGATGTGCTCAAGAAACACCAAGGCAAAACTATTTTGATAGAATGCTGGGCTTCATGGTGCAGTGATTGCGTGAAAGCGATGCCTAAAGTAAAAGAGCTACAAGCCAATAATCCAAATGTTGATTATGTCTTTGTTTCTATGGACAAAACCGCTGATAAATGGAAATTAGGAATTGAAAAATATGCACTTACAGGAGATCACTACATGGCAAACGACGGTATGAAAGGTGCTTTCGGAACTGCCATCGACTTAGATTGGATTCCACGTTATATTATTGTAGATAAAACTGGAAAAATTGTATTATACAGAGCCATAGAAACTGATTTTGAAACCATCAATTCAACTTTAAATTCACTAAAATAATGAGACATAAAATTGTAGCTGGAAATTGGAAAATGAATAAGAATGCGGAAGAAACCGAAGACTTACTCAACGCACTAATCAATCAATTGCCGAATGACAAGGAAGTAGAAATCATTGTAGCACCCACATTTGTAAATCTTGCATCAGCAGTTGATCACGTAGAATTTACGAATATTGTTGTGGCGGCCCAAAACATGCATCAATCAGAAAATGGTGCTTACACAGGTGAAATATCTGCGGACATGCTTAAAAGCATTGGTGTCAACACCGTCATTTTAGGTCATTCTGAAAGACGTTCTATTTTTCACGAAACCGATGCTATTATTGCCTATAAAGTTGACAAAGCGCTTCAACATCAAATGCGTGTGATTTTCTGCTTTGGGGAAGAACTAAAAGACCGACAAAGTAAGCAACATTTCAATGTGGTGGAAAACCAATTGCGTGATGGATTATTTCACCTAAACAAAGACGCTTGGGAAAGCTTAGTGTTAGCCTACGAACCCGTTTGGGCGATTGGAACGGGAGAAACCGCAAGTCCAGAGCAAGCGCAAGAAATGCACGAATTTATTCGCGAAACTATTCGTAAAGCTTACGGAAGCGATATTGCTGAAAATGTTTCTATTTTGTATGGCGGTAGCGTAAAACCAGACAATGCCAAAGAGATTTTTTCTAAACCAGATGTCGATGGCGGATTGATCGGTGGCGCTGCCTTGAAAGCAGAAGATTTTGCCGCCATTGTTAATGCAATATAAATGTAATAAAATAGGTTAGCCACGAATTCACGAATAAAAATAATTGACATTCGTGAATTCGTGGCTAACGCTTTAAATAAGAACATGTCAAACGTATATTTAGGTTATCATTTTACTATCGAGCCCAAAGAATTGGGTTCAGAAATTCTAATCGCTGAACTAGGCGAATTGCCATTTGAAAGTTTTGTTGAAAGTGAATTTGGTGTGACGGCATTTGTCCAAAAACAACTTTGGACAGCCTCTATTCTTGACGAGGTATTTGTTTTGAATTCTCCGCAGTTTACTATTTCCTACACCATTGAGGAAATCGAGCAAGTCAACTGGAACGAAGAATGGGAAAAAAATTTCGAACCCATCGATGTAGACGGTCAATGTCATGTGCGAGCGCCATTTCATCCTAAGACCAATGCGGAATATGACATTATCATTGAGCCAAAGATGAGTTTCGGAACTGGACATCATGAAACTACACATATGATGATCCAACATCTATTGGAAATCGATGTCACCAATATGAAAACTTTAGATATGGGCTGCGGTACTGCCATTTTAGCAATACTAGCCGAAATGAAAGGTGCCAAACCTATTGATGCGATTGATATTGACAATTGGTGCTATTTGAATTCCATTGAGAACGCAGAGCGAAACAACTGTAACCATATTACCGTTTACGAAGGTGATGCTTCTTTGTTGATAGACCAAAAATATGATTTGATTATAGCCAATATCAATCGTAATATTTTGCTTAATGATATGCAGCGCTATGTTGATTGTCTTAATAAAGATGGAGTTCTTTTGTTAAGTGGTTTCTACGAAGAAGACATCCCATTTATTGATGCATCATGCACCGAAAAAGGGCTGAAATTTGCAAAAAAATTACAGAGAAATAATTGGGTTTCGTTAAAATATATAAATTAGCATTTAAATTTTTAAACCACTGTTAATCAATTCTTTTCCACAATAATAAGCACATGGCAACTATTGAAAAAACAAAAAGACAGACATCAATTCTTGAAGCTGTCGACGTCAACAATGAAATCATTCTCTATAATGATGATGTCAACACTTTTGATCACGTCATTGATACCTTAATCAGAGTCTGTAATCACACCTCGGAACAGGCAGAACAGTGCGCGATTTTAGTCCATTATAAAGGGAAATGCACCGTAAAAACCGGCTCTTTCGACGAATTAAAACCGCAATGCACGCAGTTGCTAGAAGCGGGTTTAAGTGCAGAAATTATCTAAGTAAATGTTTTAGTGAGGTAATTTATCTTTCACTACTCCGTACAAGAATGTGCCTAAAAGCGCTCCCAATAGCACAAATACAACTGGCAAAAAGCCAGCACCCAGAAGTATAAATATCGGTCCTGGACAAGATCCAACGAGCGCCCAACCCAAACCAAAAAACAATCCACCAATCCAGTAGCGAAAGGAACCTTTTTCCTTGTCGGCAATCGTAATCGGCACTCCTTTACTGTTTTTGATTTCATTTCGTTTTATCAATTGAAGCCCTACTAAACCGACCATGATGGCTACCATGATAATGCCATACATATGAAACGATTGGAATTGAAACATTTCATAAATACGATACCATGAAACCGCTTCTGATTTCGTTAAGACGATTCCGAAAAGGAATCCAATAAGAATAAATTTTATCGATTTCATTGCTTAGAAAATTAAAGGGAAAATAAAATGGGTCATCAATAAACCCCCAACAAAAAAACCGATAACGGCCTTCAAGGATTGTCGTTGCAAATTGCTCATGCCAGCAATCGCGTGACCAGAAGTACAACCGCCTGCGTAACGGGATCCGAAACCAATCAGAAGTCCACCAATTAGCAAAATAAAAATCATTTTCGGCGATTGAAACACATCATTTCCAAACAAATTGTCAGGCAGCAGTTTGCCATCTGGAGCGTCAATGCCCATCGACTGAAGTTGCATAATAGTTTGCGGATTGATCGACACATTAGAAGGATCACTCATAAAATGAACTGCCACAAATCCACCAATCATGGCTCCCAAAATTACCATTAAGTTCCAGTATTGCGACTTGGCATCAAACCTAAAAAAGTCTGCAAATTTATCCGCTCCTGCCATAGTGCAAAGTGTCCGCAGATTCGATGACATACCGAAAACCTTACCGAAATAATTGAGTGTTAGCATAATCATCGCAATCAAGAAACCCGTAATTGACCAATGCCAAGTTTGAAAAAGAAAATCCATTGTTTCCGTTTTTTTACAAATTTAATAATTCATTTGATTTTTAATTGAAAATAACTAGGTATTAAAATAAACTAGTAATTTTGGACAGCAATAAACTAAAATAATATGAAGAAGTTTGCAATTGAAATCAGATGGGGAATTCAATTTAGTATTGTTTCCTTAGTCTGGATGATCTTCGAGAAAACAATGGGATGGCATGATGAGCTCATTAGTAAGCAAGCCATCTATACCAATTTGTTTGCCTTTGTCGCTATTGGACTCTATTTTATTGCCTTAACGGACAAGAAAAAAACTACTACAATGGGACAATGAATTGGAAACAAGGTTTTCTCTCAGGCTTGGTGCTGTCAACGGTAGTCGCGGTTTTGAGTCCAATGGTACAATCTATCACCTTTACTTATATCACACCTCATTTTTTCGAAAATATCATTAAATATGTGGTTGCTCATAAAATTCAAACACAAAGTCAAGCCGAAATGTATTTCAATCTGAAAAGCTATACGATTCAAGGAATTTTCGGCGCTTTCTCGTTTGGAGTACTAACGTCCGCGATGGTTGCATTTGTATTAAAAACTAAAGTCGATTCGAATGAAAAATAGTCTTTTTATTGTCATACTTTCATTGATTTTGAGCGCTTGCACGAGCACACAATCAACATTGAAGAATGTAAAAAATGATGCGGAAATTCCAAAAGTAAGTGCTGCAAATACATTTATATTAACTGCCTTCAGCAAAGACAAAAAGTACGGCTACGACAAAGATTATCCTATTAATGTTTTTTACAAAAATGTAGCTGCCGCAAAAGAAAACCAAGAACGTTTTTTGAATGCATTGGCTGGACCCAAAGGAGAAAAAATAAGCTATACAAAAACAGGGATTTGTTGTCCATTTCCCAATACCAAATCTGAAATGGGCGTCGCTTCTTTAGATATATACAGCATCACTTGGGAAGGTCAGAAAAAACCCATCATACTCTATCTTAATTCGTATGAAAAAGGAGTGCTAATGGTTCCTATGGGTTTTACCGCAAAATAAACTTCGTCTGATCCGAAAAGTCCTAGTCCAGATGGAAGTGAAAATCCTTTTGTAGCGGTTTTCGCTGGAAAATATTACCTCACAAAATAATAATTTCAGGATTTGTGTTCGGTCAATTCAATTCGCTCGGGAGGAACGAACAGCTGGACCCGAGCTCCTGAAAGGGCGAACAGGCGAAGCAATAAGCTCCTTAAAAAAAAGCCAAACTTCGCCAAAAGCTCATCTATCCTAAGTATATTTGCCGCATTAAATTTTGACCATGAACATACACAACATACCTCAAATTAAACATACCGATAGTGGTAACTTTTTCTTATTAGCCGGTCCATGCGCTATTGAAGGGGAAGAGATGGCAATGCAGATTGCAGAAAAGTTAGTAGGTATTTCAGATAAGCTTCAAATTCCATACGTTTTTAAAGGCTCGTTCAAAAAAGCCAATCGTTCTAGAATAGATAGTTTTTCGGGAATTGGCGATGAAAAAGCACTGAAAATTTTGCGTAAAGTATCTGAAACTTTCCATATTCCAACCGTTACGGACATTCATACCAATGAAGATGCTGCAATGGCGGCTGAGTATGTCGATGTTTTACAGATTCCCGCATTTCTGGTGAGACAAACTGATTTGGTAGTGGCAGCGGCCAACACAGGAAAAGTGGTCAATCTAAAAAAAGGACAATTTATGAGTCCAGAGAGCATGAAACATGCCGTCCAAAAAGTACTCGATTGTCACAATGAAAATGTAATGGTCACCGATCGAGGAACAATGTTCGGCTACCAAGATATGATTGTAGATTTCAGAGGAATTCCAACAATGCAACAATACGCCACAACGGTTCTTGATGTGACCCACTCTTTACAACAACCCAATCAAATGATTGGTGTGACGGGAGGAAGACCTGACATGATTGAAACTGTTGCGAAAGCTGGAATTGCTGTTGGTGTTGACGGTATTTTTATTGAAACCCATTATGATCCAGCCAATGCCAAAAGCGACGGCGCCAATATGCTCCATTTAGATTTGTTTGAAGGATTGATGACAAAACTTGTGGCGATTCGCAAAACAATTAATACCTTCTAAGACAACACTTTTGAAAAATTTTTTTTATACTGTTCTTTGCATTTTGTGCTTTTCAAACTATGCCTTTTCGCAAGAACCAGTAACAATACAACCAAAATACACAGCGCACAACAAGGGGAAATTTTTTGTCTCTTGGGGCGGAAATAGAGAAAGTTATTCTAAGTCAGACATTACTTTTACAGGCGCCGACTATAACTTTACGATTCACAATGTGGAGGCGCATGACAAACCAAAGGGTTGGCATTGCGATTATTTGAATCCGGCAAGAATGACCATACCTCAAACCAATTTTAGATTGGGTTATTTTGTATCTGATCACTATATCATTTCTCTTGGTTTGGATCACATGAAATATGTAATGTTTCAAGACAAAGCAGTTAACTTAAGTGGCTATTATCCAAAATACGGCTCGTATGGTGAAGTTTTGTCAAATAACCAAACCTTGCTTACGGAAGACTTTTTGACTTTCGAGCATACCGATGGCTTGAATTACATTCATGCTGAGGTTTCAAGATTTGATGATGTCTCGAAATTATTTACAATTGGTAATACAGATAAGATTCAAATCAATCTTACCGAGGGAATTGGTGGCGGATTGATATACCCTAAGACCAATGCTAAAGTTTTAGGAAAAGAAAGGCACGATGATTTTCATGTTTCCGGTTATGGAGTTTCAGCGAAAGTGGGATTAAATATTACAATATTCAAACACTTTTACGTACAAGGCGAGTTGAAAGGTGGTTATATCAATATGCCGGACATCAGAACTACGTATGATCCGGTAGATCGGGCATCACAAGAATTCTTCTTTTTTCAACGTATTATAGTTTTTGGCGGAATCTTTCGAATTTAAGTAAAATTTAGGTTTTATGAACTGCTGTGTATGAATTTGATTTGTATCTTAGCTTATCAATCTTAAATTTAAAAAAATGAAAAAAGTATTGTTGGCAGTCATTGCCATGTTGGGGTTTGCAGTTTCAGGATTTGCACAAGAAACTTTTAAGAAACCTGCCAAAAAATCAGATGCTGTTGCTAAAGAAGTAAAACAGGAAATTAAGACTGCGAAGCAAACAGATGCCACTGTAAAGGCGGTAAAACAAGAAGTGAAGACGGCTGACAAAAAAGCGAAAGACACAAAAGTAGTTTTGAAAAAAGACGGAACACCAGACAAGCGCTATAAAGAAGCGAAAGAAGTTGTGTTGAAAAAAGACGGAACACCCGATAAGAGATTCAAAAAATAATAAAACGTAAAGCCACTCAATTGAGTGGCTTTTTATTTCAACTATTGATCCATTAAATAAACTAAGGATGCCATTGCAGCGGCGCCCAATTCCAATTCTCTTTTGTTAACGGCGTCAAACTTGTCATTCGCGGCATGATGGTAATCAAAATACCGTTGTGAATCTGGGCGCAATCCAACCTTAACCAAATTCTTACCGGTAAGTGGCTCGATATCCGAGCCGCTATGTCCTCTTGTAAAAGTATGAATCAAATAAGGTTCAAAAAGCGTTTTGAAACCTTTAACTTTATTTAGATTCTCGTCATCGCAATCAAATGAAAATCCACGTGGAGAAAACCCTCCTGAATCACTTTCTAATGCAAATATGTGATTTTCATTATTCTTCTGCGACAATTCCTCGTACTTGTCGCCACCGCGACCTCCATTTTCCTCATTCATAAAAAGAACCACACGAATCGTGTTTTTGGGTTTGTAATCTAAGTTTTTAAAAATATGCAACACTTCCATGCTTTGCACTACTCCTGCTCCATCATCATGCGAGCCATCGGCTAAATCCCAAGAATCTAGGTGTCCACCGACGACCATAATCCGGTCGGAATGTTCGCTTCCTTTGATTTCACCGACAACATTGTAAGACAAAGCATCGGGCAACTGTTGACAGGATTGTTTAAAATAGAATTTTAGTTTTGGATTTTCCTTCAAGAGTCTGCTAAGTAACTCAGCGCCATTTGTACTAATCGCAGCTGTCGGAATATACTTGTCCTTCGGGATATCACCATAACTTTGATTTCCTGTATGAGGAAAATCATCAAGTCTCATCGTCATCGACCGAACAATGGTTCCAACTGCTCCATACTTTGAAGCTTCTTTTGCGCCGGCATAACGTTGGTCGACTGCCTTTCCGTAGGACTTAAACGTTTCAATGTTTTCTGGTTCGAAAGGCCGATTGAAAAACACAATTTTACCCGCAATTTTATCTTGACCTAAATCAGCTAATTCTTTTAGACTCTTGACTTCAATCACTTCTGCAGTTACTCCTGATTTCGGGGTCGCTATAGAACTTCCAAGTGCGCAAATCGGAACTACTGTTTTCTTTCCGTTATTCAAAATATAAGCCGACTCTTTCTCGCCGCGAACCCAATGTGGCACCATCACTTCTTGTAGAAAAACCCTATCAAGACCTAATGTTTCTAGTTGTTGTTTGGTGTATACAACTGCTTTTTCCGCACCTTCAGAACCAGACAAACGAGCACCTATTTTATTAGACAAATCATCCAACCAAGAATAGCATTTTCCTTGCGTTAATGCAGCAGAATATATTTGCCGTAACAATGTTTCTTCTTGAGTTTGAGAATAAGAAATTGAAGTTAGAAGCAATAAAAAGTAGCGTAAATTCTTCACTTGTTGTTTTTTTTCAAAAATAAGTTAAAAATCATTTGGTTGAAAGTATTAATTTATTTTACTTTGCAATTCAAAGTACTTTAAAAATGGAAGCGAAAGATTATTTAAGAGACATACAAGACATCAAAAACATGATGTCTCAGTCGACACAATTTATTTCATTAAGTGGGTTATCTGGAGTATTGGCAGGCATTTATGCAATTATTGGAGCGGCTTATATCCATAATTTCTTAGCCATTAAGACGGCAGAAGGTGAAGTTTTCGAAGGAGAAACTTTCAATCGTATTGTCCTCGTGGCACTTTTCATACTGATTATATCTGTACTATCCGCTTATGTTTTCACTGTTCGAAAAGCAAGAAGAATTGGCGAAAAAGTATGGAACGCCTCAGCCAAAAGATTGCTAATTAACTTTTGCATTCCTTTATGTACTGGTGGCATTCTTATACTGTTATTATTCAGACAAGGTTTATTTGAACTAATTGCACCATTAACACTAATCTTCTATGGCTTGGCCTGTTTAAACGCAAGCAAATACACCTTAAGAGATGTGCGATTTCTAGGAATAACTGAAATCATGATTGGGTTAATTGCGGTTGAATTTTCTGATTATGCGTTGTATTTTTGGGTTTTAGGATTTGGAGTTTGTCATATTGTCTACGGAACGATGATGTACCTAAAATACGATAGAAAATAAGCGCTGTGAAAAATATCATTCAAAATATCAACAAAGCCTTTGATCATCGAATCCGTTTGGGAATCATGTCGGTATTGATGGTCAATGAAAGTGCCGATTTTAATAGTTTAAAAGAACTACTTGGAGTTACGGATGGCAATCTTGCCTCCCACACCAAAGCGCTGGAACTCGAAGAATACATCATTATAGAAAAACAGTTTATCGGTAAGAAGCCAAATACTAAATATATAGCAACGACAAAAGGAAAAGAAGCGTTTCAATTGCACATACTCGCTTTAGAAAAATTGGTGCGCAATACGTAACTTTTTTTTTGCATTTATACTTTGAATTTCAAAGTACTTTTAATACGTAAAAACAATTAATCAATTTTAAATACAATTATCATGGAGAATTTACAAAAATCAATTTTACAATCGACAACAGCCAAAATGTTAATGGTTGGTTTTCTAACAATAGCGCTTTTAATACCGCTATTCTTTGTTCAAAATTTAATTAAAGAAAGAAGCAATCGGCAAAAGGAAGTAGTTGATGAAGTTTCCAATTTATGGGGAAATGAAGTGCAATTTTATGGGCCAATTTTACGTATTCCGTATAAGGTCTATCAAGAATCAACAGTTGTAGATGAGAAAACCAAACAAACCAGTTTTCAAAGAAATGCTGTCATTGACTATGCTTATTTTTTTCCGGATCAACTCAATAATGTATCTAACGTAAAAAAGAACACTTCATTAAAACGCGGGATTTACAATAATGTCGTCTTTACTGCTACGATGAAATTTGATGGAACGTTTAGCAAACCCAACCTTGAGAAATTGCAAATAAAAGAAGAAGATATACTTTGGAACAAGGCGACAGTCATGATAAAAACAACAAATCTGAAGAGTATAAAAAGCGACCTGAAAATTAGGCTTAATAATGAGATTTTATCTTTCGAATCGAAACCAGAAGAAGATAAATATTACGGTACGCTTGAAAGCAACAATTTTGACTATAATGCAATTGGTGCAGGCAAAAACATTAACTTTCACTTCACAATGCAATATAACGGAAGCAAAAGTATTTCATTTATTCCCATCGGAAAAACTACAAAGGTTACAGTTGATTCCGATTGGGAATCGCCCAGCTTTAACGGTGCATTTGCGGCAAATAATACGACAAAGAAAATAAACAAAAAAGGCTTTCACGCAGAATGGAAAATTTTAGATATCAATAGATCTTTTTCGCAGCAATATGTCACAAAAGTACCCGATTTAAAGGAGTATTCGTTTGGAGTCAAACTTATTGAAACCGTCGATGAATACCAGCAAAATGAGAGAGCTTCGAAATACGGATTCTTGGTAATTGGGTTGACCTTCTTGATATTCTTTTTGATTCAATCCATTAGCAAAATTGACATTCATATTTTTCAATACTCAATGATTGGCTTAGCCTTAATCATGTTTTACACGTTGCTGATATCCATTACTGAACATAGTAGTTTTAGCTTTGCGTATACAATTGCGGGAATATCAGTTGTGGCTTTAATTTCGCTGTATTCCAAATCAATTTTGCAAAATATTAAGTTTCCCGCTTTTATTGGGATTGCCTTAACCGTGCTCTACACATTCATTTATGTAATTATCCAACTCGAAGATTATGCGCTGCTGGTTGGCAGTATTGGATTGTTTATGATCCTTGGTGCTGTGATGTATTTTTCAAGAAAAATAGATTGGAGCAAATAAAGAAATAGAAATAAAAAACCCGACAGCTATCAACTGTCGGGTTTTTAATGTGTTTAAAATATAATCAATGTCCTCCGCCTACTTTCTGATCAAAATCAATTCCTTGACTTTTCAATATCTTACTAACCTTATAGGCATAATACGCCAAATAAGCGAAACAAAGTACACCCACAATATAACTGGAATGAATGGTCGAAACATCTGCAATATATCCTTGCAACAAACTAATAAATCCACCACCCATAATCATCATAATCAAGAAACTACTGCCTTGACTGGTATGTTTTCCTAAGCCACTAATCGCCAAGGTAAAAATACAAGGCCATAAAGTACTACAGAATAATCCAACACTCGTAAAGGCGTAAACGCTGATCATGCCATCTGTCGCCATACCAATTAGTAGCGCTAAAATCCCTAATCCAGAGAAAATGAATAACATTCGAGCTGGATTTCCTTTACTGGCCATGTCGGCAACAATCAAAACTAGGATGACGAGCGCATAGACATAAAATGGCGTCAAATCGTGTTTCGCTACTGCATTTACAAATAAGAAAACACCAAAAGCCAAATAGGGTGCGATAAATCGGAGTATTTTTTGTCGATTCATATTGTCTGTAAAAGCTTCAACAGCTCCCGTCCAACGACCAATCATCAAACTTGCCCAATACAATGAAATATACGGCGCAATATCTTTGGTCATGAAACCGAGATTTTTTTCCATATACGCTGGCAAATTACTCGCGGTAGAAACTTCAACACCTACATACACAAAAATACCAATCATTCCCAATACCAATTGTGGATATTGCAAGGCAGAACTGCGAGACGAAGCTGCTTCAGTTTCTGATTCAATAACCTTCGCTTGCGGTCGGTCTGGTAAAGAGGAAAACTTTAGGAGAATAGCAAACAACTAAGAATGCCAATCCCAAAATCAAATACGGAATTTTCACACTCTCGATGCTCGCGCACGTCTGTATTGCTTGAAGCGGCAGATCCCAAAATGGCAAAACTTACGATAAGTGGACCGATTGTGGTACCCAAATTATTGATTCCTCCGGCGAGCGTAAGATGTCTGCGAACCGGTGGCACTGGATCCAAAGCAAAGGCTAATGGATTCGCCACGGTTTGTTGCAGAGAAAAACCCAAGGCAACCAAACAATCCACAAAGCATCAAAGTAAATGAACCGCTATTAGCCGCAGGATAAAACAATAAGGTTCCCAAAGCGGAAATCCCAACCCCAATGCCAATGAATTTTGTACCAATTCTATTGATCAAATCGCCTTTGGTTAAGTAAGAAATCAATAAATAAATCAACGACCCAACGGTATAGGCGATATAAAAAGCTAAGGAAACCAATTGACTTTGCACTTGTGTCAAATCGAATGCTTTTTTAAACACCGGAATTAGAATGTCATTACTGGCTGCCACGAATCCCCAGAAGAAAAAGACGCTTGCCAGCGGAATAAACTGTGCCCAATTGGTTTTTAAGTTTTGTGTACTCATAATAATTTGGTTTGGTTGGTTAGTTGATTGGTTGGAAACTAATTGCAGTTCCTCCTCCAGGAGCTAAATGTAATTTAATTTTTGATTTGTTGGTAACTTGAATTGTTTTTATAGCGTAAGATTTCGGATTGGTATCCCAGGATGCGTCTTTTCCATCTTCATAAATCGTCGCTTGGTATTTTTTTCCTGGTGTAAGAAAGTCACATTTAATTTCAGTTTTTCTTGCATTCTCGTCGGTAATTGAACCTAAAAACCAAGATTCTTTTCCTTTTGTTTTTCGGGCAACGGTAATATAGTCTCCGGGTTCCGCTTCGAGGTACTTACTGTCTTGCCAATCAACTGCAACCTCTTTAATAAATTGAAAGGCATCAGCATGCTTCTCATAATTTTCCGGCAAATCGGCCGCCATCTGCAAAGGCGAGTACATCGTAACATATAATGCTAATTGCTTAGCTAAAGTAGTATGTACTTGTGCTGTTTTGGTTTTGTCATACGTACTCATTTTGATTTCGAAAATGCCAGGTGTATAATCCATCGGGCCGCCTAGTAATCGTGTGAATGGCAAAATGGTTTCGTGCATTGGCGGGTTTCCGACACTCCACGCATTGAACTCATTACCTCGCGCTGCCTCGGAGCAAATGTAATTGGGATAAGTTCTGTGAACTCCGGTCGGT
The DNA here is from genome assembly GCA_016714905.1 of Flavobacterium sp. Classification (GTDB taxonomy): domain Bacteria; phylum Bacteroidota; class Bacteroidia; order Flavobacteriales; family Flavobacteriaceae; genus Flavobacterium. The sequence goes on from JADKBW010000013.1 coordinate 70,618, forward strand.
CGTGAACTTTCATGCGAGTTAACCATAAATTTATAATCCGCAGCGCGCCGTGCAACGAAATTGAAGTGATTCACCATTGATTGTCCGTCGTGAAATTCACCTCTTGGAATAATCCATCCTACATAGCCCGTCTTCACCGCTGGATAACCATACTCTTTCATCAAGTTGAACGCACGATCCAAATGTCTTTCGTAGTTGGAAACCGAAGCGGAAGTTTCGTGGTGCATAATCATTTTGATTCCTTTAGATTTTGCGTAGTCATTGACTTCTTTCAAATTAAAATCAGGATAAGGAGTAACAAAATCAAATACTTCTTCTTTACGATCTCCAAACCACTCTTCCCAACCGACATTCCAACCTTCGACTAAGACGCCATCGAAACCATTCTTTGCTGCAAAATCGATGTAGCGCTTTGTATTTGTTGTAGTTGCCCCGTGCTTTCCAGTGGGTTTCAGCGCATCCTCAGGTTTGTTCTGTGCGTTTTGTGAACCCGCGTAATCCCAAGTCGATTTTCCAACATGCATTTCCCACCAAATACCTACGTATTTCATGGGTTTGATCCACGAAGTATCGTCAATTTTAGAAGGCTCATTCAAATTCAAAATCATTTTAGATCCGATGATATCACGGGCATCATCGCTCACCATGATGGTTCTCCACGGCGATGCACAAGGCGTTCTCAAATTGGCTTTATCGCCCACTGCGTTGGGAACCAAATGCGACTTTAAACTCATTTTTGCAACATCAACATCCAAATGCATCAACGGATAATTGACTACCGCGGCTTCAAAAATATTCAAATAGACTTTATCTTTAGATTTCATCATGAGCGGTGCTTGCACTATAAATTGACCTGCGATTGATTTCATTCCGATGCCATTATTCAAATCAACTTTCTTGGTATTTATTTCAGAGAAAAGTGATTCTTGGTAGATATATTCGTTGCTGTCAAAATCTCCAGGCAACCAAAAAACCTTGTGATTTTCGGTTAAATTAAACTCCGTAACTTCTTCTGCGATAGTAAAGTAATTCAAATCTTTTTGCAAAGGGAAATCATATCGAAAAGCGACACCTTCATCAAAAACACGGAAAATAATATTCATTTTTCTAGCAGTCCCCATTTGAGTAAGGGCAATAGTCAACTCATTATAATGATTAACAATATTGGATTGTTCCCCTAAAACAGGTTGCCAAGTTTCATTGAAGGTTGAAGTTTTGCTTTCTTCTAATTTGAAGTGCGACGCCAAATCGGCACCATTCTTTAACGTAATTCCAAGGTAACTTTGAAGGATAATTGGTTTGTTTTTGTACGTTACTGAATAGGTTGGCTTCCCTTTTTCAGCGAAGTCAAAAGTCAAGGTAACTTGTTTGGATGGAGATTGAATCGATTGCGCGTGTGTAAAAAATACGAAAGATAGAAATACAAGAGAGAATACTTTTTTCATACAACTAATTTTTTTTAAAGATAAAAAATATACTATTACTAAAAAAAACAGCAGCTAAACTATGAACTCAATATAGTGTAGCTGCTGTTTTCAGACATTGCATTGATGATTATTCCTTGATAAATTTCTTGGTTTTTGTACCGTTATCCGTTTTTATTTTAAGCAAATACATACCTGAAGTCAAAGCTGAAATATTGATCTCTGCATTATCGTTATTCAATTCCTCATTAATTAACAGTTGTCCATTCAAATTATAGATAGAGACTTTATCTCCAAAATTAAATTCTATACCACTTATTTGAATTGAGTTATTCGCTGGGTTTGGATAAATCGAAAATTCGGTTTGTGATGCAAAGCTTTCATTTGACAACAATTGAGCAAAATCAAATCTAGCGGCATTCATTGTATTTTTTAATGTGCCATTCTTTCTATATACCATAGCAATTAAAGACAAATTATTCACATTCCATGCTGCAGGAATTGTAAAACTGTAGGAATTTGTATAATCAGTATTCAAAACTGGCGTTACAGGAATAATTCCAGATGTACCATCTGGTCCACCGAGCATTTTTCGAACTACATTATCATGAGTATAAGGGTTTGTAGCATTCACCTGAGTACCCACAATACCATTTTCCACTATATAAACATTGGTGTAATAATTACCATTTTCAACATACTTAAAATTAGTCACCACATTAACATCGAGTTGACGAGATACTATGTTGTAGGAAGGAAAGATTGAGAATTGAACCGGAGTAATTGAATTAGCTCTCGAATTCATTTCTGAAAGCCAAAGATTTCGATTAGTGTTTATCACATAACTTCCATCTTCACTCATGTTAATCATAGCACCTGGTGTGAAAACACTACCATTAAAATAATTATTAAAATAGGTATCTACTTCTGGGATTGCGTAGATATCACCATCATGAAAAACTGCTATTGCTGTATTTGGCAATGGTTTAATCGTTGCAATTGCTGCAGCACCTTCAGGACAATATTGACACCATGTTCCCGTTGACTCTTCAAAAAGATTAACCTTTGTAACAAAGGCATTTGCACTTAAAGCGGTAAAATTAAAGGTTAGTGTGTCGTTAGCCGCATTGTTATCACCAACTGCCTTTACCCATACTTTTAGCACATGCGGGCCAGCTGTTGTTGCTCGCGCTTCACTTAGACTCATAAAACTCACAGTTGAATTCCCTGAAGTCAATCCGCCACCACCAATATTTGACACCCCACTAATGTTTGGCGTTCCATTATCAAGTTTCCACCCAGTTCTAAACGATGTAATTGCAGAACCAGAAATATTTCTTATCCTTCCATCAACTGGTCTGTACACATTTACTTTAACATAGCGTTGAAACCCAATGCTAGTAATAATTGCATCGCCTGCAAATACTTGAGAAAATGATAAAATTAAGTAACAAAAAATTAGACTTTTTTTAGTAGAGATTTTCATTTTATTTATTTGTGTTAATTGAAATAATATGCGAATTTAAATTTAATTGTTGAACACCAGCAGAAATATCTTAATTAAAGAGAAATTAATTTACTTAATCAACTTCAACGTAATCTTGTAGGTATTCAAATCGCTTAGTGAGTTTCCCGTTTTCCGTCATTTTTGATCGTTCTAATATACCATCTTTGTCTCCATTAAAGAATGCTGGAATGACGAATTTCATAAACATTTCGCCAAATCCTTCGCTGGCATCTTTCGGCAATTCGCAAGGCAAATTATCCACCGACATGACTACAATAGCGCCTGGATGCGTGTAGGGGACTTCTTTATTTTCCGAAGGCAAATAACCAAAAAACGGATCCGCGATGGTCGATGCTTTCAATGTGCAAGCAATAGGTCCTTCCACGTCGCAGGAAATATCAGCCACTACTTTAATTTTACAATCTACCGCTTGAAGCATAGCTTGAGACAAAATTTCCGGTCCATCATTTCCATAAAAGTGTCCAGCCATAAAGATATCCGACACTTTCGTAAATCGCTCAAAATTAGAGGTATATTCAGTGGGATGGGCATAGAAGTCTTCTTTTGTAGCTGGTTGACCATCTTTCCTTTTATAATAATCAATGACGTCAATCTGCGTATAAACGGGCTCTGAGTAATTCTTAGATAGATAATTTTCGATAGAAACTTCTTTGATTTTCATTCCGTCGAGGATTTCTTTAGCACCCATGGCTACTTTTCCGTGACCTGTCAGTACAATTTTGATGGGTGGCAAAACTTGGCGTTTGAGTCGCGCCACAAGGTCTTCTTTACTAGACAAAGTTTCTGCTTTTGGTATGGCAAACAATTCGAACTTAATTCCAAAAGCACGCAATCCGTTATAAGCGCCCACGATTCCTGCATACCTGCCAAAACCGATGAGTCTTTTATAATTGGAATCGACAATCGTCTCGTGGTCATACAAATCGATTTTCTTTTCTAAAATCGCTTGCAATAACTTTCGATTATGCGTTTGTTTTTTGAGTGTATGCGAAAAGAAAAAGTACTTTTTATTTGGAATTAGTGCCTCTACAGGAACTTCTTTAACACCAAAAAGCACATCGCAATCCGTCATGTCATTGCTCAGTTCAATTCCTTTTGCGGCGTATTCTTCGTCAGGAAAAACACGAATGTCAGAATGTTCTACTTTGATTTGCACCTCAGGATGCTCTTTCTTCATTCGCTCTAATTCCTCAGGCGTAAAGACCACTCGGCGGTCGGGTGGATTTTTTCTTTCTTTGATAATTCCGAATTTCATAGACTGGGGCTTTTTTAACGGCATCAAATGTAAAGTATAACTACAACGTTTTCAAAACTTTTTTTCTTAAAAAAAAACACTACAACTAAAAGCTAAAAAATGGTTAATAAAATGTTCATAACCCAAAAAACACGTCAGAATTCCCGTAGCTTTGTTTCTCTATATTTGCTAATAAAGCATTTAAATATGAAGTCAACTAAATTTTTCTACTATATTTTCCTCGTTAGTATTATCGTTTTAATGATTACTTGCACCAAGCAAGAGCGAAATGAAGTTGAAAAAAGCGGAATAAATGAAAAGGGGTTGCCGACGATGATTCCATCTAAAGTCGCTTACTCCAAATTAGAATCTTCTTATCTTTCCAACAAGAAATCTTGCGTGGAAAGATATTGTGGCAAATACTGGAGCAATGAAAACAACAACTTTAGTTTTCTAGTAGCAAAAGACGGACAAATCATTTACGAAAAATATCAAGGAGTTGGAAATAGAGAGCAAGACATTGCCATTACACAAAATACACCACTTCATATTGCTTCGGTAAGCAAAGTATTGACTGCTACTGCTGCCTTGTTGTTGATTAACCAAAACAAAATTGGATTGGACCAGAAAGTCAATACGATTTTAGATAATTTTCCTTATCCGGAAATTACTGTTCGCACTTTATTAGATCACCGAACTGGACTACGGAATTACGCTTATTTTACGGAAGATAAAGGCGTTTGGGATCGAAAAAAGACTTTAACCAATCAGGATATTTTGAACTTATTTGTCGAGAAGAACATTCAGTTAGAATCGACTACCGATACACGGTTTGCTTATTGCAATACCAATTATGCTGTCTTAGCATCGATTATTGAAAAAGTGACAGAGCTATCCTACCCGCAGGCAATGAAGGAAATGATTTTTAATCCATTAGGAATGACGGATACGTATGTTTTTGAATACGACAAACATTTAGAAACTGCGATTCCTTCGTATAAAGCGAGTAATATGCGTTTGGCTTATGATTATTTGGATGCGGTATATGGAGACAAAAATATTTATTCGACGCCAAGAGATTTGCTTAAATTTGATATGGCTCGAAAAGCGCCGACTTTTTTAAAGAAAAAACTACGCGATCAAATTTATGTTGGTTATAGCAATGAGCACAAGGGCACTAAAAACTACGGTCTTGGTGTTCGATTGATTGAATGGGAAACCGGTCAGAAATTTGTCTTTCACAACGGTTGGTGGCATGGGAACACCTCATCCTATATCTCTTTGATGAAAGAAGGCGTAACGATTATTGCACTTTCGAATAAATTCAACAAAAACATCTACGCAGTAAGAAAACTAGCACCAGCATTTGGAGATTATCCGTTTGACTTTGCGGATGAGGACTAGGTTAATTGATAATGGATAATGGATAATTGATAATTGATAATGGATAATTATTTATTTTCGTAGTGTTGCGTGTTTCTTTAATAAAAACTTTTTTTTAGTTTTCTTTTGAATGAATGCGTTTCTAATAAGACGGAATCCTAGCCCTGATAGTAGCGGCATCCTTTGTTCTGGGGGTTCAGAACAAAAGATATAGCGAATAGCAGGTTCCCGGCTCCGAAAATAAATCATAACATTTAACGCTTCTCTAACTCCTAAAATTTATAGTTTGCACTATATTTGCAGCTCAATTATTAATTCGTAATTATTAATTCGTAATTCGTAATTGTTAATTAATTTGGGGTCGACTGGTTTTGACAGCAAGTCGAATTGAACAGTAAGCACGTCGAGAACGGAGACAAATCTCGTAAATCCATGTCTCAAAACTTTACACGGCGAAGGAAACTACGCTCTTGCTGCATAATCTGAATTAAAGTAAGATTAGCCACGTCCTACCAGGTAGGAAAGTGAGATTCACCTCGAAAGCCCTGGTTCTTGGCGGTCGGTTTAGGTGAATCGTAAATAGGAACCTAAGCATCGTTTGGCTTCGAGACGGTGACGAAAATTAAAGAAGATAAGCGTTTGGTGGTTGTTCCTGTCCTAGCCCAACGTCGAAAATTCAAACAGGAAATAAACGTGTAGAAAGCTCTTTAGTTGCTTGTTTGGACGGGAGTTCGACTCTCCCCGACTCCACTTTATCATTATCAAATGAAACTAAAAGCCCGTAAATCTTAGGATTTACGGGCTTTTTTGGTTTTTAACGTTTTCAAAAATTGGCATTTTGTAGCAATTTCTCGGTTAGGAAATCGGTTAGTCGAAATAAGTCAAATCCAGACTAACCGAATTTTTCGGGAACACCAGTAAAATAAGGTGTTCAGAAGATGAACATCTTGACAAAAATAGGGAGAATAATTACATTTATTAACTCAAAAGTCACCACAACATGAAAACAAAAATCAGCATTCTATTTTATGCTAGCGCATCCAATCAATTGAAAAGTGGATTAGTTCCCATTTACTTGCGAATCACTGTAAATGGAAAACGCATTGAAATCAGCACAGGAAAGTTCATCGAAGAATCAAAATGGAACAAAGCTGCATCGAAATTGAAAGGCTACTCCGAGGAAGCCAGAACAATAAATAGTTACCTCGATATTCTAAAAAACAAAGTCTACGAAACGGAAAAGAACATGGTCAACAATGATGAAGTCATCAACGCCAATACCTTCCGAAACAAATTTATTGGTGTTGAAGAACAACAGCGCATGCTCATTCCTATTTTCAAAGAACACAACCATCAGATGCAAGCTTTGATTGATAAAGAGTTTGCACTCAATACCTACAAACGCTATGAGACATCATTAAGTCACATTCAAGAGTTTCTAAAGTACAAGTATTCTCTAGTGGATATTCCCATCAAAGACATCAACCTTGCATTCATCAATGACTTCGATTTTTATCTAAGAACGGTTAAGAATTGCAACAACAATTCCACCATCAAATACGTTCGCAACTTTGGCAAAATCGTCAAATGGTGCTATGCCAATGATTGGATTGCCCGCGACCCTTTTCTTAACTTCAAAGGTAAAGTGAAAGAAGTTGAACGAGCTTTTTTAACCGAGGAAGAAATCACAACAATCTATCTCAAAGAATTTTCAGCAGATAGACTCAACCAAGTCAAAGACGCGTTCATTTTCTGCTGCTTTACTGGCTTTGCCTATATTGATGTCTTTCAACTCAAGAAATCGAATGTAGAAATGGGAATCGATGGTTCCAAATGGATTTGCACGCATCGCCAAAAAACCGATACACCCTCCAGAATTCCATTACTGCAAATACCCGAGGAAATTATCGAGAAATACAAGTATCATCCACAATGCGCAAATGAAGACAGACTGCTGCCGGTTCTCAGCAATCAAAAAACAAATGCCTACCTAAAAGAAATAGCGGACGTTTGCGGCATCAAAAAAGAATTAACCTTCCACATTGCCCGACACACTTTTGCGACGACTGTAACGCTCACCAATGGTGTTCCAATCGAGAGTGTGAGCAAGATGCTTGGCCATAAAAGCTTGCGAACAACGCAACATTACGCTAAGATTCTAGATCAAAAAGTAAGTGAGGATATGACAGCGCTTCGAAACAAGTTCGCCAGTCAAAAAGAAGCTGGATTAAAGTCCGTGTAACCCATTCATTTTAATACCATTTGAATCAAATAATATCAATTGTTTACAATTGATATTATTTTTTTTTTATGGAGTAAAATAAACGCCAACTCGATTATTTCTAACGCCATGAAATCAAATTACATCCTCGACACCTTCGAAAGTCTCGTGCGTGAAATCAAAAACATTCATTTTTCGCTAGAGCAAAATAACTACAACACCTTTACAGAAAGCGATTTCGACAACGCTTTGTGCTATTCTGTCACATTCCAGGAAGATAATGGAAAAATCAACTATGTCTGCAGCGATGCCATAAACAACTTGCATCCGTGCCATGTTGAACTTCAATTCCAAAATCATGAAGTTGCCAAGCGGTACTTAAAACTAATCGATTCGATTATATCCCAACTTAAAATCAAATCCTACACTAAAGAATTCAATTGGCAAAACACGCCAAATGGAATCCAATTAAACATCAAAGTCTATCCGAAAGTTGAAAAGGAAACCCAAGAAATTCGGTTTTTCAATCATTGCTTTCACATCTTAAAAAACGAAACGGAAGTCATCGAAAATAGCATCAAAGCCAAAGTGCTAAAATGCAAAACCTCGGAACAAACGACACAGTACATTCAAAAAAATCAACACGCACTTCATCAATTTACATCTAAATTAATCAAGCGAATTAACCCAAATTCCGTTGCCGATTTATACACTATTTCAAACAATTTTGACCGACTAGATTGTCTAAAATTAACCTTCATTTTCGCAGAAAAAATACTCACATTATTAGAGTCAGAATATGGTTCTTTTCTAGATCAAGCCTCAAGGTTTCCAACCATTCCATTTTAAAAACTCAAAGTGAATTAGCGCATCAATGTGACTTCATTAAGACTAAAATCAACAATGCAAAACTCAATAGCGAATTAACTAAAGTTGCTTTTTCTCCTATTGATAAGTTTCAAAATAATTATGTAAACGAGCAACTTACAAACTTTGAGTTTAACTACTTCTGTAAATACATAAACAAGACCTACAAACAATTAAAAAACCTCGAAATAGAATTGTCAAACGAAATTCTTTCCGATTGGCTTTTCGAAATCAACCTGAATTCCTTGCCATTTTTTGATTACTTAACGGAAAAATATAAATCGCAATTAAACCTCTCGAGTCGGTAAATCAACGTTAGACACACTCTATTTTTTCCTAAAAAACTCCAATCAAAAACCAAATGTAGTCAGCATAAAATTCAGGTCAAAAATACCTCCTATAAAACAACAACTTATCAATTGGCTGGAAGAAGAAATTGACTATCTCAGAAAGAAAATGATGCTCGAAAATAATGTCACATCAACTGCAGCTGAAGAAACGAAAATCAAATTACACTCCGGCTTAACAGTCGCGCAATTGAGTTACTTTTCAAACCTTCTATTGAAATCGGAAATCATAAAACACGAAAACCAAAGTGAAGTCTTTCAGTTCATGGCAACCAACTTCAAAACAAACGTGACCGATAAGATTTCACCGGAAAGCTTCCGATCAAAATACTACAATGTCGAGGATAGCACCAAACACTTTGTTCGGGAAAAGATTATCGATTTACTGAATCTTACGAAGTCCTAAAACTTCCTTCATCAAGCGCCAGCCGAAGCCATCAAGCGCTAACAAATCTTCATCATCAATGGCGAGCAGTTCTGCCAGGCTGGAAAACTTTTGCAGTTTCATAAAATCTTCCAGCTCTGGACTAATAGGCGTTAATTCATTACTATTCATTGTGGCGTGTATGCACCTAAGTCCCTTTTAGGTCGGTTACAAAACAGCAGCGTGGGACATCAGATGTACCAGCCACAGAGGTACCGCCAAAGCACCCATTGCACCAATACACTGAGCCCACGCATGGCATGGGCGAACAGTATATTTCTGGTGCAATTAAAAAATTTGGCGGTTTTCTGTGGCACAGTAAAATAACTTTCGCTACTTCTATTTTCGCTGAGGAATAACCTCAGTATTTCTTATCAAAGCAAATTTAGTACAAAAAGATAAATTTAGTGGCAACATACATGCTACAAAAAACTTTTTTCTTCAAAACCATTGATTTTACTAGTGTTTGTTCGGGGTCCTAGGACCCCTGTGACTGTTTTCGTTTTACCATAATTATTCTCTTTGTCCAATAATCCTAAAACCACAACATCATGGCAATCGAAGTTATCACCAAAGAAGACCTCTACGAGTTCCGCGATCTATTAATCAACGATTTCAAGGAAATCCTAAAAAGTAAACCACAGCAGCAACAAAAGCAATGGCTAAAATCCAATGAAGTGAAAAAGCTACTCAACATTTCATCTGGAACCCTCCAAAATCTCCAGAGTCAACGGAACACTCGCTTACTCCAAAATCGGCGGCATGATCTTCTACTCCTCCGAAACCATCGAAAAACTCCTGGAGCAAAACAAAACCCAAATCCAACCGCTTTTCAAATAGTATCACATCACAGGCTTTCCTCCTCGAGGGGGCCCGGGGCAGGGCGAACTACATCAAACACCTCACCGGCTTCTTCGACAAAGTAATCCAAGACCGCCACCTCAACCCAACGCACATCAGCCTTTACATCGCCCTATTCCAACAATGGAATGTCAACCGATTTCAAAATCCAATCAGCATTACCCGAGATGAAATGATGCGAATCAGCAAAATTGCCTCCAAGGCAACTTACCATAAATGCATCCGTGAGCTTAACGACAAAGGATTTCTAAAATACGACCCATCATTCAACCCATATAGAGGCAGTATGGTTTTCCTTTTCAACTTTTCCGATGAACAAAAACCAGTTCAAAAAAGAGAACGCAACGAAGTAAAAAATGAACCAATAATTGAACAAGTTCTAGACAAGCTCCAGACAGCTACCGAGACAACTAGTAGGACAAGCACTGAACAAGCACTAGTACCTTCTATAAACTATATAAACAATACAAACAATTCAAACAATTTAAAGCTTGAAAACGAAAG
>JADKBW010000014.1 GCA_016714905.1 Flavobacterium sp.
GGATTCCAAACCATTCGTGTGCCAGCGCCCACTTAGAGCAACTGCGCCCGCTACACTACTGTTCCAGTTGAAACCAATCCATCAGTACCAGCAATGGTTACTGCACCCTTGTCTCGGCCGTTATTGTTCTCCCAACTCCCGCGCCACCAAAGTCAAAGCTTGGTCGAGTGTGCCAGGAAGAGTTAAACTGTCAGGATTCTTAAGTTACCACTGCCATCAGCGACGGTAATCATCGCGTTGGTTGTTCAAGGGAACGGAAGGCCGTTTTTGAGAATGATGAGGGCATCGCACGTTCGGAAGTATCTACAGCAGCGTTGTTATTAGTATCTATGGCATTGCCAAGATCAACAGTCGGTCGGTGGCATTGGTTGAACAATTGTGTATCGCCATTGGCACTTGGACGCGTAAGTAGTTGCGCCTATACCTACAACAACCTCTCCAAAACTGAACGCATTGTTACGGTGACCGAAAGCCGTCGAATAGTACCGAACATGCTGATGTAACTTCCAAATGCGGTTGAGATCTCCCGACTGCGAAGTCGAAACCAAAGCAGTGGAGAAAACTCGCTCGCCGCCGCTGAAATCTGCGAAAGAGGTCGAACAAGTCCACTTGCTGTAAGTTTTGATCCCCAAAACAGTCATTGACGCCACGCGCTTGCCATTGAGTTTGCGCCGCCAGACGTTAATTTGGTACCTCTAGCGGGGTTCCATAACCAAATGCGGTGAATAGTACCAATACTTGCATTGTCCCACTGCCCGTACTGTGCCGCCCTGAAAATGCCGAATTTCCTAGGATTCCAAACATTCAGGTTTCCAGCACCACTGGGAGGGAGAGAGCATGACAGTTGAGTTCCTGTTGAAACAAACCCATCCAGTTCTTTTCGCTATGGTTACTGCTCCTGTGTCCGCAATGGAATTGCTCTTCCTGCTCCACCTACCAAAATCATAAGCACCATCAAGCGTGGTTCCTGCGTCGGTAGGCGTTTGCCAAGTCGCGGTACCATTCGCATCACTGGTAAAAACTTTTCCAGCGGCTTGGTTGCCATCGACCATGCGGATGTTGCCTACGACGTGGAGGCGTTCGGCAGGGGTTGTGGTGCCAATACCTACTCTTGTGTCAGCTGTAGCAGTATTAACGCCGTTGATACTGCCCAACACTAAAGAATTGCTTGCACCTACTTGGGCATTAGCGCCTATGGCAGTCGCATTGATTAGACTACCAGTGGCTACATCTGCACCATATCCCAAACTACTGTTTGAACTTCCTGCAGTGTTAGTAAATAATGAACGGTCACCAACTGCTGTATTTCTGAATCCAGTTAGATTATTCAAAAGACTGAAACTACCAAAAGCGCCATTATTTGTTCCAGAAGTATTTGCCCCAAGAGAAGATGCCCCAAAAGCAGCATTTTGTGTACTGGTATTATTTGCCAAAGCACCAGATCCAAAAGCAGTATTGTCAAAACCCGTTACAACATTCTGCAATGCTCCAAACCCGAATGCTGTATTATTAGTCGTTGTATTCGATCTTAGCGCATTCGATCCAAAGGCTGTGTTGTTAAATCCAACTAAATTGGCGCTCAAGGCTTCTTTACCAACGGCAGTATTATTATTTCCAGTGGTATTCAATCGCATAGCGTTTGAGCCCATCGCCGTGTTATCATTTCCATTCGTGGTGGCTTGAAGGGCGCTAAATCCCACCGCTGTGTTGTTCGTGCTATTACTTGATTGCAATGTGTTTGAGCCAACAGCGGTATTATTGAATCCTCCAACATTAGCATTTAAGGCATTTTTACCGAACGCTGTATTTTCAGTTCCAAACGTATTGGATGGAAGTGCACTTAATCCAATTGCTGTGTTTGTAGTCCCCAGCCGGCCTGCCGCAATATTAGATCTTTTAAAAACAACATCCTGATTATCCGTAGTTCCTATAAAATCAGTTAATGGATTTGTCCCTGCATTTCCAGTTAGTTTCCATGCGCTAGAATCAGAGGAGATTCCAACCCAACCCGGATTGTTCCAATAATAAAAACCTGGCGGATTGCCTCCCGATAACGTGGTAAGATACACCAACATGCCTTTTTGCTGCGGTCGGGTTGATAGCGGGAAACGCATCAATCTTGGGAATCAATATACCGTCAGTATTGGCCGGCGTGGCTTGATTGCTAGCCTTTATATCTAACATGGCGTTCGGAGTCACGGTGTTGACGCCCACTTGCGCATAGGTAAAATCAATAATAAAAAAGGTAAGGAACAGTGTGAATAGTACTTTTTTCATGGGTATTGTTTGTTGAATTTTTAACCTGTTGATGAGCAAGTCAACTCTAATTTTCTAGCCTAAAATAGTAGATTGGGAGATGCTAAACATTTGCAAATGTGTCAACAGTAAAGTTTCAAGTATAAATGGTAGTTTTTTGCGTGTAAACGGAAGGAGACAAATTGCAAGAAATTGTGTAGTACAAACCAACTACACATTAATTTGTTCTAATTATAACGACAGCGCTACTATTTGTACAAAAAGGGAATCCAATTGAAAAATTAATTTTACATTTATGTCGATATTGAAATGGTATGCTAGATGTAATAATTATAGATGACGAACCAAAAGCCCTTCAAAGTATGGCTTGGGAACTGCAAACTTTTGCAAAGCGTCGTAGTAGGGACATTCTGTCCTGTGCAGAAGCTAAGCAATATCTCGATTCCAATGTGGTTGACTGCATTTTCCTCGATATTGAGATGCCCGACATGGATGGTTTCCAGTTTTTAGAGTTGTTTCCGACTAGGAATTTTGCTGTTGTCATCACCACTGCTTTCAATCAATATGCGATCAAAGCCATCAAAGAAAAAGCTTTAGATTATCTCTCAAAACCGATAGATTCTGATGATTTAATGGAATGTATCGACAAAATTAAACTGTTTAAAACAGATAGTTCGATTCATCAGAAACTCGAACAAACTTTAGAAAATCTCACCCATACCTCAATGCTTTCCCGCAAGAAAATAAGCATCAGTTGTGACGGAAAAATCATTTTTATCAATCCGGAGGAAATTGTTTACTGTGAAAGTGATGGGAATTATTGCACCATCATTTTGGAAAATAACGATAAAATCTTGATTACTCAGAAATTGAAATTTATGGAGGAAAAACTGGCGGAATTTTACTTTTTCCGAATTCATAATTCCTACTTAATCAACCTCAACAAAGTAAAAGAATACCACAAAAATGATGAATATGTTGTGCTGAGCAACAAAACGAAACTGCCTGTTTCCCGTTTGAAGAAAGCGTTGTTTTTAGATCAATTATGAGTTATTTGTCGGACCCGAGAATAGTGTTAGGACTTTGGGGATTCGTTTCTTCGGGACTGATTATCTATTTTTTGATTTCGCTATTGACTTTTTTACAAACAAAGCAGCGGATATTTCTGTATTACAGTTTCTACAACCTTTTGGTTTTGGCCTACCTAACTAAAACTACAATTTTGTTTTCTGCTGCCGACCTCAATTGGTTTTTAAATAGTCGTTATGGAGGATTGGTCATGGTGCTTCAGATCGTTTATAATTCTTCATTGTATTTGTTTTACAGTGCCTTTCTAGAATTGAAAGCGCAGTTCCCCAAGCAGATTAATGTGTTGAATCGTTTGTTATTATCTGCTAACATTATCACCATAATTTTCTACGGCTACTCGATACTTTTTGACGATTTACTGTCATTTTCCTATTTCGCTTATGGTGTTTTTGTTCCGCTGTTTACCATTTTTATTTTCTACGCGATGTACCTTTCTTATAAGGCAGAAAATAGACTTAAATATCTGATGATTGGCGGCATTCTTGTTTACCAAGTTTTTGCTTATACCAATGTTTATTTTACCATTTTTACCAATAGCAGCAATAAAATTGACCCAATGGTCTACTTGTACATCGGATTGATCTTTGAATCGATGTTGTTTATGGTCGCCATGGGTTTTAAAGTAAAGCAAGTTTATCTCGAAAAAATTAATTCCCAAAAGAGAATCATTGCGGAGCAAATTGCGCTGAATAAGCTGAAAGAAAATTATCAAAAAGAACTCGAGATTACGCTCGAGAATAAAGTGTCTGAATTAAAAACGGCACTGCAAAAAACGGAGGATGAAAAACTAAAATCGGTTACGCTTACTTTCGAAAATGAAATTGCTAACTTAAAATTAGAATCTTTGCGAAGTCAGATGAATCCGCATTTTATATTCAATGTTTTAAACTCCATCAAAGCGTATCTTATTGATAACGACAAAGAAAAAGCAATATATTATCTCAATAAATTCTCTAAACTAATTCGAAAAATATTAGAAAGCTCCAGAACGGAGAGCATTTCTTTAGAAGAAGAACTCGACATTATTCAAATTTACATGAGCATCGAAAACATTCGCTTTGACGATAAAATAAATTTTACAATCAACAATAACCTCACGCAACCGCTATCCAACTTAAAACTACCTGGGCTCATTTTACAACCCTTTATTGAAAATGCGCTGTGGCATGGATTGATACTCAAGGAAGGCGAAAAAAATATTACCATTGCTATTATCAAAGAGCAAGGTCAGGTTAAATTGACCATCACAGACAATGGCATTGGAAGAAAAAAAGCGAAGGAAAACAGCGATAAAAAAACATTCAAGCGAGAGTCTTTGGGGCTTCAATTTGCGAAGGAACGTATTGATTATTTCAATAAAAAACAGCACACTAATTACCATTTTAATTTCATTGACTTGAGCGACGATGAGAATATTCCAACAGGCACAAAAGTGGAATTCGTTTTTGCTTCCTAAAAAATAATGAAACTAAACTTTTTTGGAGGTCAGTAGATTCCGACCTAAAGGAAATGTTAGCAATACAAATTGAACGAAGATAATTAACGTAGAAATTTTCCCCTTGATTTGTAGTGCTACTTTTTCAACTTTTCGACCTCGGCCGGTATCAAAAGTATCTTGTCGTTCATTTCCTGCACAGATTCTTTCAAAGCTGCTTTCAAAAGTTCGTTCTCATTTTGCAACTTCTCATTTTTCGAATTTAATTCCTTGAAGGCTTTAACCTAGGCAATCAGTATACGCGAAAATACATCGCCTTGACTAGAGATTTTTATATGAAGCTCTAACGCCAAGAGAACAAAGTTTTTTGAATCTCGTATAAAAAAAAGGTTTTAGCCTCCTATAGTAAAAGACCGCTGGTGCTTTTGATGAGAATTGAAAACTATCTTTGTTCCATCTTTGTTAACCGTTGCATCACGGATTCAAGTAATTTTTTTTGTTGTTCGATTTCCTTTTTTTGCGATTCAATTATGGACTGCTGTTCTTGAATAGATCGCACCAAAACCGGAATTACCTCAGCATAATTCACCCCAAGAAGTGGTGTTTTTTTCCATACTTTGCCCTGACCTTCAACTTCAATCCATTCCGAATCGACGACTACTTCGGGAATCACCTCTTGTAAATCTTGAGCTATAAAGCCCAAATGTTTATTGCTGTTATCTATTTGCGGATTGTTCCATTTAAACGTAACAGGCTTCAACTGCATGAGCTGATTTAACCCATATTGCAGTGGTTGAATTTCTTTTTTCTCTCTGCGATCGCTAGTGTTTATGGTACCATTAGTAGCAAAAAGAGTGTTCCAACGATTGGCTGCTTGACCCAAATTTTGAGTACCATCATTCATCGGCATAAATCGACTAGCTTGAAACTGGTACAAATCGTTGACGGTCGCCAAATCATCGGCACTGTTTCCAATAGTTAAATTAGCTCCAATATTATAGATTCTCCAATCGGTATTGATTCCTGTATTTCTGAAAAAATCCAACGCTACGTTCGAAGTCGCTCCAATAGCCGAAGTATTTCCAATACGAACAGCCGTTAAGCCAGCCGGACCGGATATATGTAATTTCTCTGCTGGAGTGGTGGTGCCAATACCAAAATCACCTGCTGCAGTAAGTCGCATTCGTTCCGTGCTCGCTGTTCTAAAAACTACCGCTCTACTGGCGGAGTTATGTCCAATTTGTAACCCTACATCATTAATTTCAAAATTGGCATTGTAACCGCTCGTGCTGTTTGCGCTAAAATTAAAATTTCCGTTGGTATGATTCATTCTAACTTGGCCATTTGGCACATTAAAATCTACACCACCAGCGTTACCTCCACTGACATTTGTGCTTCCAAAAAGCGCCAATGCCGCACCATTGGCGCTACTTCCTGATTGTGGACCAAGGAACATATAGTCGGTATTATTTCTATAAATTAACGCGGCATTGTCAGCTGAAAATCCATTAGTAAAAAGAGATCTTCCTGCAACATGTAGTCTTTCTACTGGTGCAGAATTACCAATTCCCGTATTCCCATTTTTTAAAATGACTAAAGCATCAGAGCGTTCGGCTGCGTCAACAATATCGTTATTATTTGAATCTATTGCATTTCCTATAACAAATAGTCTATCGGTTGCATTGGCTACTCTAAATTGTGAGGTGGCATTGGTAGTTGGTACATAATTAGTGGCACCAATTCCAATTGTGGTTTCTCCAAAACTTCTAGCTGTATTTAGTACCCCAAAAGCTGTAGACGAACTACCTTCTGCCGTTGTAGTGAATCCGAAAGCGGTGGAATAAATTGCAGATGCAAAAGTAAAAGCGCCAAAAGAAGTTGAGTCAAATCCTAACGCTGTTGTATCATCTCCAAAAGCCGTTGAACTAAATCCAGACGCGCTACTACTATTTCCAAAAGCCACAGCTCTGGAGCCAGAGGCAGAACAAAGAGTTCCCGCGGCAAAAGCAAATTGTCCCGCTGCTGATGTACCATTTCCAAAAGCCATTGAACTTGCTCCAGAAGCTGTTGTACCGTTTCCAAAAGCCACCGAATTTGCTCCAATATTTGCATCATCCCACTGTGTTCCGGTAGCGCTTCCCGCTCTAAAGGCAGCTTTCCTCGGATTCCAAACCATTCTTGTACTAGCTCCAGCAGGAACTAACGCACCGCTTCCCAAAGTTCCGGTAGAAACTAATCCATCAGTTCCGGCAATAGTTACAGCGCCTGTATCGGCAGTTATCGTTCTTCCAACACCCGCGCCGCCAAAATCATAGGACTCGTCTAGTGTACCGGCAGTGGCTGCACCAATACTTGCCCATGACGCTGTTCCATTGGCATCGCTGATAAGTACATTTCCTGCCGCTTGATTGCCATCGACCATTCTAATGTTGCCTACCACATGCAAGCGATCCAATGGTGCAGTGGTGCCAATTCCTACTAAACTGGTGCTAGTTGCAGCGTTGATACCGTTCACACTACCAAGGACTAGTCCGTCGTTGACATCCACTCGGCTCGCGCGTCCAATTGCCGTGGCATTGGTTAGATTACTTGCGTTTAAAGCTGCGCCATTACCAATTAGTGTATTTTGAGCACCCGTATTGTTGGTGCTTCCGGCACTAGCTCCAATGAAAGTATTTTGTCCACCGGTGCTGTTACCAATACCTGCTAAAGTACCTAGGAAAGTATTCCCCCCGCCGGTAGTGCTTCCATTTCCTGCGAAAGAACCAATCATAATATTGTTGTTCGCGGTATTTGATAACCCTGCACCATTTCCGATCAAGATATTGTCAGATCCTGTGTTGCCGCTAGCACCGGCTAGCCTGCCGATATATACATTCTGACTTCCTGTGGCATTGGACTGCCCTGCCCCAGTTCCTAAATAGGTGTTAAAAGAAGACGTGGCGTTGGCAGCGCCTGCGCCTTGACCAAGAAAAGTGTTGCTAGCACCTGACGTGTTCAACGCCCCAGCTGTCCCGCCTATAAAAGTGTTGGCGAGGCCCGTGTTGCTTGGTCCAGCGTTCAAGCCTAAACTCACTAAACCATTCGTGGTATTTGAAATATTTCCTGCAAACGTATTCGCTACACGGAAACGGAGCGGTTGTACATCTGTGGTCCCCACGAAGTTAGTCGCAGGGTTCGTTCCTGAGTTTCCAGATATACCCCAAGAACTGCCAGAAGCGTTTTGCCACGTAGCTGTTCCGTTGGCATCGCTGGTTAAAACTCTTCCTGCTGCTTGGTTGCCGTCTACCATGCGGATGTTGCCCACTACATGCAGTTTATCGGCAGGGGTGGATGAACCGATTCCAGTATTACCATTTTTGAGGATGACAAGAGCATCGCTTCTTTCTATCCCATCAATGCCACCATTATTATTGGCATCGATGGCATTGCCTACAACCAACAAGCGGTCGGTGACATTGGCTACTCTGAATTGTGTAGCACCGTTAACACTTGGGGTGTAGTTGGTAGCACCGATGCCCAAGACAACTTCTCCAAAACTTGGGGCGGTTGTACCAAAACCAAACGTCGTGGAAAAAGTCCCGGCAGCGGTTGTAGCAAATCCAAAAGCGGTGGAAGAGCTTCCACTGGCAATATTATTACTCCCAAAAACGGTGGAAGTGTTTCCACTGGCAATATTATTACTTCCAAAAGCGGTGGAAGTAATTCCGCTGGCAGTTGTACTTGAGCCAAATGCAGTTGAACTTGCGCCTGATGCAATAGTACTTGCACCAAAAGCAGTTGCATTATTATTTGCAGCGCTAGTACTATTACCAAAAGCGGTTGACGTATTGCCGACCGCAGTGGTACCAAAACCCAAAGCGGTTGAAAAAGAGCCCGAAGCATTTGTAGCATGGCCAATAGCAGTTGAACTTACGCCTGAGGCAATAGTACTAAATCCAAAAGCGGTTGAATTTAAACCTATATTTGTATCATCCCAAGCCGTACCTAAAGTACTTCCCGCTCTTAAGGCACCCTTTCTCGGATTCCAAACCATTCGAGTACCGGCACCCGAAGGAGCCACAACACCACTTCCCTCAAATCCTGATACCACCAACCCATCAGTACCATTAATCAATACCGCGCCCGAATCCGCTGTTATTGTTTTTCCTAAACCAGCTCCGCCAAAATCATACGCTTGGTCTAAAGTTCCGCTGGAAAATGTATTCGCAGCAGTCCAAGTAGCTGTTCCGTTTGCATCACTAGTTAAAACTTTTCCAGTAGCTTGATTGCCATCAACCATGCGTAGGTTTCCAACCACATGAAGTCGGTCTAGTGGCGTTGTCGTTCCTATCCCTACATTGACATTTGAAGTAGCGCCATTAATCCCGTTAACGCCTCCTAAAACCATGGAATTACTGGCGTCAACTTGAGCAAAAGCACCAATAGCCGTCGAATTAGTAAGGTTTCCTGCTCCAAAATTGGTTTCGGAACCTAAAGCAGAATTATTATTTCCAGATACAATTCCTTTAAGAGAAGAACTTCCAACGCTAGTATTATTTATTCCAATGGTTAAATTAGATGCAGAAAAGCTGCCTATAGAGGTATTAAATGAACCTGCTGTATTATTTTGCATGGATCCAAAACCAATACCTACATTGTTTGTTCCAAAATTATTTGAGAATAACGCGCTAGCTCCAAACGCTGAATTGCTAACTCCCGTTGAATTTGTATGTAGGGCTTGGTATCCAAAAGCTGAATTATCTTGCCCACTCCCCGATAATGCTTCCGCTCCAAAAACCGAATTATTGTTTCCGCTGAATAAATTATTAAAACCAAAAGAAGTATTACTAGTGCTTATTATACCTGAAGGAATATTTCCTCTTTTGAACACAACATCTGTAAAATCTGAGGTGCCAATATAATTTAATAACGGATTGGTGCCAGAATTTCCGGAAATTCCCCATGCTAAATTTGTTGCGTCTTGCCAAGTGGCTACACCATTATTGTCAGAAGCTAATAACTTTCCGATTCCTTGATTTCCATCTTCCATTCTAATTTTACCCACTATATGCAATCTTTCAAGCGGAAAAACGGTTCCTATTCCAACTTTTGTATCATTAAATGATCCGTTAAATCCCGATACGCTGCCTAAAACCATAGAATTACTATCACCAACAATTGCGTTTGCTCCAATCGCTGTGGCATTAGTCAAATTGTTTGCCATCGTTGTGGCCTCTGACCCTACAGCTGTATTGTTATTACCTGATGAATTTAATTTTAGAGAATTAATTCCAATGGCTGTGTTATTTTCTCCATTAATGTTGCTGTTTAATGAACTATTGCCTACCGCGGTATTAGCTCTTCCAATCGTATTTGTCATCATTGACTCACTGCCAATCGCTGTATTATTAAAGGAATTATTCATGACCAAAGCCCTATAACCAACTGCGGTGGAATATTCGCTGTGCCCTCCAGCTAACGAATTATTTCCTACAGCGGTATTCCCATCTCCATTAATATTCCCAATCAAGGAATTTTTACCTAAAGACACATTTTCAGAACCTGTAATATTATTAGATTGTGAATTGAATCCAATGGCAGTATTATCATCTGTGTTAATAAACTGAAGTGATGAATTACCTATAGCAATATTAAATTCCCCCGTTGTGTTAGTATATAGAGCTTGATTTCCAATTGCTAAATTATTGCTTGCACGATTATTATATAATGATTCAAAGCCTAATGCAATATTGTCATTGCCATTTTGATTAAAATTTAATGATGAATGACCAATCGCAGTATTATTACGTCCTAAATTAATTTGGGCAAGTGAAAAACTACCAAATGCTGAATTACCAATATTGACAGGGTTCGACATTGAGTTGTTTCCAAAACCAGTATTACCAAACCCTATCAGCCCAGCATTACTAAAGTTTCTCCTGAAAACTACATCGGCATTATCGGTAGTTCCAATAAAATTACTACTTGGGTTTGTCCCGGAATTTCCTGCAGTATTCCAACTATTGGAATTGTTATTTCCAATTGCAATCCAATCTGCCGAAGAAGTATCCCAGTAATAGAAACCATACACTTTAGAGTTCCCTAAAAAGGTGGTGGTGGTTGTCAAATACACCAACATGCCTTGTTGCGCTGCCGTCGGATTGATTGCTGGAAAAACATCTATTTTCGGAATTAAAATACCGTCGGTATTACTCGGAGCGACTTGACTACTTGACTTTATATCGAGTTGCGCATTGGGAGTTGTCGTGTTGATTCCGACTTGCGCCGTTAAAAAATATGCGTGAAATAAAAACAAGAGCAGTAGTACTTTTTTCATGATTGCCATTTCGAATATTAGAATGCTTGATTTAACTGTTTAAAAACAAACTATTTACAGCTGCTTTAAAAGGTAAAAATCTAACAAATCCGAAGTATTTGCAATACGAAATAGCGGGTATACTTTACCCTTTTTATCGTTAAAAAAGTTGATTTCAACGGAAACTTTGTAAAAAATACGCGCTTTGGCGTACACGAGTTTTAACGGTGTAGGGGAATTTGGATGCGG
Organism: Flavobacterium sp.; assembly: GCA_016714905.1. Taxonomy (GTDB): domain Bacteria; phylum Bacteroidota; class Bacteroidia; order Flavobacteriales; family Flavobacteriaceae; genus Flavobacterium. Next base: position 11,328 of record JADKBW010000014.1, read on the forward strand.
GTGTACAGCCCATTTTGTGTTTCCATCAAGACAGAACCGTTCATTTCTTCTATTCGTTTTTGCAGATTTATCAATCCATTTCCGAAATGATTTGAAGCTAACATTCCCAAGCCATTATCTTTTACTTCAATCAGTAAAATTTTTTTATCAAGCGCTACAATTTTGACTGTGATTTTACTTGCTTGCGAATGTTTTAGGACATTGTTGAAAATCTCTTTAAGTCCAAAAAACAAACTCTTTCTTGTCTTACCATCAATTAAAAGCGGCTTATCCGATTCCGTTTGTTCAATGAATCTTAACTCCATGGGCGTGCCTTCAAACAAATTTTCAGCATAAAATTGCACGTATTCTTTAAAATCACGAAGCGTGTTATGCTCCGTATTCAGAGACCAAACAAAGGTGTTAATTCGCTGCGAAACTTCACGCGCCGTATCATTAATTTTTAGGAGTAGTACTTTTTGCTTCGCATCGACATCGCCATTTTTCTGCAACAAGTCGGAATGAATCAAAATACTCGAAATGCCACTACCAATATCATCGTGCAAATCTTTACTAATGTCGTTTTTTTGCTTCAATAGTGTGGAATTAATTTTACTTTTTCTCCGGATATACAAGATGACAAATGCCAATAAAAACAACAATAGAATGGCAATTATCAACTGAAACAAAACAATGTCTTTTTGTTTCTTGAGTTTTAAAACCTCCAATGACAACACCTTTTTCTCATTCTTTACATATTGATCTGTAAAATTTTGTAGATATAAATTTCCGTCAATTTGAGCTCTAGAATCGATGTCTATGATTTGATCTTGACAATAGATGGTCTTTTGACTGTCGACAGTTCTAAAAACATCCAGCGCTTTCGTGAAAAAGTACTTTTGAAAAGCAGCATTGACCATTCGGAGGTTCATCAATTGTAAACCTTTTTGATAAAAAGCCTCGCGCAACTTTGCATTATTGCTATGGCATTGCATCAAAAAACCGTAATCTAAAAGCACAATATCATAATACGCACTTTTAGTCGCTGAATCGATACTTCTTTCAAAATAATAAGCCGCACTATCGGGCATTTTCTTCATCAAATAAATTTCGCCAAAAGTTTGTTCGGTATTGGGTATGCCTCTTCTGCTTTTTGCTTTCAAAGCAAAGTCATAAGCTTTTTTATTGTAGAAAAATGCGGAGTCTAATTCGTGAAGTTTGATCTTAACTTGCGCCAGATTATTGTAAATATGTTCGTTTTGAATGATTGCCCGCATCCTTTTCGGCGCTTGTACTTTTGGATAAATTTTACTGGATTTCCAAAGTGATTCTTGAGCGTCTTTGTATTGCTTTAATTCGATTTGATGGATGCCAAGAAAAAAATAACCATCTGCAATGAGTAGATTGTCTTTATTCTTTTTAGCAATCAATATTTCCTTTAGCGACTCATCTTTACCAAATTGGAATAAGCCACTATAGTAGAACAATTCCGACTGCAAACTATGAATAAGGCAAGCGGTTGAATCCGCAACTCTTGGATTTAGAAAGTCTCTTGCTATGTTTAACCATTTCTGGGAAGCATCAATATTATCCGTATCTAAGTAATACTCTGCAGTCGTAAACGCATAGAGAATCTTATCGTTAGTGGTACTACTCCTTTTGAATTTTTCAATAGATAATAGCTCCGGAGTCGTTTGAGCGGTTCCCAAATAAAAAAAGAGAAGAAAAAGTGCGATTGCCTTATTTTTCATTTTTCTGCTACCGTTTTAGATAAAGATTTACTGCTTCTACTCGGGTATTGACATGCAGTTTTTCATAAATATGTTGAATGTGTTTGCGCACCGTTCCGATACTAATCTCTAACTCGGCAGCCACTTCCTTATTCATTCTTCCTCTTGCCAGCGAATCTAGAATTTCCCGTTCTCTGGAAGTTAGGGTTTCGACATTGATATTGCTCGCATCCACCTTTGAAAAGCTTGCGACCACTTTTCGAGCAATACTGCTACTCATAGGACTGCCGCCTTCAAAAAGTTCGTTTAATGCATTGATGATCTTCGCAGGACCATCTGTTTTGAGTATGTATCCACTGGCACCAGCTTTAAGACTTTGAAATATTTTGTCGTCGTCTTCATAAGAAGTGCACATCAAAAAAAGTACTTTAGGACTATCCAATTTCCATCGTTTCACACATTCAATACCGCTTTCTCCAGGAAGATTTATATCCATAAGCACAGCATCAACTTCAATTTCGTCTGCTTTTTCAAGTGCTTCTTCAGCATTTTGAAAGGTGCAAACCAATTCATAGTTATCTGTAAATTGAATCATCAAGCTCATCGCTTCACGCAAATCTCGGTCATCTTCAACAATAGCAATATTTCTTTTCATCTATTCAGATATAAAGTACAATGTTAAAGATACTATTTAAATTATGAAATACGCTATTGCGCGTAATGGTTGCCATGCTAAACAACAAATAAATTAGCCTATTACTTTACGGCAAGAGCTACAAAAATACCAATTGATGAGTTGGATTTAGAAACTGCACGGCATTACAATACACCCGAATATAGGCGTTGGTCAAGGACTTCTACTTGAAAATGCAGCCCTAGCCCTGATGGCAGCGGCATCCTTTTGTGAAGCAAAGCGGAACAAAAGATATAGCGTACAGCAGGTTCCCGGCTCCTTATTATTCCGATGAAAAAATAACAATTGTTCGTCTCTTTCTCGAAAATGTTTCCTTAAATTTGCAAACGTTTTCGTAAACCAAATTAAACACTATGAGACCCGATTTATTTCAAGCTCCAGATTACTATTTGTTAGATGATTTATTGACTGAAGAACATAAATTAGTGCGTGATTCCGCTCGTGCTTGGGTGAAACGTGAAGTTTCTCCTATCATTGAAGATTATGCGCAACGTGCCGAATTCCCGAAACAAATCATCAAAGGTTTGGGTGAAATTGGCGGTTTTGGACCGTACATTCCTGAAGAATACGGCGGTGCTGGATTAGATCAAATCTCTTACGGATTGATCATGCAAGAAATAGAACGCGGTGATTCTGGCGTTCGCTCGACCTCATCGGTACAATCGTCTTTGGTAATGTACCCGATTTGGAAATTCGGAACAGAAGAACAACGCAAAAAATATTTACCCAAATTAGCGACAGGAGAATTCATGGGTTGCTTCGGTTTGACTGAGCCTGATTTTGGTTCCAATCCGAGTGGCATGGTGACCAACTATAAAGATATGGGCGACCATTATTTATTGAACGGTGCTAAAATGTGGATTTCGAACGCGCCATTCGCCGATGTTGCTGTGGTTTGGGCGAAAAATGAAGAAGGAAGAATTCACGGACTTATCGTAGAACGTGGCATGGAAGGTTTTACCACGCCAGAAACACACAACAAATGGTCACTTCGCGCTTCGGCAACTGGTGAATTGGTGTTTAATAACGTGAAAGTTCCTAAAGAGAACTTGATGCCAGGAAAATCTGGTTTGGGTGCTCCGATGCAATGTTTAGATTCGGCTCGTTATGGAATCGCTTGGGGTGCCATCGGCGCTGCAATGGATTGCTATGATACGGCTTTGCGTTATGCGAAAGAAAGAATTCAGTTTGATAAACCCATTGCTTCTTTCCAATTACAACAAAAGAAATTGGCGGAAATGATTACGGAAATTACCAAAGCGCAATTGCTTACTTGGCGTTTGGGTGTTTTGCGAAATGAAGGCAAAGCAACCACAGCACAAATCTCGATGGCGAAAAGAAATAATGTGGATATGGCGATTCACATCGCTCGTGAAGCTCGTCAGATTTTAGGTGGCATGGGAATTACAGGAGAATATTCTATCATGCGTCATAGTATGAATTTAGAGTCAGTGATTACTTATGAAGGGACGCATGACATTCACTTGTTGATTACTGGTGCTGACATTACTGGAATTCCGGCGTTTAAATAAGAACTAAAGTTTGAACGATTAAGGTATTAATAGTCATTTAGTTTTTGTCCCTTATGAAACCTAATGACTTAATTTTCAAATAAAATTAAATCGATTTTACTCTTATATTTCCTTATATGCCTTTTATGGTTGGCTAATATTTTTTTAACCATATAAGACATATAAGGAAATATAAGGCTTTTAGATGACTTCAGAATTTTATATCGTCTTGTTTGCGGCAGTAAAATTTAGTAAATCAACAACTATTAAAGTATTAATAAATTCAACCGAAAAGCTTCTTGGAAACGAGAGGCTTTTTTACATTTACAAAAAAATTTGCTATGATCATCGAGACCATCAATGCTAGTATTCAAAACCAAAAACAGCAATTGATACAACATTCGTTGTATCAAAAAGTGCAAACTTTAGACGACTTGCATTGCTTTTTAGAAAGTCATGTGTATGCGGTTTGGGATTTTATGTCACTCTTGAAAGCTTTACAATCGCAATTGACTTGCACGACAACGCCTTGGTTTGCGACAAGCAATCCTGAAATTCGCTACTTGATCAATGAAATTGTGGTGGCAGAAGAAAGCGATTTGACATTAGAAGGCAAACGCCAAAGTCATTTTGAAATGTATGTGGACGCGATGAAATCATGCGGTGCCGACACCTCCGAAATAGAGCATTTTATTGCCAACGTGTTTTCCTTTCAAAACATCTTCGTGGCAATAAAGCAAAGCCATTTGCATCCGAATATGAAAGCTTTTTTAGATTTTACATTTCAAATCATTGAAGAGGAAAATCTAAAATTGCCGGGCATTTACTTTCGGACGGGAAGATTTGATTCCGAGCATGTTTACCGAAATCTTGAAAAACTTCCAAGAAAACTTTCCGGAAACCGATTTGTCGAAATTGATTTATTATTTCGAAAGACACATCGAAATTGATGCTGATGAACACGGACCGATGGCGATGCAAATGATAGCTGAACTTTGTGGTGACGATGCCGAAAAATGGGAAGAAGTAAAAGAAACTTCAATGTTGGCTTTAGAAAAACGCATTGGACTTTGGGACGCGATCGAAGAGAAAATTGCCGTGAAAACCAAATGGTCTAAAACAACGAATACAATTATATGGTCACTGGGAATCAAAAAAAGGGTGTTATGAAATTATGGTATTTGTTGCTTTTTATTGGTTTATTCGGTTGTGACAAAGACCAAACGATTCCTTTTTATGGCTATGGAAACCCGAAACAAATCAATTATTTGGCGTTGGGTGATAGTTATACAATTGGTGAAAGTGTCTGCACGACTTGCCGATTTCCGGAGCAACTTAAAGCGAGTTTACAAGCCTCTTATCCGAACAATTCTTTTCTTTTGCAAGTCATTGCTAAAACAGGTTGGACCACTACAAATTTATTATCTGAAATCAATTTAGTGAATCCTTCCACCAACTTCGACTTAGTGACGCTCTTAATCGGCGTCAACAATCAATACCAAAACAAACCGTTTTCGCTATACGAAACCGAATTTCCGCAATTAGTGACAAAAGCAATTGCTTTGGCAAAAGGCGATAAATCGAATGTGATTGTGGTTTCGATTCCTGACTATGCTTACACGCCGTTTGGGCAAGGCGCCATAAATATTTCGACTGCTATTGATCAATACAACGCGTTTGCGCAAAATTATTGTGCGCAGAATGAAATTGCGTTTGTCAACATTACCGATATTACCCGACTGGGATTATCTCAGCCTGAATTAGTGGCGAATGATGGTTTGCATCCTTCGGAATTAGCGTATTCCAAATTTGTGGAGCGGATAATTCCGAGTGCATTGACAGCAATCGGGAACTAAAAACTTTTTGAGATTCCTCAATTTATCGGTTCGCATTTTTATCTTTGGTTGCTTATTTACTATTTGAATATAAAGTGATTGTATTATTTTTAGGCGAAATTTGACCTTTTTAAACCAATGAAAGCAAGGACAACCGACATTGATCTTAAACGAAAGGAATCAGAAATACCTGTGCATTCGCTGGAGTATGGTTCTACTCATGTCAATATCCTACCGCTAGACTACAACAATCCTTACGATTACAAAAGAGAGCACCGCCATACGTACTTTGAAATCATGTTAATCGCTCGTGGCGGAGGTAATCAATTGATAGATTTTAATAATTATCCGGCATTAGATAACAGCTGTTATATCATTTCTCCGCAACAAGTACATTTAATGAACAGGAATGGTTCTTTGGGAACTATCATTCAATTTACGGAGGAAAAAATCAATTCTCCTGAACTACGTGCTGCGCTGAAAGACCATTCTTTTGATGAAAAAGCGGCCGTTATTTTTGAGAATCGCCAAGATTTATTGGATGGATGTCTTGTTTTGACCAACATGATCAAAGCGGCAATTTCTCGCGACACTAAAGAAAGTGCACTTTCCGTTACCCATTTATTATGCGCTTTGGTGTCTCTGCTTCTCGAAAACCGCGTTCATGCTGAGCAGGTCGCCATCGATCAGCATAAAAAACTATTGCTCCATTTTTATCAACTGCTTGACGTTCATTACTGTGAAAACTTGAGCGTGAAAGGTTATGTTCAAAAACTAGCCACGACCGAAAAGAAGCTAGCGGTTGCAACTGCCAAATACGCTGGATTAAGTCCATTGCAAGTTATTCACAACAGAATTCTCCTCGAAGCCAAACGAATTTTATTGTTTGAAGATTCGTCTCATAAGGAAATTTCATTTCGATTGGGATTTGATTCACCGTCGTCATTTTCATCCTTTATTAAGACAAAAACCGGATTTACTCCTTCCGAATTAAGTAAGTACTTGGTGGAAATTCATAAGTAATTGTCGGATTTTCCTAATTTCCATTTCCTACTGTTGATTTATCTTTGTTTTCAGCTTAGGGCAGGATCGAACTCCTATTACCCGACACTAAAAAAAAATACAAGAAACCATATCGCATTGCTTGAACTTCAAAAAGTGCGATACTTTTACTAACTTAAAAAAAAGGAAATTATGAAAAGAGTAGAACTATTTTTTGTCAGTCTTGTCTTCTTAACCTCATCAACCATTGTGGCGCAATGGGTTCAAAAACTTCTGGCACAACCGATTTTTTGACAGGAATTCACTTTCCTTCTGCAAACGTCGGCTTTATAGTTGGCATTGGAGGAACTATTTTGAAAACTACTGATGTAGGTGAAACTTGGAATACGGTATATTCCAACACAAACGCTTCTTTTAAGTCAGTGTATTTTATTAACGAATCTGTTGGATTTGCCGTTGGAAATAACATGTTAAAAACTATCGACGGGGGAAATAGCTGGGAACTCATCCAACCTTTCATTACCGACATCAATAAAATTACATTTATCACCAATCAAATGGGATTCTTGATTACTTCGACTAGTCTTTATAAAACTGTCGATGGCGGAAATAACTGGGCTTTAAAGTCTTCTATGCCTTGCATGTCAATAAGTTTTCCTTCTACAAATGTGGGCTATGTTCATGGTGATAACAATTCCATTTTCAAGACCACTGATGGAGGAGAAACTTGGACACTTTCAACCCCGAACGCCAATCCAGGCAACATTTCCATTGTAAGCACTATGTTTTTTACAGCAGAAGATAAAGGTTTTTTTGGTGGTTACTATTATGGCGCTTTTACAAAAACGTTAGATGGTGGAGCAGTGTGGAACTGCATCAATACCGATTGTCAATCTGATATTGGTGTTGGCATAAGATCCATTTATTTCTCCTCAGCTACTATTGGATATGCCGTATGTCAATCTCAGAATAACATTCTAAAAACTGTTGATGGTGGTGAAACTTGGACTTCACAAAACATAGCTGAAGCAACACTAAATGATGTGTTTTTTAGCGATGAAAATATTGGATTTATCGTTGGAAGTAGTGGTGAAATATTTAAAACAGAAAATGGTGGAAATCTAGGTGTTATCGCAACTTCGCCAGACACTATCGCGATTTATCCCAACCCGACTGCTGATCAATTACGAATTGATGTTGATTCTAATTTGATGTTTCCTTTGCATTTTGAATTGAATAATATTCTAGGAGAAAATTTGATTGACGAAAGTTTATTTTCAAATTCAAATACAATTGAACTCTCCAATTTTTCAAAAGGCGTATATGTATATCAGTTGCTTAACGCCAATGACGAGATTATCAAAATTGGAAAAATAATTAAAGAGTAAAGTGAAGCCCTAAAACAGAGCTGATTTTACAAGGGAATGGCTTGACTTGAATATCCAATCCGTTTTACGAAAGTAGGACGGATTGTTTTTATACTTCTGGTGCCAACGCAATCTCTAAACCGTCCAAATCTTCCGTGATGTGAATTTGGCAACCTAAGCGGCTATTTGGCTTGACATTAAAAGCCTCTGACAACATCGCTTCTTCGTCGTCATTGCGCTCAGTTTTCAAAACATCATTGAGTATATAACATTGACAAGAAGCGCACATCGCCATGCCTCCGCAAATGCCGATAGTTCCTTCTGGCGCTAGTTCATACATCCGCACAAGTTCCATGATATTTAGGTTCATGTCGGTTGGGGCTTGAACTTCGTGAGCTACGCCTTCTCTGTCGGTTATCGTTATGGAAATGTCTTGTGCCATGTTACTCTATCGATTTTACTACCGCTTTTTCCGCTTCTTTTCTTGTCCCATCAAAACCATCAACTCCTGAAACTGTGGTGTATTTTAATACATATTTCTTGCCAGGATTGATTCTATTGTAAACACTTTGACACATTAAGGTAGCTTCGTGGAAACCGCACAAAATCAACTTTAGTTTTCCGGGATAAATATTGACATCACCAATGGCGTAGATGCCGTCGATGTTGGTTTGGTAGTCTAAGGCATTATTGACTTTGATTGCGTTTTTCTCGATCTCCAATCCCCAATTGGCAATGGCGCCTAATTTGGGTGTCAATCCGAAAAGCGGAATGAAATAATCTGTTTCAAATATTTGTTGTACGCCTTCATTTTCAAGCGTAATGCTTTCTACATGGTTTTCACCTTGAATTGCCACGACTTCTGCAGGTGTAATCAAATTGATTTTACCTAATTTTTTTAGTTCTTGTAATTTTTCTACCGAATCTAGCGCACCGCGAAATTCGTTTCTACGATGCACCAAAGTTACTTCTGACGCCACATTAGAAAGAAAAATACTCCAATCTAAAGCAGAATCGCCACCGCCAGCTATGACTATACGCTTGTTGCGAAATAATTCTGGATCTTTTACAAAGTACTCTACGCCCTTGTCCTCGAATTGCGCGATGTTGTCAATCAAAGGTTTTCTGGGTTCAAAAGTACCTAAGCCGCCCGCAATAGCTACGGCTTTGGCATGGTGTTTTGTTCCTTTATTGGTCGTGACGATAAACGTACCATCCTCCAATTTATCTATGGTTTCTGCAGTTTCCGATAAAGTAAATCCCGGTTGAAACTGTTTGATTTGTTCCATCAAGTTAGTCACTAAGTCGCCTGCCAATACTTCTGGATAACCTGGAATATCAAAGATGGGTTTCTTAGGATATAATTCTGAGAGTTGCCCGCCAGGTTGTGGCAAAGCGTCGATGATATGGCATTTGAGCTTTAGCAATCCTGCTTCGAAGACTGCGAAAAGTCCGGTTGGTCCGGCGCCGATGATGAGTATATCTGTTTCAATCATTCTTTTTGAGTTGCTGAGTTCCTGAGGCGCAAAGGTTAGAAAAGCAGCACTTTTAGGAACTGATATTTATCATTTTTAGATGAAATTGTTATTGTATGCTGGAGTGCGTGAGGGATTGGAGCAAAGTACCGCGTACTGCGGAAAGCCCGACCCTTGTGGTCACGCCCAATTACTATGAAATATTTACTACCGTTTCTATTTGAGGCGCAAACTTCTTAATCGTAGTTTCTACGCCTGCTCGCAACGTCATTTGATTGACACTACAACTGATGCACGCTCCTTCGAGACGCACTTTGACGTGTTTGTCATCTTCGATAGAAATTAGGGTGATGTCGCCGCCGTCGGAATTGAGGAAAGGTCTGATTTCTTCGAGCGCTTTCTCTACGTTGATGGTTAATTCTTCTGTGGTCATGGTTTGGATTATTAGATTTGTTGGATTTTAAGATTGTAAGATTTTAGAGACTGTAAGAGAAAGTGTCTTATAGTCTTAAAATCTACTGTCTTACCATCTATTTTTTTACTGCAGAACAACCTGCCATTGTTGTGATTTTAATTGCTTCGGTTGCAGGTAAGTTTTCGTTTCTTTTTACGACTTCCTCCACCACGTTTCTGGTAATTTCTTCGAAAACACCTTCGATAACGGAACCTGTTTGCATGGCTGCTGGCCGACCGTAATCGCCTGCTTCACGGATAGATTGCACGATGGGCACTTCTCCTAGGAATGGCACTTGCAAATCTGCTGCTAAGTTTTTGGCGCCTTCTTTTCCGAAGATATAATATTTGTTATTCGGCAGTTCTTCTGGAGTGAAATACGCCATGTTTTCGATAATTCCCAATACGGGAACATTGATGCTGTCTGACAAAAACATTGACACTCCTTTTTTGGCATCGGCTAAGGCAACGGCTTGTGGTGTACTTACGACAACTGCTCCAGTGATGGGTAGTGATTGCATAATAGATAAATGAATGTCGCCTGTTCCTGGTGGTAAATCGATTAACATAAAATCGAGTTCGCCCCAATCGGCATCAAAGATCATTTGATTAAGTGCTTTGGAAGCCATGGGTCCACGCCAAATCACCGCTTGACTCGGTGCGGTGAAAAATCCGATGGATAAAATTTTGACTTCATAACTTTCGATGGGTTTCATTTTCGAGCGACCATCGACGGTTATAGAAATTGGTTTCAGACTCCACGTCGAACATAATTGGCATCGATGGTCCGTAGATATCGGCATCTAACACGCCAACATTAAAACCCATTTTGGCTAAAGTTACGGCTAAATTTGCTGTTACGGTTGATTTCCCAACGCCGCCTTTTCCGGAGGCAACCGCAATGATATTTTTGATTCCAGGAATGGCTTTCCCTTTAATCTCATTTGGATTTGACGCTTTTTCTGGCGCTTCCACTTTGATATTTACTTTTACGATAGCTTCCAGAGAAAATTGCTCATGGATGAGTTTTTTGATATCGTCTTCGGCTCTTTTTTTGATGTGCATGGCGGGCGTTGCAATGGTTAAATCGATGACTACTTCATTGCCAAAAACCACGATATTTTTTACGGCACCACTTTCTACCATGCTCTTTCCTTCGCCCGCTATGGTGATGGTTTCAAGCGCTTTAAGAATTTCGTTTTTATCTAATTTCATTTTGTGATAGCTCTGAACAGTTTATGTTTATTTAAACTGAATTTAGACAGATAACACAACAATTACAGCAATTTGATTATTTTTTTAGAGTGTAAAATGAGTGTAATTTTTGATTAAAACAACACAAATTTGGGAAGTTTTGAAAGAAGCATTTCGATCTAACTGAAACTTGTTGAGGTCATATATCTGAAAAAGTTTTTAATTTGAATAGCCCACTACTTTTACAGTTTCATTGTACGAATACCTTGTTTAAAATTAACAACGTCCTTGTGTTCGTTAAAAGAGTCAGTTTCTTAACCTCTTGCAACGCCGCCATTCTTTCAAACACCTGATTTAATTTTGTCTGATTTGAGTTCCAAACAGAAGTAAGAATTGAAATGGACATTGGATTATTTCCATTTATCATTTAATGTTTCAAGTTATGGTTTTTGAAAAGAGAAAATTTTCATTCAACAACTGATGTTTTAAGAACCTCAAAGTACGCAACCCCAACAAAGAACTTTATCAATTTTATAGATTTGAAAGTTAACCTCTTTGTTTTCCTATTAAAATAACATTGAGATTGTTTAATGACTATTTGTTGAACCTAGACTTCATATTGTTATTTTATTATTTTATATTGAAACATATGTTAGGAAAAAGATCTTAATCAGACTAAAGGAAAATTTTAAAAGTCAACATCCTCTGTTATTAAAAAACATTTAAACAATGTTGCGAGTTCCAACAATTCCTTCACACTTCACGCCTCTTGGCAAACCAACCACGCCCTGAAAACCAAAACCAAACCAAACCTTTAATCTCACTGTTGTTTGCATTTTCCATTCCTATCTTTTATTTTAAGATAAATTAAACTGAACATATCAGTTTCCAATCTGTTCCGTGGTTCTTGTCAGCACCAACTTTGAACTTAACTTGTAATCTCCCTGCAGTAATAAGGTCTGCCACATAACTTGATGGGATAACATCACATTTAGGGTTTTTACAATTAAATGATTTTGCGATTTCATTTAGATCCCAACACTCTAATTGCAAAGATGATTTCCCATCTTGAATATCAATTAGAACAATATTGTTTTTAACAACTAAACTGAACAAATACCCATTATAAAGAACTTCGGCTTTACCTGATAGAAATGGTGTTGTAAAAGTAGCAACGCCACCTACTTTAATACCAACATTGTTTTTTAAGTTAGTAACTGAACCTCTCATTTTTCTGCCAGGCCCCAAACAAAAAGATTTTTTGGTAATTAATGATTCGTTAAAAACTGGTTTTGACTTTTTGAAAATTGTTGGATAAGTCATAAATCCTCCGTCGAAAATTGATTGTGCTTGCATAATTTCTGTTTTTTATTTGTTGTTAATTAATCCTCTATACCTATTAAACTTAATTTTCTATCTCTAATTTCTCTATTGTATTCTGCAACATCCTCTAATATGAATTGACTGTATACATTGTATATTTCTGAATCATCAATCTCATATAATTTATGATCTAAATATTTTGTCATATATTCAATGTATATTGGTGTCATTAATTCATCATTAACCTCATCATTTTCAACCACTAAATCATATTTATTAATCAGATAATCCAAATGATTTGTAATCAATATTCCAAATAAACATTGCAAATCTCTCGTATAAGTTCTCCATTTTTCTCAAACTTTTCCTCATCATCTACCATTTCACTAATAAGACTCTCTGTGTAATGTTGAGTATGTGCATCAACACTCTACTAATTCATACTCTAAAGTACTTTTAATAATCTCTAATTCCTCTTTCGTTTTTGTTTTTCTCATAAGTTTTCTTTTTTGTAAATATGTTAATTTTTCTATTTATTCTCATTTAATGTTGTTTATTTCATTATTTCTTCTGCAAAAGTACAGTCAAAACAAAGGATATTCTAATAAAAGTTAAAGTAGTTACGATTGAGTAAATAATGAATTAATTGAGAATAAGTTACAGAATGCTACCAAAGATTTTATCCTTGTAACTATCTGATAATGGATTTTTTTTGAAAAGTTACAAATGTTAAAGTTTCCATTTGTATCATAATCAACTACTTAAAAAAAGTAATTTGAAAGTTTTACTCTTTGGTGTTTTAAGGTAACTCAAAATTGAATAAATCAGCTGGGGAAATCTCTAAAGTTCTGATTATTTTGAATAGTGTACTGATAGTAGGATTTGTTTTTGTAGTTTCAATCCTTGCAATTTGTGAAAGTGTTAATTCTGAACGATATGCTAATTCCTCTTGACTAATACCTTTTTCAGAGCGGATTTCTTTTAGTCGTTTGGCTAACAACCGCAATCCCTCCTCATCAAATGTAAATGTCCTTGATAAATTATCATTCCTTTTCATGTATCAAAAGGAAGATAATTAATATTGTTTTGTTATAGCATATTTGCTATAATTTTATATTTTTGTAAAATAATTATCTTAAAATAAGATAGATTTTAATAATATACTTTAATAGTAATAAAATTGTTAATAAAATAAGTTCCCTTGCAATGTGATTGCATTGTTTAGGTTTAAATTTACAAATTGATTTTTTTAAGTCTTAAAACCAATTCTAAACTATAAATAATTAACAAAAATGAAAAAACTTTTACTTTTAATAGGGTTTGCAACCCTTACAATGAATGCTCAAGTACCCTCTTATATTCCGACTGATGGTTTAGTTGGTTATTGGCCTTTTAGTGGTAACGCCACAAAAACAATTGAAGAAATAAAAATAGCGAGCCAAAATCTACTAAGAACCATGATTAGTTTTTTTTGTAAATGTAATAAAAACCTAAAAAAAATAATCAAGATTTTTCTACAATGTCAGTTTCTCTTTTTAAAAGATAACAACAAAAAGCTACACGAGAGATAGGATTATAAACCGTTAAGTTTGGTAATTAAAAGCTTAAACTCGAGTATTTTTTTGGAATAATTCAGAACGAATCTTATTAAGATGCTTCAGCCACAAAGAGACGTATATACACAATCATGTTCAATTCTAATTTTCGTTTTTCAATATACTTTTATATTGAAAAATAATCGAAACAAAGGAAAATTATAATCAAAAAATAAAGTCAAATGATGAGTACAAATATATATTTTTTTAAGGGGTAAATACATTCCAATTTGCTCCGTCACTTAAAACGATGCATGATCTTAAACCATTTCCATTTGCATGGTCATTTGAATTCTGACTATCATACATATATAACTGATTGCTACTATTAGCGTATGAATTCGCAAAATAAAACTTCACTCCTGTTCCCTCCATTGTAATTTTTGCAGTACTTGAGCTTATATTTCTAATAAAATATACTCTACCAGGAAATGATATTGGATTTGGTAATTTAAACTCTTGATCTGTAGCGGTAGGATTTACAGAAATATAAACACCATTATTTATTAATGTTACTGAACTACTACCAACTAAAGAAACTGTTTTTACAGATAAATTACCATTAATATCCAATGTGCTTAAAGGTAAAACTGTATTTATCCCAACCTGACCATTTGATATATTTATAAAAAAATTGCTATTATAAAGTATATTTTTTTCATAATTGTAAATGATATTGATTTTTATTAATTTTAACATAGCAAACATAGATTTTTTTTATCAAAACAAAAACTTTACATCATTCGAAATCGTTTTCGTGTTAAAAACTTTTTAAAATTCTACAAAAATAAAATTTATATAACATGTAAATCCTTACGTTTGGTTAAAGATTTCAAACATTTTAGGGGTGGTGGGGACTTGCCGGTAATTGGAATGTTCAGATGAGTTTATCCAAGGACAGGGTTTAATCTGCTTGGTCATCTCGAACATATATTACCAACAATAATTTCTTGCCGTATAAATATCACGTTCATAATAAATCGTCCTTGATTTATTATTGGGTCAGCCACTTACAATGCTCTTGGACGCACCGTTATACCTATCGCTCCCGACCTTAATGCCACGATTGCACTTTGTATAATTCCCTGGTAGTGCATTACGATATAAAACCCAGCGTTATCTCATTATCCGCCATTCTATAAAGATTTTTTAATTTCTTAAATTATATATTAAGAAATGATTTGTTCCTTTTCATTTTAATTCAATCGTTCAATTTTGACCTTTAGTTCCAAAACTGCATTTTGCAACCTCAACTTTTCTTTTTTCTTAAAATCCGTTTCAGTTTTTAGTTTGTCATTATTCTTTTTAACCTCTTCATTCCACTTCTTAATCTTATTAAAGTTAACCATCAATTCTACTTAATTTTTCAATAAGAATCAACTCCATCAAGTTAAAGAAAGTTGATTCTTGATACAAGTGCAGGTTTTTATATTTAACTATTTCTGCATCTTGTTTCTTTAATTCCCTTTGAATCTTTGTTCTTGGTACTTTCAAAACTGTTCTCATAGTTTCAATGTCATAATACTTTTTATTTCCTTTTATTATAAATGTTACCATTAGTTTTTGATTTGTATATTTTTTCTAATAATCTATATTCCTCGATGAGGTCGTCAATGTTTTCTTCATCATTTTCTATTTCGTCTTGTACTTCATCTTGAACCTCATCACCATTAACGATCCTGTCAAACTCATCAGATAATTTGTTGTCAGGTAAGTTGGTTTCTTCCTCTGGCAGTTCTTGACTTTGACTTTTTTCCAAAAGATATTTCAGAAAGGTTGTGTGTAAATGGGATTTTTTCTTTTTCATCTTGTAACTTATTTTTTGCTGATTTGAATCAGTATAAGTTATATATTGACAAATAAAGTAGTTTTTAGAAGTAAGGATTTTTATAAGAAAACCATTTTGTATATACTTGTTATACAAAATGGTCTTTTAGGTAATAACAGAAAGACTTTATTGAATTAATCTTTCTTGAATTGTTTTCTAAAAGTGGTCTGAATAGATTCTGTTTTTTATTTCTGAATCCGGTTTGGATATATTTTTGAGTCGTAACTAATGAGCTGTGCCCAAGCAAGATACGCAAATAATTAACGTTAACATTTTCCATATCCAACAAAAGATTTGTAAAAGTATGTCTGCAATTATGACTGGAAACATTTGTTTCACTCAATTCATACAACTTACATAGTTTTTTTAATCTTTCATTATACTTACAATTAAAACCTTAAAGTGTTTGTGTTGTTCCGTTGTAAAATTATTTTTCTTGTCATAATCATTGTATATATCACTTTGAACAAAATCCTTAAATACTAAATGATTTGAAGGTTGTCGTTTTAGAAAAGTCTTCAAATGATAATTCCCGTAAATGATTTTATTTTTTGAAGTGGGATTATGTTGCTCATTAAACCCAAAAATATCAATTAAGATTTTTGATATTTCTGGCGACATTGCAACGGGTATTTCATTTTTAGTTTTCAACATAGTATAAAGTATCTCATTACTTTTTATTTCACCAACTTTCAACAATAATAAATCACTTATCCTTGAACCATTCATAAAGAATTGTAAAAGAAACATTCTACTTTCATAAAAGTATTGTTGACCGGGTTCAATATTTAATAATTTTATTATGTCGTTGTTTTCCAATACAATTTTCTTTTTTGGTGTTGTCTTAATCTTAATCCCTTTGAATGGGTTTTTCATAATAACCTCATCACTA
This sequence comes from Flavobacterium sp., assembly GCA_016714905.1. Lineage (GTDB taxonomy): Bacteria > Bacteroidota > Bacteroidia > Flavobacteriales > Flavobacteriaceae > Flavobacterium. The sequence continues at coordinate 28,206 of JADKBW010000014.1, forward strand.
TAAATGGCATTATTAAAAATAGTATTGTAAACATTAAAATATGCCTTGATGGTACTTTGTTCTAATTCCTGCTCCTTCAAATAGTTCTTGAACTCTAAAACCATATCTGTATTAAAGTCGGTTAACTTAATATCCTCTTTGTTGAGTTTTTTCAAATAGGTTTCAATGATATTATACGCGGAATTATAGGAATTATAAGTGTTAAGATTTTTTTTCAAATCCCTTCTAGACTTGAAGTAAGTTAAAAAAGTATATTGGGTTTTCTGTTCACTAAAAACATCTTTTTTCAATGATTCAGTAATCAGATTATTTATGTAATCCCTATCAAAGGTGTTTGATTTTCTGAATTGTTTGAAACTTTTATCATAGTATTTAGTAAAATCCTTTTCCAGCATTCTAAACTTCAATGAAATAGTTTTTCTTTTTTTCTCTTTTACAAAGAGGATAGAAACATAACCGAAATCATCGTCTTTATGTTTTTTATTTAGAATAATGGTTGCACTCATTTTGATTTCTTTTTAACTTTTGTAAAAGTAGTAAATAAAAAAAGTGAGACAAAAGTGAGTAATTTTATTATTGTATTTTTTAAGTAATTAAACGAATTGATTTATTTAATGTATTGATTTACAATATATTTATGTTTTACAAAATATAAAACTTATTTTAGATTGCAAATATAGTTTGAATAGTTCGTTCGAAAAAAGAGAATGTCGAAAAGTTTTGGTAGACAACTATTAAAGTTCTGTTAGAATTTCAGGTTGCCAAAAGTGTTTTTTGAAGTCGACTATTTGGTTGTTTTCGACTGCTATGCCTTCGCTTTCCAACAGCTGTTGCATGAGATTGGTTCCGTCGAAATGGTGTTTCCCGGTTAGCAAACCGTTACGATTGACGACACGATGCGCTGGAACATCTTCAATATTGTGACAGGCATTCATTGCCCAACCTACCATTCGTGCAGATCGACCTGTTCCTAAAGCCTTAGCGATTGCGCCATAAGAAGTTACTTTCCATAGGGAATTTGTCTGGCAACAATGTACACGCGTTCGAAAAAGTTGGCTTCCATTATTAATTGTACATCAATTTGAATACAGTAAACGCTGCGATCAATCCAGTAATCGAACCAATAATGTTGTTGATATTCTTCATGAGGAACGTGGTTTTTGCTTCGATCATTTTAAACGACACGATGTATAAATAAAAAACCGAAAAAGAACCCAACATCACACCCAAAACAAAATTGATGATTTCAAATTTCTCAAAATGAAAATAGCCAGAACTTGCTATACTAATACTTGTAAAAACATAGAAAGGAACAGGAAGAAAATTTAACATTGACAATAGAATACCGTGATAGAAGCGATTGGTTTTACCTTTAATCTTGATATCCTTTTGTTGCTTTTTGGGTTTCTTGGCAATCCAGAAGAAATAGACGCTTAGGGCCGTGAAAACAAGAATTCCAATTTCTTGCAGGAGCGAGATAATTTCTAAATGAATGCTAATAAAACGAGCAAAAATTACTGCAACGTAAGTCTGTAGAAAAACAACTATCGACGCACCAACGCTGCAAAACTCAACGCTTCATTCTTGCCTTCTTGTAGACTGATTTTGGCTGCCGTCATATTGATTAATCCGGGGAGAATAACCGCTAGGACTGCAATACAATAACCCAAAATTAGTGGCAAGACAAAGTCCATCTATTTGATTTTAAAACGAATATACGTAATTGCTTTATTAATTTCCAAATATTGATTTTCGTAGAAAGTTTGAATTGTAGTTACTTCAGATGGACTGCCTTCGTTTTTGTAGACATTGTGATTGGCATAAAGCACTTCGTGACCTTCTCCGTGCAATAGACCTAAGGTATAACCGTGCATAAATTCGCTGTCGGTTTTCAAATGTACTAGACCGTCTTTTTTGAGGATTTTTTTATAGAGTTGCAAGAACTCCGAATTGGTCATTCGGTGTTTGGTTCTTTTATATTTGATTTGCGGGTCTGGAAAAGTAATCCAGATTTCGTCGACCTCGTCTTCGATAAAGAGATGATTGATTAGTTCGATTTGCGTTCTAACGAAAGCCACATTGCGTAAGCCATTTTCTACCGCTGTTTTCGCGCCACGCCAAAATCTTGCTCCTTTAATATCGATTCCGACGAAATTTTTGTTGGGATAACGTTCTGCTAACCCAACGGAATATTCGCCTTTTCCGCAACCCAGTTCAAGAACAATTGGATTTTCGTTTTTGAAAAAATCGCTGTTCCATTTGCCTCGCAATGGGAATTGGTCGGCGACAACTTCCTCTCTCGTCGGTTGAAATACATTTTCGAACGTTTCGTTTTCTTTGAATCTTTTTAACTTATTTTTACTTCCCACGATATAACTTAATGTTTTGGCAAAATTAACGAAATATATAAGACCGAAACTATATTTATCTTCGCGCCACCAACTTAATAATTTTGCTCATGACTTCGAATTCAATCGAAAAAAATGTGTTAGTAGCTCCACTGAATTGGGGATTAGGGCATGCGACGCGTTGTATTCCAATTATTAAAGGATTGGAAGAAACCGGATACACGCCAATACTCGCTTCCGACGGTCAGGCATTAGCTTTATTAAAAAAAGAATTTCCACATTTAAAGTCACTTGAATTGCCGTCGTATGAAATTGAATACGCCAAAGAAGGTTCGGATTTTAAATGGAAAATGTTGAAAAACATGCCGACGATGATTGATGCTATTTTGGAAGAGAAAAAAATGGTCAAAAAATGGGTAAAGGAATACAATCTCATTGGCGTCATATCTGATAACCGTTTGGGTGTGTTTAGTAAGAAAGTTCATAGTGTTTTTATCACGCACCAATTGAATGTTCTTACAGGAACAACCACTTGGATTACCAGTAAATTGCACCAACACATCATCAAAAAATATGACGAATGTTGGGTTCCTGATTTTGAAGACGAACCGAATTTAACTGGAAAATTAGGCCATTTAAGTTCGACTTATTCGCACATTAAATATATCGGACCATTGAGTCGTTTTGAAAAAAAACCAGCCGCAAAGAAATATGACTTGATGATCATCCTGTCTGGCCCAGAACCGCAGCGAAGTATATTGGAAAATATTCTAAAAGAGCATATCCACGAATTTAACGGCAAGGTTGTTTTTATTTATGGCAAAATGGAGGCACGCCAGAAAAAAACGCAAGTAGATCAAGTGACGTACTACAATTATATGACTTCCGCCGAGCTAGAACAAACCTTTAACGAAAGTGACGTCGTGCTTTGTCGCTCGGGTTATACCAGTGTGATGGATTTGGTGAAACTAGAAAAAAAGGCGTTTTTTATTCCAACGCCAGGACAGTATGAGCAAGAATATTTAGCCAAAAGACTAAAGCGAAATGGATTTTTCCCGTATGCGAGACAAGAAAAATTTTCGTTTAGACAAGTGCATGAAACCGATTTGTATCGGAAACTGATTCCAAAGATGGAGCCGATTCATTGGAAGAATTTATTTTGCCTTTTCGAGCGTAAAGGAGAACTCTGATCCTTTCCCGAATTCGCTTTCTATATAAATTTTCTCATCGTGCGCTTCGATAATGTGCTTTACAATTGACAAACCTAAGCCAGATCCGCCTTCACTCCGAGCGCCACTCTTGTCGACACGAAAGAAACGTTCGAAAAGCCTAGAAATATGCTGTTTTTCAATTCCTTCCCCATTATCCTTGATCCTAACAATCACTTTGTTCTTGGTGAGCGTTTCGATGCTCACTTCTGTAGATCCTTTTTCTTTGCCGTATTTGATAGAATTCATGATGAGATTAATCAATACCTGCTCGATTTTCTCGCTGTCACCCATAACAATAATAGGCTTGTTATATTTCATATCAAAAATCAACAAGATGTCTTTTTTGGACGCTTCCATTTCGAGCAAGTCAAAAACATTTTGAACTAGTTTTACAATATCAAATGGATGAATTTCGAGATTGAGATCGCCCATTTCAAGTTTCGTAATCATGTCCAAATCTTGTACAATGTAAATCAATCGCTCCACGCCTTTTTCTGCACGTTGCAAGTATTTTTTTCGAATACTTTTGTCATTCATGGCGCCATCTAGTAATGTAGAAAGATAGCCTTGAACGGTAAACAGTGGTGTTTTTAATTCATGGGAAACATTCCCAATAAATTCACGACGGTATTCTTCTCGAACTTTGAGCATTTCGATTTCGAGTTTTTTGTCGGTGGCAAACTTCTTTACTTCACGCGTTAAAGTTGCCATATCGGTGGTAATGGGTTGACTTCTGAACGTTGATGATTCTAAAAGGGAAACATCATCGTAGATTTTTTTAACCCGACGATATATGAAATGTTCGACGCGATATTGCAAGACAAAAAATGAAAAGGCGGCAATGGAAGCAGCAAAACAAAGACAGAAGCGGAGAGAAAATTCGAAAAAATAGTAGGTCATTAATGCCACAACCGCTGTAGAAAACAAGGTGATGTAAAGCGCTGAAATGACCGCAAACTTGTATGTTTTTTTGAAATTAAGACCCATATTTAATTATTGCCACATGGCTATACTGGCAACAACAAAGATATTGTAAAAAGAGATAGATTGGTTATACTTCAAACTTGTAACCCACGCCTTTAATCGTTTTGAAGAAATCGTCGCCGATCTTTTCTCGAAGCTTTCTGATGTGCACGTCGATGGTTCGTCCGCCTACGATAACTTCGCTTCCCCAAACTTTGTCTAGAATTTCTTCTCTTTTAAAAACCTTTCCTGGTTTGGAAGCCAAGAGATAAAACAACTCGAATTCTTTTCTAGGTAAAATAATCTCGAGATCATCCTTGATGATTTTATATTCTTCTCGATTGATTTCGATGCCGCCTACATTTAAAGTCTCCGAACCTTTTTCTTCTTCATGCTTTAATCTTCTCAGTAAAGCTTTTACTTTACTAACGAGCAATTTAGGTTTTATAGGTTTGGCAATATAGTCGTCTGCGCCAGCATCAAAACCGGCAACTTGAGAATAATCTTCACTTCTAGCGGTAAGGAATGTAATAATTACTTGACTTAATTCTGGCATACGTCTTATATTTTCGCAGGCTTCAATCCCGTCCATTTCAGGCATCATTACATCCATAATAATAAGATGTGGGATTTCTTTTTTAGCTTTCGCAATCGCTTCTTTACCATTGGTTGCGGTAACAATTTGATAACCTTCTTGAGCGAGATTATATCCAACAATCTCTAAGATATCTTGTTCGTCGTCTACTAATAAAATCTTGATGTCTTTCTTCTTCATACTAGCAAAATTAAGGGTTTAACGCATCTATCAAAAAGTGTTTTTCAACAGATGAATTCCTTTGCGATTGTAAATGTAAAGATAAAAGAATCGTGATAAATCATGTTTACTATTATTTAATCTCTTAACAATTCGGTAATACTATGCAAACTTAATCGTAACAACTAGTTAACATGAACTTTACAGCGTCGGCGTTCCTTTGCCAAAAATTTAACATCCTATTAAAATGAGAATCAAGTTTTTATTCATTACCCTATTCGTCTGTACGATTGCTTTAGCCCAAAGTAAAGGAACTATTACAGGAGTACTTACAGACAAAGATGCCAATAACGCAACTTTGCCTTTTGCCAATGCTGCCATCAAAGGAACTACGATTGGGACCACCTCCGACGAAAAAGGAAAATATACGCTTACCGTTGCAGCAGGAAACCACACCATCGTATTTAGTTTTTTGGGATATGAGAACGTTGAAGTGCCTGTTACTGTAAAAGCAGGAGAAACCATCACCATCAATAGAGCTTTAGGTTCTGGAAGTTACAAGTTAGAAGATGTCGTAGTAAAAGCGAGCTCTGGCGGGAGAGAAAAAGAGAGTGCTTTATTATTAGATCAGAAAAAAGCAGTAGAAATTAAGCAAAGTATTGGAGCGCAGGAAATGGCGAGAAAAGGAGTGAGTAATGTTCAAGAAGGCTTAACTAAAATTACGGGGGTTTCTAAAGTTGAGTCGAGAGGTTTATTTGTTCGTGGACTGGAAGAACGGTACAACAATTTATTGATTAATGATTTACAAGCACCATCTAATAGTCCGTTCAAAAAAATAATTCCTTTAGATCTATTCCCTACTGATATTGTCGGTGTTTTAAATGTTTATAAAACCTTCAACCCAAATATCCCGGGAGATTTTGCAGGAGCTACAATTAATATAGAAACTTCTCAACCTAGAGCTAGCATCACCAAAATCAGTACAAGTTTTGGTTATACAACTAATAATAATGGACGTGAATTTCTTATTTCAGAAGATGCTAATACTACACAGGGCTTTTTAGGACTACTAGGAAAAGACCGAGAATTGCCATCTGCGTTTCAAAACGTTCCTTCAGGAAAAATTCTTACACCCGCACAATATAATGAAACGAGTAAACAAAATTCATGGAATGTTGATCAATCAAGTAGCCCTATAAATTCGGGGATTGGTTTCTTACATACTGAAAAATTCAATCTCGAAAAAAACAGAAGTATCAGTTATATTTTTTCGATGAATGCCGATAACAGGTATCAAGTTTTAGAAGGTATTGACAGAACCTTCAATCAGGGGCAAGGGAATTATGACAATAATTTCGAAGTTGCAAAATACAGTTACAACACTTCATTGTCTGGATTAGTTGGAATAAAATTCAAATCCAATCGTTTTGACGTTAGTTTAAATTCCTTCGCATTGCGATCAACTTCAAGTATTATTCAAGACCAACTTGGTTACAAGAATAGTTTAAACACCAACCCGAATATTTTAATTCGATTGAATCAGTTTGAAGAATCAAAATATTGGAACAATCAAATCTTGGCGAATTATAAATTAACGGCTAACGGAAAACAAACTTTAAAAGGAGGATTTTCGTATGTGAAAACCGCCTTTGGTTTGCCTGACCGAAAAGTAATTACAGGAGAAAAACTGAATGAAAATGACACGAAAGTAACTTATGGGGCAGACAACTTAATACGCCAATACTTTGATGTTTCTGGGGATCGCTTCTTCTCTGGCATGTTAGAATATGCTATAAAGTTTAAAGAAAAAGACAACGGCAAAGACACAAAATTGACCATTGGTTATAATGGGTTAAGCAATGAAGAAGTGTCTTCGTATCGTTTTGTTTTTGGTAGACCTTTATTGGCGACAACCTACATTACGAATATTAATACGATCAATGAAACTATCGAGAATGATGTAAACAACGGGTTGGTTAAATTCACAGAAGAATCAACAGGTGATTGGCGTTCGAAATTATATCAAGGAATCAATTCGGCATACGCAAATATCTTTTTTAATTTTGCTGAAAAATGGGATATCAATGGTGGAGTCAGAATGGAAAGCTCTATCAGAGAAATAAAATACAGACAAACTGGCGACTCTTTTACTGCTCCTTACAGAAAATTGAAAAACAACAAAGTCGACTTTTTACCTGCAATTAATGTAAAATATAGTTTAAACGATAAAAACAATATTCGTTTTGCTGCTTCTAAGACTATTACTCGACCAATTTCTATTGAAATTCTTCCCGTCAACTTTGTAAATCCTGACGGAACTGTAGAAATTGGAAATCCTAAAATTCAAAATAGTGACAATCTCAATTTCGATTTAAAGTATGAGATGTTCCCGGGCACCAATCAAATATTTGTTGTAGGCCTTTTTGGAAAACAAATTAATAATCCAATTGAAAGAATTTTTATTCCTACTGCCAGTAGTGGCGGACAAATCATTACGTATGCCAATTCAAAAAGCGCCTTGCTTTTTGGGGTAGAATTAGAAGTTTTATTGCCTTTGAACAAGATTAGTGCAGCTTTAAATAATTTCTCATGGGGCTTTAATACTTCTTTGATGAAAACAGATGTTAATGTTGATTTGATTAAAAACCCGCTTGAAAACAACAAATCAAGAGCACTTCAAGGCGCATCAGATTGGTTAATAAATTCTGACTTGAAGTACGATTTTAAATTTAATGAAGACATGAAAAACACGATTTCATTAGTTTATGGTGTTTCTGGTGAAAGAATTTATGCGGTTGGTACTGCTGGAATTGATCATATCTACGAGAAACCATTTCACAAATTAGACTTTGTATGGTCTAGTAAATTATCTAAGAATATCGAAGCAAAATTCGCCGTTGAAAACATCTTAAACCCATCTTTTAGAAGAGAACTTGGTAGCGAAAGTCAACAGACTATTACAGAAACAGATTTGACAGTAAGAGAATTTAAAAGAGGTACTGGATTCTCATTAGGCATCAATTATACTTTTTAAAAAAAATTCAAAATAGAAAAGTTCGTCAATCATTTGGTTGGCGATTTTTTTTGAATCAGATTTCTTAGGTTAACAAATTGTAATTGATTTAACTTAGAATTTACATTCGCTTTATTTTTTTATAATCATAATACAACAATGAGATAACGAGTAAAACAAGCGCTGTTTTTATTTTTGCGTAACATTTAAAAATACATTAAAAATGAAAAAATTACTTTTGAGTTTTGCAACCATTGCAACGTTATTAACAGCATGTTCTTCAGATGATGAAAGTTCAAATCCAACTCCAACTCCAACAGGGGAAATTTCAGGAGATTTTAGTGCTAACAGAGATTACGTAAAAGGAAATTACACTCTAAAAGGAACAGTTCGCGTAAAAGCTGGTGTTACTTTAAGCATAGCTGCTGGTTCAGTAATTACAGCCGATGTAACTGACGGTGTTGATGCGCTTGTAGTAGAAAACGGTGGGAAATTAATTATGAACGGGACTGCAGCAGATCCAATTGTATGCACGCACCTGACTAAAGTTGCAGGGTCTTGGGGAGGAATTATTATGTATGGTGATGCGCCCATTGTTGGTGCAAGTTCAGTAGCGACTGCTAATTCTGAAGACGGGCTTACTAGTTCAATTACAGGAACAGCGTATACTTATGGCGGTTCTAATGATACTCACAATGGTGGGACATTAAGATATGTACGTGTAGAATATGCAGGTAAGAAAATTACAGACGGAACAAGTGAAATGAACGGTTTTTCTTTCTACTCTGTAGGTTCAGGAACGATCTTAGAAAATTTAGTTTCTTACAAAGGAGCTGATGATGGTTATGAGTTTTACGGTGGAACTGTTAGCGGAACCAACTTAATATCGTACGGAAACTCTGATGACTCTTTCGACTGGCAAGATGGTTGGAAAGGTCAATTGAATAGCAATTGGTATGCATCACAAGTTGGCACAGGAAACTTCGGTATGGAAGTAGAGGCTAAAAGCGTTAATAACGATTTTTCTCCAAAAATCACAAATATTACTTTGAAGAGAGCCGCTGGAACGGTTACAGAGGGCGGAACTTCTGCTGCTGAATACGATGCAATCCAATTTAAAAAACAAGGAAATGGTGATTTTTCTAACATTCTAATTTCTGGTTACACAACTGATGGTGCTACTGCTGTAAGAATTCAAGATGCCGCTACAAATACAGGGCAAGTAGAGAGTGGTAAAATCAAATTAAGCAATGTAAAAATCAACGATGGTACGTCACAATTTGCGGGCGCAAGTGGGATAACGGTGATTTTTGATCCTGCTAATTATACTTTAGGAGAAGCTACTGGCGCTTCAATCACACCAGGAGCATGGACTATTGTTGAAGGAATCAACTTATTGAACTAAAATATTTGTATTTTTTATCAAAAAACACCTCTTTCACAAGAGGTGTTTTTTTTATGTTTTTATTTTGATTTTAATTCCTATCTTTACCACCAAGTAAAATCTCATGAGAAATAAATACTTCTATACTATCATTATCGTTTGCTTGTTTTCGCTTGGCGCTTTCGCTCAGGAAAACAGACAGCAATCTGTTATAGATGGTTTGAGTTTTTATCCGAACCCGGTGAGTACTGGTAAAATCTACATCACTTCTAAATCTGCTATGGATAAGGAAGTTATGATTTTTGATGTCTTGGGTAAAAAAGTGTTGCAAGCTACTATATCTTCTAAAGAGTTGAATATTGCCACACTTTCTCCTGGTGTTTATATCATCAAAATTCGCGAAGGCGAAGCTACCGCTACTAGAAAATTGATTGTCAAGTAGTTGTTTTTCCTCCTTACATTCCCTTAATCTTTATTTTACCTTTTTTTCTTTTATGCAAAAGAAATTACTTCCTATATTTGTAGTCTAAAATTTAAAAACTTAAAAATGAAAAAACTTTACACTTTATTATTTGTTGCTTTTGCTGCGACAATGAATGCTCAAACTTTCACAGAATGGAATTTCGATGATCTTGTTCCTGCTACTGCAATGTTGCCAACAACAGGTTCTGGAACTTTTTCAATCATTGGAGGAGTTGAAGATAGCCTTACTGCTGGTTTGATGCCTGCTGGTAATCCTTCAACAGGAAAAGCATATAGCATTAAAACATTTCCTGCAACTTTAACCGCTTCTGGAACTGCTGGTTACGAATTCGCTGTTCCAACGGGTGCGTTTCCTGATCCAATCTACGTTACTTTTGACCCAAGAGGTTCTAACACTGCTTCAAGATGGCAACAATATGAATATACTACAGACGGAACTAATTGGATAGTTTTGGGTAATAATGGTGGACTTTTAACTAATGCATTCACTGCAAATCCAATGGTTCGTTTGAACTTGCCAGCTGGTTGTGGCGGTAATGATGCTTTTAGATTCAGAATCGTTTCTATTTTTGATCCAGGAACGGGAGATTATTCTGCTGTTAATTATGCTGGAACTCCTCCTTCTACATATGGTACAACAGGTGGAACTTGGAGAATTGATAACGTTGCTTTTGGTCAAGGTACGCTTGCCGTTCAAGAAAATGAAATCGCAGGTTTACAAGTATATCCAAATCCTGTAACCAATGGAATTCTAAACATTACCACAGATAACAACGATGCAAAATCTGTAATCTTGTTCGACGTTTTAGGAAAACAAGTGATCAATACAACTGTAACTGATCAACCTATCAATGTTGCTTCTTTAAACAAAGGTGTTTACTTCGTAAAAATTACAGAAGCTGGTAAAACTGCTACAAGAAAATTAGTTATTAAGTAATTTACTTACACCACATACTTAAAACTCCAACCTAACCGTTGGAGTTTTTTTTATTTCCTACTTTTGTCAAAAAGAATTCTTGATCACAACTTCTGACATATTCTCTATTTCCAGTGGCAAGCAATTTGAGAAAATCGCCTTGAAAGTGTTTCGCTATCAATACGATAACAATGGGGTTTATCGCCAGTTTTGTCAACATTTAAAAGTAGAAAAACAACAGGTAAAATCACTGCTGCAAATTCCATTTCTTCCCATACAATTTTTTAAAAGCCATGAGGTCGTTACAAGAGACCATCCCATTCAAACAACCTTCACAAGTAGCGGCACAACCGGAATGACAACCAGTAACCATTTCGTGTCTGACTTATCTTTATACGAATCAAGTTATCTTCAAGCCTTCTCACAGTTTTATGGTAACATCGAAGATTATGTAGTGTTGGCCTTGCTTCCATCCTATCTAGAACGCGAGGGTTCGTCTTTAATTTATATGGTCAACGACTTAATCGAGAGAACCAACAATCCCGATAGCGGTTTTTATCTTCACAATTACGAAGAACTCATTAGCAAACTCACGGCGCTAGATCAGTCGGGCCAAAACGTAATACTTATTGGGGTAACTTACGCTTTGTTGGATTTGATTGAAATGCAAAAATTCCAATTGCATCATACCATTATCATGGAAACGGGCGGCATGAAAGGCAAACGTAAAGAACTCATCCGCGAAGAATTGCACGAGATGTTGTGCGATGGATTTGGTGTTGCTTCCATTCATTCTGAATATGGGATGACTAAACTTTCTCAAGCATTCATGAGTTTGGTATAAAAAAACATTTTGATGGTATTTTTTATTAAATGTAACTGGCAGGTGATTAAGTTTATCCCCTAACTTAGTTAATGCCAACCCTTTTTGTAGTAATGCTTTGATTTTCCAATTCATAACGTTTAGTTATATTCATTAAACTAATTCACGTCTATAGAATAATTAAGTATATTTCTATTTATTAAGTCTAATTTATTTTTTTAGAAATAAAGATATATTTAAATAGTTCTTTATTCCAACCTATCCGTTTTTTCCATTCAAAAAAAGTCTCGTTTTTATAATCAAAACCTTCTTTCCAATAAAATCTTGGCGATATATAACAAGATACAAATGGCACTAAATAATTACTATTATTTGCAGTTTTTACAATAGATGATTGTTCTTCATTTCGACTAATAGAACTTGGATAAATAAAAGTAATCGCTCTTTTTTGTGCTTCTACTTTTAATTGATTAGAAACGGTTTTATAATCAATTTCTATTTTTTTTAGGCTATAATTGTTGTAAACTGTCCCTTCACCAACTCTATCTATTGGTCTTAGTTGTACAATATCAATAGCATACTGCTTATATGAAGTAAATAAATCAGTTAATTCGTAAAAGTTGTCTTCATTAAAGGTATAGTTTATCCGTAATAACAATTGAGGGTTTGTCTTTTTTTGTTCAGATATTAAAGCTAATGTTTGATGAAATAAATCGAAACTTCCCTTTTCCATAAAACTTTCATAAGTTTCTTTGGTAACTCCGTGAACAGAGATAATAAATTCATTTAATCCTGCATTAACATAATTAGTTATATCTACTTCAGTTAATAAATTACCATTAGTAACCATACTAATATGTGGTACCTTATATCGTTTAGCTATTGCAATCAATTTTTGGTTATGTTTAAAAAGTGTTGGTTCGGCAGCACAACCTATTTGAAGTTTTAAAGCATTTTTAAAACTTACCTTTGCTATTTGTTCAAGGTCTTCTTCTTTTAAAACTCCTTTCATTTTTTCTTTAACGTAGTTATCATTGCTGAAATTGCACATTTTACAACGAAAATTGCACGCTAAAGCAGGATCTAAAAAAACTCCCAAGGTTCTTCTATTAGTCACATTAAGTAGCCATAGCCCAAAAAATTTTATGCGATGACTTTTTATTAAATGATTTATTTTGAGAAGATTATATACTTTCATGAGTGAGATTATATTTAAATCAAAAGTAATTTTTAATTTGAAAATAAAGCGTACAATTCTTGTCTATACAATTTTATACTTTGTATTGAATAATCTCATATCTTAGACAGAAATAATTCAAGTATAATATTCTACCTTCTGCAACTACTAGTCCACAAGACCCGCCATTTGTCGAGACTAGAATTCGATTAATAACAGAAGAAGGAACACTAATGTTATTTCCAAATCCAAACGATGGAATCTTCAATATAGATAATGCTTCTTCTAGAAAAATCTCCAAAGTATTTGTAAATAGAATCGATATTGGAAAATTAGTGTTTTTTAATGATTATAATTTTCAAGATACAATTATTGTTGATATTTCTCGCGAAAAAAGCGGAGTCTTTACAGTACAAGTTTTCTTAGAAGATGGTGATTTTGAAATTTTTAAAATAATTAAAAAATAGCTTAAAATTCGAAAAACTCCAACCTAACCGTTGGAGTTTTTTTTATTTCCTACTTTTGTCAAAAAGAATTCTTGATTAATCCTGCTGACATATTCTCTATTTCTAATCAAAAGCAATTTGAAAAAATCGCGTTGAAAGTGTTTCGCTATCAATACGAACACAATTTGGTGTATCATGAATTTTGTCAACATTTAAAAGTAGAAAAACAACAGGTAAAATCACTGCTGCAAATTCCGTTTCTTCCTATCCAATTTTTCAAAAGCCATCAAGTTGTTTCGGGCGAAAATCCTATTCAAACAACCTTTACGAGCAGCGGCACCACTGGAATGACAACCAGTAACCATTTCGTGTCTGACCTTTCGCTATATGAAAATAGCTATCGTCAAGCCTTTTCCCAGTTTTATGGTAACATCGAAGATTATGTTGTGTTAGCCTTGCTTCCATCTTATCTAGAACGCGAGGGTTCGTCTTTAATTTATATGGTCAACGACTTAATCGAGAGAACCAACAATCCCGATAGCGGTTTTTATCTTAACAATTACGAAGAACTCATCAGCAAACTCACGGCGCTAGATCAGTCGGGCCAAAACGTAATACTTATTGGGGTAACTTACGCTTTGTTGGATTTGATTGAAATGCAAAAATTCCAATTGCATCATACCATTATCATGGAAACAGGCGGGATGAAAGGCAAACGTAAAGAACTCATCCGCCAGGAATTGCACGAGATTTTGTGCGATGGATTTGGTGTTGCTTCCATTCATTCTGAATATGGCATGACAGAATTATTGTCGCAAGCGTACTCTTTGGGGAATGGCGTTTTTGAATGTCCACCGTGGATGCAGATTTTCATTCGCGATACCGAAGATGCGTTGCAATATGTTGCTGACGGAAAAACCGGTGGCATCAATGTCATCGACTTGGCGAATATTAATTCCTGTTCCTTTATCGCCACGCAAGATTTGGGCAAAAAAAATCCCAATGCGACTTTCGAAGTATTGGGACGTTTTGACACGAGTGATATTCGGGGTTGTAACTTGATGGTAATGTGAATCAATTGATAATTGATAATTGATAATTGATAATTGATAATTAAATCATACGCACCACAAAATAATTCTTTTTCCCTCTTTGTAATAATACGAATTGATTGTTGATTAAATCTTTTGAAGTCAACAGGAATTCTTCAGCAACTTTTTCTTTATTAACGGCTATTGAGTTCTCAGCCAGCGCGCGTCGGGCTTCTCCATTCGATTTTAGAAATCCTGTTTTTTCATTTAATAACGTGACAATATCAATTCCGTTTTCTACATCCATTTTGGAGATTTCAGCTTGCGGAACGCCGTCAAATATTTCTAAGAAAGTAGCGGAATCTAATTGTTTTAAATCGTCAGCACTGGCATTTCCAAATAAAATCCCAGATGCCTGAATAGCTTTATCCAATTCCTCTTTGGAATGCACAAAAACCGTCACTTCTTCAGCTAATTTGCGTTGCAATAATCTCAAATGTGGTTCTGCTTGATGCGCTGCAATCAAAGTATTTATCGTTGCCTCATCCAAAAACGTAAAAATCTTGATATATTTCTCAGCATCAACATCAGTGGTATTCAACCAAAATTGATAGAATTTATACACCGAAGTCTTATCCGCATCCAACCAAATATTTCCGCCTTCAGATTTTCCGAATTTTGATCCATCGGCTTTGGTAATCAAAGGGCAGGTCATCGCAAATGCTTTCGCGCCTTCGGGATTCATACGACGCACCAATTCCGTTCCCGTGGTAATATTTCCCCATTGATCACTGCCTCCCATTTGCAATAAACAATGGTAGTGTTTGTGCAAGTGGTAGAAATCGTACCCTTGAATCAATTGATACGTAAACTCCGTAAACGACATTCCTTCACCTTCGCCGGACAGTCTTTTCTTAACCGAATCTTTCGCCATCATGTAATTGACCGTAATTCGTTTTCCCACTTCCCGTGCAAAGTCGATGAAGGAATAATTCTTCATCCAATCGTAATTATTCACCAGAATGGCAGCGTTTTTTTCAGTCGAATTAAAATTGATAAAACGAGATAATACGCGTTTGATTCCTTCCACATTGTGATTTAAAGTCGCTTCATCAAGAAGATTTCTTTCGTCAGACTTCCCAGACGGGTCGCCAATCATTCCTGTTGCGCCACCCACCAAGGCAATTGGTTTGTGTCCAAATTTTTCTAAATGAACCAACAAAATAATCGGAACCAGACTCCCAATATGCAACGAATCAGAAGTTGGGTCAAATCCGATATAAGTCGTCGTCATTTCTTTCATTAACTGCTCTTCCGTGCCAGGCATGATATCATGAACCAATCCGCGCCATTGCAATTCTGCGATAATATTCTTCATTTCAAATTAATTTGCGGCAAAGATAAAATTTAATGTGGAATCGTGGATTTGTTTAATCGTTTAATCGTTGATTTGGTTGATTGTGCAACTGTGTCATTGTTTTTGTGTTTTTTTAGAATCAGCAAATACACGATTAGCTGATTAAACACTATTTTTGCCTCATGATACTAGTCACTGGAGCTACAGGTTTGCTCGGATCACATTTGATATTGACCTTGTTGGAAAATCATTCAACCGTTCGGGCTATATTTAGAAGTGAGATTTCAAAAGAAAAGACAAAAACTTTATTTCAAGAGTATAACAAAGAGCCATTATTCGAAAATATACAATGGATACAGGCAGATATTATTGATGTTACCACTTTAGAGGCTGCTTTTGAAAATATCGAACAAGTCTACCATTGTGCGGCACAAATTTCTTTTGATCCTAATGACGAAGATTCATTGCGAAAAAGCAACATTGAAGGAACAGCAAATATTGTGAACTTCTGTATCGATTATAAAATTAAAAAACTTTGTTACGTCAGTTCTATTGCTGCTTTGGGAGACTTGAAGGAACATGAAACAATTATAACAGAAGCGACCGAATGGAATCCTGAACTTCCCCACAGTGACTATGCCATCTCAAAATATGGGGCCGAAATGGAAGTGTGGCGCGGCAAACAAGAAGGTTTGAATGTGTTGATTGTCAATCCTGGAGTGATCATTGGTCCTGGTTTTTGGGAACATGGTAGCGGAAAAATCTTTTCAAAAATCAAAAATGGAATGTCGTTCTACACGCGAGGGACCACTGGATTTATATCGGTTCATGATGTTGTCAAGTGCATGCTTCATTGTATGAAAATCAATACAAATGAAGAACGCTACTGTCTGATTTCTGAAAACCTTTCATTTGATGATGTGCTGGAAAAAATCGCAGATGCGTTGCAAGTGGCGCCGCCTAAATTCTATGCGACTCCTTCCATTTCAGCAATTGCTTGGAGACTCGATTGGATTTTTTCATTTTTATTTAGAAAGAAAAGAAACTTGAGCAAACTGATGGTAGCAACTTTACATCGAAAAAATCACTACGCTAACGACAAAATAAAATCAATTTATCCTTTTCCGTTTCAAAGTATAAATCACTGTATCGTGACTACCGCTAAAATGTATTTACAGCAATAATCTATTGCACTTGTGGAGTGTCATCGCTAGAAGGAATGGATGGCGCAGCGGCTCCGCCTTTTTTTAACAACAAGTCATTCTCAGACTTTTTATTTTGCAATCGCTCATTGACCTGTTCGTACATTTTTTTGTAGGTCTCAATTTGTGAAATATAATATTGGTTACTTCTGACAAATTGCAAACTATCAATATTGTATTTCTTATAGATAAACTCTCGAGGTCTTATCGATTGCTTGATAGTATCATAAGGGTTTTGCAATTTTATGGCGTCTAACAATGTTAGGTCATATAAGATATCGGTCATCTTATCTTCAGCGATGAGGTTATCAGGCTTTTCAATTGGCAGATTATTGCAACCGATTAGACCTAACATTAAACCTAAAATCCAAATTATTTTTTTCATTTTCAGTGTTTTATCGATCAAACTGCAGCCTTTTTCCGCCACGAATTTCTTTTACTTTAAAATTGGAATAAACCAATTGCCCATTTACTAAAGTATGTGTAATTCGTGATTTAAATGTAAATCCTTCAAAAGGAGACCAGCCACATTTATAAAGTATGTTCTCTTTTTTCACACTCCAAGGCAAACCCGCATTGACAATTACTAAATCGGCAAAGTAACCCACTTTTATAAAACCTCGTTTCTCAATTCGGAAAAGTATTGCTGGGTTGTGCGCTGTTTTCTCGACGATCTTTTCAATAGATATTTTTCCTTGATGGTACGCTTCAAAAAGTGCAACCAAAGCATGTTGCACAAGTGGTCCGCCAGACGGCGCTTTCAAATAATTTTGTTTCTTTTCTTCTAAAGTATGAGGCGCATGATCAGTTGCAATAACATCGATACGATCATCAAGCAAAGCTTCCCAAAGCGCATCTCTGTCAGCACTAGACTTTACTGCTGGATTCCATTTGATTAAGTTGCCTTTTGTTTCATAGTCGGCATCGGAAAACCACAGATGATGAATACAAACTTCTGCGGTAATTTTCTTTTCTTCTACAGGTACTTTATTGCTAAAAAACTCCAATTCCTTGGCTGTCGAGATATGAAAAACATGCAGTCGAGCTCCGGTGCGCTTTGCTAAATCGACAATCTTTGCTGTCGACTTATAA
Source organism: Flavobacterium sp. (assembly GCA_016714905.1). Taxonomy (GTDB): domain Bacteria; phylum Bacteroidota; class Bacteroidia; order Flavobacteriales; family Flavobacteriaceae; genus Flavobacterium. Next base: position 46,406 of record JADKBW010000014.1, read on the forward strand.
CAAGCTTCAACACTTCTAATTTCTGGGTGATACTTAACTGGAATTTCATCGCCGTAGATGGCTTTGAATTTTTCGAGATTTTCTTTTACAGTAGTTTCATCTTCGCTATGTACTGCAATCAATAATTTGGTGTTGGAAAATATTTGCTCCAATTCGGCCGAACTGTCGACAAGCATATCACCGGTTGAAGAACCCAAAAACAACTTTAATCCTGCAACATTTTTGGGATTTGTTTTTAGAATTTCTTCTAAATTATCATTGGTTCCGCCCAACATAAAAGAATAATTCGCATAGGAATTTTCGGCGGCAATTTTGTACTTTTCTTCTAATATTTCTTGGGTAACTGCATTAGGAATAGTATTGGGTTGTTCGATAAAAGAGGTAATTCCTCCTGCCACTGCTGCCCTCGACTCTGAAGCGATATCGCCTTTATGCGTCAATCCTGGTTCTCTAAAATGAACTTGGTCATCGATCATCCCCGGAATCAAGTAATTCCCTTCCGCATCAATAATTTTGGTCGATGGCGATTTTGCGCTAATACTCTCCGCAATTTCCACAATGAATTCGTTTTCAATGAGAACATCTCCCTCAAATACACTTCCTTCATTGACAATTTTAGCGTTCTTAATTAAAATTCTATTCATTACAAACGATTAAAAAGTTTTCTAATTCTTAAAGAGATGACTCCAAAAACAGCTTCTTTTATTATTGCATTGCTCATCTTTGATTCCCCTTTGGTTCGATCTGTAAAAATAATAGGAACTTCAACAATTCGAAATCCTTTACAAAAAGTACGATATTTCATTTCAATCTGAAAGGCATATCCAATAAAGTGAATTCTCTCAATGTTGATTCCTTCTAAGACACTTCTTTTATAACAAATAAATCCTGCTGTTGCGTCATGAATCTTCATCCCGGTAATGATTTTTACATATACCGATGCAAAATAAGACATGAGCACTCGACTGAGCGGCCAGTTTACCACATTCACCCCAGTAACATAGCGTGATCCAATAGCTACATCAGCTTCCCCGAAATGACAAGCCTGATATAATTTTTCCAAATCTGCCGGATTATGAGAAAAATCGGCATCCATTTCAAAAACAAACTGATATTGTCGTGCAAGTGCCCATTGAAATCCATGAACATAAGCAGTGCCTAAACCAGCCTTCTTATTTCTTTTTTCAAGAAACAATCGATCCTTGAACTCGTTTTGCAGCGCTATCACTTTAGCAGCCGTATGGTCGGGTGAATTATCATCAACGATTAAGACGTCGAAAGGTTTATGAAGAGAGAAAACCGCTCTAATAATCGTCTCGATATTTTCAATTTCGTTATAAGTGGGGATAATTACAATTCCGTCAGTCATTCTTTTGGCTAAATAATGAACAAAAATAAACTTTTTATGGGAGTTGCTCCTTAAGAAAATGATAATAAAAGGAGATAAATCGAAGAATTGCTTTTTGCTTCAATCCCTCGAATCAAAATTAGGTAAAAAGTAAAAACAAGACCAATTATGTAGCTATTTTTAGTATTTTTGCAACGATATGATAGAAACCGTATTACAGCCAAGAATTATAGGAATCCAAGACTGGGCAACGATAATTTTTGTAATCTTATTTACGATTATTGCAGTGGTAAAGTCAGTTTTTGAAACGCGCTTTCAAGATTTTATGAAACTAGTTGTTTCCGACAAATACACGAAAATCTATCGTGATGCTTCTTACTTAATGAGTGGATTTACAATCTTTTTGTTTGTGGTACAATTAATCTCCATCTCTTTCTTTATACAATTAACGTTGCATCATTTTTATAACCTTTCAAAAACCGACTGGATTTTGTTTGTTCAAATTTGTACTTTCTTAAGTGTATTTGTGCTTTCAAAATTCCTAATCGAAAAAATAATCGCAACTTCTTTTGCTATTGATGAATTTGCTGATCAATTCAATTTACAAAAGGTGACTTACAGAACGTATATTGGCGTTTTGCTACTTCCTATCAATGCCATATTGTTTTACAACACAAATACATCAGATTTGTTGTTTTATGGAATTATTACCATTATTGCCGCAACAAATCTGTTAACTTATGTCGTTTCTTTGAAGAATTATCAAAATTTATTATTCGGCAAGTTGTTTTATTTTATTTTATATCTTTGCGCACTCGAAATAGCACCGTACTATTTTATCTATTATTGGTTTACAAAAAGTTAGCATATTTAGAAAATGTCAATATGAAAGTGAAAACAATTTTGGTGTCACAACCGGAACCTAAAGTAGAAAACTCTCCGTACTTTGACTTGCAGCAGAAGCATAAAGTAAAAGTTGATTTCAGACCTTTTATTCACGTTGAGGGCGTAAATGCTAAAGACGTACGATTACAAAAAATTGACCTTAACAATTACTCCGCAATTATTTTGACGAGTAAAAATTCTGTTGATCATTTTTTCAGAGTGGCAGAAGAGATGCGTTTTAAAGTTCCTGAAGGGCTGAAATATTTTTGTCAATCCGAAGCCATTGCGTTCTATTTGCAGAAATACGTTGTTTACAGAAAACGTAAAATTTATGTTGGTCAAAAAGATTTTGCTGACTTATCTCCATTAATCAAGAAATACAAAGACGAAAAGTTTTTGCTTCCTGCTTCTGATCAATTGAATGCAGATGCACCACAGACGTTAAACAATCTTAAAGTTGATTGGACACAGGCTACTTTTTACAAAACAGTGATGAGTGACTTGTCAGATTTAGCGGATGTTTATTACGATATTTTGGCCTTCTTTAGTCCAACTGGGATTAAATCATTATTCATGAATTTTCCCGACTTCAAACAAAATGACACTCGAATCGCTGTTTTTGGCAGCACCACTCAAAAAGAAGCTTTAGAGCATGGTTTGCGAATTGATATATTGGCACCTACTCCAGAAACACCGTCTATGACCATGGCTTTGGAAAAATATATTGCTGAGGCAAATAAAGGAAAGTAAAATATAATTATTATAAAAAAAAGAGTCTTCAATGAAGACTCTTTTTTTATTGAACTATGTTTGAATGTAAACTTTCAACTGCACGGATTACCTGCGGTGATCCCAAATTGGGAGAACTGTCAACAAAACCTAGCCTTTTTCAAAGGCTTGTTTTTCTTTTTTAGAAACTGCTTTTGAAAGTAAACTTTACCACGCTGGGATTACCTCTGGTGATCCCTATTGGGGAGAACTGTCAATAAAACCTCGCCTTTTACAAAGGCTGTTTTTATTTTGTAGTAAATGCTTATGAAAGTAAACTTTCACCGACTGAGATTACCTCTGGTGATCCCTGTTGGAGAGAACTGTCAACAAAACCTAGCCTTTTCAAAGGCTTGTTTTTCTTTTTTAGAAACTGCTTTGAAAGTAAACTTTCAACGCAGTTTCTAAAAAAGAAAAACCGAAGCTAACGCTTCGGTTTTATTGCAGAGAGGAAGGGATTCGAACCCTCGATATGTTGCCATATACACGCTTTCCAAGCGTGCGCCTTCAGCCACTCGGCCACCTCTCTATTTAATTTTAAGGCTGCAAAGAACCATAAAAAATTCCGTTTAAGAAAATTAAATTCTAAAAATTATGACATCTCTCCACGTATTGAAGTTTCAAAGATTGTTTTGAAAACATTGGGGGCGACCTTCTGCCCAAGAAGATACATTAACTTAGTAACCGCAGCTTCTGTAGTACAGTCTTTTCCGGAAATTACACCAATCTTCTTTAATGTTGAACTGGTTTCGTATTGCCCCATATTGACACTACCGCCTGAACATTGTGTGACGTTTACAATTGGCAATCCCTTTTTGATAGCTTTCTTTAAAGTAGTTATAAACCAATCGTCCGTTGGCGCATTTCCTGATCCATAGGTTTCAAGAATAGCGCCTTTCAAATTAGGAATATTCAAAATCGCAGAAAGTGTCGTTTCATTGAGTCCAGGGAACATCTTTATAATCACTACCTGATCTTCCAATTCTTTGTGAACCACTAATTTTTTATTTGATTTAGAAGGACTACTTTCTTGCATGACTTTCAGATGCACACCCGATTCAGCAATGGCAGGAAAATTAGGTGATGAAAAAGCATTGAAATGCTCCGCATTAATCTTTGTAGTTCGATTGCCACGATACAATTTATATTCAAAATATAGACAAACTTCCTGAATTACAGGCTTATGCTTATGTTGCAATGACGCTATTTGTATGGCAGTGATCAAATTTTCTTTCGCATCGGTTCGCAAATCTCCAATGGGCAATTGTGATCCAGTAAATACCACTGGTTTAGATAAATTTTCAAGTAGAAAACTTAAAGCAGAAGCCGAATAAGACATCGTGTCAGAACCATGAAGCACAACAAACCCATCAAATTTGCTGTAGTTCTCTTCGATAATTGTCGCAATTTTAATCCACTTTGCAGGATTCATATTGGAGGAATCAATCGGCGTTTCAAACGAAATCGTCTCAATTTGACAATCCAATTGTTTCAGTTCAGGAATGTTTTGAAGTAGTTCAGAAAAGTTGAATGCTTTTAATGCACCGGAATCAAAGTCTTTGACCATCCCGATTGTACCACCAGTATAGATCAAAAGAATATTTGGCTTAGTGAGCATTCTGATATCGTAGTTTATTTACAACAGGATTCGCATACATGTTTAGAAAACCTTCTAAAGCTACCGGATTGTTTTGGTCTATCTTAATTTCCAATCGACGTTCGAAAAGTTGCTTTTCGTTTTCTGTATAAAAATCAACAAATTGATTTGTTTTATGAAGTATATCGTAAGCAATATAATTGGTTGGCCATAGTTTGTAACTAGTCAAAATAGAATCATCTATAGCTTGAGCTAAGGCTTGAATTTGCTTATTAGAATTGTCATTTTCAGCAGCAATAACGTCTAACTCATGATCTAAAACATCGCCAATATGAATATGAATTCGTTTCTTCTGACCCATGATTCCACTCAGTAAAGTCATGAAATCTTCGTTCTTCTCCTTAATATAAACCTCGTTATTTGCTTCCGCCATCAATTGCGGCATTTTGAGCGCGTCAGTGGGATCGTACTCATATGAAATCGATACCGGAACTACTTTGATTTTCTTAAAGTAGTCCATCAAATTTTCTTCATCAGATCCCATGGCCAGCATTTTCAATACCCCCGGATGTGTTGCGTCGTTCCCGTCTTTGGTTCGTCCTTCTCGCTGCGCAATCCAAACCGATCGATTTTCGCGAAGCAAAAGCTGACCAATGTACTCCGACATCAATTTTGAACTTTGCAACAATTCTCTTGGCGGCAAACCACGCTGAACCAAGAAATTTCTATTCAGCTTAGACAACGTTAGCAAAAACGACTTCTTCACTAAGTTATCTCCAATCGCCGAAGCTGTCATGACTAAACCGTGCGTAAATAAAGAGGCGTTCAACAAAGAAGTGTCTAGGATAATGTCTCTATGATTGGAAATAAAAAGGTAGGCCGTGTTCTTTTCTAATTTTTCAAATCCTGAGGTAGTCAGTCCGTCGGAACTTTTCGCTAAGACTCTTTGAACCGATTGATAAATAAAATTACATTGAAAATCACGGATGGAATGTGTCTTTAACAACTGCTCTTTCCATACTTCGTCGGGCATTTCTGGGAAGGTGAAATTCATCAACGCTTTCATCATTGGATGATTGATTGAGGAGCGAATTCCCTCATTTATCTCAGCATCGTAAAACGGACGAATGGCATCAAATTTTTGCATCGAATAAATTCATTTTATTTAACAAAAGAACAAAATTTATTGACAACTTTTGCTGTTTTTTTACTTTAAATGCGGAATACGTCTTTAGAATTTTGCGTCGTTATATCTGCTATTTCATCTGCCGACAGCAAATAAATCTCGGCTAATTTCTGCACTACATTGACAATATAACTGCTTTCATTTCGCTTGCCTCGATAGGGAATGGGCGCTAAATAAGGGGAATCAGTTTCTAGAACAATATGTTCAATATCTATTTGATCTAAAAACTGATCTATTTTTCCGTTTTTAAACGTGACAACGCCTCCAATTCCAAGTTTCATATTGAAGGAAATGGCGCGCAAAGCTTGTTCATATGTTCCGGTGAAACAATGAAAAATTCCAAATAAGTCGTCTCCTTTTTCAGATTCTAACACCTCAAAAATTTCATCGAACGCATCTCTACAATGAATGACGATGGCAATTTGTGCTTTTTGGCCAATTGAATTTGGTGTTTAAAAGCAAACTGCTGCTCCTTTAAATGGGTTTTATCCCAATACAAATCGATGCCAATTTCGCCAATGGCAAAGAACTTTCTTTTCGCTAATTCCGCTTCAACGTGCTTTAATTCAGCCTCGTAATTTTCTTTCACATAGGTTGGATGCAAACCCATCATCAGAAACACATTTTCCGGATAAGCTTTTTCTAAATCATACATCGATTGTGTACACGAAGAATCAATCGCAGGTACAAAAAACCTTGTCACACCTTGATTGATGGCGCGTTGCATCATTTCGTTTCTGTCCAAATCAAATTCTTCGCTGTAAAGATGGGTGTGCGTATCAGTAATTATCATCATGGAGAAAGGCAAATTTTTATGCCCCAAAATTACAATTAAAACCAAACTATTCGCGAAAACTTTACGACCTTAGCGCCAAAGCGACAGAAAAAATGAAACACCTTCAAGACCTTCTCAAAAAAGAAAAATACACTAAGATCAATTTTAAGGTCACCAAAACACAACATCTACTTCTCAAAGCCAGTATTAATGGTGTTAAGGGGAATTTCATTTTAGATACTGGAGCCAGTAATAGTTGTGTTGGATTTGAAAGTATCGAACTATTTCAACTCACCGCCGGGAAATCAAAAACCAAAGCCGCTGGTGCTGGAGCGACTGGAATGTTTACACAAATTGCCAAGAGCAATCAGTTGCAAATTGGCCGTTGGAAGAACAAGAATTTTCATTTGGTGATTTTTGATTTATCACATGTTAATGAAGCACTCACCCAACACAAAACTAAACCCGTTCAAGGCATCATCGGTGCCGATGTGCTGTTAGAGGGAAAGGCGATTATTGATTATTATAATCATTGTTTGTACCTTCATTAAATCAAATTCTCGATGAAACCCATCGAATTCTCATTGAAATTGGCAGATCCGCTTTCGCTCATTTATATTTTATACATTTGATTTCTAACTTTTGTATCATGAAAAAAAATTACCGCTTTTTGTCTTTGTTTTTTGGGTTGATGTTAAGCACCATCTCGTACGGACAAATCTCTGCTGCCGATGACACTTTTGGTGTTGTTTATGGCGCATCCAATGTGACTGCAGGAAATGTGTTGCTCAATGACGTATTGAATAGTGCACCAGCAACACTAAGTACCGTAACCATTACACAACTCACCTCAACCAATGCTGGCGTTTCAATTTCGGGAACTGATGTTGTTGTCGCTGGAGGCACGCCACGAGGCAGCTACACTTTAACGTATAAAATTTGTTCTATTGCGAATCCGCTGCTTTGTGCAACTGGAACAGTCACCATCAATACGCAATTGATTGCCAATCCTGATACTATTTATATAAGTCCTTGTTGGGGTGGCACCATTGGAAATGTTCTTGGAAGCGGAACTAATGTAGATTTCATTGACACTTTAAATGGCGTGCCGGCTGTTTTGACTTCTTATTTCACCCAACCCGGAAATATTCTTGTTCCTGCCGATGTGGTCATCACTGATTTATCAAATTATCCTGAATTTACTATTGATAGTAGTGGAAATATTAATTATTTTGGATCCCCATTCTTCCCAACGCAATATACTTTAACCTATCAATTATGTGAAATAGCACATCCTTCAAATTGTAGTATCGGCTATGTAACAATAAATTTCTTTCCGCCCTATCTTTTTGCTGGAGATGATGATTTCTCATTTAATCCAATTGATAATACTACAGGTGGTGTAGCTGGAAATGTTTTGATAAATGATTTTAGCGAATGCTCAGGACCTTTAAGTTCCTCAAATAGTACTGTTTTCACAAACAGCATTCCTGCAGGTTTGTCAATAGATCCCGATGGAAATGTATTGGTCTCTCCAGGGACATCTCCCGGAACTTATGTATTCAATTATACCGTTTGTGAAAACTTTTTCGGATCTTGTGGTTCTGCAAATGTATTTATAACCGTAACTGGTCCTTCCGTATTAGTAGCCAACTATGATGATTTTGGTGCGCCTAATTATCCGAACACAACAACCGCAAGTGTATTGACCAATGACACATTTAACGGCAACCCTTTTTCATCATCGGATGTCATCTTAACGCCGTTAAATAATCCAGCTGGTTTTACTTTAAATTCTAACGGGACGATTACCATTGCGCCAACTGTTCCAGAGGAAACCTATGTTATTCCTTATCAAATATGCGCCGCTTCTAATCCGAGTGATTGCTATGTCAATTATGCTTACGTAGTCGTATTGAAAAACCGAATCATTGGTAAAATTAAATATGATGCAACAGCAAATGGCTGTGATGCGAGCGATGCTTATCTAAATAATATCACAGTGCAAAATGTAAATGGTTCCAGTACATATGTAAGTACCACTCGTTCTTATGCCGCAGGAGAATATTACCTAATTGGAGATAACGGAACTAATACCGTTTCTGTTACTGGTTTACCTCCTTATTTTACAGTAACTCCAGCAACACAGGTTTTTAATTTTAGCACGCCTGGAACCACAACCTCCCCCGATTTTTGTGTAGTTGCCAATAGCAACGTCGACGATGTAGAAATTGTTCTTATTCCATTATTTAATGTCGTACCTGGTCTTCCGGCTTTCTATAATATCTGGTTTAAGAACAACGGAAGTACCACGCTGAATGGTCAAGTAACTTTTCAGTTCGACAATACAAAAATGTCCTTTTTGTCCAGTAGTCCTTCACCAAATACAATAACTACAAACACTTTGGTTTTTAATTATTCGAATTTAGCTCCATTTGAAAACAGGTTGATCAACAATGTGAAATTCCAAGTGGACATCCCACCTACAGTAGATTTAGGTCAAGTCATTACTTTTGCGGGAGATATTTCGCCTGTTGCCTCAGATTATACACCCGTCAACAATAGTAGTGAGGTAAGCCAAACCGTCGTTAACTCGCAAGACCCCAATGATATTATAGTTCATGAAGGTGCATCAATCACATTAGCAAAAGCGCAGCAAGATTATTTACACTACACCATTCGATTTCAAAACATTGGAACTTCAGACGCCATCAACGTTAAAGTGATCAATGATTTAGATGCTAAATTAGATTGGAGCACATTCCAGCTAATTAGTACCAGTCACAATTGTAGGATAAAAAACAAAAACAATCGCAACGAATTTATTTTTGAAGGAATCAATTTACCGGGAACTACCAACGAGCCTTTAAGTCATGGTTACATCACCTATAAAATAAAAGCAATCACTTCCATTGCTGTTGGAGATGTGATTCCTAATAGTGCTAATATCTACTTTGATTTCAACGCACCTATCGCGACCAATATTGCAACCACGACCATAACCCCAAATTTAGGGACTGAGAATTTTGCTTTCAGCGATTTCAATTACTTTCCAAATCCAGTAAAAAACATTTTGTTTCTAAAAAACACGAAAACGATAAATTCAGTTGAAATTACTTCTCTAGTTGGGCAAACAGTGCTTTCTAAAAAAGTAATGGAAGTACAAGCAGAAATTAATTTAACCGACCTGGCAAATGGAATTTATTTCGTAAAAGTTAACTCTGAAAATCAAGAAAAAACGATAAAAATCGTCAAAGAATAATTCTTAACATAAAATGTCAAAAGCCATCTATTTTAGGTGGCTTTTTTGCTTCTTAAAAGAAAAGTACGCAATCACCAAACTCACCAACATCAAGAAACCGCCCAAAACAAATGGCGCTCCGGCAAACTCAAACGGTGCCTCATCATGGGTGAAATAATAAAAAATTCCAGACATCACGGGTGGACCGATAATCGCACTCGCACTCATTAAGCTTGATAAAGTCCCTTGAATTTCTCCTTGCTCAGTAGGTAGCACCTGACTCGAAACCACAGACTGCATCGCTGGACCAGCAATGCCTCCCAAACAATATGGAATTAAAAACACAAACACCATCCAACTTTGCGTTGCCGATGCAAACAAAAACATACCTACCGCATATAAGATGATCCCAACATAAATACTATTGACGTTGCCCAACTTCGGATTAATCCATCGAATCAAAACACCTTGAACCAATCCCACCAGAAGTCCGATGATTCCAAATGATATTCCAACCATTTTTTCGTCCCAACCAAATCGAAACATCGTATAATAACTCCAATTACTTTGCACTGCATGAGAAGCGACGTACAAAATAAAAATCGCCGACATCAGTCCAAATAATGTCGGATGTTTTCGCAACCGCAACAAAGCACCAACTGGATTGGCACGCTTCCATTCGAATTTTCTACGATTTTCTTTCGCCAACGATTCAGGTAATATAAAATATCCGTAAATAAAGTTAACAAAACACAAAACTGCCGCGGCATAAAAAGGAACTCTTGCTCCAAAATGGCCCAACAAACCGCCAATCACTGGACCGATGATGAAGCCCAGACCAAACGCAGCGCCAATCATTCCGAAGTTCTTGGCTCTGTTTTCCGGTGTACTGATATCTGCTATATACGCCGATGCGGTCGTGATACTCGCCCCGGTGAGTCCCGCTATAATTCGTCCAATAAAGAGCCAAGTAATTGTTGGTGCGAAGGAAAGTAAAACATAATCTAGGGCAAAAGCGAAAAGTGAAATCAAGATAATCGGTCGTCGCCCGTATTGATCGCTCAAATTTCCAATCAATGGCGCAAAAATAAATTGAGTAAACGCATACGCAAATCCTAACCAGCCGCCGTATTTTGCGGCTTCACTAATATCACCTTGAATCAATTCTTCAATCAATTTGGGAATCACTGGAATGATAATGCCCCAACCCGTGATGTCAATCAACATGGTGATAAAAATAAATCCGATCGCGGCTGATTTCTGGTTCTTTTTCATAATGAATTTTTGGGCGTGTCCCGGCGTCGTTCCTCCTTGGGTCGCGTCTTCCGCAGTGCGCGGCACTTTGCTGCAACCGCTCACGCAAACACGCAAATAAACAAAAAATCCCAAACTCTTTTTGAATTTGGGATTTGAATTTTGGGATTTAATTTCTTATAATTCCAATGCCTTTTTCGCATCACCACCCATCAATAATTCAACAGGATTTTCTAACGCTTCTTTCACGGCAACCAAGAAACCAACCGATTCTCTTCCGTCGATAATTCGGTGATCGTAAGATAACGCCACGTACATCATCGGGTGAATTTCTACTTGACCATTTACGGCAATCGGACGCTCAATAATGTTGTGCATGCCGAGAATTCCGGATTGTGGCGGGTTGATAATTGGTGTACTCAACATACTTCCAAAAACACCTCCGTTTGAAATCGTAAACGTTCCGCCTGTCATATCATCAACAGTGATTTGCCCATCACGAGCGCGGATGGCCAAACGTTTGATCTCTGCTTCGATACCGCGGAAACTTAAGGTTTCAGCCGAGCGAACTACAGGAACCATCAAACCTTTTGGACCAGAAACGGCAACTGAAATATCGCAGAAATCGTACGCGATTTTGTCCGTTCCGTCTATCATTGAGTTCACATCTGGATAGAGTTGTAATGCTCTTGTTACGGCTTTCGTAAAGAACGACATAAAGCCCAAACCTAATCCACCGTGTTTTGCTTTGAAAGCATCTTTATATTCGTTACGCACTGCGTTAATTGGCGACATGTTTACTTCATTAAAAGTCGTCAACATCGCAGTTTCGTTTTTCGCAGCCACCAATCTTTCGGCCACTTTACGACGCAACATCGATAATTTAGTGCGACTAGAACCACGGTTTCCACCAGTCGGTGTTCCCATCGAAGGAATGGCGCTTACTGCATCTTCTTTAGTAATGCGACCGTCTTTTCCTGTTCCTACTATATCTGAAGGTTGTATGTTTTTCTCGTCTAGAATTTTCTTCGCTGCTGGTGAAGGTGTGTTGGTAGCGTAGGAAGTTGGCGCTGGTGCAGCCGCTGGTTTTGCTTCTACTTTAGGAGCTTCTGCCTTAGGAGCCTCCACTTTAGCTTCAGCCACCGGCGCGGCACCCGAAGGCTTAGCGGCACTAGTATCGATTAAGCAAACCACAGCGCCTACGGCAACTGCATCGCCTTCTTCGGCTTTGAGTGTGATGATTCCGCTGGCTTCTGCAGGCAATTCGAGTGTGGCTTTATCAGAATCGACTTCGGCAATGGCTTGGTCTTTTTCTACATAATCACCGTCTTTGACTAACCAAGTGGCGATTTCAACTTCTTTGATGGACTCGCCTGGTGAAGGCACTTTCATTTCTAAAATCATTGTAACTTATTTTAAATTTTGAACGTTGTGTTGTTTTTTATTTGGTGCCCTAGCCCTGATGGAACGGCATCCTTTTGTGGCGGTGTTCGCCGCAAAAGATATAGTGACAGCAGGATTAACTCTCATTATTGAAATAAATTTTTATCAAATACCATTCGGATTGCATCGGCCTGACGGCGTTTGGCTCGTGTATAACTTCCTGCTGCTGGTGCTGCGTAGGCTTTGAGCGATGCCAATCTCCATTTTACGAGATCGAAATTCATTAACATATAGCTGTAAGCGCCCATATTCTTTGGTTCTTCTTGTGCCCAAACGAAATCGTCGGCTTTCGAATAACTTGCGATAATGGCTTTTAATTGTTCGGTTGGCAATGGGAATAATTGTTCAATTCTGATGAGTGCCACGTCTTTTCGTCCGAGATTTTCTCTTTCGGTATGCAAATCATAATAGAATTTACCAGTGCAAAATACCAATGTTTTGACGTCTTTTTTATTCACAGCCGTATCATCAATCGTTTCTTGGAAACTACCGGTTGCAAATTCCTCAACCGTTGAAACGACTCTTGGATCACGCAACAAACTTTTCGGCGTGAATACGACCAATGGTTTGCGGTATTTGGTTTTCATTTGACGGCGCAACAAGTGAAAGAAATTGGCTGGTGTGGTGCAATCAGCAACGAACATATTGTGTCTTGCACAAAGTTGAAGGTAACGCTCCATTCTTGCTGAAGAGTGTTCCGCGCCTTGTCCTTCGTAACCGTGTGGCAAGAGTAAGACAATTCCGTTTTGGTTGTTCCATTTGTCTTCGCCGCACGAGATGTATTGGTCGATCATAATTTGCGCTCCGTTGCTGAAATCTCCAAATTGTGCTTCCCAAATGGTTAGCGTATTTGGACTTGCAAGAGCGTAACCGTAATCAAATCCGAGTACACCATATTCTGACAAGAACGAATTGTAAATATAGAATTTACCTTCGGCGTTCTTAAGATTTGATAAGAGCACCACTTCTTCTTCGCTGTCTTCTACTTTCACCACTGCGTGACGGTGGGAGAACGTTCCTCGTTCTACGTCTTGTCCAGAAATACGAACATTATAACCTTCGGTCATTAAGGAACCATACGCTAATGTTTCCGCCATTGCCCAGTCGAGGGCATTGGATTCGAAGAACATTGTTTTACGATCGTTGATTAGTTTTTCGATTTTGCTGATGAATTTTTTGTCTTTGGGAAGATTACAAATCACATCGGCTATTTCGGTCAATCCTTTTTTAGGGAAAGTCGTATCTACTTTTTGCAACATCACATCGTCGGAGACTTGCTGGAATCCTTGCCATTCATTTTGCATGAAAGGCGTGATGATCGTTAAATCTTTTTTACGTGAGGCTTCGAGATTTTGATCTAGATCGAGTTTGTAAGCCGATTCTAAATCTTTGACGAAATTGCCGTCGATAACTCCTTCTGCCAATAATTTGTCCCATAAATATCTCGTGGATTTTGTGCTTGGCAATGATTTTATATAGTACTGGTTGGGTGAAACGAGGTTCATCACCTTCGTTGTGTCCGTATTTTCTGTATCCCAGTAAATCGATGAAAACATCGCGTCCGAATTGCATTCTAAAGTCGAGGGCAAACAACATCGCGTGCACCACGGCTTCTGCATCATCCGCATTGACGTGCAATACAGGCGACAAAGTTACTTTAGCCACATCGGTGCAATACGTTGACGAACGAGCATCGAGATAATTCGTAGTAAAACCGACTTGGTTGTTGATGACAATATGAATGGTTCCGCCGGTTTTGTATCCGTCGAGTTGTGCCATTTGGATGATCTCATAGAGAATTCCTTGTCCAGCGATAGCAGCATCACCGTGCACGGCAATTGGCAACACTTTCGAGAAATCTTCTGGAAAATAATGATCTTGTTTTGCACGGGTAATTCCTTCAATTACGGCACCAACCGTTTCTAGGTGAGACGGATTCGGCGCTAAATTGATATTGATATGTTTTCCTGTGCTTGTTTTTCTATCCGATGTTAAACCCAAATGGTATTTTACATCGCCATCAAAATATTCTTGGTCGTAATCTTTCCCGTCAAATTCGGAGAAAATATCTTGGGTTGATTTTCTAAAAATATTAGCCAACACGTTCAAACGACCACGGTGCGCCATTCCCATGACGAATTGCTCTACGCCTTTTTCTGCTGCGGCTTCAATCAGCGCATCGAGTGCTGGAATGATGGATTCGCCGCCTTCGAGTGAAAAACGTTTTTGTCCAACGTATTTGGTGTGTAAGAAATTCTCGAAAGAAACCGCTTCGTTGAGTTTGCTGAGAATGTTTTTCTTTTGATCGTTGGTGAAGTTGGGTTGGTTGTCATTGATGTTGATGCGGTCTTGAATCCATTGAATCCACTCTGGATTTCGCATGTACATATATTCAATTCCGATATGTTGACAGTAGACATTTCGTAAATGAGTCAAAATATCTTGCAACGTCGACGGTTGATGCCCGAGTACTTTTGCCGCATCAAAAACGGTATTTAAGTCGTCGTTGGAAAGCCCGTAATTTTCAAGCTGTAAATTAGGCAAGAAGATTCGGCGATCACGAACCGGATTGGTCTTAGTAAAAAGATGTCCACGCGTTCGGTAACCGTCGATAAGTTTAAGAACGTTGAATTCTTTTAATATTTTATCTGAAGCTGCGCCGCTCTGAACAGCATTGGACGCCATGTTTGCCATTTGATGAACAGCTTGCTCCTCGTTGTAGGTGGTCATTCCAAAATCGAAACCTTGAAAGAAACTTCTCCAACTAGGTTCTACGCTATCTGGACTTTCTGTGTATTGCTCGTATAAATCGGCGAAAAATTCGGTGTGTGCTGCGTTTAAAAAGGAAAACCTATCCATAAGTCTTGTTAAATGTCCTAATTTGTAAAAATGTTACGCAAAAGTACAATAAAACCAATAAAATTTTAATTATTTTAGATACTTTTATCGTTTATCAAAAAAAGCTTTTTTTATGTCTAAATCTCGTTGTTTACAAGTTAAATTTAAATTCATTTTTACCTTTTTTGCGACTGTTTTTTCAGCTGTGACTTTCGCGCAGCAACAACCTAAAAATGACTTTTGGCAAAACGTGCAGTTTGGCGGTGGATTTGGACTGAGTGTGGGTTCTGGCTTTACTAACATTAGTATTGCGCCGAGTGCGATATACAATTTTAACGAGATATTTGCTGCCGGTGTCGGATTGCAGGGAAGCTATATCAAGGTAGATGATCGCGACGTGAATTACAATTCCTATGTTTATGGAGGAAGTTTGATTGGTTTGGTTCGACCTCTTGAAGAAATTCAACTTTCTGTGGAGCTTGAGCAATTGCGTGTCAATCAAGAATTTCCAGACTTTGATGCAAAAAAGAATTTTTGGAATACGGCTTTGTATTTAGGCGCTGGGTATTATACTGGAAACGTTACTATTGGTATTCGTTATAATGTATTGTTCAATAAAAACGATTTGGTGTATAGCGAAGCATTTATGCCGTTTGTTAGAGTTTATTTCTAAACCAAACTTTCATCCATTCTCTTTTCAAAATTAAAAATGCAACCTGTTCCGAAAGTTCAGCAATGTCTGAACCATCTAACTTTTTGATTTGATCTTCGGGAACATCAATGATGTATAACAAGTTTAAATATTCCGCAAATTTGTACTGAATCAACCGATAGATTTTTTCATGCAATTGCACCTTTAACTCATCAGGTTTCGTGCTCAATGGAAAGTCGATTCCTTCGTTGGCCAAATTAAAATCTTTGTTGATTTGCTCAATCAATTTGAGGTATAAGTTCTCTTTTTCTGCTTCTGAAAGCAACGAATCTGAGGATATTGGCGCAATGAAATTCATATAATTATTGACTTACTTTTAATCTTCTTTTGTCCCAAATGGACACAATTTTTACTAACAACACATCGCCTCCCGCATAAAAAAACACAGCTCCCATCGGCGGATTACTTGCTGGAATCAATCCAAACGTTTTCGGAACCCATGTCCAACATTGAAAATACGTTCCCACTAACTCGATAAAGATAACACAAAGTGCAATAAAATAATAGAGATTTTGCCAGCGTTTTCGTTTCATCAACACAAAAAATAAAAGGCCAAAAAGCAAGGTGAAAACGTCGTTTAAAAATAGACCGACTGCAATAAACAGGACGCTAAAGAAAACAGCAAAGAACTTCCGAAGTGGCTGCTCGTGTTGCACTGACCATGGGGCGTGAGCGAAAATATAGCCCGAGGCGTAAACAATCGCATGACCAAAAGGTACATACAACGGAATGAATGCTGTTCTATAATCATACATTCCGAGTAATTTGCAAAAAATGAGTTCGCCGATATAGGACAAGAAAACCATCACGATCATCAGCTTTCGTAAATAGATTTCTGCCGAAAAAAACAATAGAAAGAAATACACTATCGCCGCCACATTGGTAATCCCTCTAGCATCAAAATACTTTTCAGTAAAAAAAACGGAATCAATTCCTAAAGCCAGTATGGTAAAAACCGTAAAGCCAAAAGCCAAATTCGATTGCAATTTGGGGCTATAGCTTTGCTCGTTAAAAAAGTAATGATATAGTTTGGAATTATTCAATGGTCAATACTTTCTAGAAAAATCAAACTTTTCTGCCCATTAAATTCTCCCCAAAAGCGCGCAAGATTGATTTCTTATCGGCATGAATTTCTAGCTGATCTAAAGTGTCAAAAGCGTTTTGCGTATAATCTTGAATGGCTTTTTGCGTAGCTGCTGCAGCACCAGTTTCAACAAAAAGTTCTTTCACTGATTCGATTTTCTCAAAGTTGTCTTGCGGTTTGATCGAATACAAATGCATCAATTGCTCTTTTTGTCCCGCCGATGCGAACTCCATCGCCTTCAAATACAAATATGTTTTTTTGTTTTCGATAATGTCTCCACCCACTTGCTTTCCGAAAGTTTCAGGATTTCCGTAGGCATCTAAATAATCATCTTGCAGTTGAAATGCGATTCCTAAATGCAGTCCAAAATCATAAATCAAGTTGGCGTTTTGAGTAGATGTTTGGGCTATTATCGCACCCATTTTCATGGCAGCACCCAACAACACTGCGGTTTTATACTGTATCATTTTGAGATACTCCGTCAACGTAACGTCTTCGCGGTTTTCAAAATCGACATCCCATTGTTGTCCTTCGCAAACTTCAAGCGCGGTCTTGCTAAAAAGTTTGGCTAAATCTCGAAAAATCGAAGGTTCATATTGTTCAAAATACTGATACGCCAATATCAGCATGGCGTCTCCAGACAAGATTCCGGTATTGACATCCCATTTTTCATGCACAGTTTCGTTGCCTCTTCGAAGCGGCGCATCATCCATGATATCATCGTGAATCAACGAAAAATTATGAAAAACTTCGACTGCTAAAGCCGCTGGCAATGCATCTTTATAATTTGCATCAAAGATTTCGGCACTCATCAAAGTCAACACGGGTCGAATTCTTTTGCCGCCCAAACCCAAAATATAGGCAATGGGTTCGTATAAATTTTTTGGCTCTTTATCGCGTTGCTCGGACTTCAGATATTCCAAAACAAATTCTTGATACTGTTGAATCCGAATGCATAAAATAAATTTCGGCTAAATTACAGTATTCACTTCGGATAACAAATTTCGAATCCTAAGTCAATGTTAAATAAATGTAAATACTTTGGAAACTATTTGGGTGTTAAAAGTTTCCAAAGTACATTTGCCCAGCAATTTGGAATCTCTGCGTATTGATTCCAGAAAAAAATCAAACAAAATGAAATGCAAAATAATCGCTAAAGCCACCGATATGTTTTTGAGACTGGGTTTCAAAAGTGTCACGATGGATGATATAGCAACGGAAATGAGTATTTCGAAAAAAACCATTTACAAATATTTCGAAAACAAAGAACTTTTGATTTCAGAAGGTACGATGATGGTTCATCAAAAGATCCACGACACCATCGACGGCATAGTGGCTCAAAACTACAATGCCATCCAGGAGAATTTTGAGATTCGTAAAATGTTCGGAGAAATGTTTCATTCGATAGACCAATCTCCTGTCTACCAATTAAAGAAACACTATCCGGAAATTTACAATGAATTTATGTGTCGAGAAGCCGAAGATTGCAATATGGTTTTTCGTCAGAATATGGAGAAAGGAATTCGAGAAGGTTTGTATCGGACCAACATTAATATCGATTCGTACGTAAAATTCTATTACACGATTATCTTCTTTATTAATGAAACCACCAAATCGGAAAAAGAAGTTTTTGAATTGGAATACGATGCTTTAGAATATCACACTCGTGCCCTTGCGACTCCAAAGGGAATTATTGAACTAGAAAAAAATTTAAAACACACCTCTTTATAATCCATTATCTATGAAAAAACTCGCAAGCCTCTTTTTGCTGATTGTTGCCCTCGCAGCACAATCGCAAACCAACCCGCAGAGTTATTCGTTTTCGTTGCAGCAAGCCATCAGTCATGCGCTCACGAATAACTATCAAGCCATCAACGCCACTCGTGACATTGCTTCTGCCAAGCAAAAAAAATGGGAAACTACCGCTTCGGGGTTGCCCCAAATAAGTGCTAATGTTAACTATTTAAACAATTTTAAAATACAACAAAACCAATTTACGGTTAATGGACAGACTACTACACTTTCCTTCGGTAACTATAATTCCGCAGATGCTAGTTTGCAATTGAGTCAATTGATTTTTGATGGCTCATACATTGTAGCGCTTCAAGCTTCAAAAACGTATTTGAAATACTATGAAAATGCTAAGCAAAAAACCAATACTGAAATTAGAGAAATGGTTATTAATGCATACGGAAATGTTTTGCTTGCCGAAGAAAGCGCTGCTATTCTTGAAAAAAATAAAGCAACATTAGCTAAAACATTAGCTGATACTCAAGAAATTTACAAAAACGGGCTGATTGAAGAAGAAAATGTAGAGCAATTGCAAATAACATTGGCGTCAATAAACAGTAGCTTAAGTAACACCAAAAGACTATTAGACATTACCTCAAAAATGCTTAAACTAACATTGGGGATTGACATTGATGATGACTTGAAACTAACTGATAAATTAGACGATTTGACTGTTTCTAATTTAGATAAGGCCTTTGGTCAGGGAGAATTTGCAGTGACGAATAACATCAATTACCAAATGGCTTCAAATTTTCAAGAGCAACGAGCTTTAGAATTAAAACTGCAAAAAAGCAAAGCGCTACCAACACTTGGAGCTTCTGTAAACTTTGGATCTAACACTTTCGGAAGTCGATTTACAATGTTTAATAGTGAACAACAATGGTTCAACTATTCCAATTTAGGCATTGGTTTAAGTGTTCCTTTATTCAGTAGCTTAGGTCGAAGCGCTCGGACACAACAAGCCAAAATTGCATTTGAACAAGCTAAAACGCAACTCACAGAAACCGAGCAAAAACTCAAATTGCAGTACGAAAGTTCCAAAAGCGATTATGAATTTAGCATCGAAGAATATGCTACTTCCAAATCGAATTTGAATTTAGCGGAACGTATTGAGAAAAAACAACAAATCAAATTTAAAGAAGGATTGTCTTCGAGTTTTGATTTTAGTGAAGCCCAACGGCAATTGTATACTGCGCAGCAAAACTATTTACAATCGATGGTGAATGTCATTAATAAAAAAGCTGCATTAGAAAAAATCATAAACAAAAACTAACACAACAGATGAGAAAAATTTTCCTAGTATCCGTTTTATCCATAGCCATTTATTCCTGTGGAAATAAAGAAAACAACCAAACTATAGATGCTTTAATTGAATCAAAAAACACCAAAGCATTGCAAGAAAAGAAAATAGTTTTGCAAGCTGAAATTGCTAAAATTGAAGAAGCGTTGGCAACACTCGATACCAAGAAAGAAGAAGCGTTAGTTTCTGTCTTGACTTTGAAAGACACGCTTTTTAACCACTATTTAGATATTCAAGGAAATGTAGACACCAAAGAGAATATCATTGTTCAACCAGAGTTTAGCGGGACATTGACTGCATTAAATGTCAAGGCGGGACAAAAAGTGGTCAAAGGTCAAATTTTAGGTCGCATCGATGACGCGGGAATGAGTCAACAATTGGCGCAAGTGCAGACGCAATACGAATTGGCAAAGACTACCTACGAAAGACAAAAAAATCTTTGGGATCAGAAAATTGGTTCTGAAATTCAGTATTTGCAAGCGCAAACTCAAATGAACAGCCTTCAAAAATCGATAGGTCAAATGAAAGCCCAATTGGCCAAAACTGTGATTCGCGCTCCATTTTCCGGAACCATCGACGAAGTTTTCGTAGAAAAAGGACAAGTCGTTGCTCCAGGCCCGCAAGGATTAATGCGTATCGTAAATCTAGGAAATATGTTTGTTTCGACTTCTGTTCCTGAGAGCTATATTGGCAAGTTGAAAGTCGGTACTGAGGTCGATGTTTTCTTGACTTCATTAGGAAAAACATACAAAGGGAAAGTACGCCAAGTGGGTAATTTTATCAATCCAAACAACAGAAGTTTTGGTATTGAAGTAAGCATTCCAAATCCAGACAATCTGCTACGTCCGAATCAAGTGGCAAAACTTAAAATCATCGATTATGTAAAAAAAGACGCCACTGTAGTTCCGACCAATATCATTCAAGAAGACGGGAAAGGCAATCACTATGTTTACACGGTTGACAACAGCAACGGAAAAACCGGTGTCGCCAAAAAAACAGTTGTAACACTTGGACAAGCCTCTGATAACGTTACTGAAATTTTAAGCGGCGTATCGGAAGAAGATGTTATTGTTACGGAAGGCGTGAATGCGATTTCAGAAGGAATGAAACTAAATTTCTAATACGTTGTTAGTTGTCGGTTGTCAGTTGTCGGTTTACAAGAATCACAACTCATAACTCATAACTCACAACTCATAACTACAAAACATGAGTCACCAAAGTAAAGAATTCGGCATTTCAAGTTGGGCTGTCGATAATAGAGTTACCGTATATATTTTCACCTTGATGATTGTGATCACCGGGTTGATTGCCTACACTACCATGCCGCGTGAAGATTTTCCGGAAATCATCGAGAACAAAGTATATATCTCGTCTGTATTTCCTGGAAATTCAGCAGAAGATGTAGAGAAATTAATCATCAAACCACTTGAAAAGGAGATCAAAAACATCAGTGGCGTTGAGAAAGTAACGGCTAGTTCCTTTCAAGATTACGGGATGATTGTCGCTGAATTTTCGGATAAAGTCGGCATTGAAGCCGCCAAACAAAAAATAAAAGACAAAGTCGACAACGTAAAAGCAGATACCGATTGGCCCAATTTAGATAACGGCAGTAAAGTAGAGCCGAACGTTTTTGAATTGAATATTTCGGAAGAAGTACCGATTTTGAATATTAATTTAAAAGGGAATTACACCACGCAACAGCTCAAGAAATATGGAGAGAAATTGCAAGATGACCTTGAAGAAATTCCAGAAGTAAAGAAAGTCGATATTCTTGGCGTGGATGATAAAGAAGTTGAAATTGCTGTCGATATATACAAAATGACCGCTGCTCAAGTCTCTTTTGACGATATTCAAAATGCGGTGAAATATGAAAATATGACGCTTTCTGGTGGGAATTTAATCTCACAAGGTTCCAGAAATAACATTCGAATTGTAGGTGAAATTAAAGATCCCAAAGAGTTAGAAAATATTGTAGTAAAACACAATGGCGGAACGGTTTACCTCAAAGACATTGCTCAAGTTGCTTTTAAGGAAAAAGAAAAAACGACCTACGCTCGCGAAAATCGTGCAGAAGTGGTGATGCTCAACGTGAAAAAACGTTCGGGACAAAACATGATTTCGGCACTTGACCAAGTCAAAGAAAGACTGAAATTGGCTCATGAAAACTATCTCCCAAAAGATTTACAGGTCGAACTATCGAATGATCAATCAGATCGTGTTGAGCATCAAGTAGATGAATTGTCCAACCACATTATTTTTGGAATTGTGCTGGTGATGATTGTATTGATGTTTACTATGGGATTGCGAAATTCTTTGTTCGTCGGTGCGGCTATTCCGCTTTCGATGATGATTGCGTTTACGATACTTTCCGCCTTTGGTTTGACCTTAAACACGATGGTGCTATTCGGCTTGGTAATGGGACTCGGCCTACTAGTAGATGACGGAATTGTGGTCGTCGACAATGTTTTCGCCAATATGAAGAAAGGAATGCCACGAGTTCAAGCTTCTAAAATTGGTATTGGAGAAATCGCTTGGCCCGTTATTTCGTCGACTGCAACAACATTAATGGCGTTCTTGCCGTTCGCACTTTGGCCAGGAACCATGGGTAAGTTTATGATTTACTTCCCGATTACCTTAACGGTTACGTTGACCGCTTCTTTGTTTGTGGCAATGGTTGTCAATGCTGCCATGACTGGTGGTTCGATGGATATTGAAGATAAAAACGTATCCATCAAATCAGCGAAAAAATACACCCTAATCTTTGTAATCATTGGTGTTCTGTTTGTCATTTTAGGAAATGTGAACGACTCCAAATTTGCACGAGGAATTGGTCATTTTGCATTGATTTCATTAACGTTAATGTGGTTGTATCGAATCAAAATCTATCAATGGACACAAGATTTTCAGCATAGCTTCTTCCCCAATTTAGAAGAAAAATACAAGATATTTCTTCGAAAAATATTATCGGGTAGAAATGCTTGGTTTTCCTTGGTTGGAATCATTGGAATGCTAATATTATCCGTATTCCTACTAATTGCATTCCCGAGAAAGTCTTGTTTTCCAGAGAATATTCCAAGACAAATTATCACTTACATCGAATATCCTCCAAGGAACAGACATCGAAAAAACGAACAAAGCGACTTTGTTTGTCGAAAAGCAAGTGATCGAGATTATGAAAAAATATGTCGATCCGAAAACCGACAAGAACTTCTTAGCAGAAAGTATTGTTTCTCAAGTGGGTGTTGGCGCAGGAAATCCAAATGTAGACGCGGGTTCTGCCAACGAAACGCCTTTTAAAGGAAAAGTCACAGTGAATTTCTCTGAATTCAAATTCAGAAGAGGCATTAACACTTCGGATGTTCTTGATGAAATTAGAAATCGAGTTAAAGGAATTGCAGGAGCAACCGTAACTGTAGAAAAAGATGCGAATGGTCCTCCTGCAGGCTATCCAATTAGTATTCAATTGACTGGTTCCGATTATGATCAGATGTTGCGAGAAGCAGACAAAATGATTGCGTTTATTGATGCTAAGAAAATTCCTGGTATCGAAAAACTCAACGTCGACGTCAACAAACAAAGCCCTGAACTTGAAGTAAAAGTAGATCGCGTCAATGCAGGAAGTCTTGGTGTTTCTACGGGTCAATTAGGGTTCAACTTGCGTCGCTCGGTTTATGGCCAGGAAATATCTACTTTCAAAGAAGGCGACGATGACTATAATATTGTAGTCCGAATGCAAGAGGATCAACGCAAAAACGAAAATGTACTTTTCAACCAAGCGTTGACATTCCGGAATCAGACCAATGGTCAGATGATGCAAGTGCCTATATCTGCTGTTTCGCACACGGAGAAAACAAATACTTATAACCAAATCAAACGTAAAAATTACAAAAGAATAATGACGGTTTATTCTAATGTATTGACGGGTTATAACGGCGATGAAATTACCAAGCAAATTGGAACAGAACTCAAAGGTTATGAGTTGCCAAAAGGCATTACCTATTCGTTCTCTGGAGTTCAAGAAGAACAAGGAAAAAACCAGAGTTTCTTGATGTATGCATTGTTCCTCGCGATGGCTGGTATTACAATTATTATTGTACTGCAATTTAATTCGGTGTCAAAAACCTTGGTGATCTTATTCACCGTGTTGTTGAGTTTCAGTGGCGTATTCTATGGCTATGTCATTGCCAACATGGATTTCGTGATACTCATGACCATGATGGGAATCATTTCACTGGCGGGAATTGTAGTTAAAAACGGAATCGTGTTGATGGACTTTTTCGTCCTCCTACTCGACAAAAAAGTGGCAGACAAAGGTGTCGAAAGTCACGATGATCTCGACATATTAGAAATAAAAGAAGTCATTATCGAAAGTGGAAAATCGCGTTTGCGACCAGTATTATTAACAGCGCTTACGGCGGTGTTGGGGTTGATTCCATTGGCGATTGGATTGAACTTTGACTTCTTCGGATTGATCACCGACTTAAATCCACACTTATATGGGTGGTGACAACGTGATTTTCTGGTCGCCGTTGGCATGGACCATCATCTTTGGATTGACTTACGCAACCGTCTTGACTTTGGTCATGGTTCCAGTCATGTTCTTCTTAGTAAAAAGAACCAAATACTGGTTACGAGATCGAAAAAACAATAGCGCTAAAATCTTGGAGTAGTTTTTTATAAAACCATAATTTTAACAAGTCTAATAGTATTGCACTATTAGGCTTGTTGCTTTTAGGCATTCATTTAAATTCAATTGGTTAACAATCGTTAATTTATTTGACTAACATTTTATTTTTACTTTCTTTACTACATCAATAAAGTTTTGACTATGAAAAAAGAGTTCTTAAAATTTGTACTATTAGCTGGATTTGTTTTTGCTAGTGGATGTAGCGACGACATTAACAAAGCAGTTCCGCCGTCGACAGCATCGAGGCCTACTGTGCCAGTGTTAAGCAATGAGGTTACGATTGGCAATCAAATCTGGATGGCAAAAAATCTGAATATAAGCAGGTACAGGAATGGTGATGTCATTCCTCAAGTCCAAAATGCAAGTCAATGGTCGACTATCAATTATGGTGCATGGTGTTATTACGAAAACAATTCGGCCAATGGTCCAATCTACGGGAAACTTTATAATCTTGCCGCAATCAAAGACCCGAGAGGATTGGCTCCAATAGGATGGCATATTCCCAATGACGACGAATGGACTACATTGTTTTTGACTTTAGGAGGATTTTCATCTGGGGGACAGTTGAAATCAACGAATTGGTGGGAAGCTCCAAATACAGGCGCCACCAATAGCAGTTTTTTTGCAGCTTTGCCAGGTGGAAAACGAGATGGGGATGCAGGTACTTTTTTAACAATCGGGCAGCAAGGCAACTGGTGGAGCAGATCCCTTTCATCCGGAGGTGATGGTAATTATTACCGGCTTTTCTATAATTTGAGTGATATCGGCGGTGGTTCGAGTTATGCGCAGTTTGGATATTCCGTTCGATGTGTAAAAGATTAATCTTGAAAACAAAAAAACCCGTCTCAAATGAGACGGGTTTTTTTTATTGAATTTGAGACTTAGTTAGTAGTCACATACGCCACTTGATTATTAGTATAATCAACTTGGCTCAATTTAGCTTCATTATAAAAAAACCATTTTCCAGTTTTTTGTCCGTTGCTATATTCTCCAACAGAAAGTTTATTTCCCTGCGCATCATACGCAATCCATTTCCCTTCCAGTTTTCCATCTTTGAAAAACCCTTCTTGTTGTATCTTACCATTATCATAGTAATACGTAGCTTTCACCATATTATCAACAACTTCCAATTTTGGGGTTCCTTTTTGTGCGAAAATCATGCTTGAAATCAACACTGCTCCGATTATCATAAACTTTTTCATAGGTGTAGGTTTTTAGGTTATTAACAATTACACAACAAATATATAAATTAATTTACATAAAACAAACTTTCGCTTAACAATTTGGTAACATTGAGAAAAACTTAACATTGGAGTTTGTATAATTTGGGCGTTTCCCGCTGAAAAAAGCGGGTCAGGCTCTCCGCTCTATCTGCGCTAAAAGCAGCGCAGGATGCCGCTCCGATCCTTAACGCATCCGTCCAAAATCAAAAGCAGTATAGAAAATCAGGTTCGTTTTATAATTTGAAATTCCACTCTTATAATTAACAATTATCCTTAAATTTGCCGCATAAAATTTTGAAAATGTATAGAAGTCACAATTGCGGTGAACTCACCGCTGCGCATATCAACACCGAAGTTACTTTAGCCGGGTGGGTACAAAAATCTCGAGACAAAGGATTTATGAATTGGGTCGATTTGCGAGATCGATACGGAATTACCCAACTCATGTTCGACGAAAGCAGAACAGAAAAATCAGTTTTCGAATTGGCAAAAACGCTCGGACGTGAATTTGTGATTCAAGTCAAAGGCACCGTTATCGAACGAGAAGCTAAGAATAAAAACATGGCAACCGGCGACATCGAAATTTTGGTTACCGAAATGACAATCCTCAATGCGGCACTGACACCTCCATTTACAATCGAAGACGATACCGACGGCGGCGAAGACATTCGCATGAAATACCGTTATCTAGATATTCGAAGAAATCCAGTAAAAAACAGTTTGCTCTTCCGTCACAAAGTCGCGATGGAAGTACGAAAATACTTGTCGGATTTAGATTTTTGTGAAGTAGAAACACCTTATTTAATTAAGTCAACGCCAGAAGGCGCGAGAGATTTTGTCGTTCCCTCCAGAATGAACGAAGGACAGTTTTACGCTTTACCACAATCGCCTCAAACCTTCAAACAATTGTTGATGGTGGGTGGAATGGACAAATATTTTCAAATAGTGAAATGTTTCCGCGATGAAGATTTACGTGCTGATAGACAACCCGAATTCACACAAATCGATTGTGAAATGGCGTTCGTTGAACAAGAAGATATTTTGAATGTTTTTGAAGGATTGACGCGCCACTTATTAAAAGAAATCAAAGGCATCGAAGTAGAAAAATTTCCAAGAATGACCTACGACCACGCCATGAAAACCTACGGAAATGACAAACCAGATATCCGATTCGGAATGGAGTTTGGCGAATTGAATAGCGTTGCGCAACACAAAGATTTTGGTGTTTTTAACACCGCAGAATTGGTTGTGGGAATTGCGGTTCCTGGTGCTGGCGAATACACCAGAAAAGAAATTGACGGCTTGATTGATTGGGTAAAACGACCACAAATCGGCGCTTCAGGAATGGTCTATGTTAAATGTAATGAAGACGGAACCTACAAATCGTCTGTTGACAAATTTTACGATCAAGACGATTTCTCTAATTGGGCGCAAGTTACCGGAGCTAAAGCTGGCGATATGATTTTTGTACTTTCCGGTCCAGCGGACAAAACAAGAACACAACTTTCTGCTTTACGAATGGAATTGGCAACGCGTTTGGGATTAAGAAATCCAAGTGAATTTGCACCACTTTGGGTAGTTGACTTCCCATTATTAGAATTTGATGAGGAAAGCGGGCGCTATCATGCGATGCACCATCCATTTACTTCTCCAAAACCAGAAGACATGGCGTTGTTAGAAACCAATCCAAAAGCAGTTCGTGCTAATGCCTACGATATGGTATTAAACGGAAATGAAATTGGCGGAGGTTCTATTCGTATTCACGACAAAGCGACACAACAACTAATGTTTAAATATTTAGGATTCACAGAAGAAGAAGCGCGCAATCAATTTGGCTTCTTGATGGATGCGTTTCAATTCGGAGCGCCGCCACACGGTGGATTAGCTTTTGGATTAGATCGATTAGTTGCTATTTTAGGTGGACAGGAAACCATCCGTGATTTTATTGCGTTTCCAAAAAACAATTCTGGTCGCGATGTCATGATAGACGCTCCTTCAGTTATAGATGAAGCACAATTGAATGAATTGCATATTAAACTAGATTTAAAATAGCGTATTTTCAATTTTTTTACAGAAAACCTTGACTATCAATAATTTTTATAAAAAATTAACAGTCTTGTAACTTTCGTATTGTTTTTAGAATTACATTTGCATCATTATAAATTATTATTACAATTACAATGCGTACAGGTACAGTTAAATTTTTCAATGAATCTAAAGGTTACGGATTCATTACAGACGAAGAAACAGGAAAAGACATTTTCGTTCATGCTTCAGGAATCAAAGCGGAAGAACTTCGCGAAGGTGACAGAGTAAGTTACGAAGAAGAAGAAGGAAGAAAAGGTAAAGTAGCTGCGCAAGTAGTGGCTTTAGAAGACTAAAATATAAAGTATTTTTGTTACCTAGAATGTTTAACGTTCCGATTAATTTCGGAACGTTTTTTTTTGCCTGCAGCACAATGAAAAAGACACATTGCATGAGAAAATAGCGCAACAAAACAAAAGCCATGCTTCAACAAAGTCAATAGCACATCATTTTGTTATTTATAATCAGTAAAAATTAGAAGCATAAAATAGTATATCAACTAGGATTTTTTACTTTTTCGTTGGTATTTAACTATTGAAAGTTATCTTTGTGGGGAAAAATAAAATACACTTTTTTAGCTATGCAATCAAATCAATTAGACTACTTACCAATACTAATGCAGATGCTTTTAGCCGTTGGATTTGTGGCGGGAACTATTGTTATTTCAGGCAAATTAGGTCCAAAAAGACATTCTGCGACGAAAGATAAAAACTTCGAATGCGGAATAGAATCAGTAGGGAATGCCCGGATCCCATTTTCTGTTAAATATTTCTTGGTGGCGATTTTATTTGTGCTTTTTGATGTAGAAGTTATTTTCCTTTATCCTTGGGCAATCAATTTCAAGGAATTGGGTATTGACGGTATGATCAAGATGGTAGTCTTTATGCTTTTGCTGTTGGTGGGATTTTTCTACATCATCAAGAAGAAAGCGCTCGAATGGGAATAAAAAAAATTTTAATGATGTATTTTGAATTTTAAATGACACTCATTTGCAATTCAAAATTTAAACCCGAGGCCATTAGCTGAGCGGAACGGAGTTAATTCAAAATAATATAAAATGAGTGATTCAAAATTAACGATGGTTGAACCTCCTGAAGGAGTTGTTGGTGAAGGTTTCTTCGCAACAAAACTAAATGATGTTGTAGGTTTAGCTCGCGCCAATTCTCTTTGGCCATTACCTTTTGCCACTTCTTGCTGTGGAATTGAATTTATGGCAACCATGGCATCTCATTACGACTTAGCGAGATTCGGATCTGAACGTGTTAGCTTCTCTCCTCGTCAAGCTGATATGTTGATGGTGATGGGGACTATCTCTAAAAAAATGGGGCCAATCCTACGTCAAGTATACGAACAAATGTCAGAACCACGCTGGGTAATTGCTGTTGGAGCTTGTGCTTCTTCAGGCGGAATTTTTGATACGTATTCTGTCTTACAAGGCATTGACAAAGTCATTCCTGTTGATGTATACGTTCCAGGCTGTCCTCCAAGACCAGAACAAATCGTAGACGGTGTGATGAAATTACAAGAATTAGTAAAATCAGAATCTGTACGTCGCAGAAGTTCTCCGGAATACCAAGAATTATTAGCCTCTTACAATATCCAATAAAAATGGCTTTAGAAAATATAGACATTCAAAATAAATTAGTCGAAACTTTTGGCGAAAGCGTATTTAACTTTCAAGAAGAAAAAGACCTATTCTCCTTTGAAATCGCAGCCGACAAAAACACCGCTGTGATTTTATTCTTGAAAAATAGTGAGGATTTGCGTTTTCATTTTCTAACGGATTTGTGCGGCATTCATTATCCTGATAACGACGATGATCATCAATTTGCCATCGTTTATCATTTGCACAATTGGTACGAAAACAAACGCATCAAAGTTAAAGCGTATCTCAACGGAACGCCTGAAATCAAAACTATTTCCAATATTTTCCTAAGTTCCAATTGGATGGAAAGAGAAACGTATGATTTTTACGGAATCAATTTCAAAGGTCATCCGCAATTGAAGCGTATTCTAAATATGGATGAAATGATTTCCTTTCCGATGCGCAAAGAATTTCCAATGGAAGACAGCGGACGAACGGATAAAGACGATCGCTTCTTTGGAAGAACAACAATTAATTTGTAATTAAGAATTACGAATTACAAGTTTTAATGATTGATAATAATTTAGTATAAAAATAACAACGTCGATTTAGATTACAGTAATGTCTTTAGAACCAACGATTTTTAATTCATAATTTGTAATTTTTAATTCGTAATTAAATATATGTCAGAACTATTATTACCACCAGAGCATCGTTATGCTAAACGAATAAAAGAGCAACTCAACGAAGACGGAAGCGAATTATCGATGCTGAATTTAGGGCCAACACACCCTGCAACCCACGGTATTTTTCAAAATATATTGTTGATGGATGGCGAGCGAATTTTAGAAGCTGAACCAACTATTGGATACATTCACAGAGCTTTTGAAAAAATTGCTGAAAACCGTCCGTTTTACCAAATTACACCGCTTACCGACAGAATGAACTATTGCTCCTCTCCTATCAATAACATGGGTTGGTGGATGACATTAGAAAAACTATTAGGCATTGAAGTTCCAAAAAGAGCACAATATCTAAGAGTCATTGTAATGGAATTGGCAAGAATTACCGATCACTTAATTTGCAATTCGATTCTGGGTGTGGATACTGGAGCTTATACTGGGTTCTTATATGTATTTCAATTCAGAGAAAAAGTATACGAAATCTACGAGGAAATTTGTGGTGCTCGTTTGACCACGAATATGGGAAGAATCGGTGGTTTCGAAAGAGATTGGTCGCCAGAAGCATTCCGAAAATTGGATAAATTCTTAGAAGAATTCCCAGTTGCTTGGCAAGAATTTGAAAACCTTTTTGAAAGAAACAGAATCTTTATTGATAGAACTGTAAACGTTGGAGCCATAACGGCTGAACAAGCGATGGCTTATGGATTTACGGGTCCAAACTTAAGAGCCGCTGGCGTTGATTATGACGTTCGTGTGGCGCATCCTTATTCCTCTTACGAAGATTTCGATTTTATCGTGCCAGTAGGAAAATCAGGTGATACGTACGATCGTTTCTGCGTTCGAAATGCAGAAGTTCGCGAAAGTATCAGCATCATCAAGCAAGCGTTAGCAAAAATGCCAGAAGGCCCATACCATGCTGATGTTCCGGATTATTACTTGCCTCCAAAAGAAGACGTATATACCACCATGGAATCCTTAATTTACCATTTCAAAATCGTAATGGGTGAAGTTCCGGTTCCAGTTGCTGAAGTATATCACGCCGTAGAAGGTGGCAATGGAGAATTAGGATTTTATTTAGTAACCGATGGAAGCAGAACACCATATCGTTTGCATTTCCGTCGTCCTTGTTTTATTTATTACCAAGCGTATCCTGAAATGATCAAAGGCTCTATGTTATCAGATGCTATTGTGATTTTGTCAAGTTTAAATGTTATTGCTGGAGAATTAGACGCATAAATTATGGAACACACTCATTACAAACAGGAAATCAACATCACCGATGCACTCATGACGCGCATCAACGAATTGATTAGTCATTATCCTGAAGATAAAATAAAATCAGCTTTATTACCGGTTTTGCATGAAGTGCAAGATGCGCACGACAATTGGTTGAGTATCGAATTGCAAGACAAAGTCGCCGAGATTTTACGAATCAAACCGATTGAAGTCTATGAAGTGGTGACTTTCTATACCATGTTCAACCAAAGACCAATCGGAAAATACATGTTTGAATTTTGTCAAACTTCTCCTTGCTGCTTGAATGGCGTTGAAAATCTAATGGATTACACCTGCAATAAATTGGGTGTAAAAGTAGGCGAGCCAACCGCAGATGGCCTTTTCGAAGTTCGCGGCGTTGAATGTTTAGGCGCTTGCGGCTATGCTCCAATGATGCAGTTGGGTGATTTCTACAAGGAACATTTGAATGAAGAAAAATAGACCAATTGATTACCGATTGTAAAGAAAATAAAATCACGTTACACGATAAATAATATGTCAAAGAAAATATTATTAGACAAAATTAACGTCCCAGGCATCAAAACCTACGAAGTCTATCGCAAAGAAGGCGGTTACGCTTCGGTGGAAAAAGCCTTGAAAAAAATGACCCCAGACGAAGTTGTCGAAGAAGTGAAAACTTCTGGATTACGTGGTCGTGGTGGCGCGGGTTTCCCCGCCGGTATGAAATGGAGTTTCATCGATAAGAAATCAGGAAAACCAAGACATTTGGTATGTAATGCCGACGAATCAGAACCGGGAACTTTCAAAGACCGTTTCTTGATGGAGTACATTCCGCACCTTTTAATTGAGGGAATGATTACTTCGAGTTATGCTTTGGGTGCCAACCTATCCTACATCTACATTCGTGGCGAATATATGTGGGTTTACAAAATTTTAGAAAGAGCCATCGCCGAAGCAAAAGCTGCTGGCTGGTTAGGAAAAAACATCTTAGGTTCCGGTTACGATTTGGATTTATATGTTCAAATTGGTGGCGGTGCCTATATCTGCGGAGAAGAAACTGCGTTAATCGAATCCCTAGAGGGAAAACGTGGAAATCCAAGAATCAAACCACCATTCCCGGCGGTCTCTGGTCTTTGGGCCAATCCAACGGTAGTCAATAATGTTGAAACCATTGCCGCTGTGCCATGGATTGTCAACAACTCTGGAGCCGACTACGCCAATATTGGAATTGGAAGATCTACCGGAACAAAATTAATCTCTGCTTCTGGACACATCAAAAATCAAGGTGTTTTCGAAATTGAGTTGGGATTAAGCGTATACGAATTCATGAATTCTGATGAATATTTAGGCGGTATGATCAACGATCGTCCTCTAAAAGCATTTGTGCCGGGAGGAAGTTCAGTGCCGGTTTTACCAGCAAATTTAATATACAAAACCGCAGCCGGTGAAGACCGATTGATGTCCTACGAATCCTTAAGCGACGGTGGTTTTGCCACAGGATCGATGTTGGGTTCAGGTGGATTTATCGTCTACAATGACACCGCCTGTATCGTCAGAAACACTTGGAATTTCTCTCGTTTCTACCACCACGAAAGCTGTGGACAATGTTCACCTTGTCGTGAAGGAACAGGCTGGTTAGAAAAAGTATTGCACAGAATCGAAAACGGTCACGGCCGTGAAGAAGATATCGAATTGTTATGGAGCATTCAAAGCAAAATTGAAGGAAATACGATTTGCCCTTTAGGAGATGCAGCAGCATGGCCTGTAGCAGCAGCAATTCGTCACTTTAAAGACGAGTTTGAATACCACATACGCTTCCCAGAAAAAATAAAAAACAGAGACCATTTTGTAGCTGAGCCTTTTGAAAAGGTAAAGCTTTTGGTGTCTAATGTATCAGTATAAAGTCAAGCCATTACTACAATGAAAGTAACTATAGACGGTCAAGCGATTGAAGTAGAACCAGGAACAACCATCCTACAAGCAGCACGTATGATTGGAGGAGAAGTCGTTCCTCCAGCAATGTGCTATTATTCAAAACTAAAAGGAAGCGGCGGAAAATGTCGTTGTTGTTTAGTGGAAGTTTCCAAAGGAAGTGAAGCCGACCCAAGACCGATGCCAAAATTGATGGCGTCTTGCGTAACCGGTTGCATGGACGGCATGGAAGTGAATAGCAAATCTTCTGATCGAGTACAAGAAGCGCGCAAATCTGTAACTGAATTTTTGTTGATCAATCACCCTTTGGATTGCCCAGTTTGTGACCAAGCCGGAGAATGTGATTTGCAAAATTTAAGTTTCGAACACGGTAAATCGCAAACCAGATTCATCGAAGAAAACGAACTTTTGAGCCGGAAGATATCGGTCCGAATATTCAATTGCACATGAACCGTTGCATTTTATGTTACCGTTGTGTGATGGTAGCCGACCAATTGACGGACAATCGCGTTCATGGTGTGATGGATCGCGGCGATCACTCGAACATTTCGACTTGTATTTCAAAAGCGATTGACAACGAGTTCTCTGGAAACATGATTGATGTTTGTCCAGTTGGTGCTTTAACTGATAAAACCTTCCGATTCAAATCGAGAGTTTGGTTTAACAAACCGTATAACGCGCATAGAAACTGCGACAAATGTTGTGGAAAAACGACCGTTTGGATGTTTGGCGATGAAATTCAAAGAGTTACAGGACGAAAAGACGAATACCACGAAGTAGAAGAATTCATCTGCAACGGTTGTCGATTTGACCACAAAGATCCAGCGGATTGGGTGATTGAAGGACCAAGAAAATTCGAGAAAGATTCGGTAATCAATCAAAATAACTACACGCGTAAGTTAGAGAAAGTAGAAATTGCGACAGAGAAAAACATCTTATTAGGACGAGATATTGATCGTAAGAAAATCAGTATGCCTGCCACTCCATTAACCGAGGAAGATATCACTAATCAGCAAAAACTAAAAAACAATGGATAGTACACTTATCATTGATAAAAGCGTCATCATTCTTGTCGTATTTGCTGTAACCATGTTGATGGCGATGTATTCTACTTGGGCGGAACGTAAAGTAGCAGCTTGGTTGCAAGACCGAATCGGACCTAATAGAGCGGGACCATTGGGATTGTTTCAACCTTTGGCGGATGGATTAAAATTATTTTCGAAAGAAGAATTTGAACCGAATACTCCGAATAGATTTTTATTTTTTGTTGGACCAGCGATAGCGATGAGCACCGCTTTGATGACGAGCGCTGTTATTCCATGGGGCGATAAATTCCATTTGTTTGGCAGAGATATTATTCTTCAAGCTACCGATATTAATGTAGCGTTACTTTACATTTTTGCGATTCTTTCTGTTGGAGTTTATGGAATCATGATTGGAGGCTGGGCATCTAACAATAAGTTCTCTTTGATGGGCGCAGTTCGTGCCGCATCGCAAATGGTGTCGTATGAAATCGCAATGGGATTATCTGTTATTGCTTTGTTGATGATGACAGGAACGTTGAGTTTACGAGAAATTTCATTGCAACAATCCGGAATGAACTGGAATGTGTTTTACCAACCGCTTTCGTTTTTAATCTTTTTGATTTGTGCCTTTGCAGAAACCAACAGAACACCTTTCGATTTAGCAGAATGTGAATCAGAATTAATTGGTGGTTACCATACCGAATATTCTTCGATGAAAATGGGATTCTATTTGTTTGCCGAATATGCGAACATGTTTATCTCTTCTACGATTTTGGCAGTGTTGTTCTTCGGAGGTTATAACTATCCTGGAATGGCTTGGGCTGTAGAAAATTGGGGCGTAAACCTTGCCAATGTAATTGGAATTGTTGTTTTGTTTATTAAGATCTGTGGATTTATATTTTTCTATATGTGGGTGCGTTGGACGATTCCGAGATTTCGTTACGACCAATTGATGCACTTGGGTTGGAGAATTTTAATTCCATTGTCGATAGCGAATATTATTGTGACGGGTATTGTGATTTTGAGACACGATATCGCAGTTTATTTAGGAATGTAAAACTTGAAGTCGCAAAATGCGACATCAAGTTGGTAGTAATACCAAAGTAAAAGCCAAGAAAGAAACAGGGTGTTGCATTTTGCAACACCCTAGGAAATAATCTTAGGTGTCGCATTTTGCGACACCTTGAAAAGATTAAAATTTTTATCAACGCCAAACAGATTTTTTATGAAAGAAATTATCATCCCGAATGAGGTGATCACTAATAAGATTTATTTTATCAGAAATCAAAAAATAATGTTGGATCGAAATTTAGCAGCACTTTACGAAGTAGAAACAAAGAGAATAAACGAACAGATTAAGAGAAATAGTGCAAGATTCCCAGAGAATTTTATGTTTCAGGTTAATGAAGTAGAATATGAAACTTGAAGTCGCAAAATGCGACTTCCTTAGGGAATCTCAAGAAAATTACCGTTCGCCTTTACAGAGCATGGTGTATTGCAATTAGCCAATGTGCTGAAAAGCGAAAGAGCTACTCAAATGAGTATTAAAATTATTGAGGTTTTCGTTAGCCTACGAGATTATCTTCTGACTAACTTGAATTTAAAATTGGAAGTTGAAGCCATAAAAAAGAAGCTTGTCAATCATGACAAAAACATCGAATTGGTTTTTTCGTATTTGGATGAACTGATAGAAAAACGAGAACACAAAACAGAACGAACAAAAATTGGATACAAGAATTAAAATTTAAGAAAAAGAACAATAAGTACGAAAAGCCCTAGCCCTGATAGCAGCGGCATCCTTTTTCTGCTTCCTTTAAGCAGGAAAAGATAAAGCGGATAGCAGGATTAGCTTCGAAAAAAATAAGAAATAAAAAATGACTTCAATAGAAACAATATCCTTATCGGGACGCAAAAAGATGGTTTCCAACAAGGAAATGACTTTTTTAGAACGCTTGTATTTGGTGGCAATTGTCAAAGGTTTGTTCATTACGATCAAGCATTTGTTTAGCCGAAAAGTTACCGTTCAATATCCGGAACAAGTGCGAACGATGAGTCCAGTGTATCGTGGACAACACATGCTAAAACGCGATGAGCAAGGTCGAGAAAACTGTACCGCTTGCGGATTGTGCGCCTTATCTTGCCCAGCAGAAGCGATTACGATGGTGGCTTCGGAGCGTAAAGCTGACGAAAAACATTTGTACCGCGAAGAGAAATACGCTTCGATTTATGAAATCAATATGTTGCGTTGCATTTTTTGTGGTTTGTGCGAAGAGGCGTGTCCGAAAGATGCGATTTACTTGACGACTTCGAAAGTGTTGGTGCCTTCCAGCTACGAACGCGAAGATTTCATTTTTGGAAAAGACAAATTGGTCATGCCTTTAGAAATGGCGATGAAAAATGCTCAACTTAAAAACGCAAACTAATGTCGATAGCTTTAATCCTTTTTTGTGTATTGTCGGCGGTTACTTTAGCGACTGCTTTCCTTACGATTTTTACTAAAAACCCGATTCACTCGGCGATTTATTTGGTGATTTGTTTCTTCTCGATTGCCGGACATTATTTGTTGTTGAACTCGCAATTCCTTGCTATTGTTCATATTATTGTCTACTCAGGTGCGATTATGATTCTGTTCTTATTTACGATCATGTTGATGAATTTGAATAAAGAAGACGAAGTACACAAGCCTCGTGTCACGCGTTGGGCGGCGGTCATTTTGTTTTGCTTGATCTGTTTGGTATTGATTGCCATTTTCGTGAATTCGAAACCAATTGTGGGCGAATATGTGTCGACTGGCGAAGATTACCAATCGATAAAAGTGCTAGGAAAAGTATTGTTGAACGAATATATGGTGCCGTTTGAATATGCATCGATCTTGCTTTTGGTGGCGATGATTGGAACGGTGTTGTTGTCTAAAAAAGAAAAAACCGGAAGAACCAATGAATAATATTTTAAATCATATCGGTATCGAAAACTACATTTTCCTTTGCGTGATTTTGTTCTGCATCGGCGTGTTTGGGGTGTTGTACCGAAGAAATGCCATTATCGTATTTATGTCGATTGAAATCATGTTGAATGCCGTGAACTTGTTGTTTGTTGCATTTTCAACTTACCATCAAGATGCGCAAGGACAAGTGTTCGTGTTTTTCTCGATGGCAGTAGCTGCAGCGGAAGTGGCGGTTGGATTGGCGATTTTGGTTTCGATCTTTAGAAATTTAGGATCGATTGATATTGATAATCTAAAAAAATTAAAAGGATAATAATCTATGGATACTACTTTAGCTTTAGTCTTAGTTTTAGCTCCTTTTATAGGATTTCTTCTGAATGTTTTCTTCGGGAAAGCGATGGGAAAAACACTTTCGGGCACGATTGGAACGCTCTCTGTAGTGGTTTCTTTTGTGGTGACTTTGGTTTTCTTTATGCAATTGACGCAAACCAATAAACCAATTGTCATTTCATTATTCGATTGGATTCAGATCAGCAATTTTAAAGTTGATTTTGGTTTTTTATTAGATCAATTGTCTTTATTATGGTTGTTGTTTGTCACTGGAATCGGATCGTTGATTCACTTGTATTCCATCAGTTACATGCACGACGACGAAAAGATGCATACGTTTTTTGCGTATTTGAATTTGTTCATTTTCTTCATGATTACATTGGTTGTTGGAAGCAATTTATTGGTGATGTTTATCGGATGGGAAGGCGTTGGATTGTGTTCTTACTTACTCATCGGATTTTGGTATAAAAACCAGGAATATAATGATGCGGCGAAGAAAGCATTCATCATGAATAGAATTGGAGATTTAGGTTTATTGATTGGGATCTTTATTTTAGGTGCAGCTTTTTCAACTTTAGATTTTACTTCTTTGAAAACAGCAATAGCAGATTCATCAGTGAATCCAACTTGGCTTGTAATTGCAGCATTGGCTTTGTTTATTGGTGCTTGCGGAAAATCGGCTCAAATTCCGTTATATACTTGGTTGCCGGATGCAATGGCTGGACCAACACCTGTTTCAGCATTAATTCACGCAGCAACGATGGTTACTGCGGGTATCTTTATGGTAACCCGATTGAACTTCTTATTTGATCTGACTCCATTTGTTCAAAATATTATTGCTATTGTCGGCGCGGTTACTGCGTTAGTAGCTGCAACGATTGGATTGGTGCAAAACGATATTAAAAAAGTACTGGCTTATTCTACCGTTTCTCAATTGGGCTTGATGTTTTTGGCTTTGGGATTGGGTGCTTATGAAGTCGCTGTTTTTCACGTTATCACACACGCTTTCTTTAAAGCTTGTTTGTTCTTAGGTTCAGGTTCTGTCATTCACGCTTTGCATGGAGAACAAGACATGCGCAACATGGGCGGCTTGAAAAAAGCGATGCCAATTACGTTTTGGACGATGTTGATTTCTTCGTTAGCGATTGCCGGTGTATTCCCGTTTGCTGGGTTTTGGTCAAAAGACGAAATCTTAATGGTTGCTTTTCATCATAATATAGCACTTTGGGTTATTGGATCTGTTGCTTCTATATTAACCGCATTCTATATGTTCCGATTGATGTACTTAACCTTTTTCAAAGAATTTAGAGGAACGGAAGAACAAAAACATCATTTGCATGAAAGTCCAGGTTTGATCACTTTTCCTTTAATTGTATTGGGAACTTTAGCAGCGGTTGGTGGAATCATTAACTTGCCTGGAAGCACTTGGTTACATCATTATTTGTCACCGTTATTTTCAAAAGTAAGCGAAGAGCATGCGCTTGGTTCAACGGAATATATGTTGATGGGAATTGCTTTGGTGGGTGCTTTTGTGGGAATTGGAATTGCCTATTCGAAATACATCAAACAAAACAATGTTCCTGCAGCAGACGATCAAATTACGGGCTTTGCAAAAATCTTATATAACAAATACTATGTGGATGAATTTTATGAGTCTTTGTTTGTAAAACCAATCAATGCTTTGTCGCGTTTCTTTAGAGATTATATAGAAACAGCAGTATCTGGATTTGTTTTCGGATTAGGCAAATTGACTTTAGAACTGGGTTCACAAGGAAGAAAATTACACAATGGAAATACAGGATTTTATCTTTTTGCTTTTGTTTTAGGAGTAATTGGGATGATTTCGTATTTATTTTTAGCTCAATAAATTATACCTAATGGATAGTACTCACGTATTAATTTTACTTTTAGTCGGCGCAATAGCCACCTATATTTCGGGAGATAAATTAGCCTCAAAAGTGGCGTTGCTTTTTGGCGTTGCTTCTTTTGGCTTCTCTATTTATTTGTTGAATTTGTTTCAATCAGGTCATAACATCGATTTCATTTCCCCGTGGATTAGCAATCCAAACATTTCGTTTGCGCTGAAAGCCGATGGTCTTTCTTTGACCATGTTATTGCTAACGACCGCTTTGACACCACTCATTATTTTGTCGGGATTTGGAAATTCATTTAAGAATTCCAAAGCCATCTATTCCTTAATACTGTTTATGTCTTTTGCCATGGCGGGAACTTTCCTCGCTGCCGATGGACTGTTATATTATATTTTCTGGGAATTGGCGTTGATCCCAATTTACTTTATCGCTTTGCTTTGGGGCAACGGCGATGCCGAAGATCGTAAAAAAGCAGTGGTGAAATTTTTCATCTATACTTTAGGAGGTTCTCTATTTATGCTAACCGGTTTTGTGTATTTGTACTTACAAGCGGGCAGTTTTATGCTTGAAGACTTATATGCATTGCGTTTGTCCTGTGCACAACAATTCTGGATATTCCTTGCCTTTTTCTTAGCCTATGCGATTAAAATTCCGATTATTCCTTTTCACACCTGGCAGGCTAAAGTCTACCAAAAAGCACCAACCGTTGGAACGATGTTGCTTTCTGGGATTATGCTAAAGATGGGATTATATAGCGTCATTCGTTGGCAGTTACCTATTGCGCCACTTGGAGCGAAGAGTTATCAATTCCTTTTTATAGGATTGAGTATTGCTGGCGTTATTTACGGTTCGATTGTAGCCTTACGTCAAAAAGATTTGAAAAAATTATTGGCCTATTCTTCACTAGCACACGTTGGTTTGATTGCCGCTGGTGCTTACACATTGACTCTAGACGGATTACGCGGTGCCGTTTTACAAATGATCTCACACGGTTTTGTAGTTGTTGGTTTGTTCTTTGTGGCTGAAATAATATTTAGAAGATACGAAACAAGATTGATTTCGGAAATGGGAGGTATTCGTTCCCAATCTCCAAAATTCACATCGATGTTTTTGTTATTGGTCTTAGCCTCTGTGGCGCTGCCTTCTACCTTCAATTTTGTGGGAGAATTTACCGTATTATATAGTTTGTTTCAAGTCAATTTAGGGTTTGCCATTTTAGGTGGAACGACCATTATTTTGGGAGCCTATTATATGTTGAAAATGTTTCAACATGTTATGTTAGGAGAAACCAATACTAGACCATTTAGTGACGTGACTTTCAGCGAAGGACTTGTATTACTCATCATCATTGGTGTCTTGTTCTTTTTCGGATTGTACTCCAAACCCATTACAGATTTGATTACACCAAGTTTGGAAAATATTTTAACTCACATCAATCGTTAATTATCAAATAAAAAAATGAATACATTAATAGCTATAATAGGATTAGGTGTTTTATGCCTTTTATTTGAAATTCTTAATTTAAGAAAAGCACTGATTCCAATCACGGTTTTAGGATTACTCGGCGTTCTTGGATTGACGATTTCTGAGTTCAACGCACCGGGAAGTTACTACAGCAATATGATTATGGTGAATAAATTTTCTGTTGCTTTTTCAAGTTTATTCATTGTATTGACCATTTTCTTAGTGACTTTGAGTCATAACTTCTACGAAAATCACCCAACCAAACTATCTGACTACGTGGCTATCAAGGTTTTCCTTCTATCAGGAGCAGTCGCCATGGTGTCGTTTGGCAATTTGGCGATGTTCTTTTTAGGAATTGAAGTGCTCTCCATTTCGTTATACATTTTAGCGGCAAGTAGTCGAATGAATTTGAAAAGTAATGAAGCTGGGATGAAATATTTCTTGATGGGATCTTTTGCGTCTGGAATAATTTTATTTGGAATTTGTATGATTTATGGTGCAATGGGCACTTTTGATGTCGTTGAAATATCAGAATTATCTAGGTCTGCAGAATTGCCAGTTTGGTTCCCGATAGGAATTATATTGCTAACTATTGGAATGTTTTTCAAAATAGCAGCTGTGCCATTCCACTTTTGGGCACCTGATGTCTACGAAGGTTCACCGGCGTTAACGACCGCTACGATGAGTACATTAGCAAAAGTGGTAGCGATGGCAACACTATTTAAACTGCTTACCGCAATGAATGCCGAAATATCCTATCAATATCAAATCGTTGTGGTGATTGTTTCCATTGCGTCGATGACCGTTGGAAATATCATGGCATTGAAGCAAGCGAATGTAAAACGTATGTTGGCATTTTCAGGAATTTCGCACGCTGGATTTATGTTGATGACGCTACTGAGTGCAGCGACTTCAGCAAGCAGTTTGTTATATTACGCAACCGCTTATTCTCTAGCCGGAATTGCCGCATTTGCAGTAATCTTATACGTTTGCAAAAATCAAGACAATGAGGATATTGCCAACTTCCATGGATTAGGAAAAACAAATCCACTATTAGCTGCGGTATTGACTGGCGCATTGTTGTCAATGGCTGGAATTCCTGTGTTTGCCGGATTCTTTGCTAAACTGAATTTATTTAGTCAAACCATTCAGGCGGGTTATTTGGTTTTGGTCATTGCCGCTGTCATTAATTCGATTATTAGCGTTGGTTATTACTTCAAATTGATTTTGGCAATGTATACCAAAGAACCTAGCGAAAATAGAACTGGTACGCCAATCTTAATTTATGGCGTAGCTGTTGTAGCAATTTTGTTAAATCTAGCTATTGGATTGTTTCCATCATTAATAATGGATTTGTTAGGATAAATATTTACCCGTATACTTTTATAATACTTAAAAATTGCTTTAATTTGAAATAACCGAAACAATATTAAATGCTATTTAACTCCATTAATTTTGCGATATTTCTGCCAATAGTATTTGTTTTGTACTGGTTTGTTATCAATAAAAATTTACGATTCCAAAACTTACTATTGCTAATTTCGAGCCTTTTTTTATGCTTGTTGGGATTGGCGTTTTATGTTTTTGCTGATTTTTTCGACATTTCTAGATTATTATACAGGAATCAAAATATCAGAATCAAAAAACAATTCTGTCAAAAAGTTCTGGTTCTGGCTGAGTATCTCAGTAAATATTGGGTTTCTTGGTATCTTTAAATACTATAACTTTTTCGCAACTTCTTTCTCCGAAGCTGTTTCTAATCTTGGATTTCAAATCAACCCTTACACTATCAAAGTAATTCTACCCATCGGAATTTCTTTCTATACTTTTCACGGTTTATCCTATGTCATCGATATTTATAAAGACCGAATCAAAGCCGAAAAAGACTTTATCAATTACTCTGTCTTTGTTAGTTTTTTCCCATTATTAGTCGCTGGTCCGATAGAACGTGCGACGCACTTATTGCCGCAAATACAAAAGAAACGAATCTTCAATTACGCGCAGGCGCTTGACGGTATGAGACAAATTTTGTGGGGACTATTCAAAAAAATCGTAATTGCCGACCAATGCGCTGAATATGCGAACCTCATTTTCAACAATTCTGATAATCAATCTGGGAGTAATTTAGTATTGGGTGCCATTTTCTTTACATTTCAAATATATGGAGACTTTTCAGGATATTCTGATATAGCATTGGGGACAGCACGCCTTTTCGGTATTGAATTATTACGAAATTTTGCCTTCCCATATTTCTCAAGAGATATCGCTGAATTTTGGAGACGTTGGCACATTTCACTTTCAAGTTGGTTCAAGGACTATCTCTACATACCTTTAGGCGGAAGCAAAGGCGGCACTTGGATGAAAGTCAGAAATACTTTTATAATATTTATCGTCAGCGGGTTTTGGCACGGAGCCAACTGGACCTTTATAATTTGGGGAATCCTCAACGCATTATACATCATGCCTTCTATTATATTGAATACAAATAGAATGAATCTTGAAATCGTAGCTAAAGGAAAAAATATTCCAACTATAAAAGAGTTCTTAGCAATGAGTTTGACTTTCTCTTTGACTGTACTGGCATGGATATTCTTCCGCTCTAATAATCTTAGTCATGCTTTGAGTTATCTGGCTGGGATTTTTTCGAAGTCGTTGTTGTCAATTCCAACCTACAAACCGCCTTATCTGTTCTTATTGCTTTGTTTATTTATATTGATAGAATGGGTGGGTCGAGAACACCAATATGCAATTCAAAAAATGGGATTGACTTGGGCTAAATCCGTCCGATGGCTTTTTTACCTCGCCCTTGTTTTAGTGATCTATTATTTTTCTCTTTCGTCTTCTACTCAAGAATTTATTTATTTCCAATTTTAAAAAA
This sequence comes from Flavobacterium sp., assembly GCA_016714905.1. Taxonomy (GTDB): domain Bacteria; phylum Bacteroidota; class Bacteroidia; order Flavobacteriales; family Flavobacteriaceae; genus Flavobacterium. The sequence goes on from JADKBW010000014.1 coordinate 90,571, forward strand.
TGAAGTTATTTATTAAAAATATCATACTCTTTTCACTTGTCTCCGTAGGTGTCATTTTATTGATACAAATTATGATAGATTTGAGAATAAAAGATAAAACCTTAAGAGGTCATGATAATCTGGATGTAACTTCAAATGTTAATGCAGACTTGGTTCTTTTGGGAAGTTCCAGATGTTGGGCACATTTTGATCCTACTTTTTTTAAAGAAACATTTGGTATCAAAAGTGCAAATATCGGGGTCGATGGTCATACAGAAATTGCGATTACAATATTACGATTGAAAAATTATTTGTCCAAAAACAATGCTCCTAAATACGCTATTCTGAGTCTTGATCCATTTGTAAGGTCAGGAAATGAAAAGAATAGCACAAATCTTACACACAAAGATGTATTTTCTCGATATGCATTTTTTCCCAACAAGAAAAACGAAGCTATGGTCGATCACTTTAAGTTTGATTACTCAGAAAAATATGTTCCGCTCTATGCGATCTTCAAATACAAAATGTTTGTCGATTGTCTGACGCTACAGAACAGCGGAGATTACACAAAATATGGTTTTGAAAAACACGTGGAAAAATGGGATACGATTGCAAAACCAATTACCAATATATTAAAAAAGTCGTTCTACACTAAAAAAGAAGAGCCTTCAATTGTCACTGCATTAAGCGAATTAAATCAACTTTGTGTAAAAAATAACATCAAATTACTGTGCATTCAAACTCCAGTTTATCAAATTATACAAGACGATAAAATTTTTAATGCGACTGCTTTGGTTTGCAAAAAATTAAACATTCCGTTTGTTGATGTAAACGTAAAACCTATCCAACAGCATATTGGTTTTTTTTATAATTCGAATCATCTAAACAATAAAGGAGTCGAAGAAATGAATTTATATCTAAAGAAAGATCCGATCTTAAATGGCTTTTGAATCAACAATTGCCGCTTTGCCTCTATTTCCGCTGATAGATAATGATTACTTATGCAATGGGCGGAATTCCTGTTTTTGCCGGTTTTTTTGCGAAGCTAAATTTGTTTAGTCAAACCACTCAGGCGGGTTATTTGGTTTTGGTCATTGCCACCGAAAAAATTTTAAATCATCAGCGTTGGTTATTACTTCCAAATTGATTTTTGAGGATGTATATTAAAGAGCCTATGGAAACAGAACTGGTACGCCAATCTTGATCTATAGTGTCGCCGTAATTGCAATTTTATTAAACCTTTCTATTGGATTGTTTCCCTCTTTAGTGATGGATTTGCTAGGATAATCAAACTAAAGGATATAAAAAAACCACCGATTGAATTGGTGGTTTTTTTATGCTTCTAATTTATGCGATTGCCCTAGCCCAGATGGCAACGGCATCCCATTTAATGAAAAATCCAGCTTATCAACCTAACAAAAGGATTTTTTAGTTAAAAGGCCTAGTTGTAACGAGCTGGAATAGCTCTGAAAGGCGAACAGGCGAAGCAAATAGCTCCTAAACCTATTTCAAAATTAATTTCTTATCGACTCTTTTCGAATTTATTTCCACTCCAACAATATAGATTCCGTCCTGCAATGTCGCTGCATCAATCGTGTTTGAATTGTTTACTTCGCCAGCAAGTACAGTTGCACCTTGCATGTTGGTGATTTGGAATTTAGATTTCGCCACATTTTGAGAAAACAAGATGCATTTTGTTGTGCTATCTTCCCAAATTACCAATTCATTCGCATCGAATGTTGGCGTACTCAATTGTCCATATTTCCGTTCTGAATATTCAAAATTATTGCATTCAATTTCTACTACAAGTTCAGCTGGAAGCAATCTAGTTTCATATGTATTGGTATCAATATCATACATATATAATCGTTGTTCGGTAAATCCAAAACTATACGCTATAAAAAGCAGTTTCTTCGTATTTTGGTCAAACGTTCTGTTATAAAATTGATAGCCGCCAATCGAATCAATCGTACTCAAGACTGCGATTGCCCCGGTAGCAGCATCAACATTTCCTACTACAAAAGTGTTTAATTGTGTTTGTGAGTTATAAGAGGAATAAATACAGTATATACCATTAGTTTCGTTGCTATACTCCAATCCGATATTGCCAGTTATAGGCAAACCAGTAAGTAAAGTTTCCGTATAAGTAAAGTTGGCGGCATTCACGGGAACTGATACCAATTTTGTTCCTTCGCTGTCTTGCATTACGAAATAGTAGATTCCTAAATTAGAATCAAAACAAGATCCATCTGGGAAAAAAGCAGCATTCGGCAAGAAATTGAATGTGCCAATAACCGCCAATTGATTGCTTTGCGGATTGTATTTGTTTAATATGACTTCGTTTTGATCGTTGCCGTCATAGGTGTAGATTAGACCTGTTTGCATGTCGCATTCTGCAGATCCGTTAAAGTAGCTCGCTGCTTCGTTAAAATTTATTTCTTGTGTATTCGTATTGTATTTAAAAATACCAGAAAGACCATTATTTTGGGTTACTCTAGAAATGTAGTCGCCGGTAGAAGCATTAAAAACGGATGTTCCGACAAGAATCCCAGTTACATCGCTAGGAGTTGAAGTATAGAGTTCTGGCGCATTTGCTTCCCATTTGATGACATCACTGGTTTGTGTCTGTCCATTGTACTTGAACGCAATCAAGTTAATTTGATCTTCTTGTGCTCTTAACGTGATTACAGCGAAGAAACTTACGAGAGTAGTCACAACTAAAGTAATTCTTGTCTTCATAATATTTTTTAGAGCTAAGATATTTATTTAAAGAAGATTAGAAACAAAACAAACGTTAAAATCGTCCAGACTTGCAACAACTATGAATTTTGAATTTGATGCCATTCAAATCCTTAGTTAGGAATCTGAGCAATAAAATTGAAATCATCGCTTGCTTCAAACTATTCATTAATAAAAAAAGCCTCCCTTGACGAAGGAGGCTTTTACTTGAGTTAACTTAACCATGCTTATAAAAAAACTATGCGATATTAGAAGCGTATTGAGACGCTTTTTTCAAAAACGTTTTGATCAACAAACGGTTTGGAGCGATACCAGATGTCATCATTTGTTTTTTTGAAGATGTTTCTTTAGTGATATTTTCGTTTGTTGTTTGTTTTGTTCCCATAAACCAAGAAACCATATTCATTGAAGAATTAGATTCTACTGTAGTAGTTGAAGCAGCAACAGTAGCAGGAACTTCGATTGTGTTTTGTGCAAACCCAGCAGTAGACAACAACATCATTACTAAAACGATCATCATTTTGATTGTGTTTGAAGTAGTGTTTGCTGTTGTGTTCATGTGTGTGTTACTTTGTTTGTTGCGACAAATCTATGGCAACCTCATGGCCTGATGAAATAGTTTCGGTAATTAACCCCAAAACTCGTTAAACTAACCAAAATGAAAATCTCATGTATTTCAGCTAAAAAGATGCATTTTATGGATAGTTTTAAGAGAACAATTAGTTGAATAATATCGCCAAAAGCATCTTTGTTGCAAAAAATTGAAATTATATGCTGGAAAGGATAAAATCGACTTTGGATTAAGAACATTAGGTGATTGGAAGAGGCAGTCCGAACATAGAGGTCTGAAACCTAAAAAAATAACTTCATCAATAATCAAATAGAAAAAGCCACTGATTTCAATCAACCTTTAATTAACCCGAACCGGAGTCGAACTATGAACGTCTGAATCCTAACAAATCTTTATAATGAAACCCTAAAAAGAAAAAGCCTTCCGCTAAGGCTTTGTATGGAGCCGGAGTCGAACCTTAGGGTCTGACTCCTAACAATATCTTTATACTGAAAACATCAAAAAAAAGCCCTTTATTGTTCAACATTCGAGCCTTATTTAATTTGGAACAGACGAACAACGAACCTCCAATATTAACAATAGAAAAGCCCCTGATTTCTCAGAGGCTTTAAGTACCCGGAGCCGGAGTCGAACCGGCACGGTTTCCCACAGGTGTTTGAGACCAGCGCGTCTACCAATTCCGCCATCCGGGCGCAGCAGACGAAAGAAATTAGTTTTACAACTCCTTCCTGACGCGATAAGCAGATTGACTGCCTATCCTTTAACACGGTGCAAATGTAAAAAATATAATTACACTTTCTAAAAAAATACTCTAAATTTTCCTTTCCTACTTGGATTTAATTCCTAAATTTGCACCTCGTTTACACGACACACAACTAACTAACTACATCCGAGGCATTTATATGCATCACGCTTAGACAAAGACATGGTCGCAAAAGCGAACTGTATTGACCGAGCAATTGCATCAAGCGCAGCGGAATAAAACAACAAAATACAATGTCACAACTAGAGCCAGAAGCAAAAATATTTGCTTGTTCTCAAAGTGTCTATTTAGCGGAAAAGATGGCCGAATTGTACGGCGTACCGCTAGGAAAAGTTACGTTCTCTAAATATAGTGATGGGGAGTTTCAGCCTTCTTACGAAGAATCGATTCGAGGATTGCGTGTTTTCATTGTTTGTTCCACTTTTCCAAGTGCCGACAATCTGATGGAATTGTTACTCATGATTGATGCTGCTAAGAGAGCCTCAGCCAGACACGTAACCGCGGTTATCCCTTATTTCGGATGGGCACGCCAGGACAGAAAAGACAAGCCAAGAGTGCCGATTGGAGCGAAATTGGTAGCCAATCTGTTAGATGCTGCGGGAGCTACCCGAATAATGACCATGGATTTGCACGCAGATCAAATTCAAGGGTTCTTTGAAAAACCTGTAGATCACCTTTTTGCGTCGACAATATTTTTGCCGTATGTAAAAGCTTGAATCTAGAAACCTAACAACGCATCACCAGACATGGGAGGTTCTAAAAGAGCCTATGCCGGTTTTCTAAATTTTAGAATCAGATGTTGTGATTTGTTACAAACAACGAAGAGCCGCGAACGTCATTGACACGATGGAACTCATCGGAGAAGTAAAAGGAAGAAACGTCGTTCTAGTTGACGACATGATTGATACCGGCGGAACGCTTCTAAAAG
>JADKBW010000015.1 GCA_016714905.1 Flavobacterium sp.
TCGTCATCTTAAATGTACTCAAATCAAAAGTATCATTAATGCTCATCACATGAGTCACTAAATGATTGATCGATATCGGTTGCCCCAATTCTACTTGCGTTAAGTTAGTGTCTTTGATCTCTCGACCATCCACTAAAATAACAAGCCCAGAACCAATGGCTTCCATTTTATTATTATCGGTAATCAACAAACCGGTATCTTCTCCTAAACCAATTCCAAGTACTTTTGGGTTACCAACGACCGATTGAAACAAGCGTCCAATTCGGCCACGTTGTACAAAATGGGTATCGATAATCACACCGTCAATTAATCCCAAGCCACTTGTGATTTTAACTTCGCCTTTCAACAAAGCTTCTGAACTACTGCCTTGATAAATCATACTACTAGAGGCAGCGGCCGCACCAGCAGATGTGCCAGCGTATATAAAATCTTCGTTATGGTATTTGTCTAAAACAATATCATGAAAAGGAGTTCCTCCTAAAATAGATGTCAATCGCAATTGATCTCCACCTGTAAACATAACCACATCGGCAGATTTTAAGCGTTCCAACACCTCAGGTTCCATCGCTTGTTCGCGCTTTTCAATGTGCAACACATCAACATTATTGGCACCCAAATAGGCAAAAGCTTTGACGTATTCTGGACCAATTTCACGCGGAATCTTTGAAGCTGTAGTAATCACTTCTACACGTGACTCCGCTTTATGCTTTGACTCCTCAATGATACGCTTCAAAATTCCAGCCTCAAAAAAGTTCAAATTCTTAGCTGCATTTTTATCTAAATCGGTCTCCGTAAAACTTCCTTTGTCAACGGCACCACCTATAATAATTAGTTTTCCTCGTATGTTCATGTGGTAAAAATAACCAAAAATTAAAGTTCACCAAACCTATTTATTGTTTTTGAAACAAATGTTTTAACGTTCTTATCAACATTTTTAGGAGCCGGGAACCTGCTGTACGCTATATCTTTTTCCGGTTTGGCAACCGAAAAAAGGATGCCGCTGCCATCAGGGCTAAAAATTCCAACACAGAAATTCCAAATTCCAAAACAAGGCAAACATTGGAATTTGGAATTTCATTTATTGGAACTTAAAAAATAATTTTGACAAACCAATCAAAAAATCTATTTTAGTCAACCAAATCTTGTTATATTTAACAAATTCATTAGCAAAAACAAACTCCTCTAAACATTAGTCATGAAAATATTAAAAGTACAAGCACTCCGTGGCCCAAACATTTGGAGTGTTCAAAGAAAGAAACTCATCCAAATGCGTTTGGACTTAGAGGAAATGGAGCAATTTCCTACCAACAAAATCGAAGGATTCCGTGAGCGAATTGAAGCCATGTTTCCCACCATGATTGAACATCGTTGTTCAGAAGGTGTACGCGGTGGATTCTTCTCCCGCATCGAACGAGGCACTTGGATGGGACATGTCATCGAACATATTGCACTGGAAATTCAAACCCTCGCGGGTATGGAAACGGGTTTTGGTAGAACACGCGAAACCAAACACCCGGAATATATAATGTGGTCTTCAGCTACACCGAAGAAAATGTCGGCATGTTCGCCGCTGAAAGTTCAGTCGCCATCGCAAATGCCCTTATCAAAGGAACCGATTACGACTTAGACGCCGACATCAAAAGAATGCGAGAAATTCGTGAACGCGTACGTCTTGGACCAAGTACAGGAAGCATTGTCGAAGAAGCGGTAATTCGTGACATTCCATGGATTCGATTAGGAACCAACTCCTTAGTACAATTAGGATATGGCGTCAATCAAATGCGTTTTCAAGCCACCATTACTTGCAAAACCAGTAGCATCGCGGTTGACATTGCTTGTAATAAAGAACAAACCAAAAAAATGTTAGATGATGCTTCCATTCCCGTCGCTAGTGGCGGCATTTGCGTCGATGAAGAAGATTTAGAAGCAGTAGTAAAGAAAATCGGCTATCCCATCGTCCTCAAACCATTGGATGGAAACCACGGAAAAGGCGCTTCAATCAACGTGAAAACCTGGGAAGATGCGGTCGCTGGATTGGCATATGCTAAAAAATACAGTCACCGGATCATCGTCGAAAAATTCATTACTGGTTACGACTTCCGAGTTTTAATAATCGACAACAAATTGGTGGCAGCAGCGAAGCGTGTTCCAGCACATGTCGTTGGTAACGGAAAAGATAACCTACAACAACTCATTGATACGACGAATTTAGATCCACGTCGTGGTTATGGACATGAAAATGTACTCACCGAAATTGACGTCGATCGCGACACTTTAGATTTATTAGAAAAATTAAACTACACTTTAGAAACAGTACCGAAAAGCGGTGAAATCGTTTATCTAAAATCAACTGCAAACCTAAGTACTGGCGGAACTTCTGTTGACGTAACCGATATGATGCACCCCGAAAATGTATTCCTGTGCGAGCGAATCTCTCGCGTAATCGGATTAGACATTTGCGGCGTCGATATCATGGCGGAAAACCTAACGCAACCGCTCAAAGAAAACGGCGGTTGCATTCTAGAAGTCAATGCGGCGCCGGGATTCCGTATGCACTTAGCACCATCTGAAGGTTTACCAAGAAACGTGGCATCTCCAGTAATTGACATGCTATATCCACCAGGAAAACCAAGTCGAATTCCGATTATTGCGGTAACTGGAACAAACGGTAAAACTACCACGACGAGATTGCTTGCTCATATAGTAAAAAATAATGGCTATAAAGTAGGATTTACAACTTCAGACGGAATCTACATTCAAAATCACATGTTGGAAAAAGGAGATACTACAGGTCCCGTTTCAGCAGAATATATTTTGAAAGATCCAACTGTTGAATTTGCCGTTCTAGAAACCGCGCGCGGCGGAATTCTGCGCTCTGGTTTAGGATTTAGCCGTTGTGATATTGCGGTTATTACGAATATTCAAGAAGATCATTTGGGTTTGAGCGATATTCACACCTTAGAAGATTTAGCCCGTGTTAAAAGCACCGTAGTGAAAAGCGTCAAAAAAGACGGCTGGGCGATTTTGAATGCCGAAGACGAACAATGCGTCAAAATTGGACAAGAACTCAGTTGCAATGTCGCCTACTTCAGCATGGATGAAGAAAATCCATTGATTAAAAAATTATGCAAGGAAGGCAAAATCGTTTGTGTGTATGAAAACGGATTTATCACGGTCAAAAAAGGCGAATGGAAAATCCGCATCGAACGCGCGACACATGTTCCACTGACCATGGGAGGAAAAGCCAAATTTATGATTGCGAACGTGCTAGCAGCTACTTTAGCGAGTTACTTGCAAGGTTTTAAAACGGAAGATATTAGTACATCTTTGCAAACATTCATACCGAGCGCGGCACAAACTCCTGGTCGTATGAACATATTCGACTTCAAGAAATTCAAAGTCATGATTGATTTTGCCCACAATCCATCAGGTTATCGCGGTGTAGAAGATTTCTTAAGCAGTGTTGAAGCACACAAAAAAATTGGAATCATTGCTGGAGTTGGTGATCGTAGAGATGAAGATATTAAAGAATGTGCAAAAATAGCCGGTCGTATGTTTGATCACATTATCATTCGTCAAGAAAAACACCTCCGCGGAAGAACCGAAGAAGAAATCATCGGCTTGATTATGGAAGGAATCGCTGAATCAGGACGAAGCGTCACGCACGAAATCATCACCAAAGAAGTCGAAGCCATCAAACACGCCATCAATAGCGCGGAAGAAGGCACTTTTATTACTGCTTTGAGCGATGTGGTGACCAACGCGATCGAAATTGTTCAGGAATATCTCGATAAAGAAAACGAACAAGAATAAACTACATTTAACCACTTGAGTGCTATTTTATCAAAATTTGAATTTCAGAAAACCACATAGAAACATAGAAAAAAAAGAGTTTTGAGACCAACTATTGGTTCACATAGCTATGTTTTACTACGCTAGAGTGAAACGCCTTGATAATTGCTATAAAAACTATGTTTCTATGTGGTTGAAAAATTAGAAAGCGATTTAATCCCAATAGGATACTTTTAATTTTGTAACAAAGAATACTGTTAATAGACCAACTGCTGTCTTTGACAGTATTCTTTTTTTTATACATTTACTCGCATTAAAAAATCATCCTTTATGAAGAAAATTTCGCTACTCGTCTTAAGTTGTTTCCTAACATTTTCGTTGTTCGGTCAATTAAAAAAATCACGCTTGAAGAATCCGTTCTGCAACAAAACCGCCAATTTAGAGCGGATAAAATGTTGGGATTTCAATGGATTCCGAACACCAATCAATATCTGTACTTTGCAGAAAGCGGCAAGAAATTGATGACCGCCTCAGCAACCAATACAACCGCCACGGAATTCATTACTTTGTCTGATTTCAACAAAGCATTAGCAGCCGATTTAAAATCGTTTTTTGGTATCGAATGTAAAGATGCAACCACATTAACAATTTCGAATGGTGCTAAATTCTACGAATATAACACCGCTACCAAAACTGGAAAACTTATTGCAGAATTTTCCGATTCAGACGAAAATCAAACCTTCGATAACGCGAAAGAAAATATCGCCTTTACGGTAAAGAACAATCTCTATTTCCTTAACAAAACAAGGAAAGAATTGCGGTCACCAACGAAACTAATGAAGGCATTGTTCTGGACAAAGTATTGCTCGAAATGAATTTGGAATTGCCAACGGAATCTTCTGGTCTCCAAAAAATAATCTACTCGCTTTTTATCAAAAAGATCAGTCTGAAGTTGCTGATTATCCGCTATTGGATATCAACGAAACACCAGGAAAATTGGAAAACATCAAGTATCCAATGATTGGACAAAAAAGTGAAAAACCACGTGTCGGTATTTACAACGTGACTTCCAAACAAACGGTTTTTATCAAACCACGAGGAAATGCAGACGACTACTTAACCAATCTTTCTTGGTCGCCAGACGAGAAATTTGTTTTGATTGCTGAAGTCAATCGTGGGCAAAACGACATGTCTTTGCACGTTTATGATGCCCAAACTGGCGCGTATGTGCGTACGATTTTGAACGAAAAAAATCCACGCTGGGTAGAGCCTGAACATGCTGCGTATTTCCCAAATGCGGCTTCCAACAACTTTGTTTGGTTTAGCGAAAAAGACGGATTTCACAACCTATATTACTATTCCATCGACGGGAAATTAATCAAGCAATTAACCAATAACAAATTCCCAGCTAAAGAAATTTTGGGAAGCAATCCCGCTGGAACAGAAATCTATTTTTCTTCACCAGGCGAAACCGGAACCAATATGTTAACCTACAAAGTCGATTTGAAAGGAAAGCAAACACTGATCACGAAAGACTTAGGTGTGCATTCTGTTTCAATAAGTACGGATGGAAATTGGTTTTTTGACGAATTTTCTAATCATTCAACCCCATCAAAATCATTGTTGTATGACAAGAACCTGAAAGCGAAAACGCTCTTAGAAAGCAGAAACAAATATGACGGCTACGAAATGGGAACGGCTGAAATCAAAACGATTAAAGCGGCAGACGGTACCACCGACTTATACACGAGACTCATCAAACCAAGCAACTTCGACCCATCGAAAAAATATCCAGTAATGGTATATGTTTACGGCGGTCCTCATGCGCAAATGATCACCAATTCATTTTTAGATGGTGCCAATTTGTGGATGTACTGGATGGCGGAACAAGGTTATTTAGTATTCACAGTGGACAATCGCGGATCGGATAATCGTGGATTTGCCTTCGAAAGTGCAATACACGGACGATTGGGTGTTAACGAAATGGAAGATCAAATGAAAGGCGTTGACTACTTAAAATCATTGCCTTATGTTGATGGCAACCGATTGGCTGTGCACGGTTGGAGCTTCGGTGGATTTATGACAACGTCGTTGATGTTGCGCAAACCAGACGCTTTTAAAGTGGGTGTTGCCGGTGGTCCCGTAACAGACTGGAAATATTACGAAGTGATGTACGGCGAGCGTTATATGGATACGCCAGCTGAAAACCAAAAAGGATTTGATGAAGCGTCCACTTTAAACTACGTCAAAGATTTAAAAGGAAAACTATTGCTCATCCACGGAACGAGCGATGATGTGGTTGTCATGCAACACAACTTTTCATTAATCAAAAAATTTGTCGAAGCTGGCAAACAAGTTGATTTTTTCCCTTACCCAATGCACAAACACAATGTTGGAGGAAAAGATCGCATTCATTTAATGACCAAAGTTTTAAACTACATTATTGATAATAATAAGTAGTTTTAGGAGCTATTCCTGCTTTCCGTTGCAAATCTTTTGTTTAGGCCGCCGGAACATTCTAAAACAAAAGGATTTCCACTGCAATCAGGGCTAAAAAACAGAAAGCCAATCGAGATTCGATTGGCTTTCTGTTTTTAATTATCCATTGTCACCTGAGGCGCAGCCGAACTGTATGGAGCGTAGCGGAATAAATTATCAATTATTAATTAACTATGTTTTCTGTGGTTTCTTCCTCGCCGCTGGAAACAAAACATTATTCAAAATCAAGCGGAATCCAGGCGAATTCGGATGCAAGTCCAATACGGTTGGCTCATCTCCTACCCGATGCTGAAAATCTTCCGGATCATGTCCACCATAAAAAGTAAAAAATCCTTTTCCTTTTTGCCCGTGAATGTAGCGTGCTTCGTCATTCAATTCGCATTTACCCAAAGTCAATACATTCGATTTAATTAATTCGGAATCAAAAGAAGTAGTTTGCCCCATAAATCCTTTGACCAACTGCGTGTGATTTTGGCACAACATACTTGGAATCACATCCCATTTGGCGGAGAAATCCATTAAAGTAAAATAATCTTTCTCAAAAGGAATTTTTCGTTTTTCCGTCATATCAATATCAGAGAATTCGTAATGCTCTGGTTTGCGATCTAGCACAAAATTCTTGAAAGCAAAGGTTCTACCGTAGTCAATTTTTGTTTGGTAATTGCCTTCGCTAGCATCACCATCAAACATGGGTTCACAAATATCAACGCCTTCTGCAGATAAAGCGATATCAAAACTATCGGTAGCCGAACACATTGCAAACATAAATCCACCACCGATGACAAAATCTCTAATTTTCTTTGCTACCGCCAGTTTCTCTTGCGATACTTTGGCATAACCTAATTTAGTCGCCAATGCCTCTGACTCTCGCTTTTGCTCAATGTACCAAGGCGCATTTCTGTACTGTCCAAAAAACTTTCCATATTGACCAGAAAAATCTTCGTGATGCAAGTGCAGCCAATCATACAATATTAATTGATCGGACAACACTTCTTCATCATATATCGGAGTAAACGGAATTTCGGCATACGTCAAAACCATCGTCACCGCATCGTCCCATGGCTGTTTTCCTTTGGGCGTATAAACTGCAATTTTGGGCGCTTTTTCAAGCACGACCGTTTCCATATTTTGGGATGGACTAGAAATTTCTTCCAAGATCTGATTGGCTTCGGCGTCTGATAAGAGTTCAAAACTAACGCCTCGTATTTGGCATTCTTTTCGAATTTCTTCGGCATCAGGTAACAAAAAAGAACCGCCTCGATAATTAAGAAGCCAACTGGCTTTGTACTGTTTGTTCAAACACCAATACGTGATTCCGTAGGCTTTCAAATGGTTCTTTTGTGTATTTTCGTCCATTGGCAAAAGGATGAAACTTGCCTTCGCTGCAAAAGAAAGTAAAAGGAATAAAATATAAAATAGGTTCTTCACTGACATTAGTATTAGCAGACTTATTCGGAGTAAATCGAGTCAAAGATAACAGAAATTCTGTGAAGAAAAGCATAATTTATTGGATACGCTACGCTTTGGATTGTTGGACACGCCTGCGGCTTTAGACACGCCCTGTGGGTTTTGGACCGATCTCTTTATCGACAAACTGCCTGGTCCAAAGCGAAGCGTGTCTATAGAGTAGCGTGTCTAAAAAGGTACGTCACTATCGTCGTCTGCATTATTGATGGTGCTTCCAAATGCTTCGTTAGGAGAAGGCAATTTTTTAGTTGAAAATGGATTGTCTTCATGATTCATTTTCGATGGTAAATCGTCATAGGCACCGCTGTAATCATCAAGATTGTCAAATTTACCAAGATTGCCGACAAACTTCAATCGGATATTCTCTAATGAACCATTACGGTGTTTGGCAATTATAAATTCTGCTTGGCCTTGCGTTGGCGTTCGTTCATCATCATCCCATTCATCAATTTTATAATATTCCGGACGATAAATAAACGACACAATATCTGCATCTTGCTCGATTGCTCCAGATTCACGAAGATCCGAAAGCAAAGGTCGTTTACTGGAACCACGGGTTTCGACAGCACGGGACAACTGAGACAAGGCGATTACTGGAACGCTTAATTCTTTCGCGAGCGCTTTTAAGTTTCTAGAGATTGTTGAAATTTCCTGCTCTCTATTACCCATGCCTTTCCCGTTATTTCCACCAGCGGTCATCAATTGAAGATAATCGACGATGATGAGTTTGACACCATGTTGAGAAGCCAATCGACGTGATTTTGCTCTTAAATCAAAAATAGAGAGTGAGGGTGTATCATCAATATACAAAGGTGCTTTTTCTAAATTTTTCACCTTAATACTGAGTTGCTCCCATTCATGTTTCTCCAATTTTCCTGTTCTTAATTTCTCCGATGACAGACCCGTTTCGGACGAAATTAAACGGGTAATCAATTGTACCGAAGACATCTCCAAAGAAAACAATGCTACTGGTTGACCAAAATCGATGGCAATATTTCTCGCCATCGAAAGTACAAATGCGGTTTTTCCCATACCCGGACGTGCCGCAATAATAATCAAATCGGAAGGCTGCCAACCAGAGGTAATTTTGTCTAGTTTTTCGAAACCAGTTGCGATGCCGCTCAAACCTTCTTTTCCAGCGATTTCTTCGATACGCTTTTTCGCTTGAATCACCAAACTTTGCGCTGTTTCAGAACTTCGTTTGATATTGCCTTGCGTTACTTCGTATAATTTCGATTCGGCTTTGTCTAACAAATCAAATACGTCTGTTGTCTCATCATAGGATTCTTCAATAATTTCAGAAGAAATTTTGATCAAACTTCTTTGTATGAACTTTTGTAGTATAATTCTAGAATGGAATTCGATATGTGCCGAAGAAGATATTTTTTGTGTCAACTGAATGAGATAGAAATCACCACCTGCTAAATCAAGTTTGGCATTTCTTCTTAACTGTGCAGAAACTGTTAACAAGTCAATCGGCTGCGTATCTGTGAATAACTGCACAATCGCTTCAAAAATGTGTCGATGCGCCTCTTTATAAAAAGCATCGGGTTGCAAAATATCAATCACCTCATCTACGCCTTTTTTATCGATCATCATAGCGCCCAAAACGGCTTCTTCTAGCTCTAAAACCTGAGGAGGAAGTTTCCCTTTCTCTAGGTTAATAATGGTCGTTTTCTCAACGCGAACTGGGCTAATATTTTTGAAATTTTCCATGTGGCTAAAGTAACTATAAAATAAAAAAAATGAAGAAGTAGTTATTACGGAATGCTGTTGATAAATACTTTTATTTTGTTTACAACCATAAAAAAATCCGAAACCATTGGGCTTCGGATTAAGTATCTCAATTGTAAGATTTTACTCTTTGAATTCGCCCATTTTGCTGTATTTATCCATCCTCTGAGCGACCAATTCAGTTGTTGATAAATCTTTTAATTCGTTATACGCTTTAGTAATATATTGCTCAACTGTTTTGAAAGCAGTCTCTCTATCGTAATGCGCGCCGCCTAATGGCTCTGGTATAACATCATCGACCAACTTCTGTTTTTTCATATCTGTCGAAGTCAATTTGAGCGCTTCGGCAGCTTGTTCTTTGTATTCCCAGCTTTTCCATAAAATAGAAGAGCAAGATTCAGGTGAAATCACAGAATACCATGTATTTTCCATCATTAGTACCCGATCGCCAACGCCAATTCCCAATGCACCACCTGAGGCACCTTCACCCACAATTACTGCGATGATTGGCGTTTTCAGCCGTGTCATTTCGAAAATATTTCTGGCTATGGCTTCGCCTTGTCCGCGTTCTTCCGCTTCTAATCCAGGATAGGCTCCGGGAGTATCAATTAATGTCAATACTGGAATACCAAATTTCTCTGCCATTTTCATCAAACGCAAGGCTTTTCGGTAGCCTTCTGGATTGGCCATTCCGAAATTACGCATCTGACGTGTTTTGGTGTTGTAGCCTTTTTGTTGACCTACAATCATAAAAGACTGCCCGCCAATTTTACCCAATCCGCCAATCATGGCTTTATCGTCTTTAAAACCACGATCTCCAAATAATTCTAAGAAAGTGTCTCCGCACAAGGCGCGAACATGATCCATGGTATACGGGCGATTCGGATGACGCGACAATTGTACACGCTGCCAAGCCGTTAGATTTTTGTATATATTTCTTTTGGTTTCTTCTAGTTTTTTCTCGATTTGTTTGCAGGTTGAAGTCACATCGACATTGGATTCTGCTCCAATAATTTGGCATTTATCTAATTGATCCTCGAGTTCTTTGATAGGAAGTTCAAAATCTAAATATTCCATAGGTTTTTATGTGGTATTAAATTTTTGTTAGGGGAACAAAGATAAAATATTAAATCAGTACGAAAAGATTTTTTTCAATTTAAGTTATAAATATTAAACGTAGGATATTGTCCTAGCCCTGATGGCAGCGGCATCCTTTTTTGGAACTCTTTCAGGGTTTAAAACCCTGAAAGAGTTTTGAAAAAGATTACCTCACCAGATAATTATTGATTATTTGTGTTCGGTCCGTTCGCTGCGCTCGGGTTAGTGAACAGCAGGAAACAGCTCCTAATCTTTCGACTTATAATATTTTACAATTCCGTTGGCAATTACAGTAATTAGAATAATCAGTGCACCAACGTAAAATTGCGGGTTCATTTTTTCTTTTTCCTGGAAGACCAAAACTGCTAAAATAATTCCGTAAATAGGTTCGAGATTGATGGTCAGCATCACCGTGTATGGGCTAAGGAACCGCATTACTTTGACTGAGGCAATAAACGCGTATGCGGTACAAAGTGAACTCAAAATAGCGAGGTATATCCAATCAGAAGTACTAATCTGGAAGAAACTTGATGAAAAACTATTCGTTCCCAGAAGTAAAAGCGAGAAAAACACGATACCGCCAGTCAGTTCGTAAAACGAAATCAAAGTTGGATCGTATACTTTCGCAAATTTGCTGTTATAAACTGAAAACAACGCAGATAAAAATGCAGAACTTAATCCGAGAAGAATTCCCTCAAAATATTGACTTTCGACATGAAAAATGATGCTCAAACCGATGATGACAATCACTCCAAAAAAAACTTCATACCAAATAACTTTTCGCCCAAATAAAATCGGTTCTAGAAAAGAAGTAAAGAATGCACCCGTCGACAAACAGGCCAATGTCACCGAAACATTAGAAACTTTGATCGCTCTAAAAAAGGTAAACCAATGCAAAGCGATGACGACTCCGGCAAACAATAATTGCAGTAAAATTTTTGTTGGAATTTGAAGTGGTATCTTTTTGTACCAAACATAGAGTAAAATAAAACCGACGGCCAATACCATACGATACCATACCAATGGCAAAGCGTCAAGTGAAATTAGCGCGCCCAGCACCGCAGTAAATCCCCATATAAAAACAATGACATGAAGATGTAAATAGCTCTTGACGTTATCGCTTAGCATAACGCAATAAGAAAAAGGCGAGTGTGCCGAAAATAATATTGGGTGTCCAAACCGCTAATAATGGAGATACACTTGATTTTTCTGCTAACACACCAAATATCTTATCCAGAAACACAAATGAAAAAGCCAAGAGTATTCCAACGGCGAGGTTTACTCCCATTCCGCCGCGACGTTTCATAGAAGAAACCGCAACGGCAATAATCGTAAGAATAAATGCTGAAACGGGAATACTGTATTTTTTGTACAACACCACAAGATAGGTATTGATATTTGACGAACCTCTCTTTCGCTCTTTGTCTATAAATGAGTTCAGTTCAAACAGCGACAAAGTCTCTGCAACGTATATCGTTGGTGTTAAGTCTTCAAGTTCAAATGGGAACTTTGTCTTAACAACATCTTTATTTTCAATTACGTCATCGAGTTCTCCCACAGTTCTCTTGCAATAACCGTAGAGTTCGTATTGCTTCAGCTTGGGATCCCACTTGATGCGGTTTGCGGTGATTTTATATTCCAATTGGTCGCCTTTGAATTTTTCCAAAACAAAGTTAAAGGCAGTTTGCGACATCGAATTAAAATTGCTCACATAAATAAATTCATCGTCACTTATTTGGCGATAAACATCCGTATTGTCGCGCATCTCTTCCCGCCCATTTCCGATGAGATAATTATATCGGAAGTTCTTAAACCCTTCGCTGGCTTTTGGCACGAGAAAGAAACCGGCAATCAAAGCAGTAAAAGAGACAATCGTTGCACCAATCAGATAGGGCTTTAAAAATCGATTGAAAGAAATTCCAGAGCTCAAGATCGCAATAATCTCTGTGTTGTTGGCCAATTTCGACGTAAACCAAATTACAGACAAGAACAGAAAAATAGGAAATAATAGATTGGCGAAATAAATAACAAAATCGACATAATACAGTGCTACCGCTTTAAATGGCACTTTATTCTCAAGCATCTTATTCACTTTCTCCGAAACATCGATGATGATTCCTATAGGGATAAATAGCAATAGCATCACGCTGAAAGTGGCGAGATATCTTTTGAGAATATATTTGTCTATTATTGTTAGCATAGTTAGTTTAATCGTGAAATCGGTGAATTGGTGAATCGGTGAATTGGTGAATCGGTGAATCGGTGAAGCGGTTAAACGGTTAAACGGTTAAACCAAAAACAACTTACAATCGCTGGCTCATCTGCTTCACCATCATTTCTTTCCAAACTCTAAAATCTCCCGCTAAGATATGTTTTCTTGCTTCACGAACCAACCACATATAAAAACCTAAATTGTGAATCGTGGCAATTTGTTTTCCTAAATATTCATTGGCAGCAAACAAATGGCGTAAATAAGCTTTCGTATATTCGGTATCGACGAAAGTCATTCCCATTTCATCCAACGGAGAAAAATCATCTTCCCACTTTTTATTTTTGATATTGATTGTTCCATTGGCGGTAAACAACATGCCGTTTCTTGCATTTCGAGTAGGCATCACACAATCAAACATATCCACACCCAACGCTATATTTTCCAGAATATTAATTGGGGTTCCCACGCCCATCAAATAACGCGGTTTGTCTTCTGGCAAAATATCGCAAACCACTTCGGTCATCGCATACATTTCTTCAGCAGGTTCTCCAACTGATAATCCGCCAATAGCATTTCCTTGTTGCCCTGAATTCGCAATATATTCTGCCGACTGCATCCGCAAATCTTTATATGTACTTCCCTGTACAATCGGAAAGAAAGTTTGTTCAAATCCGTATTTAAAAGGAAGTTTTTCCAAATGATTAATACAACGATCCAACCAACGGTGCGTCATGTGCATACTGCGTTGCGCATAACGATAATCGCAAGGATAAGGTGTACATTCATCAAACGCCATAATAATATCGGCACCAATAGTTCGTTGAATTTCCATCACATTCTCGGGCGTAAATACGTGATATGAACCGTCAATATGCGATTTAAACTTCACGCCTTCTTCTTTGATTTTTCGATTGGCAGACAACGAATACACCTGATAACCACCTGAATCCGTCAAAATATTGCGATCCCAATTCATAAACTTGTGCAATCCACCAGCTTGTTCTAAAATAGCAGTCTGTGGACGCAAATACAAATGATAGGTATTACCCAAAATAATATCGGGATTGATCTCATCTTTCAATTCACGTTGGTGCACGCCTTTTACCGAAGCCACCGTGCCCACAGGCATAAAAATTGGGGTTTCTATCACACCGTGATCCGTCGTGATTGTTCCGGCTCTCGCTTTCGATTGGGAATCTTTTTGTAGTAAGTCAAACTTCATAAGGGCAATTTTTCAGTCGGCAAAGATAGAAATTAGATTCTAAGATTATAGGATTTTAAGATTTTGAAATCAATCTATAATGGCGCCGTCGTTTCCTAAAATCATAAAGTCTAACAATCTTACAGTCTTCTACTCTAACAATTCAAATGATGGCGTGACCCTTCTGCGGCGGGTCGGGCTGTTCGCTACTAGTCCTCGCTGCGCTGCGGGCTAACCGCTGCCATCCCTCACGCAGCCTGTCATAAATTGAGGAATTGTTTTCAATACGAAAACCTTAATAACTATTCAAAAAAACTTTTGCCTCTCGGTTAAATTAGATTTACTTTTGAGCGATACTAATCTATTTTACAAAACATGCCTAACACACAACAATTAAATGACTTAACAACACAAGTTCGGAGAGACATACTTCGCATGGTACACGCAGTCAATTCTGGTCATCCGGGCGGTTCGCTGGGTTGCACCGAATTTATGGTCGCTTTATACCAAAACATCATGAACCGCAAACCAGGTTTCGACATGGACGGAATGGGCTGATACAAACCTAATTTATAGTCTTCATGGTGACGGCGAATTGCAAGAAGGTCAAAACTGGGAAGCCATTATGTATGCGTCGGCAAAAAAAGTAGACAACCTAATTGCTACCATCGACCTCAACGGAAAACAAATTGACGGCACGACAGATCACGTGTTAGCCATGGGAAGCCTCAAAGCAAAGTTTGAAGCTTTCGATTGGGACGTTCTCGAAATCAAAGAGGGAAATAACATAGAAGCGATTCTTTCTGGAATGAGCGAAGCCAAATCTAGAACAGGAAAAGGAAAACCAGTTTGTGTTTTATTACATACCGAAATGGGTAATGGCGTCGACTTTATGATGTACAGTCATGCATGGCACGGAAAGGCGCCTAACAACGACCAGTTGGCGACAGCATTAGCACAAAATCCAGAAACTTTAGGCGATTATTAATATTTTATTTCTTAGAACTTTGTGCCTTAGTGTCTTCGCGGCATAAAACTAAAACCAAAAAAATGAAAAAATACACCAATACAGGAAGTAAAGATACACGCTCAGGTTTTGGAGCAGGAATGACCGAACTGGGTCAAAAAAACGAAAATGTGGTTGCCTTATGTGCCGATTTGATTGGTTCATTGAAATTGGATGAATTTATCAAGAATCATCCAGAACGATTTTTCCAAATCGGTATTGCCGAAGCAAACATGATTGGAATTGCAGCAGGATTAACGATTGGCGGAAAAATTCCATTTACAGGAACTTTTGCTAATTTTTCTACAGGAAGAGTTTATGATCAAATCAGACAATCGGTTGCCTATTCAGATAAGAATGTCAAAATCTGTGCTTCGCATGCAGGATTAACTTTAGGAGAAGATGGCGCAACGCATCAAATATTAGAAGATCTTGGATTGATGAAAATGTTGCCGGGAATGACGGTGATCAATACGTGCGACTACAACCAAACCAAAGCAGCCACCATAGCGATTGCCGATCACCATGGTCCGGTGTATTTGCGTTTCGGGCGACCTGTGGTTCCAAATTTCACGCCTGAAAATGGCACTTTCGAAATCGGAAAAGCAGTGCTTCTCCAAGAAGGAACTGACGTTACCATTGTAGCAACAGGACATTTGGTATGGGAAGCTTTAATTGCTGCTGAAGCACTCGAAGAAAAAGGAATCTCAGCCGAAGTCATCAACATTCATACGATTAAACCTTTGGATGAAGAAGCGATTTTAAAATCATTAGCAAAAACTAAATGCATCGTAACTGCCGAAGAGCACAATATAATTGGAGGTTTGGGAGAAAGTATATCGAGAGTTCTTGCACTTCACAATCCGATGCCACAAGAATTTGTTGCAGTTCAAGATAGTTTTGGTGAATCAGGAACACCTGAGCAATTGATGGAGAAATACCAATTGAATCATCAAGCTATTGTAAGAGCAGTAGAAAAAGTGATGAAAAGAAAATAAATTGAAAACCATAAAAAAACCGATTTTTTCAAATCGGTTTTTTTATTTTATTTAGTTACAGGTCGGATCCAGATGTTTCTTCAGCCCTGTTGTTGTGCCACTGCAATCTAAAATTTGATCGTAACTAGAGGGTACAACTCCGTCAATTTTTATTTCATTTTTGGTGAGATAGCTGTCGCCATCATCATCCACATCATATAAATTTTGAACGCCATCGCCATCGGTGTCATCATTGGTAAAATCACCATCTCCGTTTAAATCTTCGTCGTTAGACAGAATGCCGTCTTGGTCTTGATCAGTATATTTTACATCGTACAATTTAAAACTAAATACCAAGGGTGAATAAGACGGAATCCCAGGTTGTGGGACATTGAAATAACCCAAACCAGAAGGAATAAACAGGATTCCCGCACCAAAATCCGCATAGGAAGTGGGTTCTCCAGGCACATCGATCTTCTGCCCTGCTTTAAATAAAGGTAATATTTCTCTCCATCCTCTAACCGCTGTATCCAATCTCAAAAACTCTGTTGGAAAAGGTGTATACTCAAATTGTGTAGCCAGTAATGTAGTTATGAGTACTTCGTTTACAGTTTCCGTTTTATAACTTAAGTACGTACCGTTGTAACTTGCCAGGACAGAATCTGCTTTCGAAGGTGTAATACCCGTTTCGTAATCTGCTCTTAATTTGAAATAATATATTTTGTACGTAATATCATTTGACTCTACTTCTTTGACTAACAACTTAGGATAAGTCTCACTGTTGAGATAAGACATCATCGAACGTTGATCTGTAGGATTAGTAATTTTAGAAATAGTAACCTCTTCATTCTCATAATTAAGATAATGTGTGTCTAAATAATCTTCAATTATCGCAATATCCTCTGCATATTGAACGTCAAAAGCTCTAACTGGTACCGCAGTTAAGCTATCTGCCTTGTTACAAGAAAATAAAATAAAGACCGAACAGAAAAGACTAAAATATAACTTAAATTTGTTCATTACAGCTGAAATTTAGGAGCGCAAGTTACAATATTGATTTATGTTTGTAAATAATTTAACGTCTATTTTTGAAAAAATATGAGAGTGGATAAATATCTATGGTGCGTTCGCTATTACAAGACTAGGAACATGGTTACAGAAGCATGTAAAAAAAATCACATTACCGTCAATGGCCAAATTGCAAAGGCTTCTAAAGAAGTTTTTCCAACGGACCAAATCACTTTTCGAAAAGACCAAATCACACAAACCATTGTTGTTTTAGACGTGCCTGAAAACCGAGTCGCCGCTAAATTGGTAGATATTTACCGCAGGAATGAAACGCCTGTAGAAGTCTATCAACATTTAGAACTCTTGAAATTATCGAAAGAGCATTATCGCAAAACTGGTGATGGAAGGCCAACTAAAAAAGATCGAAGAGACTTGACCGATTTTGAAATCGAAAATGAACACGAAGAAGAATAAAAAAAAAAAAAAATGGAAAACAAAATTCTAACCCACTCCGAGATTGAACATAAAATTAGGCGAATTGCCTATCAAATCTACGAAACGTTTGTAAATGAAGAAACCGTTATACTTGCGGGCATTGCTTCCAATGGTTTTGTTTTTGCGCAAAAAATCGCAAAAGTACTTGAAGAAATCTCGCCTTTGAAAATTGTTTTGTGCGAAGTGTTTATTGATAAGAGTAAACCAAATGCGCCAATTACCACTTCCATTTCACAAAAAGACTACGAAAATAAAGGGCTCGTCTTAGTCGATGACGTATTAAATTCTGGAACAACATTAGTTTATGGAGTAAAACACTTTTTAGAAGTGCCGCTTGCGAAGTTTAAGACCGCGGTATTGGTTGACCGAAACCACAAAAAATATCCTGTAAAAGCTGATTTTAAAGGAATTTCATTGAGCACTTCACTCCAAGAGCACGTGCAGGTCGTTTTTGATAGCAAAGGTGATTACGCGTATTTAAATTAAGAGATTTTCGATTTCCGAAACAATTTCTTGCGGTGATTTCAAATCAGTTTGTATTGCATAAGTCGCTTGGTTATAAAAATAGCTTCTTTCAAAGAGATGTTGCGCAATAAAATCTTTGAGTCCTTCGTCACTTTGATTACCCAATAATGGCCTAGTAATTTTTTCAGCTTTTAAGCGCAGATATAACTGATCAATAGATGCCTTTAGATATATCGAAACAATTCCATCTCCATTTAAATATAGATGATTATTGGCATAGCAAGGAGTTCCTCCTCCAAGGCTTAGGACAAATGATTCGGTCGAATGCATCATTTCCTTAAAAACTTGGTGCTCAATCTTTCGAAAATAGATTTCGCCTTTAGTTTTAAATAGGGAAGAAATAGTCATTCTTTCTTTTTCTTGGATGTGTTGATCCAAATCAAAGCAAGGAAGTTGCAACTTTTCTGACAAAAAAGCAGCAATTGTTGACTTCCCCGAACCCATATAACCCAGTAAAATTATTTTCATGATTAGAATAAAACCTTATATATTAAGGGGTTAAAAGCAAATAGTAAAAAAACCCAAATTTAAAATAAAATAGCTTTGAAAAATAAATAATAAGACCTTATATTTGCACCCGCGTTAGAGAAAAGATAATTGACTTGGTAGCTCAGTTGGTAGAGCACATCACTTTTAATGATGGGGTCCTGGGTTCGAGCCCCAGCCAGGTCACAAATTTTCCGCTTTTCTCTAATTTCGACTTGGTAGCTCAGTTGGTAGAGCACATCACTTTTAATGATGGGGTCCTGGGTTCGAGCCCCAGCCAGGTCACAGCAAGTCGTCCGCCATAGGCGGATGATTTTTTTTTAGGCCACGTGGAGAAATTGGTAGACTTGCCAGCTTGAGGGGCTGGTGTTCGAAAGGACGTGTGGGTTCGAATCCCATCGTGGTCACGAATGCATACTCAAAAAAGAAAAAACGCCAAGCTCGCTTGAGCGTTTTTTTGTTTTGAGGATTCTCAAAGCGGAGCTTTGTGGGATGGACGCAGTCAATCCTATCAGAGTCGAAAATAGATGTTGTTAAAGACAATCTGACGTTTTTGTTTTGAGTTCCAAACGACTGGGGATGGACGGAGTCAATCACAATCTTGGTGGAAAATAAATGTATAAAGTAAGAAAAAACGCCAAGTTCACTTGAGCGTTTTTTTGTTTTGAGGATTCTCAAAGCGGAGCTTTGGGGGATGGACGGAGTCAATCCCAATCTCGGTGGAAAATAAATGTATAAAGTAAGAAAAAACGCCAAGTTCACTTGAGCGTTTTTTTGTTTTGAGTATTGCTTCGCCAGTTCGCTAACGCTCGTGTCTCAAAGCGGAGCTTTGGGGGAAGCAAAGCTAACCCATCGTGGTCAATCGATTCGAAAACATAAGACGCAGTCAATCGCATTAGATTCTATTCTTAGAGTTTTTACTTCATACCTTAAAAGTATTTTCTAAAATTAATCCTAAAATACATCCAACAACACATTTTTTGTTTACTTTTGTTTAAACTTTTTCGAATAAAAATGAACAACGTAAAAAATGTATTCAGTATAAAAGACCTGGAGAATCTATCAGGGATTAAGGCGCACACCATTCGCATCTGGGAAAAAAGATACAATGTTTTGGAGCCAACAAGAACTGATACTAACATCCGGTTATACGATTTAGCCAGTTTACAAAAGCTGCTAAACATTACTTTGCTTCACAATCACGGTTATAAAATCTCGAAAATTTCCAAGTATCCACCAGAGAAAATTCCACAATTGGTCCGTGAAATTATATCTGAAAAAAGCGCAAAAAGTCATGCAATAAGCGCCTTTAAGATGGCCATGATGAATTTTGATCAAACAAAATTCTTCTCCACTTACAACACCTTATTAGCTGAAAAATCATTCAGAGAAGTTTTCTACGAAGTATTTATTCCTTTGATGACTGAGCTCGGTTTGTTGTGGCAATCAGATACAATCACACCAGCTCATGAGCATTTTATTAGTTACCTGATTAAGCAAAAACTACTGATTAATACTGAGAAAGTTCAAGTATTAGAACCAACAAAACAAGATAAGGTTTTTGTGCTCTATTTACCGATGAATGAAATTCACGAATTGGGACTGATGTATTTGAATTATGAAATATTACTTCATGGCTACAAAACAATTTACTTGGGCGAAAGCGTTCCGACCGAAAGTCTTGTAGACTTAAACAAATATTTTGACTCGATTGTTTTTGTTTCTTACATGACTGTTCAGCCCGACAAAGAACATGTAAACAATTATATCAAGGAAATTCAAGAAAAAGTGCTACAAGACGATTCCGAAATATGGCTGATTGGTCGGATGGTTGATGAAATTAAACCATCAACGTTAAATGGTGCTACCAGAGTATTTAGCTCAATCGCAAATTTAGTAGAGGAATTGTAGCAAAAATTTCTGTTTGATTTATTAATATCCATCCACCAAGAATGATTTCTAAAGACATTAAAATAATTGGCTCTGGCTTTTCTGCTTTGGCAGCTTCATGCTATTTGGCAAAACAAGGACATCAGGTAACCGTTTATGAAAAAAACCCTACTATTGGTGGACGAGCGCGACAATTAAAAAAAGACGGTTTTACCTTTGATATCGGTCCAACTTGGTATTGGATGCCCGATGTATTCGAGCGATTTTTTGCCGACTTCAACAAAAAACCCTCCGACTACTATCAATTGCAGAAATTGTCACCAGCGTATCAAGTATATTTTGGAATCAACGAATTTGTCACCATTGCCGATAATCTAGATGAAATCATTCAAACTTTTGAGTCGATCGAGAAAGGTAGTGGCGCAATATTAGCCGATTTTATGGCGGAAGCGAAAAGCAACTACGACATCGCCATCAAGGATTTAGTTTACAATCCAGGCGTTTCTCCATTAGAGTTAGTGACACTTGAAACTGCTAAAAAAGTAGGTCAATTTTTCAGTAACATCAGCAAAGATGTGCGCAAAAGATTCAAAAATAAAAAGCTAATCCAAATCTTAGAATTCCCTGTTTTGTTTCTTGGCGCTAAACCTTCGGACACACCTTCTTTCTATAGTTTTATGAATTACGCTGACTTTGGTTTGGGCACCTGGCATCCAAAAAACGGGATGTACAGCGTTGTGTTGGCAATGGAAAAATTAGCTTTAGAACTTGGCGTGAAAATTCACACAAACAGCAATATATCTAAAATACTAGTTTCTCAAAAGAAAGCCAGCGGTTTGATTGTCAATGGGGAAAACATCTCTGCTGATATTATCTTAAGCGGAGCCGACTATCACCATACCGAAACCCTATTAGATCTTGAAGACCGCGCTTACTCGGAAAAATATTGGGAAAGCAAAACTTTTGCGCCTTCTTCGCTCCTTTTTTACGTTGGTTTTGATAAAAAAATAAAAAATGTAGAACATCACTCGCTCTTTTTTGATGTCGATTTTGACGTGCATGCATCTGATATTTATGATGATCCGAAATGGCGGAAAATCCATTGTTTTACGCTAGTTTTCCATCAAAAACAGATGGTAATGCTGCTCCTGAAGGAAAAGAAGCTGCGATCTTTCTGATACCACTTGCGCCTGGAATTGAAGATAATGAGGATATAAGAAATCGATATTTTGAAAAAATAATAACCCGTTTAGAAAATTTAACACAACAAGAATTAAAAAATAGTATTATTTTTAAGGAATCTTTTTGTGTGAATGACTTTATCAAAGATTATAATTCATACAAAGGAAATGCATACGGAATGGCAAATACCCTACTTCAAACCGCATTTCTACGACCAAAATTAAAAAGTAAAAAAGTAAAGGATTTATATTTTACCGGACAATTAACTGTTCCCGGTCCAGGAGTACCTCCCGCTTTAATCTCAGGAAAATTAGTAGCGGAATTAATTGAAAAACACCTTTAAGCATGAAATCTATTTTTGACACCATTTCATTTGAATGCAGCAGGAATGTTACTAAAACGTACAGTACTTCCTTTTCTTCTGCAGTTCGCATGTTAGCGCCAAGCATTCGACAGGACATCTATAATATTTATGGTTTTGTGCGATTTGCTGATGAAATTGTGGATAGCTTTCACGACTATAATAAAGAAGAATTGTTTGATCTTTTTCAGATAGATTTAGATGCGGCGTTAAAAAATAAAATTAGTCTGAATCCGATTTTGAATTCATTCCAGCATACGGTTACAAAATACAATATTCCTTATGAGTTGATTGCTGCTTTTATGAAAAGCATGAAATTAGACTTGACAAAAATGACCTACACGACCCAAGAGGAATACAATGAATATATTTATGGCTCGGCAGATGTAGTTGGGTTGATGTGTCTCAAAGTTTTTGTCAATGGCGACAACGCAAAATATGACGCATTAAAAGAAGCTGCAATGCGTTTGGGGTCTGCATTTCAAAAGGTAAATTTTTTACGCGATCTAAAAGCGGATTTTGAAGGATTAAATAGAACTTATTTTCCAGAAACAGACTTGAATCAACTGAATGAAGCATCGAAAATTAAAATCATTCAAGAAATAGAAGCCGACTTTAAGGCTGGATTTGAAGGCATCATCAATTTGCCTTTAGAAGCAAAGTTTGGCGTTTACACCGCCTACGTTTATTACAAAAAATTATTATACAAATTAAGCAAAACACCATCAGCAGAAATAAAGAACACCCGAATTAGGGTTCCAGATTATGAAAAAGTGGGGCTTTTTGCCAAATGTTATTTTAGTTACAAATTGAACATTATATAAAAACAAACAATCATGTGGGTACATATCCTCGTCTTCTTAGTTACTTTTTGCTTCATGGAATTTATGGCTTGGTTTAGTCACAAATACATTATGCACGGATTTTTATGGAGTTTACATGCAGACCACCACAAAAAAGATCACGATTCGTGGTTCGAAAGAAACGATGCTTTTTTTATTTTTTATGCGGTAGTCAGTATGATTTTCTTTTCGCTTTGGCGGTACGACATATTCAACCTAGGATTGGCGATTGGCTTAGGGATTTTCGCTTATGGTTGGACCTACTTTCTGGTTCATGATATTTTCATTCACCAACGATTTAAGTTGTTTAGAAACGCCAACAATATCTATGCAAAAGCGGTTCGAAGAGCGCACAAGATGCATCATAAACATGTCGGGAAAGAACATGGAGAATGTTTTGGAATGTTATTCGTACCATTCAAATACTTCAAGAAATAAATAAAAAAAGCCTTCTGTTTTAGAAGGCTTTTTTTTATCTATTTTATCATTAAATCTTGCAATGGTTTCAATTGGTCTAAATCGACATTTGCCTCTTTTAGAACCGAAATCATATTAAAAATCATCGTCGGATTCATATCTTTTCCCAAAACGCGAACAACCGCAAAACCGTTTTCTTTCTTATTAGCGAAAAAGACAAATTCATCTATATGCTCGTCATCTCCGACAAAACTGACAGAAGCACCTTCTTTTCCAGAACCGAATTTCATGAGCTCTTGGTATTTTTCGTCTTTCAAAATGGCATTGACGTTAGACCGTTCTAATTCAAACTGGGCTTTATTCTTGTCGTTCAATTTGAATGCTAAAATATTCATCTTATCAAAAGAACCAAGCGCTTCTTTTTGAGAAGTAGTTAGTTTTGATTTGTCAATATTTAAGATACTCGGAGAAAGATCCAAAGCGATAAAATCTTTGCTTTCTGATTTGTCTACAAAATAGCGCTGCAAGCTTGGTTCAGATTGACAACTGTTTAAAATCAATGTGAATAAATACACAACTATAAACGGAATAGATTTCATCGCCATTTATTTTGGACCTTTAGATCCTTTAGTTGCTCTCTTCAAATCGTCACCTCCAGGAAATCTCATTTTATCAGTCAATACCGAAATTTCATTCAAATCGAAATCGCCTGTCAACGACATCAATACCGTATCATCTCCTTTAGAACCTTCAATAAACATAAGCAATTCTCTAACTTGCGAATCTTTTGCACCGGACTTTACCATAATTTTGATGTTTCTTCCATTTTCAGTGACGCGCATTAATTCTTCTAATCCAGCGGTCTTGATATACTTTTCAGAAGTTGCTTTCATTTCATTTTCAACTCGAGTGCTTTTAGTGGTGAACACTTTCAAATTATCTAATTTCTTAATCAAATTGAGATACTGTTGTGCTTCCTTGTCCGACGAGTCCATTTTGACCTTACTCATTAAGTCGAACATTTTCTTGTTAACGATAATCGAAGTGACATCGTCTTGACCGTCAAATTTATCAAATGCTCCCTGAGCAAAGAATGGGATTGACACTAAAACCATAACAATTGTGATTGCAAATTTTTTCATTTTCTTGATTTTGATTTTATCCGTTACGCTCCAAACAGTTCAGCTACGTTTCGGGTGATTATTAAATATTAAAACTGATTTCATTGTTAAACTGCTACTGCGCGGTTACAAAAATTTTGTCTCGCGTATCTTCATAAGTTTGAACATAACGCACACTTTCTATTCCAGTATTTACTTGGATTGACAAAAGCGCTAAGGCTTTTTGCGTTTCTTCAAAAGCAACCTGCGGATCGTCAAAAGAACCCAAGTCGGTACTTGGTTTTGAAGTACTATAAGTATTATAAGTATACAATCCTACACCAACCAAAACGACCACAGATGCCGCAATCGATACCCACTTTATTGGATTACTTTGAGCTTTCACTAATGGTATTTCTTTCGTAAATTCATGGGAAGAATTAGAGGCTAAATATTGAAACAATGGTTTGTATTGAAGCAAATCAGGAGCAATTTCACAGGAAGTAAAATACTTCTTTAATGCCATTTCTTCTGCAATAGAAGTCTGTCCTTCAAAATACTTGGTAACTAATAATGCTATTTTATCCGATTCCATAAAGGTGTGTTTTAGTCATTTTTTCTCTTATTGTTTTTCGGGCTCTTGATAATGCTACCCGAATGGCTGTTTCATTCATGTCAAGAATTTTGGAAATTTCTGCAAATTCATATTGCTCGACATCACGCATTTGAATAATTAAACGCTGTTGTTCAGGCAAATCATTGATAATTTTCTCTACCCATTCCAAACTATCAGTATCTTCTAATTGCTGTTGTAAACTGGGTTGCCGATCTGTATAATTAGAGTGAACAATCTGCAAATTTCCGGCTCTCTTCGACTTCAATTGATCTAGACAATAATTCTTCGTGATTGTCATTGCAAAAGCTTCAACACTCGAATAAGCACCTAAACTTTCATTCTTATTCCACAATTTCACTAGAACTTCCTGAGTGGCATCTTCCGCTTCCTCGGTACTGACAAGCAATCGTTTGGCCAAGCGAAAGACTTTGTCTTTGAATGGAGCGATGACTTGCAAGAACTCAATTTGATTCATAGTATCTTATTCGTTGGAAAGCGTTAGAGTCAAGACGAACCTCACTATTTTTTGTTACAAAGAAGCGAAAATAATTTCAATTTAATTAAATTTACTACCGCTATGAATACTACTTATGAAAAACCACATCTATAATTTTCTGCTTTTAGTGTCGTTAGTTTTCGCTTTGCAAAGTTGTGAAGTACAAGACGATAACAAAGTTCCAGAGGACATTGCCATTAATAATTTTGTTTGGAAAGGATTGAATTTGTATTATTTGTGGCAGTCCGATGTTGCCAATTTAGCAGATGATCGATTTGCAAATCAATCGGATTTAAACACTTTTCTATACGGGTTTCCTCAACCTGAGAATTTATTTCAACAATTGTTGAACAAACCAAGAAGTTTATATCCTAATCCTGGCGAAGCTATCGATCGTTTTAGCGTTATTTTTTCAGATTACAACCAATTAGAGGGAATACTTTCAGGCACTACCGAGAATAATGGTGCTGATTTCGCACTGTATTTTAAAGATGCTTCTCAAACGTCCGTTTTTGGAGTGGTACGCTACATTTTGCCCAATTCTGATGCGGCCTTAAAAGACGTGCAACGTGGTGCTATTTTTTATGCGATTAATGGTACTGCGCTTACCAAAGAAAACTATAATGCGCTTTTGAACAATGATTCCTATACAATGAATTTTGCAGACTATGATTCGGGAAATATTACACCCAATGGGCAATCAGTGAGCTTAACTAAATCTGTAATTTCAGAAAATCCAGTCTATTTGACGTCGGTGATCAATTCAGGAGCACACAAAATTGGCTACTTGATGTATAACGGTTTTTACCCCAATTACGAGTCGCAATTGAACGCCGCGTTTAGTAATTTAAAATCACAAGGAATAACCGAATTGGTGCTTGATCTTCGCTATAATTCTGGTGGCTCAGTGGCCACAGCAACAAGGCTAGCGAGTCTAATTACCGGGCAATTTACCAATCAGATTTTCGCCAAAGAACAGTGGAATGCCAAATTGGAAGATTACTACAATTCGACAAATCCGTCTACACTGCTCAACTTTTTTACAAATAAACTGGGTAACAACGAAACGTTATCAAGTTTGAATTTGAATAAAGTATACATTCTAACGACCAAGAGTTCTGCCTCTGCGAGCGAATTGGTGATTAATGGACTAAAACCGTATATCAACGTGGTTCAGATTGGCGATGTGACGACTGGAAAGAATGTGGGATCCGTGACACTTTATGATTCTCCTTCTTTTTCTAAAACAGGGAGCAGCACCAAACACCGATATGCGATGCAACCCATCGTTTTGAAAATCGTTAATAAAGTAGGTTTTGGAGATTACATTAATGGATTGGAACCAACGATTGAATTGAAAGAAGATTTTGGAAATCTTGGCGTTCTTGGCGATACTGACGAACCATTGCTCAATGCAGCAATCAATACCATTGTTGGAAGTGGCAGACCTTTGGTTCAAAAACGTATTCGAAATTTTGATGCTCTTCAAGACAACAGTACGATTGCTCGATTGAAAAGCGAAATGTATGTCGATTCAAAACCCTTTCGACAATAGCTAAAATCAAAAAAGGCTTCCTGTTCTGGAAGCCCTTTTTTATTATTGATTAAAATAAAAACCATTTGGTCCAAGACCAACTTCAACAGTTTTCAACAACGTTCCAATTGGATTGGGGTCAAATTGTTCACCCGAGGAAAATATTGAAACCTGCCCATTGACAAGAAAACCCTTGGCATCACCCACATATATCTTGTTATTCTTTACAGCGAAACCATAAATTTCCACTACGTCCGCAGTAAAAGAGGGCGATGTTGGTAATGCTGTGCCTGTCAACGGGAACTTATAAATATCATTACCAACAGTATAAAAAATATGGTCTCCGTAAAGATCCATATGAATAATTCGAGCTGAAGCACTTGCCGGAAAAAGAGATTGTATTATTGAATTCGAAATTAAGTTAATCTCTACAATACTTCCAACAGTATTATTTGCAGTATTGTTGTAGTCAAATTTCCCATTACAGGCCACCCACAAATGATCACCTTCAATTTTCATGGTGTCGGGCATATCTCCCACTTCAATAGTTTCAATCACGCTATTCGTTGTGGCATCTAGCACTGAAATAAACTGTCCATTCGTTCCCAAATCATTATGGGCAACGTATAACTTCCCTGCATGTTCTATAATTTTATTGGGAAAATCATTGACTGCAATAGTCGAAGTAATAGTATTCGACCCAAGATTGATGACCTTTATCGTTCCTGCTCCAGCACCACTTCCCCAGTTGGTCACATACCCTCTTCCATTGGCAAATGCTATATATCTTGGACTGTCCAAACCAGCAGTGATATCACCCACTTTCACCATGGTGTATCTGTTGACGATTTCAATTTTATTTGAAACATTGACGACGATGTATGCCAGATTACCATTAAATCCAATGCTCTGCGCCGTGTTTCCCAAAATCGTACCTGGGTTTACGCCCAAGAAAATGTCATTTTGGGTTCTGCTTAGGTCAAAAGAAATAAAGGACATGGTAGCATTTATATCCCCAAAGTTCCCTTCATTCAGTACTAAAACACCACTATCAAAATCACCTTGCGGCACATACGAACTTGGCGTTTCGTCTTCGCTCGAACAAGAGGTAAAAAATACCAGCATCAATAAAGCCAAGGATAACCATTTGTTTGTTTTCATTTTTTTTAAAATTTTAAAATTAGATTCGCTTGAAAATTTCTACCAGGTAAAGGTCTGCCCGGAACGCTTTGGTAGTTTTCGTTCCAACAGTTTAATGTTTGGAGTCCAAATGAAGAGCGACGATCCTTCCCGAAGGCAAAATAAACCCCAGCATTGGAAACCACATATTCCTTCAATTTTGTATGATTGTCATTTAAAGTATAGACCGCACCATTAAAAAGATGTTGAAAATTGAAGCTTAATCGCTTAAATGTGTACAAAAAATTCGCGTTAAACTTATGATATGGAACGTAAGTCAATTGCGTATCTAAATCTTGATTTGTAGATACCGTGTACGCATAGGTCGATGACAAATTAAAGGTATGCGCTCCGAGTTCTTTTGTCGCTTCCAACAAAAATTCTGTACCATAACTTTTTACACTTCCAATATTTTCAGGCATCCAAATCCCTCCTATTGGTTTCCATTGAATTAGATTTTCGATGGCATTGTGGTAAACGGTAGCAACAAGTCTTAATCCTTTGAAATGGAGCTCTTGTCCCAATTCTGTTTGGCTTGATTGCTCTGGTCGCAATTCAGGATTTCCTCCAACCATCCAATACAAATCGTTGAAAGTGGGGATTCTAAAATTTCTAGAATGATTTAGTTTTATTTGATAGTATTTTGTCAGCGGTGCCTGAATTCCAAATGCATAAAGTAATGGACTCTGATAAGCGGAAGTGGATTCTTGACGGAAGCTCGACTCCAAAATCAACTGTTTTGCAAGCGCATATTTCATCAAAACACTAGCGCTTCCAATGGTTCGGACATTAGATCCAATACTAGTTCCAACGCCTTTCGTTTGATTAAAATCGAATACGGCTTCCATATCTAATTTTGGTGTGAATCGATAGTTAATATTGTATTTTCCGATAAAAGTTTCTGCTCTGGAAGTTTCAAAATCATCGAACAAATAGTTGGCAAAATATTGATATTGCTCCGACAGAAAAGCCAACTTGAGTGAAGATCTCAGTTTGTCATTAGAGTATATCCAATCGACCAAATTCCTGCTATTAAAATCGTGATACTTACTCTTTGAGGTCGATGCGATTGTTCCTGAAAAATGACGCTCACTATCAAAAAATTGACTG
This sequence comes from Flavobacterium sp., assembly GCA_016714905.1. Taxonomy (GTDB): domain Bacteria; phylum Bacteroidota; class Bacteroidia; order Flavobacteriales; family Flavobacteriaceae; genus Flavobacterium. Next base: position 29,228 of record JADKBW010000015.1, read on the forward strand.
TAGAATTTGACCATATTTCGAGTACCAAAGCGATAGCCAACACTAACATTCAAGCTTGTATTGTTAAATTGTCCATTCTCATTTTTCTTGCCGTTGGTTCCTAGATATTCATAGTCATTTTCTGAGCTGTTTCGAGAAAGACTAATATTAACCGCATACTTTTCATTCGAAAACATTGTCTTACAATTTAAATCAAGGGTATTAAAACTACCGTAATTTGTGATCAGCGTTGTATTGAATTGATTCTTGAAAGTTAATTCATTATTTAAATGAACACTGCCGCCAATGGCACTGCTGCCATACATCGCACTTCCACCTCCAGCTCGAACGGTGACATTCTCAAAATCCCTTGTGGTAATTGTATTAAAATCGGTTTGTCCATTGAATTGTGAATTGATATTAATCCCATTCCAAATCACCGCCGTTTGCTGCGCCGTTGTTCCCCGAAAAGAAGGAGACGACACCATGCCCAAACCATTTTGCTTGAAATAAATCACCGAATTGTATTGCAGCAAGTTCGTCAATGAAGATTGATTTCTTTCGATAATCGTATCGTTAAGTTTTTGTACCGCTAAGGAATTTGAATATTGCTGTAACTGAAAATCACTCACAATCACTTCACGCAAACTGACAATAGAATCCTGTTGCGCAAAAATCACTTGGCACACGAACAAAACACAAAATAAACTCAGCTTTTTAATAGTCATAATTTCAGAATCTTTTTCCCGAAGATTCGATATTCGTTACAAAAAAGGCAGGTCTCCTGGCTTGCGTCTTGTTGTTTACCTTCCCATCCGCCAACGCGAACAGTGGTCTTGTAGTTAACAACAAGCTTGATAGCTTACAGTTGCGGGAACAGCTTAGGTCTTGAACCTAATTCCCTTTTAATGTGAATTGAAATAGTCAACTCACAACCTTAATTCGAGGGCAAAGATAAGTTTATAAAAGGGAATTAAAAATAAAATTTGAAATATAAAATGGATTACTGCTACCTTTGTTCACTTTGAAAAAAAATGGTCATGAAAAAACTTTTTCTGAATTTCGTCTTACTTTCTTTTGCACTAATTGCAGTTGGTTGTAAGCAAGATTCAGGGAAACCAAGTCAAAGTATTTCTACTCAAGTCAATCACATCAAATATGCCAAAGGTCTTGTGATTTATAAGCACAAAGGCTTTATGATAATGACCATTAAGAATCCATGGCCCAATGCTGGTAAAGCATACATTTATATTTTAAAAGAAAAAACGGGAGTGATTCCGGACAGTTTAAGAGAATTTCCAATTATTAATATTCCACTCCAAAAAATTGTCGTGACCTCAACGACGCACATTCCATCATTAGAAATGTTAGGCGTCGAAAACACGCTCATTGGTTTTCCTCACACCGACTATATTTCATCTGAAAAAGTGAGAGAACAAGTTGATAATGGCAAGATAAAAGATGTCGGCTCGGACCAGAGTTTGAACACCGAACTTCTCATCGAACTCGCTCCTGATGCGCTAGTCGGGCATGGAATCGACAATAACAATCCAACATTCGACAATTTGCAAAAAAACGGATTAAACGTAATTATCAATGGCGATTGGAACGAATCCTCACCGCTAGGTAAAGCCGAATGGATCAAATTCTTCGGGGCACTTTATGGATTAGATGCTAAAGCAAATTCCATTTTTAAATCGATTGAAACCAATTACAAAAAGTCACTTCAGCTTACTCAAAATATAAAGAACAAACCGACCGTTTTTTCAGGAGCAATATTCGAAAATCAATGGTATATGCCGCAAGGTAACAGTTGGGGCGCACTTTTTCTTAACGACGCAAACGCTAATTACTTATGGAAAGAGACCAAAGGAACGGGTAGTCTTTCACTGTCATTTGAGTCCGTTTTATTGAAAGCGGTAAATGCAGATTTTTGGATTGGTCCGGGAGAATTTACTTCATTAGCAGCAATGGCATCGTCCAATTCGCACTATACTCAATTTAAAGCTTTTAAAACAAAAAAAGTATACGCTTACAGTACGAAAAAAGGAAAAACTGGTGGAATTATTTATTATGAATTGGCACCCAACAGACCTGACTTAGTTTTGCAGGATCTTGTCAAAATTTTACATCCTGAACTACTGCCCAACCACCAACTGTACTTCTTTGAACAGCTAAAATAAATGACAAAGTACTCGAAACATAGGACACTTTTCGTTTTGCTATTTATTGTGGCATTGTTTCTATTGTTTCTCGATATTAGCTTTGGCTCGGTGACGATTCCACAAAAAGAAATATTGAAATCGCTGACTGGCGGCCATTCTTCAAAATCAACTTGGGATTACATCATCATCAATTACCGACTTCCAAAAGCCATCACAGCCATTTTAGTTGGAATGGGACTTTCAATCAGCGGATTGTTGATGCAAACACTTTTTAGAAATCCTCTTGCGGGGCCTTATGTTTTAGGGTTGAGTTCAGGCTCTAGTTTAGCAGTCGCGTTGGTCATTTTAGGTTCTAGTTTTATGCCGCCAATGTGGAGTGCAATCTTTGTTTCTTCCTACGGGATTATTCTCGCCTCTTGCCTCGGAAGTACCGCGGTCCTACTTGCTGTTTTGTTTGTGTCACAGCGACTACGCGATACAATGGCGATACTCATTGTCGGCTTGATGTTTGGCAGCTTTACCAGCGCTTTTGTTGGCGTACTTGCCTATTTTAGTTCGGCTGAGCAGCTGCAAAAATTTACTTTTTGGTCGATGGGGAATTTAGGAAACTTGTCGTGGGATTCCATTTTAATTTTAACCATCGCTGTATTTATAGGATTAGTGATTAGTTTGGCTACTATCAAGCCTCTGAATGCTTTATTGTTAGGCGAAAATTATGCGCGAAGCCTTGGATTGAATTATGAAAAATCGAAGCTACTCATCATCATTGCGACCAGTATTTTAGCGGGAAGTATTACAGCCTTTGCGGGACCAATCGCTTTTATTGGTTTAGCAGTCCCGCATGTCGCAAAACTACTTTTTAATACGAGTAATCATCGCGTTCTATTTTGGGCAACCCTCTTAATCGGATCGAGTTTGATGCTATTGAGCGATCTTATTTCCCAGATGCCTGGAAGCGATTTTACACTTCCAATAAACGCGATTACCTCAATTATTGGTGCACCAGTCGTGATTTGGTTATTGGTTCGAAAACGAAAAATGATGTACTAATGGAAAGCAAAATCGTACTTCAAACAGAAAACCTCAGCATTGGTTACCAACAGCAAAGAAAAGTAAATTGTATTGCTAAAGGCATTGACTTAACTTTAAGAGAAGGGAAATTATTGGCACTTGTTGGCGCTAACGGAATTGGAAAATCGACCTTATTGCGAACCATAACTGGTATTCAAAAACCTTTAGAAGGACAAATTCTTTTAAACCAACAGCATCTGCAAGAATTTGATTCATTGACGCTTGCAAAAGAAATGAGTCTGGTTTTGACTGAAAAATTACCGCCGAGTAATCTTACGGTCTATGAACTTATTGCATTGGGACGACAGCCCTACACCAATTGGATTGGCACTTTATCAGTTAACGATACAGCAAAAATTGAAGAAGCGATTGCGTTGACGCAGACGCAAGCCTTAATCGACAAAAGGCACTATGAAATTAGCGACGGTCAATTGCAAATTGTAATGATTGCAAGAGCACTTGCACAAGACACCCCAATAATTGTATTGGATGAGCCAACAACTCATTTAGATTTACAACATAAAGTTTCGCTTTTCAAACTGCTCAAAAAGCTGACGCAAGAAACCCAAAAATGCATCCTTTTTTCCACCCACGATATCGACATGGCGATTCAATTGAGTGATGAAATGATTGTCATGACGGAAGGAAAATGCATTCAAGATTCCCCATGCAACTTAATCGCAAAAGATGTTTTTGGGTCCTTATTTCAAGATGAAAATATTTCATTTGATGTTCAAAAAGGAAAGTTCATTTTCAATTAAGATTTTCCTCTCAGTAGATTGATACTTACGGTAGCCACTTCAGAATCGGGAAACTTTCTAAAAAAATTGGGGTCCGGAAACAATCCAGATTCTGCAGCAATCTTATTGAAGACATCAATTTCAACAATATATTGATCGGAAAAACCATGAGTCGCATCGTAGGCAGTCGCTGCAGTTTTACCAATATTTCTTGCTGCAATTTCAGGCGCGATGGTATGCAACTCAATCAACAGCAAACCATATTTACTGACAAATGGAGACCATTTTAGAAGATGTTCGAGTAGATTGTCTTCTACCTTTTTTGTACTAATCAGCATACCGCGATGCGCAAATGCTCCCGTCGAAGAACTTACTCTGTCATTGGTTTCATACGAAGGATTTTCCCAAATTCGATTGTGATCCAAAAACGTACGAACGTTTAGCAATTCTTTCAAATCGATGTCATAGTTTTCCGATAAGTCTTGTGCCAATAAATCAGGTCTTCCGATATCGCCCCAAATCACTTTCGCCCAAATATCTGCTTTGATTAAGTTGGCTCTGGTCACCTTTAATGCCGCCTGATTGTAATCTACACCAACCAAAAAAAAGGGATATTCATCTAACATTTTTCCTCTTAATGTTTGACGGTCTATTACTTCAAAAATATGCTGCAAAAAGGCACCATTGCCACAACCCATGTCTAAGATTCCCTTGGGTTGTTGCTCAATAGGGAGATTAAACATTTGAATTAAAATTTCATCGACCACTTTAAAATAGGTTTCATGTGCTCCGCCACTTCCCCAAACATTCATTTCTCTATCTACATGAATTTCGTCAGAACCGTCAGGCTGCATTCTAAGAATAGCAGGATTTCCAAACGTCAACTCGTCAATCTTAGCAAAAGTGGGCAAATAGGATACGGTTACGCCATAAGAAGCGGCTCTTTTGCAAAAAACAATCCCGTCTCTGTAAATTGATAATTACCGTTTTTCTCGGTAAACCAGCCTAAAAAAGCGAGAAAATCTAAAATTTTAATAAATAGTTCAGGTGATTTGTGAAATTCCTCCGGTCGAAAAGAAAGCTCCATAAAATACTTATGAAACATCCCATTCATTCCCAAACGCACAATCGTGGGACCCACCAAATAACCTTCAATATGTTTTAGAATTTGATGTTGAATCTCATTTACCTCTTCATTTTCAGAAAATACAATTCCGTAATTGGCTTTATATTTTTCAAAAATTGTATTGAGTTTATGGAAAGGTTCCTCTTCAAAAAGACGAGGATGGTATTGTGTTGAAAAATGCAATAAATCGACTACATCTTCATACAAATAAAAATAAGAAAAAGCTTTTTCGCTCTTGGATGAAAGACCAAATCGAATCGATCCTTGATCTTCTGCATGATAGGTGAGAAAACCCTGTGAACACAAAACACGCAAGCCAACATGAAGATAGCCTTTATTGGCCTTAAACTCAGAAGTCAGTTCCTCTAAAGTGGCCGTTTTTTTATCCAATAGAAATTTAAGGACCCCTTTTTTGTTTAGTGAAACTGCAACGGGCGCAGTGGCAAGTCCATCAAGATGCCTAAAAATGGTACTTCTAAGATTACTTTTGTTTGTTATCATTTGGACACTATTTAGAAACTTATATCCAAATATAGAAAAAACTACAACCCGATTTGTCTTTTTGCCTCTCCAATAACAAAGGCACAGGAATTCGCTAAGTTATAACTTCGCACCAAGGGTGAAATTGGAATCTTGAGATGGTTGTCAAATTTTGCCAAGACCTCAGCACTCAAACCCACACTTTCTTTTCCAAAGACCAACCAATCACCATCTTGAAATTGAGTTTCCAAATAGGATTTTGTGGCATGAGAACTTAGCAGGAATACTCTTGATTTATCTGGAATAACAGCCATCCACTCCTCGACATTTTGGTATTCCTTCCAATCCAAATGTACCCAATAATCTAAGCCAGAACGTTTGAGATTCTTGTCTGTTATTTGAAACCCGAATGGATGGATGAGATGCAAACGACTTTCGGTTCCGACACAAAGTCGACCGATATTTCCGGTATTGTTTGGTATTTCTGGTTCTACTAAAACGATGTTAAGCATTAGCTATTTTTTAAATTGTAAATTCTGCTACTTCCACGACTTGTCCTGATTGGAGATCATTTAGGTGTATGTTTCCGATTCGAACTCTCACCAAACGAAGCGTTGGAAAACCAACAGCCGCAGTCATTTTTCGGACTTGTCGAAATTTGCCTTCATTAACGGTAATCGAAACCCAAGACGTTGGACCATGTCTTTCATCCCGAATTTTCTTGGCTCTCGGTCCGAAGTTTGGCTCGGATTCTATTTGATGAACAGTGCAAGTTTTAGTCAAATACTTAGTGCCTTCAAATCCGATTTCGACGCCTTTTGAAAGTTGCATGATGGCATCTGGTGTAATCAGGCCGTCAACCTGAACGTAGTATTCTTTATCCACCTTACTGCTGCAGATATAATCACTGATTTTACCATCGGTGGTAATCAAAAGCAAACCTTCAGAATCTTCATCCAATCGACCAATGGCCATTGTTCCTGGAGGAAAATCAAATAATGAACCTAACAATTTCTTGTTCCGTTTTAGTTCATACTTAAACTGACTTAAATAACCATAAGGCTTGTGAAGAATAAAATGTTGCTGTTTCATAAACGTACAAAAATAAAAAGACCGTCAACATGGACGGTCTTTTTATGATTTTATTTATCGAATTATTGTTTACTCTGAACGTAATCAGATAACTCGTCTACATTACTGCTGAAAGAAAATATGCCATTTAATTTGAAATAATTACGCGGCTCCGTACAATAATCGTAAGCGTACTTCGCAAAATTCAATTTGTTATCTTCAAAACTAAAGGTGTTTGCAATTTGTATGATTTGATCCACATTCAAACAATTAGCGGTAATCACTTGCTTCGCAGTTTTTAATCTCGTGTCTTCAACACTTTGTTGCTCTATGGTGGCCATCGCTGCATTAAAATTACCCGGCGTCATGCAAGATCTTCTGCCGCATCCGCGCACTTCAACTTCTTCGACCTGTCCGATATTTGTTCCTGAATGCGTCGTTGTTGTTGTCGTTGTTTGCGTCACATTACCACCCATCGAATCATTAATCGATATCCCCATGTTGACTCCGCCAGCATTTACACCAATGCCAACATTCACACCATCACTTTGTCTCGTTGTAGTTGTCGTAGTTTGGCTCACACCTCCAACTTGCTGAACAACTACTTGTCTTGGCTGACCATAATGCACTACATGTACATTGCTCGGTGGCACAAATCCTGGTTCAACAGGAATGGCTGAAAAGTAATTTAATTTTGCTTTCGACTTCACATTTTTGTCTCTTTTTATTCTGTATGTTACATCGGAATAAACTCCGTCAACATCAGTAATCATTAAATTGTTTTTTGAAATTTCATTGATTGTCTTGTCTTCAAAAACAATTTTTGCATTGTAGTACGGTTGATTCAAATCTTCTACTCGAAGATTGGTTTGTGCGACATCATTTTGTTGCTCTCCATTCAAAATGAGGAAAAATTTATCTCCGCTATCGGAGAAAATGGTTAGATGCCCAACTGAACCCATCTGAGCGAAAGAGTAAGCTATTGTTACCAAGGTAAAAAGTAAAGTAAACTTGATTTTCATATGCAATTGTATTTTAATGTTAGTGATTTTTTTTACAAAATTTGACAGCGCTTTTCAAAAACGATGCCGCAAAATTATTAAAATATTTTTCAATGGTTTTATTTGAAATAAAAGAAATTTAGTAAATCGTCGAAATCGAACTTTTGGAGGCAAGTCGAGCGCTACATTTTTTGATTACCTTCGAATTGAGGTTGATATTTATTCATTACTTTTACTTTTTTCAAATCCACTCATAAATGAACGCCACTTTACTCACCCTTTTGACTTTTTGTCTTGCTTTAGCCGTCGGAATTTTTATTGGAAAGCTTCTATTTACTGCTAGATCGCAATCTGAAAAATTGGATTAGAAGAGAAACTCATTGCTTTAACTTCTCAATTCAAGTCGATACAAGAGCAACTGAAAACTACCCAAACGGAAAAAGAAACCATTAGAGCCGAAAAAGACAGCTTAGCCATTCAACTTTCTAAGAAGGAAACTGATTTTGAAAATTTGTGGGAGCGCAATCTGGAACAAAAGCAAGAAGTAGAAAAATTACAAGAGAAATTTACAAAAGAGTTTGAAAATCTAGCGAACAAAATTCTGGAAGAAAAAACGAACAAATTCACAGAACAAAACAAAGAAAACATGAAAAACATCTTGTCGCCATTGCAAGATAAAATTCAATTGTTTGAAAAGAAAGTGGAAGATACGCATAAGGAAAGCATCGATTATCATGCGGCGTTACGTCAGCAAATTTTAGGCTTAAGTGAAATGAATGCGCAGATGAGTAAAGAGACCGTCAATCTAACCAAAGCGCTAAAAGGCGACAGCAAAATGCAAGGCAATTGGGGTGAATTGGTTTTAGAACGTGTTTTAGAAAAATCTGGGTTAGAAAAAGATCGAGAATATTATGTGCAACAAGCGCACACAAGCGAAGATGGCCAGCGCGTATTTCCTGATGTTGTGATTAATTTACCTGATGGTAAAAAAATGATTGTCGATTCAAAAGTATCATTGACTGCTTATGAAAAATTCAGCAACGAAGAAGATGACAATCTAAGAATGGGCTACCTGCGTGAACATGTCAATTCAATTAAGCGACATGTAGATCAATTAGGAGAAAAAAATTATCACGATTTGTATCAAATGGAAAGTCCTGATTTTGTGTTGCTGTTTATTCCAATTGAACCAGCTTTTGCCATTGCTTTAAATGAAGAGACTACACTCTATAATAAAGCCTTTGAGAAGAATATTGTTATCGTGACACCATCGACGTTACTAGCAACTTTGCGGACTATTGATAGCATGTGGACGAATCAAAAACAACAAGAAAATGCCTACGAAATTGCGCGTCAGGCGGGTGCTTTGTATGATAAATTTGAAGGATTTGTGGCTGATTTGGTCAAAGTAGGCAACAAAATTAAAGACTCTAAAACCGAATACGATGCCGCGATGAATAAATTGGTTGATGGAAAAGGCAATCTAATAACAAGTATAGAAAAGCTCAAGAAAATGGGTGCAAAAGCTAAAAAATCATTGCCTGAATCGGTTTTGAAAAGAGCGGAGACCGAAGATGAACAACTTTTGCCGTAATTGAATGCTCATGGAAAAATTAAGCTACAAACCCGTCTCTTCGTCACATATTCATATCTCTGAATTGATGCTTCCGTCCAACACCAATTTCAGTGGTAAGATTCATGGAGGTTATATTTTGTCTTTACTAGATCAGGCCGCTTTTGCGAGTGCTTCTAAGTTTTCAGGATATTATTGTGTCACCGCTTCTGTAGATCGCGTTGATTTTATAAATCCGATTGAAGTGGGCGAGTTAGTCACATTGAAAGCTTGCGTCAATTATGTTGGCAATAGTTCTATGATTGTGGGCATTCGCGTTGAAGCTGAAAATATTCAAACCGGCAAAATAAAACATTGCAACTCTTCCTATTTTACGATGGTTGCCAAAGATGAAAATGGGAAAAATGCAACGGTTCCTGGATTAGAATTGTGCCATGAAGAAGATATTCGCCGTTTCATAAATTGCATCAAGCAAATCGACTTAAGGAAAGAAAGAGATCTTCACGAAGAAAAGTATAATTATTCCTCCTTTGACGCAAAAGCAATATTGCAAAAATACCGTGTGTTGCTGTCGTTAAAACCATAGAACAATTGTTAAATATCTTACAAACAAGTACTTTCTCTGAATTTTATGTCAGAAAATAACAGAAATATTAAATGTTTTGTTATTTTTGAAGCTTATTATTTTGACAAATGAAACGATACTACCCAATTGCTTTTTGCCTAATTTCATTAACAATTATAATTCTTTCGTGTTCAAAAAACGAGGATGATGATTATATCGACACTGCTGATTCCGCCAATAGAGGTATTGGTTCGACTAAAAGTGGCCCAATTCGATTTGATTTAGCTCAAACTCCATTTCCTAGATTATCCGATTACAAATTCTTTATTGGGGCATTGAAAGACCAAAAACCGGGTTATAAAGTGATTCCTTACGAACCTGCAAGTTCTTTGTTTTCAGATTACGCTCATAAAAAGCGATTTGTTTGGATGCCAAGAGGTACCAAAGCAACCTACAATGGCGATAACAAAGTACTTGAATTGCCAATTGGATCAGTCTTAATAAAAACCTTCTACTACGATAATGTGTTGCCAAACAATACGACGCGAATCATTGAAACGCGCCTAATGATACGAAAATCAACAGGTTGGATATTTGCCGATTATGTTTGGAATGATGAGCAAACCGAAGCGTTTTTTAGCTTGGAAGGAAGTTTTACCCCAGTATCTTGGATTGACGAAAACAACCAAACAAGAAGCACTGAATATAGAATTCCTTCAGAAGCACAATGCGTAGTTTGTCACAAAAGACAAGAATTGGTAGATAATGAACTTCAAACTACTTATATACCTATTGGCATAAAACCGCAAAATCTAAATTACAATTACAACTACGGTACAAGCTCAAGAAATCAATTGACACGATGGATGCAAGTCGGCTATCTAAATTCTAATTTCACTTTACCTTCGGAAGAAAATACTACGGTAGATTACCGCGATCTCACAAAAACAATTTCACAAAGAGCGCGATCATACGTAGACATCAATTGTGCGCATTGCCATACTACTGACAGACATTGTGATTACAGACCAATGCGATTTGCATACAGCGAAACTGGACTAGCAAATGGTGTTGGAAACACCAACATGGGGGCTTGCGTTGATACACAAGATATGCAGAATTTCCCGTCTGACTTAAATACAATTGTAAAACCAGGAAGCACAGAACGATCCATGTTATTTTATAGAATCAATACCACAAACGAAACATTTAGAATGCCGCTGCATGGAAGAACCATGCTACATGACGAAGGCATTGCCTTGATGGGACAGTGGATTAATTCGCTGGAAGACTGTCAATAATAAAACCAAAGCAAAAACGCAATTTACAATCGAAAACAAATTATTATGAAAAAAATTACTACTCTTATCTTGTTGCTCGTAATGGTGCAAAACATGATAGCCCAAGACACTTGCGCTACAGCAATACCAATCACTGCGGGTTTTTATGCGGTGAGTGCCATCAATGGAAGTCAAGTACCTACTCCACTTTGTGAAACGCAATATGGACCTGTACCAGCAACTCGTCCACCTGGTGGTGAATGGTATTCTTATACTCCAACGGAAAACCATACTGTTACTGTAACAACGGATTTAAGTATTAATGTTCCTTTAAGAGATACGCGTTTTCACGTTTATATAGGAAGTTGTGACAACCTAATTTGTTTTGAAGGTGATGATGATAGCGGCACGGGAAATTCCTCGACAAGTACATTTGACGTCATAGCAAATACAACTTATTATATAGCGTTTGACAACCGCTGGACCTCGTCTGGTTTTACTTTTCAGTTGAATGAAAATATATTTGTTCCCGATCCGTGTAATACATCAACCCCAATTTCTGCTGGTACCACAATCGTAAATGCCATCGTTGGAGAAAACATTGCGACAAACTGCTCCTCTGCGACTTTGGCCAATTGGTATTCTTATGTTCCGACGCAAGATTACATTGTAACTGTTTCCTCTGATTTAATTATAAATTTATGTAAAGACACTAATTTCAGTGTTTATACCGGAAGTTGTGTTGGAGGATTAAACTGCCTTACAAGCGATGATAATTCAGGTGAAATTGAATGTGACGCCGGAGGTACAAGTTCACTTTTATCAAAAAAAACATTTACGGTTGTAGCAGGAGTTACTTACTATATTGTTTGGGACAATAAGTGGAGCGCTGATGGATTTGAATTTAGTTTGACCGAAGCAGTAATTCCTGTTCCAGTAAATTATACTTCTCAGAGCATTTCAACCATAAATAGTGCATACAATATTTGCATAGTCGACATGAATAATGACGGTAAAGATGATATTGCGGGTGTGAGTACGAGTAATTTGAAAGTACATTTTCAAGAACCTGGAGGTACTTTTTCTATCGCCAATTTCGCAGTACCAAATGGCACAACACTTCCTTCATGGAGTTTAGCAGCAGGAGATTACAATAGAGATGGGTTTAATGATTTAGTATTGGGTTCAGGAAACAAGCTCTCTTTTTGGGAATCGAATTCAACTGGAACAGCTTACGTTAGTAGAACTCCCGGAGACTATATTTTCTGTCAAAGAACCAATTTTATTGATATAAATAATGATGGAAATTTAGATGCATTTTCTTGTCACGACGTTGATCCAAACGTATACTACTTGAATGATGGCGAAGGCAATTGGACCTACTATCAATCTGGGACTACTCCTGGGGCTTATATGTTAGGAATCACTGCAAGTGGCGGAAATTATGCCTCTATTTGGACTGACTATGATAATGATGGAGACCGAGACTTATTTATTTCTAAATGTTCTGGACCTCCATGCGAATTGCATAGAAATGACGGTGGAGGTGTCTTTACTGATATTTCCGTGCAAGCTCAGATTAATGTGACTCCAATCCAATCTTGGTCTTCTGCTGTGGCAGATTTTGATAATGACGGCGACATGGATATCATGATTGGATCGAATGGTAGCGTTAGAAACAAACTATTTAGAAATAATCTTGATACAACAAATGAAACAGAAGAGGCTTTTACAAATATTAGTGTAGGTTCAGGCTTAGATCAAGATTCCTTAACAAATAGAGATTATGTAGCTTATGATTTTGATAATGATGGCTTAGTTGATATTTTGGGAAGTGGCAGTAGAATTATGTTTAATCAAGGAAATAATGTATTCGCTCAAACATTGTATACAGGGATGGCTATTGGCGCCGTAGGTGATTTGAATGACGATGGGTTTCTGGATATCCTGAATAATAATACCATCCGATACGCTGTTCCAAACGGAAATAACTGGTTTAAAGTAATTTTAAAAGGAATACAAAGTAATACCAACGGGATTGGAGCCAGATTAGAAATATATGGAGCGTTCGGTAAACAAATAAGAGATATTCGCAGCGGAGAAGGATTTGAGTATATGAGTTCATTAAATGGTCACTTCGGTTTGGGTCAAGCAACCACTATTGATCAACTCATCGTAAGATGGCCTTCTGGCATTGTAGACATCTATGCAAATCCAGAAATAAATGGAGCATTCACCGTAACCGAAGGCGCTACGCTTGCGGTAAACGGGAATACAAATGCCATTTTTAGTGTTTATCCAAATCCAACTAAACAATTTATATCTTTCAATGTCAATTCAAATGTTACTGAAAAATTAACAACAGCGCAAATTTTTGATTTGAGCGGAAGGTTGGTTTTTGAAACTCAGCTAACTTCGAACAGAATTAACATCGAGTCGCTGCAATCTGGAACTTATTTATTGCTCTTACAAAACGAAAAAGGAAAAGGATATAGTCAAAAATTTATTAAAGAATAGTCAAAAAATACTGCTTTATTATCACTCATTTAATTTAAGAAAATCATGAAAAAAATTACATTGTTAATCATTCTGCTTATCACAGGACATTATGTCAAAGCACAGGATACCTGTGCCACGGCGATACCAATTTCTCCAGGTTTCTATGTGGTAGACACCATAAACGGTACACAAGTTCCTTTACCTTTATGCGACACACAATACGGAGCTGTTCCTGCAGATCGTCCACCAGGTGGAGAATGGTATGTATATACACCTACGGAAAATCACTCGGTAACCGTTACCACAGATTTAGTGCAAAACACACCATTAATTGATACTCGTTTTCATGTTTACAAAGGAAGCTGCGATGCTTTAATTTGTCATGAAGGTGATGACGACGGTGGAAATGGACTTTCTTCAACCGCTACTTTTGATGTTATTGCCAACACTACCTATTATATTGCTTTCGATAATCGATGGACTTCCAATGGATTTACCTTTCGATTGACAGAAAATGTATTTGTACCAAACCCATGTAGTTCAGCAACTCCAGTGACCGCAGGAGTCACAACAGTGAATGCCATCGACGAGGATACTATTAATACACCGTGCTCTAGCGGAACCATGGCGAAATGGTATGTATATACACCAACCATTAGCGCCAACGTAACAATATCGTCAGACTTGGTGCAAAATACCTGCATGAATACCACTTTTGATGTATATACTGGGACTTGTACTGCATTGACTTGTTTTGTTAATGACGACGATTCTGGAATCATTACATGCGCTTCGGACAACACATCGTTACTTTCTAAAAGAACATTTGCCGTTTCTGCTGGTCAAACTTATTACATAGCGTGGAGTAATCAATATAGTGATGCAGGCTTTGATTTTGAAATTACGGAAACTCCGATAGTTGTTCCTATTGACTATACAATTCAGAATGTTCCTACTATTGCCAGTAATTATAATATTTGTGTTGTTGATATGAACAATGATAATATTGACGACATGGTAGGCGTAAGTGCTAATAATTTAAAAATTCATTATCAGCAGCCTGGAGGTGGATTTACAGTTTCTGACTTTACAGTCTCTGGCACCAGTTTTATGCCCTCATGGAGCATGGCAGCTGGAGATTATAATAGAGATGGGTATAATGATTTGGTTTTGGGCGCAGGAAGTGGACTTTCAATCTGGACCGCTCAAGAAGAAGGTACAGGATATACTGCTTATACTCCTGGCGAATATATCTTCTGCCAAAGAACTAATTTTGCAGATTTGAATCAAGATGGAAATCTAGATGTTTTCTCTTGCCATGATATCGCTCCAAACGTGTATTATTTGAATGATGGAAATGGAAATTTAACCCATTACCAAGTTGCTGTTACACCTGGAGCAATGAATTTAGGAGATAATGGGGGTAACTATTCCACATTATTTACAGACTTTGACAATGATGGAGATACCGATGTGTTTATCTCTAAATGCTCTGGACCACCGTGCGAATTGCATAGAAACGACGGCGATGGAGTTTATACCAATATCTCGGCGCTAGCACAAATCAACGTTACACCAATTCAAACTTGGTCTTCAGGTATTGCAGATTTTGACAATGATGGCGATATGGATATCATCATCACTTCGAGCGGAAGCGCACATAAATTTTTTAGAAATAATTTAGATACCAGTAATTCCGTTGAGGAAGCATTTACAAACATTACGGCTGGTTCTGGATGGGATACAAATCTATCCACGAATATCGATAATGTGGCTTATGATTTCGATAATGACGGACGTGTAGATGTACTTGGAGGCGGTGGTAAAATTATGTTCAACCAAGGAAACAATACTTTTGCACCAACAGCTTATCCTGCAATCCCAGGTTTCCCTGCAATAAGTGTAGGTGCCGTTGGAGACTTAAATAATGACGGTTTTCTTGACATTCAAAACGGTTCAAATATCAGATACGCGATTCCAAACGGAAATAATTGGTTCAAAGTACAATTACAAGGAACACAAAGTAATACGAATGGTATAGGCGCAAGAATTGAGATTTACGGTGATTTTGGAATTCAAATCAGAGATATCCGAAGCGGTGAAGGATTTAGATACATGCATTCTTTAAATGCGCATTTCGGCCTTGGTCAATCTACAGCAATAACACAACTTGTAATCAAATGGCCATCAGGAATTGTAGACACGATTGCAAATCCTGAAATTAATGCCGCTCTTCGAGTAACTGAAGGATCTACGTTAGCAGTAAACGGCAATACGAATTCTGTATTTACAATCTATCCTAACCCAGCAAAACAAGTGATTTCTATTAGCATGGATGCCAATTCAACGGAGAAACTTAAAGATGCACAAATATTTGATCTTAGTGGAAGAATGATTTTAGAAACAAAATTAACCTCATCACAAATTAATATTGGAAGTTTACAAACTGGAACCTACCTTCTATTATTGACAAACGAGCAAGGAAAAGGCTTCACTCAAAAGTTTATTAAGGAATAGAAAAACACTTAATTAACTATCCAAATTAAGAGCATCAATTTGAAAAAATTTTTTCAGATTGGTGCTCTTTTTAATTATGAATGCCTTACGCTGAAAAATATCTGAAATATTTTCAATCAACAAAAATAGAAGTATATCATACTTTGAAGATGTTCCCTTCCAAATAATAAATTTGAGTTATTAAAAAACAAAAGCCACGGTCGGCTTCTGTATTTCTATTTTCCATCTGCGTTTTTTACACTTCTTGCGTTAACAGAAATTGCACCCAACGCGCTAGTATGACAACTGTTAAATATCTAACAAATAAGTATTTTCTTTGTTTTTAGACGAGGTGAATTAACAATTATGTTATTTTAATTATTACTTTTGAAAACTAATAAATTTATTTATGAATAGAATCTACTTTGCGGTCCTATGTCTGGTTTCGTTTACATTATTGATTATTTCTTGTTCTAGAAACGAAGAAGATAACTATGTTGACCCAAATGAAACTGCTAATAGACAAAGTAATGTGGTAAGTGGACCTGTACGCTTTGATCTATCACAAACTCCGTTTCCTAAATTATCAGATTATCATTTTTTTGTCGGCCCTTTAAAAGACCAAAATCCAGGTTATAAAGTGGTCCCTTATGAGCCCGCAAGTTCACTCTTTTCAGATTATGCACATAAAAAAAGGTTCATTTGGATGCCACAAGGAACGTCAGCTACTTATAATGGAGATGATAATGTTCTAGAGTTTCCAGTGGGTACAGTTATCATAAAAACTTTTTACTATGATAATGTTCAGCCGGCCAACAACACTAAAATAATTGAAACAAGATTATTGGTTCGTAAAAACGATGAATGGAAATTATACGATTATGTTTGGAATGAAAATCAAACGGAAGCTTTTTTAGACACGGAAGGAAACGGAATATTTGTACCGATTACTTGGACCGAGAACAGTGCAACTAGAAGCATTGATTATAAAATTCCCTCACAAACAGAATGTGTAACTTGTCATAAGATTAATCAAGACCAAGCCGGCGAAAAAAATACGCCAATTGGTCCTAAACCTCAAAATCTTAACACAACATACGATTACGGTAAATTTTCAAGAAACCAATTAGAACATTGGAAAAGAATCGGTTATATCGACAATACACTACCGAATCTGGCATCTATCTATTCAACAGTCGATTGGCGTGACACGAGCAAACCTTTAGATTTACGTGCAAAATCGTATATTGATATGAACTGTGCATTGCCACAGAGAAGGTGGACATTGCGATTATGTACCGCAACGTTTTAACTTTAGTAATATGGATATGTATACTTTCGGAATTTGTTTACCGCCACTATTCAATATCCCTGACAATCCATACGTCATTAACGCTGGAGATGCTGACCATTCCGAGTTAATGTACAGAATAAATACCAATGAAGGATCAGAAATGATGCCTATCATAGGAAGAACAATCATTCACGAAGAAGGTGTTGCATTAATGAGAGAATACATCAATTCATTACCTAATCCGTGTCGATAAACTATTATTAACCTAAATTACCATTATGAAAAATTACTACTTTTCTTTCCTATTCCTTTCCAGTTGCTTCGTCGCCAATGCCCAAGGAATTACCTTTACTTCCGCTCCTTTTGGAGGAAACTCTAATATTTGCTGCGTGGCAGATATGAACAATGACCATATGGACGATATTGTAACTGTGTCATCAACCCAAATCAAAATTTACCAACAGAAAACAATTGGTGGTTTTGATCTGATTACCATTCCGCTATCTAGCAACGTTAGTATTGGAGATTGGAGCATTGCTGCTGGGGATTTCGACAGAAATGGCTACAATGATATCGTTCTCGGAAACGGTAGTCGTGTTACGGTATTGAAAGCGAATGCTGATGGAACTAATTATTCTATCATCGCCTATCCTCAAAATATCTTTTCTCAAAGAACGAATTTTGTTGATATGAATAATGATGGGCACTTAGACTTATGGGCATGTCATGATGTTAATCAAAACCATCCTTACAGAAATGATGGAAATGGAAATCTAGTATTTGACTATTCTTTATTCCCTACAAGTAACGAGGGAGGAAATTATGCAACGATTTGGACTGACTACGATAACGATGGTGACATCGACATGTATGAAGCCAAATGTCGTGGTGGAGCACCAATAAACGACCCAAAAAGAATCAATCTATTGTATCAAAATGACGGTACAGGAATTTACACAGATGTTGCGCCTGCAGCTGGTGTAGACGATCACGCGCAATCATGGTCGACTGCAGTAGAAGATTTTGATAACGACGGCGATATGGATTTTTTACTTTCCAATATTTCGGATACCAATAAATTCTATCTAAACAATGGAGATGGAACTTTTACAGACATCTACGCTTCAACTGGAATAGCTGCTCAGGTAGGTTCATGGGAAATACAAGCAGCAGATTTCAACAACGATGGTTGGGTAGATTTCTTCTGGCAAAACGGAAAAGAATTGTATATCAACAACGGAGATTTGACTTTTACGGGTTATGATTTACCATTTAGTGAAGGTGGGCTTGGAGATTTAAACAATGATGGATTTCTAGATGTTCAAATGGGGGCCAATGTACACTACAATAGCGGTAATGCAAACAAATGGTTTAATGTTGTTTTAGAAGGTATTGATAGCAACAGAAACGGAATCGGAGCAAGAGTAGAATTGTTCGGTACGTGGGGCAAACAAATTCGTGAAATAAGAAGTGGGCAAGGATTCAGCCACATGAGCAGCATGAAAGCAAACTTCGGAATCGGATCAGCAAGTGAAATAGAAAAAGTAGTAATAAAATGGCCTTCTGGAACGGTAGACACTATTCTAGATCCTACACCAAATCAAAACTTGGTGGTTGTTGAAGGTTCTACATTGTTGGCGAATAACCAATTTGAATCAAATGCCTTAAGGGTTTTTCCTAATCCTGCAAGCGATGTATTAAATGTCAAATTTAACAATAGCACAACATTAATCGAAACGGCAGCCATCTACGATATTAGTGGTCGTTTGGTAATGAATGCAACTGTAGCAAACCAAACAATTGATGTAAAATCTTTAGCGTCTGGGTCTTACCTTTTAATTTTAAAAGATGAAAAAGGAAATTCATTCACACAGAAGTTTCTGAAAGAATAAGAACAATTAGGAGCAAAAAAAAAGCCTGTCGATATCGACAGGCTTTTTTTTTTAAAAGACACGTAAGAGATTGAATCCGAAGAATATTTCTCCCTTACTCCAATCTCCAGTAGTGTTACCAAGAAAACCAGCTTCATGTATTCCCTGTGAATTGGACAAATGCATTTGAAAAACATGCCCTCCAGTTTCTAAATCAACACCTATCGACAATGGATCAACATTTGTTGAAGAAGCCGTTCTATTCAAATGCGTCGCGTAATCAACATTTACCGACAATCTGCTTGTTAGTTTATAGCGACCACCCATTCCAATGGCGTATTGAGAGTTATCTTGCAAATCATTCACTACAAAATTCTCATGAAAATACGTTGGAGACACCTGCAATGATAATTTCTTCGACATCTTACGAGAGACCAAAACTTGAGAAACATAAATCATTCGATCTGAAAATTCCATTTTAGGATAAATACTCTCTTTCATCAGGTTATTGAATCCCAAACTATTAAAACCCACAATTGTCACAGGAAAACCATCTTTCATTTGCTCCTGTATTCTATATTTTACAGAAAAATCAAAGGCTTGTTCGCTTCTGGCACCACTCAGGGTAAGCCATTCTGTAACACCATATAATAATTTGATTTGAGTCACCGCATTGTCCAATCCCCAAAATCCTTCAGAGCCATCTTTAATAGAACCAAATCTATGGGCAATAACTAAATACAAGTCTTTTTTTGCCGCCAACTTTGTCGATTCTAGGTTGACAATTTTTAAAGCCTTAAAGGCCGACTCTACCGGTTGATTCTTCGAAACAGTGTCCATGCCAGCCAACAAATCATCTTGCGCTGAAGACATCATAGGAACGATAAACAATAGGAATAAATACTTCTTCATCATGGGATATGTTTAGTTTTTTGATTTTAAATTTTCGTAATATCTGAATTATTCTAAAAAGGAAGCTTCGTCTAATTTTAATTCTTCCAGCAAATCATCATAGCCTAAAAAACGGCCTTTGATCTTAATTGAATTATGGAGATTTATACCCGATAAAACCGAGTCTTTAAATACTGCTGAAAGTTTTTCATCCAATACAACGGAGTGACTGGCGATATCAATGCTCGTAACAACTCCGGAAACTTCAATCGTCTTGTCTAAATATTTTGCATTGGCACCCACTGCATCGGAAACAAATTGAGCCTGCAAATCTTTGACTGTCATGACAAACTTGGCCTCTTCTGTAGCGATATCACGATGATCCTTATACATATAAAAATAAACACCAATCGATAGCAAACCTATAATAAGTATACCTGCAATAAGAATTTTCTTTTTCATTATTAAAAGCTTTTTTTTTACAAATCTAAATTTAAAATCAATAAAATTGCTTTTTAATTCAACTAAATATTTATTTTTGAGAAAAACTATGACAATGAAATTACACCATACACTTATTCTTCTATCCCTGGTAACGCTAACTAGTTGTTCTGAGGAAAGTACCTCAGACTTAATCGATGTCCCATTGGTAGAAAATGTGACTTATACCAATACTGTGAAGTCAATTATTGATAATAACTGTTTAGGATGTCATAGTGACCCTATGACGAATAGTGCTCCAATGCCACTAAACACGTACGAAAAAGTAAAAGAGTATGGTGAAAATGGAAAATTAATTGACTTCATTTCTAGAACTGATGAAACGCTGATGCCGTTGGGCGGACTGCGATTACCTCAGCCAACAATTGACCTAATTATTAAATGGCGAGATCAAGGTTTTCAACAATAAAACGAACTAAATCATGAAAAAAATATTTCTATCCGTTACGCTTTTTACCTCTTTGGCACTTTTAGCTCAAGACAAAATGATTACCAAAACCGGAAAAATCACTTTTGAAGCCTCTGTTCCTGCGTTTGAAGAAGTTAAAGCAAAAAATGACGGCGTTACTTGTGTCCTCAATTCCAAAACTGGCGAAATTGCTAGTTTGGCATTGATGAAAGGCTTTCGATTTAAATTGGCGCTAATGGAAGAACATTTTAATGAAAATTACATCAATAGCGACTCGTATCCAAAAGCAACTTTTAAAGGGAAAATAGAAAATTTTGATAGCACTGCATTGACAGCTACTGCGAAAGATTTTACAATCAAAGGCAAATTAGAACTTCATGGGAAAACCAATGACGTAACTTCAATCGCAAAAATTAGAAAAACAGACGCTGGAGTAGAAATCATTACGAACTTTTCCGTCAACGCCGACGATTATGCCATAGCAATTCCTTCTGTCGTAAAAAGCAAAGTCTCTAACAAAGTAAAAGTGAAAGCAGAATTTACGGTAAAATAATAAAAATAAAAAGCCTCAAAATCTGAGGTTTTTTTTTATTGTAGACTGACCAATTCAAAATCATTCAACTTATCAATGTGGAGCAAGGATTTACTATCATCTTCATTCCTTGAAAACATCGGCCTAAACTTCGCCCCGAAAACAATTTCAGAAAAAACATAGGAAGTTCTTTTAGCGACTGTCGTGCTATACATATCGTCGAACATTCGCATAAAAACAAGAATTTCACCTTCTAAATTTTGAAACTCTGATTGGGTAAAATGATACAACGGACTCGACTCCGTAATCGGATGTACCAAAGTCCAACTCATCGTCAACGAATTGATTTTCGACAGTTCTAATTCTAATGAAAAGAATTTGTTAACGGGTTTTCCATTCTCCTCGACTTTCATCCCTAAAGTTATTTTGGCCTCAGCATCAGTAAGATTGGTATTCTTATACGGCGTCATCCTAAACATCAATGCTGTCCCATCTTTATAAGGCGCAATGATGGCATTCTTTGAAAAAAGGATGTGCGCTTTTGGTTTACTAAATCGTCCATAAAACAAACCTGTTGCAATGGCAAAACTCAATAAGCCAAAAAGCGCTTCGATGGCGGCAATGAGACTGGCAGAAAAACCACTTGGACTGATATGTCCATAACCAACCGTGGTAAAAGTTTGAATACTAAAGAAGAACGCTTGCCCAAATTTGTCCATGCTTGTGGTCATGGCAACACCTTTCAAATGCTCCACTCCATTAATATAATACAAACTGGCAAAGAAAAAATTGACGACAAAGTAAAATAAAACGACAATCACCATAAACTTCCAACGTGGAATATTCAGCATCGTGTGATACCAACTAATGCTATCCAAAAATCCGATACCTGTTTTCTTCACGTTGGCATTACCGCTCTTGGTGATAAACCGACCTCCGTAACTGCTAGAATTGGTACCAAAACCAGTATTCTCGTCGGCTTTCGCCCTACTATTTATAATCTTAAGAAAAGACATATATTGAAAATGAATAATAATTGTATGAAAATCGAAGGTATTAAAAATTGATATACTTTTTATAGTAATTTCATGGGAAATTAATATTTATAGACAAGATGAAAAAGAGGATTTTCTTCACAAAATCTATAAATATGTTGCTGCCGACGATACAGTTGGCACAAAGGAAGCACAAGATGAGGAAGCTTTTTTATATGGGCACTTCTAAAATTAAAAAATACGCTATTCTACGTATTTACATGCTGCTTCAAAAAAATACCTTTACTTAAAACTTAAAAGATTATGAAAACACAACTACTCTTTCTTTTTGCTTTGCTTGTTTCCTTAAGCGGCAATGCTCAGTGCACCAATATTCCTGCAAGCGAAACGTCAGGCAATTTGAGCTATACTTTTGTTGGTGGATCGTTTCAAAGTTTTGGCTGTGCACCAATAGATCCGACCTATTGGATGGCTGGGAACGGAAATTCTGTAACCGTTACTTTTAGCACACCGCAAGACTATCCTAGATTTCGTGTCTGGGGAATGAATACTGATGATACCGCTTCAGTGATGGTAAACAACGTGAGTTATCCTATGAATAGTGCAACAGCAACGTATCTTCCTAAAGTTGTATGTGGCATTTCTCCCGGTCCAGAAGGAATTACTTTTTTAAACGGAAACATTGCTGGCTCAAACACTCCTATGGAGGGCAATTTTTCCTATAGTGACATTCAACTCACTACAACTGGTGTAAATTCATTTAAAGTTTCTGGAATTAGTGGCGCCGGTTGGGGATTTGCCAGTACGCTGCTTTTTTGCGAACCGCTTTCTAACAGCGAATATGACTGGGAATCAAACGTTTCAATTTATTCAAGCAATAACGAGGTAAATATAGATATAAATCAAGATTTGCTTCAGTCAAAAGCAGCAGTTTACGACTTGCTAGGAAGACAAATTAATGCGTTAACATTAAATTCAACAACTTCATCAATTACTCTTGACAGCGGCGTATATTTGATAATAATAGAAAAATCAGGCGCTACCTTTAGAAAAAAAGTGATGATCTACTAAAACTTAAATAGATTATTCATAAAAAATCCCGATAAAAACTCGGGATTTTTTTTATTTGCTTAAGTACATTTTCCTTCTAGAATACAATTCATAAAACTGATCGTCTTTCAAATCATCAATAAACAAAATGCTTTCACCGGTCGATTTCATTTCTGGTCCCAATGCTTTATTTACATTTTGGAATTTACTAAAAGAAAAAACAGGCTGCTTAATCGCATATCCTTTTAGCTGTGGATTAAAAGTAAAATCGGTTACTTTATTCACACCCAACATCACTTTCGTCGCATAATTGACATAAGGCTCACCATACGCTTTTGCGATAAACGGAACTGTTCGTGACGCTCTAGGATTGGCCTCAATGATATACACCATATCGTCTTTGATAGCAAATTGAATATTAATCAATCCAACAGTTCGCAATGCTAACGCAATTTTCTTCGTGTGATCTTTTATCTGCTGCATCACAAACTCTCCCAAATTGAATGGCGGTAAAGTCGCATTCGAATCTCCAGAATGAATTCCACAAGGTTCGATGTGCTCCATAATTCCGATGATGTAAACATTTTCACCATCGCAAATCGCATCCGCTTCAGCCTCAATCGCTCCATCGAAATAATGATCTAATAGTAATTTGTTGCCTGGAATATTCTTTAATAAATCGATGACGTGTTCTTCTAGTTCTTGTTTGTTGATCACGATTTTCATGCCTTGTCCACCTAAAACATAAGATGGACGAACCAACAACGGAAAATCTAACACATCTGCCAAAGCACTCGCCTGATCGGCATTTTCTGCGATTCCGAATTTCGGAAAAGGAATTTTCAAATCGGTTAATAATTCTGAAAATCTTCCTCGATCTTCCGCTAAATCCAAAGCGTCAAATGAAGTTCCTAATATTTTAATGCCGTATCGGTCTAATTTTTCCGCCAATTTCAAAGCCGTTTGACCACCCAATTGAACGATCACACCTTCTGGCTTTTCGTGCCGAATGATATCGTAAATGTGTTCCCAGAAAACGGGCTCGAAATAGAGTTTATCGGCCGTATCAAAATCAGTGGAAACGGTTTCTGGATTACAATTAATCATAATGGTCTCGTAGCCACATTCTTTTGCAGCTAAAACGCCATGCACACAGGAATAATCAAATTCAATTCCTTGTCCAATGCGATTGGGTCCAGAACCTAAAACCACTACTTTCTTTTTATCGGTTACGATACTGTCGTTGTGCACATATCTGTCCCCATTTGCTTTTTCTATATCTGCCTCAAAAGTCGAGTAATAGTAAGGTGTTACCGCTTTAAACTCTGCCGCACAGGTATCCACTAATTTGTATACGCGCTTGACATTTTGCTCTTCGCGCAGTTTATACACTTGACTTTCCAAACAACCCAACATGTGCGCAATTTGCCTATCGGCAAAACCTTTTTGTTTGGCTTCGAGTAAAAGTTCTTTGGGTAAAGAATCGACTTTGTACTTTGAGATTTCTTTTTCTATGAGATACAATTCCTCATATTGTTTCAAAAACCACATATCGATTTTGGTAATATCGTGTATTCTTGATAGTGGAATTCCCATTTGAATCGCATCATATATTACGAAAACTCGGTCCCAACTCGCATTGGTGAGTTTCTCGATAATTTGCTCGTAGTTTTTATAACTCTTTCCGTCTGCTCCTAGTCCGTTTCGTTTAATTTCTAGCGATTGCGTTGCTTTGTGCAACGCTTCTTGGAAAGATCTTCCGATACCCATCACCTCACCCACCGATTTCATTTGAATGCCTAACGTACGATCAGCGCCTTCAAATTTATCAAAGTTCCAACGCGGGATTTTCACAATCACATAATCTAAAGTTGGTTCGAAAAGTGCGGAAGTTGATTTGGTGATTTGGTTCGGTAATTCATCTAGATTATATCCTAATGCTAGTTTAGAAGCTACTTTTGCAATTGGATAACCTGTCGCTTTTGAGGCTAAAGCCGACGAACGCGAAACTCTAGGATTGATTTCGATTGCGACGATATCTTCTTTTTCATCAGGCGAAACGGCGAATTGCACATTACAACCACCAGCAAAATTTCCGATAGAACGCATCATCAGAATCGCATAATCACGCATTTTTTGAAATGTCGTATCAGACAAAGTCATGGCTGGTGCTACTGTGATGGAATCCCCGGTGTGAATTCCCATCGGATCCATATTTTCGATAGAACAGATAATAACTACATTATCATTTTTGTCCCGAAGTAATTCTAACTCGTACTCTTTCCAACCCATTAAGGCTTTGTCAATCAATACTTCATGAATTGGCGAAGCCTCTAAACCACGAGTAAGAAGTTCATTGAAATATTCTTTTTTGTAAACGACCGCTGCGCCAGTTCCTCCTAAAGTAAATGACGGACGAATCACCAACGGAAAACCGAACTCTTGCTCGACTTCTTTTCCTCGCAGAAATGAAGTAACAATTTCAGCCGGTGCAGTAGGCACGCCAATTTTCTTAAGCAATTGTTTAAACTGCTCTCGGTCTTCGGTAATATTGATGGCATTGACGTCAACGCCAATCATCTTTACATTAAAATCATTCCAGATTCCTTTTTCATCTGCTTCTAAACAAAGGTTTAACGCAGTTTGCCCACCCATTGTTGGAAGAACTGCATCAATCTGAGGATGTTCTTTCAGAATTTTTATAATTGACTTTGTCGTTAGTGGCAATAAATAGATATGATCCGCCATACTTGGATCAGTCATAATCGTGGCGGGATTCGAATTGATGAGGATTACTTCGATTCCTTCTTCTCTAATGGAACGTGCGGCTTGTGAACCAGCGTAATCAAATTCACAGGCTTGACCGATTACGATGGGACCTGAACCTATAATTAGTACGGATTTGATGGAATTGTCTTTGGGCATTTGCAGTTAGTTGTTGTGAGTTGTATGTTGTACGTTATGTTGTTGTAAAATCAGTTGTCCTAGCCCCGATAGAGCCGGTATCCTTTGTGAGGCACGAACAAAGATAAAGGCGAAAGCGGGAAACAGCTCCTGAAAAATTTAATGACAAGATATAAAAAAAGGCGTTACTAAAAATAGCAACGCCTTTATTTTGATTTCTACGAATCATTATTTTTTGTGTCTTGGTTCAGAAGAAACGGTCAATTTGTGTCTTCCTTTAGCTCTACGACGCGCTAGTACTTTTCTACCATTCGCAGAAGCCATTCTGTCCATAAATCCGTGCTTATTTCTTCTTTTTCTTTTCGATGGTTGAAACGTTCTTTTGCTCATTGCTTTGTATCTTTAAAATCTGATTTAATTTGTCGAGTGATTCTGAGAATATGTATTTCCAAAACCGAGTGCAAATATACAAAGTCTTTTTTTTCTGGCAAGTAGTTTTATAAAAATATTTTAAAATCCTTTTACTATCTTTGGGAACTTATAAAAATACACATTATGTTTCACAGATTTATCAAATTAATAATCGCCGGATTGATTATCATTACTGGGATTTGGCAGATGACGGAAGGTTATATCGGCAACGGAATTTTCTTAATTATTCTATCTGCCTTTCCAATTATTTTATACTACAAGAATGAATTTATCTTATTAGCCTTCTTGCGCTTGCGAAAACAAGATTTTCCTGGCGCACAAAAATGGTTGGGTTATATCAAAAATCCAGAAACGGCTTTGGTAAGAAAACAACAAGGCTATTTTAATTATTTGCACGGCATTATGTTGTCGCAAACTAATTTGATTCAAGCGGAGAAATATTTCAAAAAAGCCATCGAATTAGGTTTAAACATGGATATGGATTTGGCTGTTGCCAAACTTAACTTAGCAGGCGTAGCGCTTACGAGAAGACGAAAACTAGAAGCGACCAACTTACTGAATGAAGCTAAAAAACTCGACAAACAAAATATGCTGAAAGAGCAAATTACGATGATGAAAGAGCAAATGAAGAAAATGTAACACTTGTTATTTATTTAGGTTACGAACAAGTTTTCAACAGGTTATTAAAAGTTTCTTGTTGAAAACTTTTTTTTGTGGTTTTTTTGTTGTTAAATTTGACAAATATTAATCACAAAACTGCAAAATATGAGATTAATTTTACTCGCTTTTATCTATGTTTTCGCTACCTACAGCTCGTATGGCCAAGAAAAAACACTTACTTTTTCGGAGGCGATCAAAAACAACATAAAGAAATACAACACCCAATCTGACAAAGAATTTGAAAAAGGTGACCTCGAAAAGGGCAATGCACTTTTTGATTCTTTGGTTCAAAATCACTTGGTAGGCTCTCGTTTTGATGACTATTCATTTAAAAGTGTCAACAGTCGCAAAGTGAAATTAAGTAAAATCAAAAAACCGGTATTCATTATTACTTACGCTTCTTGGTGTGTCATCAATAAGGGTGAAATTCCTGCTTTGAACAAATTGGCTCGCAAATACAGCGACGACATCCAATTTATTGTAGTCTTCTGGGATGTTAAAAGCGACGCTAAAAAATCTGCGAGACAGTTCAATAACCAAATCAAAGTTTGCTATGCCAATGAATCATACAAAAACGATCAGTCGGTTATTGCTACATTAAAACATTCGTTAGGATTTCCTACCTCCTATTTCCTCAATGCTGACTTGGAAGTAGTAGACATTAAACGAGGCGGCGTTCCGATTCCGCCAAAAACTTCATTTAAAAAAGCATTCGATATGAATTTCGCGGTCTTTAACGATCGAATGGTCAGCTTCTTAAATAAAAAAGACAATGAAGTCGGACAATTGGCTTCGACTACAGAATAGAAAAAGCGCTACTGTAGCGCTTTCTTTTTAATATCCACTTAATGGAATTTGAAGTTCGTATTTCTTCTTGCCAAAATTGAGGAGTTTTTTATCTCGCAACCATGGATTGTGAATTTTCAATATTTTGTAATTGATTCCTTGTGATTTTGCAAACGAAGCCAAATCTGGAATCGAACTATCAACGGTAATTACTTTCGATGGGAGGTTCACATACATTTCATTTGCCTCCACGTTAAATCCAAATTTCTCTGGACTCTTCATGATTTCCTTCAATGCCAATATTCTAAATACATAACGTGAAGTTTCGTCATTGAGCAGCAAGTCATAATAACTCTCCACTTGTTGCATTTCGATTTGCTTGGTAACTCCAGTCATTCCACCATTGTACGACGCAGCTGCCAAAGTCCAATTTCCAAATTTTGCCTTAGCCTCTAAAAGGTACTTACATGCCGCTTCAGTCGATTTTTCTAAATGATATCTTTCGTCGACCATATCATTCACTTCCATTCCTTTTTCTTTTGCAGTTGCAGGCATAAACTGCCATACGCCTCGCGCTCCCGCCGGAGAAACCGCATTGACCAAACCACTTTCGATTACCGCCAAATATTTGAAATCATCTGGCACGCCATATTTAGCTAAAATGGGCTCAATAATAGGAAAAACTCGATTGGCTCTTTTTATAATTAATAAAGTTGTAGCATCTAAATTGGCATTGATTAGCAGTTCACGATCTAGTCTTTCTCTAACATCTGCCATTTGAAGTGGCGCCGCTTCTCCAGCAAAATCAATACTTATCGGGAAAAACTGAGACGTTCCTTCTTTCGTGATCTTATTCTTCTTTTCCGTTGAAATTCCATAGACGAAAGCACCGCTAATAAAAATAACAGTAGCGATTATTCCAATTCTCTTAGTCCAGTTCATGATATTTTTTTTTGGTATGGTAAACTTACAAAACTTATGATGTTTGCTACTATTCGTTAAGAATAATTTTAGGCAAATTTTCGTTCATCCAACGGTATTTGCTCAAAATCATAATGTGCGTCCCTCCTTTTACAACAATACAATCTTTAATATTCTTGATGGGAAAAACTTCATCGGCATCGCCGTGGATATGAATTACCGCCTTATCCGGTTTAGTTCTACTCCATAATATCATCTGCTCAATCGCCCATTCCAAATAATTCTTGTTCCGAACAGACAAGTATTTCTCGTATAATTTGAGTCGATGTTGAATCGCCGAACCAAAATTAAAATTGTTCAAGACCTCAATATTTTGCAACAAAGTTGTGGGCACTAACTTATAGGCTTTGGTTGATTTGGCAATCTTCATGCGCAGTGGCACTTCTACATTGGTCTTTACACTTGAAATAATGATTAATTTTCTAACTTTTAGGAAAGCAGCCATTTCTTGAACCAATACGCCACCAAAGGAAACACCGATTAACACCACATTTTCTTCTTCAATTTTGCTCGCCATTCGTTTGGCGTACGAGTGCAATGTCTCGCGATGAAGCGGAATCTCCCATTCTAACAAGTGAATTTCAAAAACAGCTTCATCCAATTGAATGCGCTCAAATATAGCAGAACTAGCCGCAAGACCAGGCATAAAATAAACTGGGATTTTAGTCATGATAGCGTAACGTGTTTTTTAGCATACAATTATCTGAAGTGGTAGTCATTTTAAACAAAAATAATTTCAAAAAAACTTCCATATAAAATAAAAAAAAAGCCAATGCACTAAGTTAGTTAAATTCTTCCCATATAGATAATTGAAACGTATTATTCTATCCAAATGGGAGAATTTCTCATTTAATTTACCTAAATTTGTGGTCTCATTCTTCAAAAGATTTACTTCCCAAATCGAAATCTACTCGAATTAATGACGGCAAGCAATGGTTACTTTAAACTTTGCTTACAGCAGCAATATTGGCACAAGAATTTAATTATTATTTATACTACAATTTGATTATGGAAGCAGCGATTACAATAGAAATCAAAGACAATACTTTTGCTAGACAATTTGAAACTGTCGTATCGGAAGGTTTGATTTCTGTAGAGTATTCTTTTCAAGAGAAAAAAATATTCTTGACAAAAATAAATACTCCAGACGGTTTTACTGATGAAGAATTTATTACCGAATTATTAAAAAACATCATGAATATTGCGTACGAACGGAAACTTAAAGTCGTTCCAATTCTTCCTAAAATTGCACTGTTTTTTAGAAAAAATACAATATACAGAGACTTATTGCCACCGGGAATTAAGATCTAACGTTTCCTAAAAAATATGAGAAATTACTTTTTCGTTTTTCTACTTTTGATTTCCTTTTTTAGTTTTAGTCAAATCAGCACGCCGCCAGCGCCGCCAGGATGTGCGGTATATACAGAATTTGATGATAACAATGATGGCTTTGCACAATTTGATCTCGATACTTATTTCGTAGAATTCAGAATTAGTGCATTAACCACTGGCGCAGGATTCGACTTGTCAGGTTACTTATTTGAGTTCTATCCTTCAGAGACAGATTATAATCAAGGAACAAACCAAATAACAATTTCTCCCTATACCAATATTGTGAGTTATGAGCAAACTTGCTATATGAAGTTGATTTATTCCGGGACAGGGCCAGTTTACAATCCTGCGGATCTTGCTTATTATTTTACTTGCCATAAATTAGAAACCACGAATAGTTTAACTATAATTTCGCAATTACAGGAGTCAATACAGCTCTATCCTAATCCGGTTTTAGGTAATTTAAATATTAAATGCAAAGAAGAAACTAAATTCACAACATCTATTTACGATATGAACGCAAGGCTTTTGATTGAAGCGAACGAAACTCCAACAATAGATCTTTCCGCACTTAAAAATGGAGTTTATCTTGTTAAAGTAGCCACGGAAGGAAAAGAACTTACGCGAAAAATAACGGTCGCCCATTAAATTCAATGATATAAAAATCAAAAAGCCGTTACATGTGTAGCGGCTTTTTTTATTTGACATGATTTTACAATTTAAATCTATGCAATTTATATAGCTAATCTAACTTATACGAAATGTTTCTATTTGAGAATCTGAATGAATAAACTCCATGCGAACACTACCATCATCATCTATTCGAGTCAAATTGATTTCATGTAAAGTGTTTACTAATTCCGGATTCCAAGGGGTTTTGACTTTGACGTAGTTTTCCGTAAATCCGTGAATATAACCTTCTTTATTTTCGCTTTCAAACAAAACCGTTCTTGAAGTTCCTAATTGACTTTCATAAAAAGCCCGGCGTTTCTTTACAGATAAACCCCTTAACATCTTGCTTCTTTTCGCACGAACATTCGCAGGAACAACGCCAGACATCAGCGCCGCTTCGGTATTGTCGCGCTCCGAGTACGTAAACACATGCAAATACGAAATATCCAAATCATTCAAAAAATGATAGGTTTCTAAAAAATGCTCATCGGTTTCTCCAGGAAATCCAACAATCACATCTACGCCAATACACGCGTGCGGCATGACTTCACGAATTTTATTCACACGTTCCGTATAAACTTCACGCAGATAACGACGCTTCATCAATTTCAAAATGTCGTTGCTGCCCGACTGCAGCGGAATGTGAAAATGTGGGACAAAAGTTCTGCTTTTGGATACGAATTCAATCGTCTCGTTTTTCAACAAATTCGGTTCAATCGAAGAAATGCGCAAACGCTCAATGCCTTTTACTTCATCCAAAGCCTGAACCAATTCTAAAAAAGTATGCTCGTGTTTTTTGTTTCCGAATTCCCCTTTACCATAATCACCGATATTCACTCCTGTTAGTACAATTTCTTTGATGTTTTGTTGTGATATTTCGTAGGCATTTTTCAATACATTATTCAAAGCATCGCTTCGTGAAATGCCGCGTGCCAATGGAATGGTACAATACGTACATTTATAATCGCAACCATCTTGCACTTTCAAAAAAGCTCGGGTTCGGTCGCCAATCGAGTAACTGCCTACATAAAAGTCAGCTTCAGCAATCTCGCAAGAATGTACTTCACCAAAATCATTCTTCGACAAGTCGTTGATATAATCTGTAATTTTAAATTTCTCTGTCGCACCCAAAACCAAATCAACCCCATCTACTGCCGCCAATTCCTCAGGTTTCAATTGCGCATAACAACCCACCGCCGCTACAAAAGCTTTGTCGTTGAGCTTCATGGCTTTCTTGACCACTTGCTTAAACTGTTTATCGGCATTGTCTGTGACCGAACAAGTATTGATGACGTAAATATCCGCCACTTCCTCAAAATCAACGCGATCAAAACCTTCTTCCTGAAAATTCCGCGCAATAGTTGATGTTTCCGAAAAATTCAGTTTGCAACCCAGCGTAAAAAGCGACTTTCTTTTTGGTATTCATAGTTTGATTTTTCTGGGCGATTCCCGCCGAAAAAGGCGGGTCGGGTTTTCCGCAGTGCACGGCACTTTGCTCCAACCCCTATCGCGAATCCCGTAGAGAAAGAAATTAATCCCTAAAACGGACTGCAAAAGTACACACAAAAATCGATTAGAAAAAACAGCATTCTTGTTTTTTAAGAACTCGCTATCAATAGATTATAATTTCATTACAACTCAACTGCCCTAGCCCTGATGGCAGCGGCATCTTTTGTTCGCGGCGTTCGCGAACAAAAATATAGCGAACAGCAGAATTAGCTTCCAATAAAAAACCACAACTGCATTACAATTGTGGCCATTATCAATTATCAATTATTAATTGTCAATTATTCGTTTCTGTATTTTTTAGTGAGTTCAAAAACGTGCTCTAATATGCGTGATTCTTTTTCATCAAACTCCACGTGGCGACGTGACATTACAATCCTTGCAGTTTCAAAAGCTTTCTTAGTGATGTATGTCGAAAATCCTGCCGCACCGCCCCAAGAGAAGCTCGGTACAAAATTGCGAGGAAACCCAGCGCCAAAAATATTGGTACTCACGCCCACCACCGTTCCGGTATTAAACATCGTATTGATGCCACATTTGCTGTGATCGCCCATCATCAAACCGCAAAACTGCAATCCGGTTTTGGCGAAACTCTCGGTTTCGTAACTCCACAATTTGACTTCTTCGTAGTTATTTTTAAGATTGGAATTATTGCTGTCGGCGCCAATGTTGCACCACTCGCCCAAGACTGAGTTGCCTAAAAAACCGTCGTGCCCTTTGTTGGAGTAGCCGAACAATACGGAATTATTGACTTCTCCTCCAATACGACAATGTGGACCAACAGTAGTAGCACCGTAGACTTTAGTTGCCAACTTGACTTGCGCTTCTTCGCATAGTGCAAATGGCCCGCGAATGACAGAACCTTCCATAATCTCGGAATTCCTTCCTATATATATTGGACCTGAGGACGCATTTAAAGTCACAAATTCTAACTTCGCTCCTTCTTCAATAAAAATATTTTCAGGCGAAATCACATTGACGCTTTTCGGAATGGGTTGTGATTTGCGGTCTTCGGTCAGTAATTCAAAATCTTCGCGCAGCGCCGCTTCATTCTTTGAGAAAATATCCCAAGGATGCGCCACAAAAAGACAATCGTTTTGGTAATCTATAATTTCATATTTGTCGAAATCAACTTCCTCTTGCGTGTCTTGCGTATAAAAAGCGATGACTTCTTCACCTTTAAAAATTGCTTGATTGGGCTCGAGGTTTTTGACCATTTCCGACAAAATATCATTGGGTAAGAAACGACGCATTGATCATGACATTTTCCTCCATTTCCACCATAGGATATTTTTCGGAAAGATATTCTTCGGTGAGTGTCGTTGTGGTGGTTCCTAGATGTTTTTCCCATTTTTCTCTAATGGTCAGAATTCCGATACGAATATCAGCCACTGGACGCGTGAATGTAAAAGGTAATAAGGCGTTTCGAACAGTTCCGTCAAATAGTATGTAGTTCATTGTAAGAGTTTAGAAGTTTAGGAGTTTAGAAGTTTAGATTAACAGTTGCTTCCAAAGCTCATTTTTCAAAAGTACAAAGTTCTATCAAATAAAAAAACCTTTCCAATAGGAAAGGCTTTCTTGTATTTTGAACACTGTATTTCTTATTTACCGTGTTTAGCGTATTTCGTTTTGAATTTATCGATACGACCTGCAGTATCAATAAGTTTAGATTTACCAGTATAAAAAGGGTGAGAAGTTCTTGAGATCTCCATTTTCACGACAGGATATTCAACGCCTTCGTGTGTGATTGTTTCTCTTGTTTCAGCAGTTGATTTAGTAATAAAAACATCTTCATTTGACATGTCTTTAAAAGCAACTAGTCTGTAATTTTCTGGGTGAATTCCTTTTTTCATGATAAATTTTATTTTTCTTAATGGTTATAAGCTAGTTTTGCGGCTTCTCTCTTGAAAAGGTATAAACGCCTTATAACTTTTTACTTTATTATTTTTGAGTGTGCAAATTTACACATATTTTTTAAAAATCAAATGTTTATTTACTTTTTTTAAATGCAGATCTAAAACAAATTTTACCGTGTGTAAATTGGGAATTGTTATATTTGTAGCTTAATCAAAGATTCGATAACTAATGGAAGAATTAAGAAAAAACTCAACGAATTACGGATTGTTTTTAGGATTATTTGTCATAGTGACTACAACATTGGTCTATGCACTCGACATTACTTTATTTACAGCTTCATGGTACGGGCTGCTTAGCATGTCAATTATTATAGTGTTTGGCGCGTTTGCTGCTATCCAAGCGAAGAAAAACCAAGGCGGTTTCCTGACTTTTAAAGAAACCTTTACAAGTTTTTTAGTAACCGTTTTGGTCGGATTATTTATTTCCACAGTGTTTTCGGTTTTGTTATTTAACGTCATCGATCCTGAAGCGAAACAAATAATAACAGATAATGTGATCAAAATGACGACTGGACTAATGGAAAAGTTTGGTGCAAAGCCAGCAGATATCAATGAAATCATCAAAGAAATGCAAAAAACAGACTCATTTGGGGTTGTTGGACAATTAAAGGGATTTGCATTTAATATTGTTATTTACAGTATCATTGGTTTAATTACTGCATTAATCATTCGAAGAGAGCGTCCACAAAGTATCTAAATTAATGAATTTATCCATCGTTATTCCACTTCTCAACGAAGAAGAATCCCTGCAAGAACTTCATGATTGGATTGTAACTGTAATGAAATCAAATGATTTTAGTTACGAAGTACTTTTTATTGATGATGGAAGCACAGACAAGTCGTGGTCGATTATTGAAAAGTTATCAACTGAAAATCCAAATATCAAAGGCATTCGTTTCTTAAAGAACTTTGGTAAGTCGCAGGCATTGCACGCTGGTTTTGCCAAAGCGCAAGGCGATGTCATCATCACCATGGATGCGGATTTACAAGACAATCCAGAAGAAATTCCAGAGTTGAATGAGATGATTGTAAAAGGCGGATTTGATCTCGTTTCAGGTTGGAAGAAAAAACGATACGATTCTGTGGTGTCCAAAAACTTGCCTTCCAAATTATTCAATTGGGCGGCGAGACAAACTTCTGGCGTGCAGTTGAATGATTTCAATTGTGGACTCAAAGCCTATAAAAAAGCGGTGGTTAAAAACATCGAAGTTTCAGGAGAAATGCACCGTTATATTCCTGTCTTGGCGAAGAACGCTGGGTTTTCTAAAATTGGAGAAAAGGTAGTCAAACACCAAGCACGAAAATACGGAGAAACCAAATTTGGTATGGAACGCTTCATCAATGGATTTCTAGATTTGATTACCATTTGGTTTTTATCGCGCTTTGGAAAAAGACCGATGCACTTATTTGGCGCATTAGGCGTTTTGATGTTTGTTATTGGTTTCCTTTCGACAACGTTCATTATTACCTTAAAATTGATCAAATTGTACGCGGGTTTGGAAACCATCTTGGTTACTGACAATCCTCTATTTTATATTGCATTAACCACGATGATCATCGGAACACAATTGTTTTTAGCGGGTTTTTTAGGCGAGATTATTTTGCGAACAAAGAATAATGAAGAGCGGTATAAAGTTTCGGATGAAATCAATTTTTCAAAATAATTTATTTCTCTAAGGTCACAATTTGCGACCTTAAACTTTTAAAACAATGGAATTAGAAGTTATACAACATAAAATATTTGAAATACGTGGTTTTAAAGTCATGCTCGATTTTGATTTGGCGTTGTTGTATAATGTTGAAACTCGAGTCTTAAAACAAGCTGTTAGAAGAAACAGCCATCGATTCCCCGAAGATTTCATGTTTGTGTTATCTGAAATTGAGATCGACAAACTGGTATCACAAACTGTGATACCATCCAAAAGTTATTTAGGAGGTGCTTTTCCTTTCGCTTTTACAGAGCAAGGCATCGCTATGCTTTCGAGTGTATTAAATAGTGAGAAAGCGATTGAAATTAATATCTCGATTATAAGAGCTTTTGTGACGATGCGACAATTTACGTTGAGTTATAGTGAATTAAAAACCAGAATTGAAGAAATAGAAAATCAATTTCCCGATATTTACAAAGCATTAAATTATTTGGTAGATAAAGACAAATTAGGCAACAACACGAAGGAAAGAACTAAAATTGGTTACAAAAAGTGATTTTGAAACCGATGCCCTAGCCCTGATAGCAGTGTAAATCCTTTTTTGTTTTTTCAAAAAAGATTGGAACGGATAGCAGGATTAAGCCGAAAAAAAATTATAATAGAGAAAATAGAACAAAGAAAATAGAGTAACATAATATGGACATTCCACAAAACATCCTTGCAGCAGTCAACGAATGGCTCACACCTACTTTTGATGGGGCAACGCAAGAGGCAATAAAAGAAATGATGACAACCTCTCCCAAAGAACTAGAGGAGAGTTTTTATAAAAATTTAGAATTCGGAACCGGCGGAATGCGCGGTGTCATGGGCGTTGGAACAAACCGTATCAACAAATATACGTTAGGTAAAAACACCCAGGTTTATCGGATTATATGCAGGAAGTTTTTCCTGGTAAATCTTTGAAAGTAGTCATCGCATTTGACTGTCGACACAACAGCGACACACTTGCAAAAGTCGTAGCCGATGTCTTTTCTGCCAATGGTATTAAAGTCTACTTGTTTTCGGATATGCGCCCAACGCCTGAGTTGAGTTTTGCCTTAAAACACTTGGGTTGTCAAGCTGGAATCGTATTGACGGCTTCTCACAACCCGCCAGAATACAACGGATATAAAGTCTATTGGGAAGATGGCGGACAATTGGTGCCACCGCAAGATGGCGAAATTATCAAGCGAATAGAAGCGCTTCGTTATGATCAAATCAAATTTGCGTCGAATCCTGATTTGATTGAATACATCGACGCAGCGGTTGATGAAGCCTTTTTTACTTCATCGGTAGCGAACGCAAGTTTCAATACACCGCAAGCTGCCAAAGACAATTTGAATATTGTTTTCACCTCGTTGCACGGAACCTCTATTAAAGCAGTTCCTCAAACTTTGGCAAAAGCTGGTTACACCAATGTCAATATTGTTCCTGAGCAAGCGGAACCGAATGGGGATTTCCCGACGGTAAAATCTCCGAATCCAGAAGAACCAGAAGCGTTGACCATGGCAATGGCTTTGGCGGAAAAATTAAACGCTGATATTGTGGTCGGAACTGACCCCGATTGCGACCGATTAGGAGTCGCGGTTAGAAATACAGAAGGCAAAATGACCTTGTTGAATGGCAATCAAACGATGGTATTAATGACCGCGTTCTTGCTCGAACAATGGAAACGACAAGGCAAAATCACGGGAAAACAATTTATTGGATCAACGATTGTGTCGACGCCGATGATGTTGACTTTAGCCGATGCGTATGAAGTGGAATGCAAAGTGGGCTTAACGGGATTCAAATGGATTGCGAAGTTTATCAAAGATTTTCCTGAATTGGAATTTATAGGTGGCGGTGAAGAGAGTTTCGGCTTTATGGTAGGTGATGCGGTTCGCGATAAAGATGCCGTTGCAGCGACTTTGTTGATTTGCGAAATTGCAGCACAAGCAAAAGCGGCAGGAAGTTCTGTTTATCAAGAACTTTTGAATTTATATGTCGACCACGGATTTTATAAAGAATATTTAGTGTCCTTAACTAAGAAAGGAATCGACGGTTTGAGAGAAATCAATCAGATGATGGTTGACATGCGTGAAAATCCAGTGAAAGAAATCAACGGACAACGCGTTGTCATGTTAGAAGACTATAAAAAATCAATCGCGAAGAACTTATTGACTGGTGAAGAAGAAGCGCTCAAAGTTCCGAAATCAGATGTGTTGATTTATTACACCGAAGATGGGGCTAAAATCGCCGCCAGACCAAGTGGAACGGAACCAAAAATTAAGTTCTATGTTAGTGTGAATGCTGAATTGGATTCGGTTCAAAATGCTAGTAAAGTGGAAGCTATTTTGGATGAGAAAATCAAAAATATCCTCACAGACTTAAATATCATTTAGTGAATAACTTCAGAAAAATAATTCCCTTTATTCTACCGTATAAGAAGTATGCGTATTTGAATATCTTGTTCAATGTCTTGTATGCTTTTTTCGGAACACTGTCCTTCTTGGCTTTGATGCCCATGATGGATGTGCTTTTTGGACAGGCGAAGAAAAATTATACGATACCAACGTATGATGGTGTTTTTAGTTTGAAAAAATACTTGGGAGATTATCTGAATTATTATCTAACGATGACTACCGAGCAATACGGAATTGGCTCAACACTTTCGATATTAGTAGCAGGCATCATCTCTATTTTTCTTTTGAAGAACCTTTGCGATTATTTGGCGATGTTTTTCATCACCTTCTTACGAAACGGAATCCTTCGTGATATGCGAAACGCGATGTATAAAAAAACCATCGAATTGCCTATTGCTTTCTTCTCAGAAAAAAGAAAAGGCGACACCATTTCTAGAATTGCAAGTGATGTAAGTGAAGTTCAAAACTCGATGTTGTCAATCCTTGAGTTGATTGTCAAAGAGCCTTTGACGATACTGTTTACGATTATCGCGATGTTTTCTATAAGTGTAAAACTGACCATTTTTGTCTTTATTTTTATTCCCGTTTCTGGTTATATCATTTCGCTTATCGGTAAACAATTGAAGAAAAAATCAACACGAGCGCAGCAAGAACAAGGCGTTTTCCTTTCCACTATAGAAGAAACTTTAGGCGGATTAAAAGTCGTGAAAGGCTATAATGCAGAGGGATATTTCAATAGAATTTTTCAAGAATCAACCAATCGATTTTTTAAGTTATCCAATAGTATTGGTAACAGACAAAATATGGCGTCGCCCATGAGCGAATTTTTAGGAATAATGGTTATCGCAATACTACTTTGGTATGGAGGTCATATGGTTTTGATCGAAAAAACATTGAAAGGCGCTGCATTTATAACTTATATGGGATTGGCCTATAATATCCTAACGCCAGCAAAAGCAATTTCCAAGGCGTCTTACGGCGTCAAAAGAGGAAATGCCGCAGCAGAACGTGTGCTCGAAATTTTAGAGCATGACAATCCGATAACCAGTAAAGAAAATGCTGAGAAACCAACGGGATTTAGAGAGAATATTTCCATAAAAAATGTTCAATTCAAATATGAAGAAGAACTGGTGCTGAAAGATTTTTCTTTAGATATTAGAAAAGGTCAAACGGTAGCTTTAGTCGGTCAGTCAGGAAGCGGAAAAAGTACCATTGCCAATTTATTAACTCGTTTTTACGATGTAAATTCTGGCGTCATTGCAATTGATGGGACGGATGTTAGAGATATCGATTTGCATGCCTTACGTTCGCTAATGGGATTGGTGACTCAAGATAGTATCTTATTTAACGACTCTATTAAAGCGAATATTTCACTAGGAAAATTAGACGCTACTGACGAGGAAATCATCGACGCGCTGAAAATTGCGAATGCCTATGAATTCGTAAAAGATTTACCCAACGGAATTTATACCAACATTGGCGATAGCGGAAACAAACTTTCCGGTGGTCAAAAGCAACGATTGAGCATCGCTCGAGCTGTTTTGAAGAATCCGCCAATCATGATTCTTGACGAAGCCACTTCTGCTTTAGATACGGAAAGCGAAAAATTGGTGCAAGTAGCACTAGAGAATATGATGCAAAACCGAACATCAATAGTGATAGCACATCGTTTATCAACCATACAAAAGGCTGACATTATTGTCGTGATGCAAAAAGGACAAATCGTTGAGCAAGGTAATCATGAGCAATTGATGGCTTTGAATGGCACGTACAACAAGTTGGTCAACATGCAGTCTTTCGAAAACTAAATCCATTTTTCATGTATAGTATCGACTCTAATATTAAGTTACCCGTCGATTCCAATACCATCGTATGGAAATACTTAGACTTGTCGAAATTTGTGGATTTGTTGTTAAATCGAAAATTATTCATGTCACGTTCTGACAAATTCGAAGACCAATACGAAGGCACTTTTAGCGAGCCAACTTTTGAAGAAATCCGCAAACTATCCATTGACAATCCAGACTTTTTAGATTATTATAAAACACATCGAAAAAATGTAGT
Source organism: Flavobacterium sp. (assembly GCA_016714905.1). Taxonomy (GTDB): domain Bacteria; phylum Bacteroidota; class Bacteroidia; order Flavobacteriales; family Flavobacteriaceae; genus Flavobacterium. The sequence goes on from JADKBW010000015.1 coordinate 70,163, forward strand.
GATCAGCAGTTGGCATATCAACGAGTATGAATCATTTGCCATGTGGCAGATCTTTACGCAGAAAAGTGAAGGTTTGGCCATTCAATCAACGCTTGGAAGATTACAAAAAGCGCTAATTCCTGAAACGACCTATGTTCAACATATAGGAGAAGTAAACTATATTGACTATAAGAAAGAATATATTCCTTTTGACAATGCCTTTTTCCCGTTTCTTTTTAAGAGAAAAAGCTTTCAATACGAACGTGAAATTCGAATTATCTCAGATGTCAGTCAACACAATTTAGTGATTGACAATGGACTGAAAATAGAGATAGACCTCAACCAACTGATTGAAAAAATCTACATTCATCCGAAATCAGAAAACTGGTATAAAAACCTGGTCATTGAACTCGTGAAGCGTTTAGACTTTGATTTTGAAATTGAAAAATCAGATCTAGAAAGCGATATTCTAATCTAGAAAAAACTACACCGGATTGTACTCGATAGATTTCCTTTCCTTGCCTGACAAATCAATAAAATAGTAGTGCAATTGATCATTTTTGTCAAACTCCCCGTTCTTGTTCGTATCTTCAATCGTTCTGTAGTATAATCTATTGGTTGACTCCAATACTTTCCAGTCGATCAACTCTTGATAATCAAGCGAAATTTTTGTAAAACGATCTCCTGAAATATCACTCAGATACAAGGACTTGATGTCATTGTCATCCAATTTGACATCTTTATTGGTATCCATATCTTCTAAAACATACACTAAAATTTGTTGCTTGGTTTTATCAGCAATAGTCTTCAAATACGTGATTGATTGGATTAGCATGTCTTTGTCAGTCAAAGATGTAATAGAATCCTTGCCGACCTGTTGAAACTTGAGATTTCTGATAAATCCTGTGATTTGATATTCACTATAATTAGAAATCTTATAGCTCAACTGATTTGATTTAGAGGAAGAATCATAATTTCTTGCCGATGCCATTAATTCGCCAACAGGGAAAAGCAAATAATTAGTTCCTTCCATTTGAATAGGCAAATCTGCTAATGCAATTCGAGTGGTGTCTATTTTCTTTACCGCAGCGCCCTTCGATGAATTTTCGTAGATTACTTTTGGTTTTTCTACTTCCTTCTTACAACTGAAGAAAAACACAGGCACAATCAAGAATACTATTTTTAAGAAACATTTCATTGCAATAAATTTGAAAGTTAAAAGTACAAATTAAATCTATATTCTAATAGATAGTTTCAAATTGAAAACACGCGTCGTTAGGTAATTTGGTATTCCGTATTGGCTCTTCGTATAGGCATCTCGCACCCATGTATTCGTAATGGCATTTTGGTTGTTGAACATGTTAAAAATTTCAAATCCAAGAGAAATATCTTGAAACTTCTTCAACCAATGTCCTTCTCGTCGTTGGGCGTTTTTCTCTGTGAATACATAATTAAAACCTACGTCAACACGACGGTAATCTCTCAATCGCGACTGATACAAATAGGGATCGGCGTACGACGGGGAACCTCCAGGAACTCCTGTATTGTAGACCAAATTCAAATATATTTTAAGACTTGGAATATTAGGCATATAATCTTGAAACAAGATGGCAAACTTCAGTCGTTGGTCAGTTGGTCTAGCAATATCTCCACGATTATCGGTATTCTCTTTGGTTTTTAAATAACTGAAACTAATCCATGATTCTGTTCCTGGTACAAACTCTCCGTTTAATCGAAAATCCAATCCTTGGGCAAATGCGGTCGCGTTATTATTCGCTGCATATCGAATTCGAACATTTTCAATGGTGTAAGGGTTTACGTCATCAAGTGACTTGTAATAGGCTTCCGTAACCATTTTGAATGGACGATTCCACATTTTAAAACTATAATCGTTACTAAGCACCAGATGAATGGAAGATTGTGCCTTGACTTTCGGATTCACAGCACCAAATTGATTCCGCAATTCCCTATAAAATGGCGGCTGGTAATAATAGCCTCCCGATACTCTAAAAACCATGTCCTTTTCCCAATCGGGTTTGAGGGCAAATTGCGCCCGTGGACTAAAAACAATTTGACTACTACTTTCAAAATTGTCACCAGAAACTTGCCACTGGTGAGCGCGAACTCCGGCGTTATACCAAACATCACTGCTTCCAAGTTTATCTTTTAAACTCCATTGCGCATAGCCAGAAAGTCGATCGATGGTCACAAAATTTTTCGCGCGTACGTTTTGATACGGAACCAACGGTCCAGTATAAGGATTGTAAGGCTGATCATTATTTGGAAGATCAATAATTGGCGGATTTAAAGAAAACCCCGCAGAGTCGATAACTTCCCATTCAACAATTCGGTCTCGAATATCTTCACGAGTGTACTTAAATCCCCATTCTATCTGATGCTTCTTGATGTCATGAAATCCTTTTACTTCTGTATTAACAATAAAAGCATCCAAGTCATTTCTGGCGTGGCTCAATTGTGTTCCGATGGCACGACTGTATGTGACATCACCAAAAGTTTCTGAACCAATATTCCCATCAACTTCACCTAAAGAATATTGTGCAAAAATGTCAAAATACTCTTGCTCCAAAGTCTGATAAGCAGAACCTATTAACTTCAAAGTAAAATTATCGTTCACTTTAAAAGTGGTTTTCATCGCACCAAAATAGGTATCGTAGCGGTCTTTTTCTTGCCCTTGATAAAACACCAACAATGCTATTGGTTCGGAAATAGTTCCGAAGTTTGTTTGTCGTGTCAAGGGTTGATAATTGTATTTATTTTGAAATATTGCCCAAGAAACTAAATTGCCATCGCGTCGATGGATTGAAAGTTACATTGGTTTGCACATCCGCAAAAGTCGGTCTAAAATTCGTTTGTGTTTCTTGGCTGTTGACTAACAAACTATTATCTCGATAACGAACGCCCGTAATTGCAGCCCATTTTTGATTTTTGGATGCCGCTTCAACAGAAACTGCTCCACCCAAATAACTAGCATCTAAAGAAGCCCCGAATTTGGTTGGTCTACGGTAGGTTATATCAAGAACTGAGGATAATTTATCTCCAAACTTAGCTTGAAATCCGCCAGCGGAAAAATCTACATTTTGAACCAAATCAGTATTTGTAAAACTCAATCCCTCTTGCTGACCCGAACGGATCAGGAAAGGACGATACACTTCAATTTCATTGACGTAAACCAAATTCTCGTCATAATTACCCCCGCGAACAGAGTATTGTGTACTTAATTCATTGTTGGAATTGACCCCTGGCAACGATTTAAGAATGTTTTCGACGCCAGCATTAGCACCTGGAATTCTTCGAATGACTTGAGGCTCAATGGTGACAACACCTTGAATTCGTTTCTTGTTATTGGCAATCACGACCACTTCACCTAGACCTTCTGCCCGATCGTTCAATACCAAATTGAATTCGTAGTCTTCATTGGGTTTTAGTTCCAGCGTGACGGTATTTTTTTTCAAGGAAACATGGGTAAAAACCAATTGGATCTTCTTATTGGCAGGAACCGTTAATTCGTAATAACCATTCACATTAGACTTGGTGTTTTTTCCCTCGGACGCCACATTTACTTCCTCGACTGGTCGATTGCTTTCGTCAAGAATAATTCCTTTTACCCTTGCTGTTTGTGCAAAGTTATCAAAGAAAAAAAGAAAAAAAGTATAGGGAGTTGAATTAATTTCGGTTTCAATAGCTTTAATTTAATTTTGGTTGACTTCTAAAAAAAGATGTTTCAAAGATAGCAGAATTTCCAAGATTATCTGAAACTATCAATTTTAAATCATTTTTTCCTTCTAGCATTTCGTTGTCGTTCATTTCGTAAATAATGCGATTTGTTTTGGCATCATACTCAAACAAAACCCACTTCTCATTAACAAAACCACTATAAGACTTTATTCCTGATAGGTCATCTGTAATCTTAAATACCAAATACTTATCTTTCAACAGCTTCCCTTCTAGGGGTTTCATACTTACAATTTTCGGCGCGATGGTATCCAAAGCCAAAACGAATTGCCCGAGATTTTTTGTAAAAGTGGAAAACGTATTATTGAGAAACTTAGTATTGTTATACTTTTTTCTGCCACCATCAATGGAGGCAATAAACGTCTTCTCTTTATTGACAACCGTTGTGTCTTGAATACTCACACGAAAATTACTGTGTACCGGAATGTAATCATCGTGAACCGTCATAATCTTATTTGTGACATCAAATTTTAAATAAAAATCTTCATAAAAAGTATGGGCAGGAAAAAACACTTCCATCCCGTCTTTCTCATAAATGTTATCCGTTGCCGCATTCAAAAAGAATGGTGTTTTCAATTTGCCATCATTTATCACCGAAGTTTGCGCGGCGTACTCGATGGGTATCGAAATTCCTACTTTATTCCCGGTAAAATCAGAAACCTCAATCCGATACAATTGGGAAAAATTAGGAAAAACTTCTAGTATTCCTCTTGGCCCTTTAGCACTAATATTACTTAAGGCATAAGGCACTTTCATAAACAACTTTTGAACCCGCTGCTTGGTTTGCTTATATCTAGGAAAATCTATAAATGCATTAATATAGCGGCCTTCATCAAAAACTAACGAATCGAATTGATAGCCAAAAGTCGAAGCTCCATTAGAAAAGGTTTCCACTTTATAAACCCCGTTGTTGTTGTAAGACACATTGTCGAAATCAGAACAAATTATTCCAAAACCAATATTTCCAGTCGCAAAAACTTTCTCGGCAATATAACTGCCGTCTTTTTGGAGAGACAAATTCAAAACGATAGGTCTTCTTGACTGATTAGCAATACTCGTGCTATCAATTGGGTACACCAATACACTTGAAATTACGGGCTTCTTTGTGTCTTCCATATATTTATCGAAACCGAAAAAAAGTGGATTGATTGTTTTTTCAGATTGCGAATCACGAATTTCAAAATGCAAATGCGGACCTTCAGAACCACCCGTATTTCCTGAAATAGCAATCGTATCACCACGCGTAACTGGAATTTCATTGGGAGTCGGAAACAGCTCAATTTCAAATGCTTGCTGCTGATAATGCTCCTTTCTTATGTAATCCTGAATGACACCATAGGCCTTTTGCAGATGCCCGTAGACCGTGGTATATCCGTTAGGATGCGTAACATAAATTGCCTTTCCATACCCGTAGGTCGATATTTTGATTCTGGAAACATAACCATCTCCCGCAGCAAGAATGGGTAAACCTTCCTTTTGTTGCGTCTTAAAATCAAAACCAGCGTGAAAATGATTGGGTCGTAGTTCCCCAAAATTGCCAGCCAATTGCATGGGAATGTTTAGTGGAGGCCTAAAAAAGTCTTGAGGAAATTGGATTGAGCGAAAATAGGCGTACAAAAAATCAAAAGTGCGTGTAAAAATTTCATCGTATAAAGCTTTTGGCTAAGGTAAAAAAAACAACGCAAAATTATTCTATTTTTTGAAAATATATAAGTAGTTATTTTTCAAATGTTTAGTTTGACCCACGAGTCAAAAAGGAAAATTTCTAGAAAAGTATTGGTTTAATTCATTTGGAATGTTAACTTTGTTCGAATTAGTAATGAACCAATATTTAGAATGAGTGAAATTGTAGAAATTATTGATACTCTTGAAAGTAGGCTCCAAAAACTATTGAAGAAAATAGACCATTTAGAGCAGACTTCTTCAGCGTTAAAGCAAGAGTTAGAAAAATCTACAAACATCATACAAAATCAATCGCAAGAAATAGATGGGTTGAAAAAACAGTATGAATCATTAAAAATTACCAATTCATTATTGGGCAGTGAAGAAAATAAAAGAGATACCAAGCTGAAAATAAATTCATTAATTCGTGAAATTGATTACTGTATGCTTTAGCTATCTGATTAGTAAAAATATGGACGAGAAGCTTAAAATCAAATTATCAATTGCAGACAGAATCTACCCATTGACGGTAGAACTGTCTCAAGAAGGCTTCAGAGCTTCAAAAAAATTGATTTGATGATAAAGCAATTTGAAGAAAATTACGCAGTACGTGATAAGCAAGATGTTTTGGCGATGTGCGCCTTACAATTTGCTTCTCAATTGGAACAAAAACAAATCAGCAATTCTATTGATGGTAAAGAAACCATCGAGCGAATAAAAAAAATAAATAATTTATTGATTAGTTATCTCGATAAATAATACGTTCTTAAACATAGACTAAAATACTGCCTACATTAGTTATATTTTGGTAAACTCAACACTAACAAATTAGAATGAGCAAATCATCACTACTAAAGCATGCCACGCTTATGCGAGGAAACTTGAACAGTGAGTTAGCTCAAAACTTGTCTTATCGAGTTTATTCATTTCACCTAATGTAGGTTTTTTTTATATAATTAATTTAATAAACATGGACATTGTAACAATACTAATTTCCGGCATTGTCGGAATTGCAGGAGGATTCGGAATCTCAAAGTTAATTGAGAGGTCAAACGTCTCTAACTTGATTAAGAGTGCAAAAAAAGAGGCGGCTTCTATCTTAAAGGATGCAAACCTCGAAGCAGAAAATATCAAGAAAGACAAGATGCTTCAAGCCAAAGAAAAATTTATCGAACTGAAAGCGGAACACGAACAAGTGATTCTTTCTAGAGATAAGAAAATGGCAGAAGTAGAAAAAAGAGTGCGCGATAAAGAATCTCTTGTTTCAAGTGAATTGGCAAAAGCAAAGAAAATCAATGATGATTTTGAGGCAAAAACAAGCGAGTATCAATCAAAAATTGAGATTCTTGAGAAGAAACAGCAAGAGGTGGATAGAATGCATAAAAGCCAGCTGAATCAGTTAGAAGTCATCTCAGGATTGTCGACAGAAGACGCAAGAGAGCAATTGATGGAAGGTCTCAAAGGAGAAGCCAAAACAAAAGCGATGGCTCATATTCAAGAAACGATTGAAGAAGCCAAACTGACTGCGCAGCAAGAAGCTAAAAAGATTATTATCAATACCATTCAACGCGTTGGAACTGAAGAAGCGGTAGAAAACTGCGTTTCTGTTTTCAACATCGAATCAGATGATGTGAAGGGACGAATTATCGGTCGAGAAGGAAGAAATATCCGCGCTTTAGAGGCGGCGACTGGAGTTGAAATTATTGTAGATGATACGCCAGAAGCTATTATTCTTTCTTGTTTTGATCCTGTCCGTAGAGAAATTGCTCGTTTATCGTTACACAAATTAGTAACAGACGGTCGTATCCATCCTGCTCGTATTGAAGAGGTGGTAGCAAAAACTGCCAAACAAATTGATGATGAAATCATAGAGGTTGGAAAACGTACGGTAATCGATTTAGGAATTCATGCTTTACATCCTGAATTGATTAAAGTTGTAGGCCGAATGAAATATCGTTCTTCTTACGGACAAAATTTATTACCCTTCCTCGGGAAGTGTCAAAGCTTTTGCGGAATCATGGCGGCAGAATAAGTTGAACGTTAAATTGGCGAAAAGGGCTGGTTTGCTGCACGATATTGGTAAAGTACCAGATACGGAAAGTGATTTACCGCACGCGCTATTAGGAATGCAATGGGCAGAAAAATACGGTGAAAAAGAAGAAGTTTGTAATGCCATTGGAGCCCACCATGATGAAATAGAAATGAAATCGCTATTGTCACCAATCGTTCAAGTATGTGATGCCATCTCTGGTGCGCGACCAGGTGCAAAGACAGGTCTTAGTTCTTATATCCAACGATTAAGATTTGGAAGAAGTGGCCTTCGGATTTAGTGGGGTTAGAACAGCTTATACCGTCAAGCTGGTAAGAGAATTGCGTGCGTTATTTATCGTAGAAAGCGAAAAGGTTTCTGATAGTAATGCTTCGCCACTTGGCTTCTTTTTCAAGGATTTCTCAAAAGATTCAGACGGAAATGAGCTTATCCGGGACGAGTAAAAGTCACCCGTAATTGAAACTAGAGCCGGTGGGTATCGCAAATGATTGCAATACAGATCAAAAAAAAGCCCTCAATAGGGGCTTTTTTGTGAAATATCTTTCTTCCAAATCATCCAATGTCATGAGCTTGGAAAGTAATCTTTAACTTAATCTTGGACTTCACTTAGGCTCGATTGATGTAAAAATACTGTCAGAGGAACTCACTAAATAGATGATGGTCTTTCCGCCCTCTGTGGGCTTCCTTGTTTTTCTAAATTCATCTAAAAATTGCCAACCATCCATGATGGGCATATTAATATCTAAAAGAATCAAATCTGGCATTGTGACACCATTATTAATCTTATCCTTAATTTCCTCTATGGCCTCCAGTCCATTCAAATAAAAAGAGGGATTGATATCAATATTATTGTTCGAAAATAACTTCTTAATGATAAAGTGAAAAACCTTATCGTCATCTATTACAAATACATCTTTAAACTTGCTCATAGAAATATATTTTAAAAGTTGTACCTACTCCTACTTGACTTGTTACATCTACCTTTCCGCCCATGGCTTCAATTTGATTCTTGGTAATGAATAATCCAATTCCTCTTGAGTCTTTGTGCTTGTGAAACGTTTTATACATCCCAAACATCTTCTTACCGTGCTTTTCTAAATTGATTCCCAATCCATTATCCGAAATCTCTAATATTTTGTGTTTACTGTTGGATTTCAGAGAATAACTAATTACAGGCGTTCGATCTGGATGAGAATATCGAATGGCATTTTGATATAAAGTTAAAGAAGAATACTTTCTAAGTAAGCTGGATTAAATGTAATTGTTTGATTCTTGCATACTTTATTTTGATGACAACTTTATTTTTCTTAATCTCCTCACCTAAAATGTTGAGGGTCTTGCCTAAATATAAATTCAAATTTAGATTCTCCTTCTTCTGAACCAACTCTGATTGAATTTCTACTAATTCTTTCAAATGAACAATAGTTTGTGACAAATAACATTGAGAAGTTCTTAGATGATTTATAACTCTCTCTCACAGAATCTTATCAGGTTTCTTAACAATAATATTAAGTAACGTTTCAATATTTTCAAGGTGAACCTCGAAATTGTAGAAATCGATATGGGCGAGAAGATGTGAAGCAATATACTGTTCTGTTCCGAGACAATTTCTAGTGTGTTTAACAAGTTTTGTTCCTTTTCTCTTCTCAAGCAGAGATATCCGTGTGGTGCCAATGAGACGCAAGGTATTCATATGAATATCTCTCCTCAATAATCTTACCTCTACTAAGGATCACGCCATCTACTCTCCAGATAAAGTCTTAACTCGTTTACGCGTTTTCATAATAGGCGTCTTGTTTTCGATATGTAATTGAATATCGTCCAAGTATCTACTTTTATCAAATTGGATGCGATCGTCCCATAGATCAATAGATTCTAACAGTGTCTCTCGCTTTAAAGTGAAGCATTTTTCATCGATTGGGTTGAATAAAATACTTTATTCTGGCAAGCATCTAAATCCCAAATGCCTTCCGAGAACGCTTCAAGAGCAAATAAACCATTTGCTCTGAAAGTTGCCGCTTATAGTTCTTGCACTTTTTAAGACGAATTATATCTGTAATCTTAAAAAAAAATGTGCCGTTCCAATCTCATCTTGCTCCAACATAGAATCCATATACCTTTAAACCTCGCTGAGATAGCATGGCCCAAAATTCATGGTTTCCCATTCTGACTAGTTCACTTTTCGACTTTTGAACTTACGATAGTAAAACGCAGTAAAATCATCTGAAAAATCCTAGACTTCAATATGGTAAAAGCATCAGAGACCTTTTTCCTCTGGACTAAGATCAAGAAGTGAGTCAATACAGATTTACTTAAAAAATGGAAAGTAAGATGACCACTGAATTATTGAAAATTGGAATATAAATCAGG
>JADKBW010000016.1 GCA_016714905.1 Flavobacterium sp.
GAAATAGAATGACAAACATCAAATACACTGGTGTCGTTGTGACAAATTCCAAAACCACCATCGCCCATGTCGACAACAGTATCTCGCAAACCACCAGTTCGTCGTACTATTGGAATATTTCCATACCGTAAGGCATACATCTGATTCAAACCGCAAGGTTCCACGCGAGAAGGCATCAGTAAAAAGTCGGCGCCGGCATACAAAATGTGGGCTAGCTTTTCATTATAGCCGATGTATGCATTGTAATTTCCATGATAAAAATGCTGCAATCCTTCAAGTTCTCGTTCAACGGTTGGATTGCCGGAACCTAGAATTAATATGTTGATTTCTTGTGGATGCTGATTGAGCGCGACACTGCAAATTTGCGGCAGCAAGTCCGCACCTTTTTCATCCACTAATCGTCCGATGAAAGTGAAAAGTGGTTTGATAAATCAAAATTAAACTGCTCACATAAAAATGCTTTGTTCGACGCTTTTCCTACTTGAAATCTTTCAAGTGTAATTAGCGTGCAATAACGGATCTGTTTGGTATTCCAAACTTCCGTAGTCAATGCCGTTTAAGATACCCAAAGATTTTGGTCGTTCCCATCGCAGTAAATTTCCTAAACCATTGGCGCGATTGCTAATTTCATCGAGATAACTCGGCGAAACGGTCGTTACTTTCCATGCACATTTGATGGCGGACGCGGTAGTTTGACAATGCCGTTCCATTCTAAATAACCAAGATTGTATAAATCAAATCGTGGCAGATAATGCAATTTATCATTCCCGAACCAACCTTGATATTGTCCGTTATGAATAGTGATCAGCGTCGGAGTGCGTTTGCAGATTTTGGTAATTATAGCAATGCTGCACCATAAACGGGATCAAGCCAGTATGATGATCGTGACAGTGGAGGATGTCCGGAAGTTGATCGGTTTCTGTCAACCAATTTAGAAAAGCAATTTGAAACGAAAGAAAGCGCTCCGTATCGTCTTCATAAGAATAAACATTCGGCCGGTCAAACAATTCTGGAATGGCGATTTGATACAACTCAAATCCCAGTTGATTGGTTTTTTCTTTTAAAATGGAATAAGAAAAGAGAAAATAGCCCAATTTCAACTTGCCTTCATGCACCACATCGTAGTCTGTTTTTTGAAAGAAAGCGTTATTGTAGGCAGGAACCACGACGCGTGCCCGATGCCCCAATTGATTTTGATATTTCGGTAAAGCGCCAACGACATCTCCTAATCCGCCGACTTTGGCAACAGGATAACATTCGGCGCTGATGTGATAGATATTCATATTTAGACAAGCTTGCTGATGATAGATCAAATCCTTGCACTAAATGTATAAAAATATATGAAACTAAAGTGCAGTCGCATGTTATAAAAACTATACATGTTTGAATTTATCTGCTTTGCATTCTCAAAATTATAGTTCCAAAAATGTACTTTTGAAAGGTAATGAACATAAATATTTAACGTACGAAATGGAAAGCAACAATAACTTTAGTTTGTTATGGTCTGATTTTGAAAAAGTTGAGATGAGAGTCGGAACTGTTTTAGCTGTTGCTGACTTTCCCGAAGCACGCAAGCCAGCGTATCAATTGACGATTGATTTTGGAAGTGAATTGGGACTTAAAAAATCTTCCGCTCAGATTACAAAACGATATAAAAAGGAGGATTTGATCGGAAAACAAATCATTGCAGTTGTCAATTTTCCAAAAAAACAAATTGGAAAGTTCCATAGCGAGTGTTTGGTTTTGGGTTCAGTCGGCGATGAAAGTGACATTGTGCTATTGACTTCAGACAAAGAAGTACCGAACGGATTGCGGATTGGTTAAACTAAAAAGGGCATTTTTTCATTATTGCTGCCACTTCTTTTGAATTTGCCTTTTCCGTTTTTTCTAATTCGGAGATGACATTATGATAATCCTTTTCATTTCTGTTTTGCGACATTTTTTTGACTGCTTCGATAGTGTCGATTTCGATTTCAAACGCAACGATTCCAGATGCTTGACGCATTGTTTTTTCGGACAAGTTCTCGATGCGAACTGGGTTTTCTGAATGTGCTTCGTATTTGTCAGTTAGCTTTTTTAATGAAGTTATTACCGCATCACCTTCAATGATTTTGATTTTTCCATACACATGCATGGCGATGTAATTCCATGTGGGAACATTTTCCTTTTCGTACCAAGAAGAGGAAACATAACTGTGTGGACCAGAAAAAATGGCCAAAACATTCGCGTCCGATTCGAAGCTTTCCCATTGTGGATTCTCTTTCGAAATATGACCAAAAAGTATTGATTTTCCGTCGTTGGTTTGTTCTAATTCAAGAGGAATGTGCGTCGCCCATAACTTTCCATTCGTTCGATTAACCAAGATTCCAAAACTATTTTTAAGAAGAAATTGTGTTATTTCCTGTTGATTTTCATTTTTATAAAGATATGGAATATACATGGGATTTACGATTTGAGGATTAATTTCTGTAGTTGCCTAAATAACGTTCACTTCCGCTTCAATCTGAATTCCAAATTTTTCGTAGATGGTTTTTTGAACGTCTTTCGATACCGCCAAAATCTCTTGCCCAGTGGCGTTTCCATAGTTCACCAAAACAAGTGCTTGGTTCTTGTGAATCCCAGCGTCGCCAAAACGTTTTCCTTTAAAACCCGCTTGTTCTATAAGCCAACCCGCCGGGACTTTTACTTCTGTTTCTGAAACATCGTAGTATTTCATGTCAGGAAATTGTACATGAATTTTCTCAAAATCTGATTTTAAAAGAATTGGGTTTTGAAAAAACTACCGCTATTGCCTAACACTTTCGGATCAGGTAATTTGCTTTGACGAATGGCAATAACCGCATTGCTAACGTCTTGTATTGTGGGGTTTTCAATGCCTTTTTGGCTAATTCTGATTGGATGTCGCCGTAAGCGGTATTGATCTTATGATTGCGTTTTTGTGAGCTGAAAAACCACGGAGGTGATGATGTACTGGTCTTTTACATCCTGTTTAAAAATACTTTCTCGGTATCCAAAATGACAATCCGCATTAGAAAAATTTTTTGTTTCGAAAGTGTCTATTTTAATGGCTTCACATGAAGTCATCGTGTCTTTAATTTCGGCACCATAAGCTCCGATATTTTGGACTGGAGTTGTTCCTACATTTCCGGGAATTAAAGACATATTTTCTAATCCACCGTAATTTTGAGCAAGTGTCCACAATACAAACTCGTGCCAATTTTCACCCGCTTGACATTCAACCCAAACGTAATCTTCGTTTTCTTGAAGTACTTTTTTTCCTTTCAAATCAACGTGAATGACTAAAGCGTCAATATCCTGCGTCAATAACATATTGCTTCCGCCACCAAGAATAAATTTTTTCTCGTCTTGGTGTTGTTTCAAAACAGATATTAATTCTGCTACTGAGGTTACGGCAACAAACTGTCGCGCTTTGGCTTCAATTCCAAAAGTATTGTAGTTCTTCAAAGAGAAGTTGGTGTGAATTTTTGTCATTGTATTACGTTATTTTGGCATCAAGAATTTTGTTTTCTTTTTGAAGCGCTTCAAATTTGTTGACATAGTTCTTCAACCAGATGTGCATCATAAACAATGGCATAATATACGAAACCATTTTAGTATCTCCATTTTGAAGATTTGAAATTAGTTTTTTAGCTTTTATATGTTCAAAGTATGGCATTTGAAACAATTCGCTATTCGAAAAAGATTCTAATTCTTCTTTAAATGCAGGGCTTTTCGTGATGTAATCTCCCCATGGTGTGCTTAATCCGACTTTTTTGAAAGACAAAATTTCTTGAGGCAACCTAGATTGCATGGCTGTTTTTAAAATGTATTTTCCTTTTTTACCGGTAAAAAGCCATTTATTGTCTAACGAACCTAATCCAGCTAACAATCTTTGGTCTAAGAAAGGTTCTCTGCATTCGATTGAAGCGCCCATGGTACAACGGTCGTTTCGGTCGAGCAATGAACATAAATAGGTATGTTGGTCAAAATACAACGCTTGTCGTCTTAGATTATTTGGGTAAAGCGATTGGGCTTCTTCGTATATTTTGTGACGATATTCGTTCTTTGGGACTTCATGCATTCCAAAAGTCTTGGCGATATCTTTCGGGTAAATATTACAGCCGTTGAAGATCACAAGATCTCTATTGTTTTTTATTTGGGCATAGCGAATTAACTTTTCAAATCGCGCCTTTTTGGTAAACGCATCCAAGTTTCCTAGCGTAGCAATCGAATGCAAGAGTGTTGGAAATTGCAATGCTTTATAACGGACGTATATGCCCATGAGTTCATCTGCACCTTCACCTGAGAGTAATACCTTTACTTTTGATTTTGCCAATTGAGAAATCCCAAGTAAATGCGGTTCGCTCAAATGCATTAATGGTTCATCTTGAAAATAGGTAGCTGCAAGTAATTTCGAATACAAATCGTCATCTTCCAATTGCACACTATTAAAACCGTACTGATATTGTTCGGCTAGTCTTTTTGCTAGATGCGATTCGTTGTGTTCTTCTTCTTTAAATGCAATGGTAAATGCTTGAATATCTTTGAATTGCTGTGAATGTAAAGATGAAAGTACTGAAGATGAGTCTAAACCAGCACTCAAAAGCACGCCTACGGGAACATCGCTTACCATTCGAAGTCGAATAGAATCATCAAAAGTCCCTCTAAACCAATCGATTGGGTTTTTGATAACTTCATGGTTTTGAATTTCATGTTTCAAATCCCACCATTTTTCTGACTCAATTTTGCCATTTTCGTGCAAGATCATTGCGTGTCCTGGCAGCACTTTCTTCACGTTTTGGAATAGCGTATTCTCGCCGGCGACAAACCGATTGAAAATGTATTCTTCAATGCCATCTTGTGCCATTTTTAAAGGAACGCCTGCGGTAAAAAGTGCTTTTTGCTCGGAGGCAAAATAGAAAGTTTCATTGTAGAAAGCGTAGTACAATGGTTTTACACCCATTCTATCTCTTACGACAATCAGTTTTTTCTCTAACGTATCCCAAATAGCAAAGGCAAACATTCCGTTGAGGCGCGGGAGCATTTTTAGTCCATAAAGTTGGAATAATTTCATCAACACTTCTGTGTCAGAATGCGTCTTCATCTCAAACCCTTTGGATTTTAATTCTGAATAGAACGCTTTGAAATTATAGATTTCCCCGTTAAACACCATGGCGTATCTTCCGTCTTCTGAAAGAAAAGGCTGGTGTCCCGCTGAGGTAACATCTAAAATAGACAATCTTCGGTGTCCGAGTCCAATATTTTTATCGACAAAAATCCCTTTATCGTCAGGACCTCTGTGCTCTAAAGCATCACGCATTAAAGTAAGTACGCGTTCCTCTACTTTGCGTTGTGGTTGCAAATGCAAAATTCCATTAATTCCGCACATTAGGGAGTCTTAAAATTAGTAATTAACTCGTGGTAGCGGTCTGCTATTATCTTCATATTCTGCTTGTAATTGGCTTTTTCGTGGACAAATTTTCTGTTTTTATCAATCACTTGTTTTCTATATTCTTCATTTTCATACGCCCAAATAATTTCTTTGGCTAGCATTTCTTTATCATCAACTTTTACCAACTGACCGTTTTCTCGATGGGTAATAATGCACTGATTGCCCAGTATATCACTGACAATTGGATAGCAATCAATAGCCATTGCTTCAAACAGTGAAGAAGAAACTCCTTCTGTCGTCGGCATGCTGATGTAAAAATTATGCTGGTTCATTAATTTTGGCAGTGCTTCATTCGGGATTCGTCCTGTAAATTCGACTTTCGAACCAATTTTTAGTGTCTGAGTTAGTTGTTTTAAATGTGCCAATTGCGGTCCATCACCAACAATAGTCAACGTAAAATCAATTCCTTGTTGATGAATAATTTCAAAAGCTTTGATTATAGTGCTATGACGATATTCTGGCAATAACGAGCGGGTTACAATGGCATTGATGGTCGGGATTTCTTTGGTATTGGTTCTTTTGAAACGCGAAACATCAACTCCTTTTGGGCACACCATTACCTTAGTCATATCGACATTTGCATTTTTCATCGAGTAGGTCATGGCAATGCCCCAAGCGTGAATGAGCGTTGCTTTTTTGAAGGCATAGTGCTGAATCAATTTCTTAAATGGAATCAATATTGAATTCTCCGGCCACAAATCACTGATTCCTTGTTGCGCAATAGCAGAAGGCTGGACGCCGCACAACGCTGCAAGAAAACCATAGCTGGTGGTTCGTTCTGCAATAACCATATCTGGTTTATACGTTTGGACAAGTTTATTGACATTAAACATGGCGCCACAATATTCAACAAGTCGTGAGACGCGATTAAAAATACCGCTGCTTGGTGTTTTTAGTTCCCAAGTTACAATTTCGAAATCACCAAATTCCTTAAGTCCATTAATCCACGTTATGGCGTCGGCACGATACGTTTCTCCCAGAAACAGTATTCTTCTTTTTGCTTTGTTTTCCACTAATCTTCTATGTTTAAAGCACGATTAATAAATTCGTTGAGAGGTTTTAGCGTGAGTAGTTTTTGACTAATGACTTGGGCAAAATCGTTTTTAGTCAAATCGGAGTTGTTAATTTTTTGAGTGGCCGTATAGCTTTTCAGCTTCAGGTATTCGATGGCAGGATTGTCCTTTTCGTATCCTTTGGGTGGATTTTTTAAAGTTGAATTTTCTTCTCTATTTAGATTGCCGTAGGTTGATTTAAATGAATCATCGTTCAATATAGATTGTAAATCTTCATAAAAAAAGTTGATTTCCTTTCTTATTTTTTGAATTTGTTCTGGCATCGGACAGTACAAACCGCCACCAACAAACGAAGCATCTTTTTCGATATGAACATAATAACCAGGAGCTTCCGCATGCAGTGAGCCTGAACGCAGCCAAATACCCATATGCGTTTTGTATGGAGACTTGTCTTTAGAAAATCGGATATCGCGGTTGACTCTAAAGGTACAGTTTTTTACTTCAAGCATGGCCAAAGAAGCATCTTGAGGTTTCATGATTTCTAGCAAATCTCTAATCAGTTGATGGTAGTCTTCTTTATACGATTCGTAACGTTTCTTGTTGGCCAAAAACCAATCTCGGTTATTGTTAGCTTTGAGATCTTCTAGAAAAAGTAACGTTTCTTTCGACAGCATTTTCGGCTTATTATAGTTGTTTTTTAAGATCTTCTTCGCTTATAAAACCGATATGTTTCCATTTCAGTTCGGCATTTTCATAAATTAAAATTACCGGAAGTCCATCTAGTTTTAAGTCCGAAATTAGGGTTTTATTTTCGTCAGCGTTCAAACGGACGATGGTGATTTGATCTTTCAAATCTGATTGCATTTTCGTAATGTAAGGCTTCATTTTGATGCACGGTTCACACCAATTTGCATAAAAATTGATCATGATTTTTGGCTTTGATTTGAGCAAGTCGTCGTATTCTTGCGAGCACATTCCAATAATTTTTTCGCTCGGTTTCGAAAGATCTGCCGCATTCCATTTCATGATACCGCCTTGTAAATCATATACTTTAGAAAACCCCATTTCAACTAATTTATCAGAAGCTTTCTTGCTTCTTCCGCCGACCATACAATACACAAATACGGGTTGTTTTTTATCAAGTGCAGCAACTTTACTTTCAAAATCATTTCCGTTCCAATTGATATTTTGCGCTTGATCGATGTGTTGACTTTTGTACTCTTCAGGAGTTCGAACATCGATGATTTGCGCGTTCGGTAATGCTTTTATTTTCTCAGAAAATGTGGCAGGTGCGATATTTTCATAAGCATCATTTTTCTGCCCATTGCAAGACAGAATTAAGAACGTAAAAATTGTTGCAATACAGATTTTAAACTTCATGTCAATTCTAAATTAGGGATACAAAATTAGTTAAATATTAATTCTTAAAATAGCTATTCCTTCAAATTAAAGGTTAAATATTTTATAGGTTTGATGGGTTTGTTTTACAATTTTTTCCGTTCGATCGGCGTGTGTGTCAGAAATTAGAAGTTGACCAAATTCGTCATTGTTGACCATCGAGACAATTTTACTGACTCGATTCTCATCCAACTTGTCAAAAATATCATCAAACAGTAGAATTGGTTTTTCACCACTTTGTTTTTTTATGAATTCAAACTGAGCTAATTTCAATGCAATCAGAAATGATTTTTGTTGGCCTTGCGAACCAAATTTTTTAATTGGAAAATGTTCTATTTCGAAGGATAAATCGTCTTTATGAATGCCCACAGAAGTATAATTTAGCAGACGATCTTTCGAAAGGTGTTCCTCTAACAGTAGCAATAGTTCTTTATCGTGAAGTTGACTTTCATACACCAGTTGAACCGTTTCTTCCCCGCCTGAAATTTCTTGATGATGTTGGTTAAAAATCGGCGTAAATTCAAGTAAGAAGTTCTTTCTTTTTTCGTAGATGAAGTGACCAAGTTGGTTTAATTGGTCATTATAAATGGACAAAGTATCGTTTTCGAATACATGGTTTAGTGCAAAATATTTTAGTAGTGCATTGCGCTGTTGTAAAAATTTTTGGTACTGAATCAACTGTTGCAAATAGGATCTGTCGGATTGTGAAATAACAGTGTCAATAAATTTTCTTCTGGTTTCGCTTCCTTCTACAATCAAATCGCGGTCTGCTGGAGAAATAATGACAAGTGGAATGAGTCCCACATGATCCGAAAATTTCTCATAG
The DNA here is from genome assembly GCA_016714905.1 of Flavobacterium sp. Taxonomy (GTDB): domain Bacteria; phylum Bacteroidota; class Bacteroidia; order Flavobacteriales; family Flavobacteriaceae; genus Flavobacterium. The sequence goes on from JADKBW010000016.1 coordinate 8,690, forward strand.
AGCTTTCCATTGCGTTTCAAGATTTTCTTCTGATTCCTTTTTAAACTACAAACAATTTGTTCCGTTCTTTCTTTGATGCGGAAGTTACCGTCGATAACAAAAAATTCTTCGCCATGTTTAATATTCTGTACCGCTAAAGGATTGAAATAGCTTTTTCCGTACGATAGATGGTAAATGGCATCCAAAACATTGGTTTTTCCGATCCCATTTTTTCCTACGAAGCAATTAATTTTAGTATCGAATTCGAAGGAAACGTCCGAAAAATTTTTATAATTAAATAGGGAAATAGATTCTAAATGCATGAGGTCTTTTCTATTCAAAATTGATTTTGAATTCGAGTGCAAATTATTGAAAAAATACTTTTAAATCGGGGCGTTCGAAATATTTTAATACAATATTTGTGATAAGATTGCAGAATTGGGATTCAATTCATGCTTTTCGATAAAAAAATCAATATTAAATCATTTTTTTTTGCGTGTGTTTGAATAAAAATTTTATTTTTGCGGCTCACTAATTTAAAATAGATGGCAACGTATAATAAAAGAGGTTACAAAGCTCCAAAAGAAAAAGAAGAAAAAGATTCAACTTATATAGAAGATGTAAAAGTTGATGAAAAAGATAGTACAACGGCAGGTGTTTTTAATTCTTTAGATGAAACTGCTTCAAAAACTGAAGATTGGGTTGCTAAAAATCAAAAATATATTTTTGGTGTTGTAGCTGCGATTGCTTTGGTTACTGTAAGTTATCTATTATACCAAAAATTTATTGTTCAGCCTAAAGAGGATGAAGCCGCAACAGAAATATTTGAAGCGCAACAAAATTTCCAAAAAGCGGTAGATGCAACTACAAACGCGGATTCATTATTTAATGTATGTCTAAAAGGTGCTAAAGGAAGTCTTGGTTTTGTTGAAATTGCAGATAAATTTTCAGGTACTTCTGCAGGAAATTTGGCAAACTATTACGCAGGAATTTGTTATTTGAATACAGGAAAATATGCTGAAGCAATTACTTCGCTTGAGAATTTCAAATCAGAAGATATGATTTTGAGTGTACTTGCTGTTGGTGCTGTTGGAGATGCCTATGCGCAGAAAAAGCAATTCAATGAAGCTTTGGAAAGCTATGTCAAAGCCTCTGAAATGAACAAGAACGATATGACAACACCACGTTTCTTACAAAAAGCTGGTCAAACGGCCTTGGCGTTGGGCAAAAAAGCGGATGCACTAAAATATTTTACAGAAATTAAGGAAAAATACGAAAGTTCTCCAGAAGGTTCTGCTATAGATGCTTTGATTGGTTTGGCTCAATAAAACTTGATTTCAGGAGAATGATTCGGTTTTAAATCCTAAATCCTAAATCGCAAATCCTAAATTAAAATGGCTACTGCAAATAAAAACTTATCTAATTACGATAAAAACACAATCCCAAATGCGAAAGATTTTCGGTTTGGGATTGTTGTTTCAGAGTGGAACGATACCATCACTAATGGTTTGTATTCCGGTGCTGAGCGTGCGTTAATTGACTGTGGGGCATTGCCTCAAAACATCATTCGTTGGAATGTTCCAGGAAGTTTTGAGCTCGTATATGGTTCCAAGAAAATGATTGAGACTCAAAATGTCGATGTCGTAATTACGATCGGTTCTGTCATCAAAGGAGAAACCATGCACTTTGAATTTGTTTGTGAAGGTGTAACTCAGGGAATCAAAGATCTTAATGTATTGTCGGATGTCGCGGTAATTTTTTGCGTATTGACGGACAATACGGAACAACAATCGATTGACAGAAGTGGCGGTATTCATGGTAATAAAGGAACAGAGGCGGCTATTGCAGCGATTAAGATGGCGTATTTGCGTCAACAATCAAAATTAAATTCCAAACATAACAACTTACAAGAATTGTCGAGTGGTCAGCCTCAAATTGAGGATCAACCGCGACAGCTTGAAGAATAGACTTGTTTTATAAATATCTACTAAAACCTGCTTTAATAGAGTAGGTTTTTTCTTTTTATGATATTCTTGGCTGTAAAAGCTAGTGGATTTTCGTTAAATTTGTCAACTTGGGCATAAATCCCAATTCTAAATAGTAGAAATGTCGAGTATTATTCAACTACTTCCAGATCATGTTGCCAATCAAATTGCCGCCGGTGAAGTGGTGCAACGTCCTGCATCAGTAGTCAAAGAATTATTAGAAAATGCGGTAGATGCGGACGCTACTGATATCAAATTAATTATCAAGGATTCTGGCAAATCGCTGATTCAAGTGATTGATAATGGCAAGGGCATGAGTGTCACCGATGCACGTTTGTGTTTCGAACGTCATGCGACTTCCAAAATCAGAAAAGCGGAAGATTTGTTTCAACTGCATACCAAAGGATTTCGCGGTGAAGCGTTAGCCTCGATTGCAGCGATTGCTCACGTTGAATTAAAAACCAAGCAAGATCAAGAGGAGTTGGGCACGCAAATCATCATCGAAGGAAGCAAATTGGTATCTCAAGATGTCGTTGTAACGCCACGAGGAACGTCATTTTCCGTTAAGAATTTATTTTTTAATATACCAGCGCGACGTAATTTTTTGAAATCTGAAATCATTGAGTTTCGTCACATAATGGATGAATTTCAAAGGGTTGCCCTGGCGCATCCAAATATTCATTTTACGTTTTATCACAATGGGAATGAAGTGTTTGTATTGCCAATTTCCAATTTAAGACAGCGCATTGTGGCACTTTTTGCTGGAAAAACCAACGAAAAACTGGTGCCGGCCTCAGAGGAAACGGATATTCTAAAAATAGAAGGATTTGTTGGTAAACCTGAATTTGCAAAGAAAAACCGTGGGGAGCAATTTTTCTTTGTCAATGATCGCTATATCAAAAGTGGTTATTTGCATCACGCCGTTATGAATGCGTATGAAGGCATACTCCGGGAAGGCACACAACCAAGTTATTTCTTGTATTTGACCGTTCCAACGAATACGATCGACATCAACATTCATCCGACAAAAACAGAAATTAAATTTGATGATGAGCAAGCTTTATATGCGATATTACGTGCCACCATCAAACATAGTTTAGGGCAATTTAATGTTGCGCCAATTCTTGATTTTGACCGAGACGCTAATTTAGATACGCCTTATCACTATAAAAATGCGGCGGGTTCTATTCCGACGATTCAGGTGGATGGCAATTACAATCCGTTTTCGGCGGAAATGGCTCCAAAAAAGAATGAAAGGACAACCTCTCATTACCAAAGGAAAAATGAGTCGGCTTCATGGGAAGGCTTATATGTCGGATTGAAAGATGATACCGATAGTTTGGTAGACATAGGTGGAATGCACTTTGAACAGGATGAGGAAAAGTCAAGTTTGTTTGACGGAGAGGAAGTCGAAAAGGACATCAAGAAAACCTACCAAATTCAGAAGAAATATATTGTCAATCCAATCAAATCTGGAATGATCATCGTTGATCAGCAGCGCGCTCATCAACGCATATTATATGAACAGTTCTTGACGAATATGACTGTTGAACATGGTGCCAGTCAACAGTTGTTATTTCCGTTGCATTTGTATTTTTCGAAAAATGAAATCCATCTTATCGAAGAATTACAATTGTCGCTAACCAATACTGGTTTTCAATTTGATGCCAACTTAGATGATCATATTGTGATTACTGGATTGCCTTCGAATGTGTCGGATTCCCAAGTAAATTTGATTTTCGAACAGTTGTTAGGAGATTTACATGATGGAATTCCAAGTAATAGCTTTAGTCAAAATGACACCATTGCCAAGTCGATGGCGAAAAGCTTAGCCGTAAAAGCCGGTATTTACTTGACTGAAAAAGAACAAGAAAACATTGTTAATGGATTGTTCGCTTGCAAAGAACCCAACGTTTCCCCTTTTCAAAAACCTACTTTCATCACGATGAGCGTGGAAGATTTAGATAAAAAATTCGCCTTATGATGCAGATTACACCAACTGTAAAACAGTTGCTTATTATTAATATCTTGTTTTTTGCTGGAACCTTGTTTGTAGGTGAGCAAGCCTACGATTATCTTTCTTTGTTCTTTTTTGAGAATTCCAAATTTGAATATTGGCAAATTCTCACCCATATGTTTATGCACGGAGGATTCATGCACATCGCGTTTAACATGTTTGCTTTGTATTCTTTTGGCTCATCCTTAGAATATTTTTGGGGCGGAAAGAAGTTCTTGTTCTTTTATATTTCATGTGGATTGGGGGCGGCGTTACTGCATTCACTTGTTAATTATTTTCTTTTCCATAACGGACTAAACGCCTTGATTGAAGCTGGATTTTCCCAAACAGAGATTTACACTTTGTTAAATGAAGGAAAATTAGATACGCGATGGATTGACACTCTAGGAAACTCTGGATTGACCAATTTTACTAGTGCATTTGCTTCTCCAGCGGTCGGCGCTTCAGGTGCCATCTACGGATTGCTCGTCGCATTTGCCTTTATGGTTCCCAATGCTGAATTGGCGTTGATGTTTATTCCAGTGCCGATAAAAGCGAAATATTTTGTACCAGGACTATTGGTTGTCGATTTGATATTGGGCGTTTCCGGACAATCAATCTTTGGCGGCGCAAGTGGAATAGCCCATTTTGCTCATATTGGCGGTGCGCTGGTGGGATTTTTAATGATGTGGTATTGGAAGAAAAATCAATTTACGGGTAATCGGTGGAATTAAGTTGTGTAAACAAGAAACAAGAAACAAGAAACAAGAAACAAGAATTTTAAAATTAGCAAAGAATCTTACAATCTAAAAGTCTAATAATCTAAAAAATGAACATACTAGACGATTTAAAAATGCAATATAAAATGGGAGGCTTTGAGCAAAAAGTCATCTATTGGAATTGTGGCGTGTTTTTACTTTCATTGATTCTTTTCTATCGTTTCAGACTAGGCGCTTTTGATTTTCCTACTTGGATTGCTTTGTCATCGGATGCGTCAGAAGTATTATTCAAACCATGGACTTTACTCTCGTATTTCTTTTTTCACGCTGGTTTTTTCCATCTATTGTTTAATATGATTGTATTGAATTTTGCCGGTCGAATTTTCTTGACCTTCTTCAATCAGAAACAGTTTTTGGGCTTGTATTTATTAAGCGGTATTTTTTCAGGTTTGATATTCATCCTTTTTTATTCCGTTTTGATGATGGGTCGAAGTTCGGCAATTGTCGGCGCATCTGGAGCGATTATGGCGATTTTAGTGGCGACTGCGACTTATTCACCGTTTATGAATTTAAGATTGTTGTTGATTGGCAATGTCAAACTATGGCAATTTACGTTTGTGATTTTGCTGTTGGATTTAATTCAAATTTTTACAGAAAATACGGGTGGACACGTGGCGCATTTAGCGGGCGCTTTCTTCGGATTTATCTATGTCAAGTTATTGGTTAGCGGAACAGATTTAAGCAAAGGTGTTTCATTTATACTTGATAAGCTAGTCACTTTTTTAAGGCCAAAGAAAACAACGCCTTTTAAGAAAGTGCATCGCAATTACAATGTAAAACAAAATCAATCCGCGTCAAAGATTGTTACTAAAGATAAAACCCAACAACAAATCGATGATATTCTAGATAAGATCAGTAAATCTGGCTATGACAGTTTAACCAAAGAAGAGAAAGAATTCTTGTTTAAAGCAGGGAAGTAAGTGAATGAAAAAGTTATCGTGGTTCAATAAGGCAATGTTTTTCTTCAATATAGTGCTCACTGTATTGACTTTCCTTGCGTATGTTTTACCATTTTTAGCGCCGAAATTGTTTCCGATTCTTTCCGTTTTGACTTTGATTTTGCCGCTGTTTTTAATCTTGAACGGATTGTTTTTTCTCTATTGGCTCATTCAGTTTAAAAAGCAAATCTTTCTTTCTGGATTGGTTCTTCTAATGGGAATTACTTTTATCAATAAATTTTATAAATTTTCAGCGATCAATCTGCCAAGTGAAGAAAAGGACTTTGTGGTCATGAGTTACAATGTTCGATTATTCAATCTATTTGATTGGTTGCCCGACACAGATGTGGTCACGTATATTCGGACTTTTATCAACGACAAGAATCCAGACATTTTATGTATTCAGGAATATTCTTCAGGGGCGCAAATTGATCTGAAAGTCTATCCGCATCGATACGTATATATGCAAGGAAATCAAATTAAAAGTGGTCAAGCTATTTTCTCTAAATTTCCGATTATAGAAGAGGGAAACTTGACTTTTCCGAATTCAAATAATTCCGTCATTTTTGCAGACATAAAGAAAGGAAAGGAAATTATTCGTGTCTATAATATGCAGTTGGAGTCGATTAAGATTTCACCAGATGTTAATGAGATTTCTGAAAACATAGACGTAATAAATCAGCGAAAGTCAGAAATGGTCTTCAATCGAATTAGCACTGCATTCAAGAAGCAACAGCAGCAAGCGGAGATTATCATGAATCACAAAAAAGATTGCAAGTATCCCATTATCATTTGTGGCGATATGAATAATAGTGCGTATTCGTTTGTGTATCGCAATATCAAAGGCGATTTGAACGATACTTTTGAAGAGGCGGGAAGTGGTTTTGGCAATACGTACCACTTTAGGTATTACCCAGCGCGAATTGATTATATTCTTGCCGATCCAAGTATGAAAGTAAAAAGCTTTGAGAGTTTTCCGGATTTTGTCAATTCAGATCACTTTCCAATCATGACCAGATTGTCTTTTGATGAATAATCTAAATCAATTGATTCTTCAGGTAATCTAATGAAAATCGACCTTCATTAAATAACAAGTCAAGAATACTCAAGTTATTAATAAATCCGTGCTTATCTCCAAAAACTTGGGTGTATGATTCAAAAGAGGCAGCGTCTTTTTTTCCATTCACGAGACTTCTAAAGTCATTGTATTCTGGCACTTCGTGAAAGTACTCCACGGTTTTTTCAAAGTCAAAAGGCATTCCAAGACATTTCGAAACAATTTGCATGGTTTCGATGTTTAAGTCAATCAAATAAGTATGTTGTTTGGTGAAAATTGGCATTAAACTATCCTCATAGTATTCAAAAAAAGGAGAAGTTCTATAAGCCGCCTCCAAGGATTTGAAATGCTGTTTTTGCCAATCGAACGCAGTTTCTATACGTACTTCCTTGATGTTTTGATGTCTTTCTTTGGTATGTTTAATGGGAATATTGAGCAACTGAATTCCATTTGGACTGTAAATGTAAGTTCGGTTTCTGTTGGTTTGTTTTTGAAAATTATCTTCCACTTCAAGTACAATACGATCCGCTTGAGCCATGGCGACAAAATGACTAATAGATGGGAAATACGTAGGGTGAAGAAGGATAGGCATGTGATGTGAACTCGTGCGTTGTTTATTCGTTTAATCGTGGATTTGTTTAACCGTTTAATCGTTTAACTTAACCGTATGACCGTTTAATCGTAGTATCATGTAATCATTTTTCCGAATTAACGAATTAAACAAATCCACGATTAAACAGTAAAATATATTAGCTATCGGCTTGTTTCTTCTTATCCAAATAGAACGTAATTCCAAAATAAGCAGCCAACGCGATTAAGAAAAATTTAAAATACGAGTAAGGCTGACCTTCGCCACCAACGGTCGTAAACATTCTTTCCCATCGTATTTTTTTGAAACCAGTTTCATTGCTATCCAAACTTAACCAAATAAGAACAGGTTTTCCCACAATATGATTTTCAGGAACATAACCCCAATAGCGACTGTCTTCAGAATTATGTCGATTGTCTCCCATCATCCAATAATAATCTTGTTGAAAGGTGTACGATTTTGCAACCTGACCGTTGATTCTGATTTCAGAACCCGTTACTTTCAAATCATTCCCTTCATATTCACTGATGATTCTCTTATAGAAAGGAATGTTCTCGGCAGTCAATTCGATTGTCTTTCCTGCTTCTGGGATGTAAATGGGTCCGTAATTGTCTTTGTTCCAGGAATTAGAAATCTGCGGAAAAACTGCCGGTTCCGGATCGCGAGAAATATTTCTTACAATATTTGTTACCACTGGATTGTTTTTTAACCTGCTTGCAGACTCTTCTGTTAAAGCAGAAAAAAGAAACGTATTAGCGCCGGTTTGATAAATACCATCGGTGATGTGTAATTCTTTTATCAAATACGTTGGGTCAAACGAATTACCATTCGTCGTTACGGTATAGGAATACTGCGGTTTTGCGCGCTCGGGTAATATCAGTTGCTTTCCATTAATAAAGACCACACCATCTCTTATTTCCAACATATCGCCTGGTGTACCTTGACATCTTTTTACATAATTTGATTTCTTATCAATGGGCTTATCGGCTTTTCTTTTGGATTTATCGAAAAATTTGTACACGGTATCGACCGGCCAGTTGAAAACTACAATGTCATTTTTTTCAGGCTTTTCCAATCCTGGCAAACGTAAATAAGGCAGTTGCGGCCAATTATTGTATGATTTTTTGTGCAATACCGGAATGGTATCATGCACCATAGGCAAAGCAACGGTAGTCATCGGAACTCGAGCGCCATAATGAAATTTACTTACAAAAAGAAAATCACCAACTAATAACGACTTCTCTAAAGAGGAAGTTGGAATCTGATACGGTTGCATGACATAAGTATGCACAATCGTCGCTACAACAATGGCGAATAACAATGAGCTAATCGTATCAGCCGTTTTATTTACTGGAATGAGACTACGGTTGGGAATATGATCTAGTTTTTCGGTATAATTGACGTAGGCGATGTATAAACCGAAAGTGAAAATCGCCAAAAGTGTATGTGGTGTTGTGTTTTTACCAAAACTGCGCAAGGTTTCCACCCAAATGACCGGAAACATAATCAGATTGACAATCGGCACGAAAAGCAAAATCGTCCACCAAGTAGGTCGGTTAAGAATCTTCATCAACACGATTGCATTGTAAATTGGAACTGCCGCTTCCCATCTTTTTCTGTTAGCCGCCTCGTATATTTTCCACGTTCCAATAAAGTGAATCACTTGTAATACTAAGAAAAAAATAAACCATTGAGATAAAGTCATAATTTCTAATTTTTTGATTTTTAGGTTTGATTAGGAATCGAACACCAATTTTCAGTTTATATTATTTATTATTTTAAGTCTAAAACGTCTTTCATTGAAAAAACTCCTTTTTTGCCCATTATCCATTCTGCAGCAATCACGGCGCCCAAGGCAAAACCTTCTCTGTTGTGCGCAGTATGCTTGATTTCAATCGAATCGATTTCAGAATCGTAAATCACCGTATGTGTTCCTGGTACATTTTCAATTCTTTGGGCATCGATGAGCACTTCATTCAAATGGGCGTTTTGTAAAACCCAATTCGTATATTGCGATTGCTGAATAATATCATTCGCTAAAGTGATTGCCGTTCCACTTGGACTATCCAATTTTTGTGTGTGATGAATTTCCTCCATTCGCACTTTATACTGATCGAATTTCGACATCAATTTCGCTAAATACGTATTCATTTCAAAAAACAAATTAACGCCTAAACTGAAATTAGAACCATAAATCATGGCGCCGTTCTTTGCTTTACAGTGCGCCACCATTTCTTCATATTGAGAAAGCCAACCAGTGGTGCCACAAATAACTGGAACGTTAGTATCAAAACAAGTCATAATGTTACCGACTGCAGCATCAGGAATGCTAAAATCAATGGCGACATCTGCATTTTCTAATCCATCGAAAGAAGAAGAACTGGTTTTTCGAAGTACAATTTGATGCCCACGAGACAAAGCGATTTTCTCAATCACTTTTCCCATTTTACCATATCCTAGCAGTGCAATTTTCATTTGAATTTGTAATTTAGAGCCACGCCAAAATTAGGCTTCATATAGCGTTGATCAAGAAATAAGTCTTGTCGAATAGATAAATTATCGTTTACATTAAACTGTCCTAAATGCGCATCAACGTTTGCATCAATGATATTTAACACATAAAACCCAACCGTCAATAACAGCGACAAATCTCGATTTTTTTTGTAAAATCGTTGTGCTTCTATTAAACGATCATCATCTAAGTAATCATACTTGGGATTGGAAATTCCGGCCAACCGGTCTTTGTAGACGCCACGGAATTCATGGTAAAAATTGTTGTTCCTGTTATAGAAATAAATTGTGGTCGCGAGGGCACCATATACAATTGGAATTTTCCAATATTTCTTATTGTATGCCTGACCTAACCCAGGAAGAATCGCAGAATAAAACGCTGCTTTAGCGGGTGTAAGCGGATTGATGTCATCGTTTTTTATGGAGTCTTTGGCGATTAAAAGTGGAGCAGTTTGTTCTTGACCAAAAATCAGTGGCGTTGTGCTAAAAAATAGCCAAATTAGTATGACGATCCTACTCAGCACTTACCCTTTAATCAATTTGATGATTCTATTAAAGTCTTCTTCCGAGTGAAATGGTATTGTAATTTTCCCTTTTCCGTTTCCAGCTACTTTTACGTCCACTTTGGTTCCAAAATAATTGGCAATGGCTTTTTTCTCGTGTTCGGCGATATCAAATGACGCTGTTTTTGCAGTTTTTTTTGCGGTCGGTTTGATGCTTTCTTGGTAATTTTTGACCAAGGCTTCGGTTTCTCTTACCGATAAATTTTGACTTACAATTTTTTGATAGATATCAGTTTGTACGTCTTGATCGTCAATATTAATAATCGCACGACCATGACCCATGCTGATAAAACCATCACGAATACCCGTTTGAATAATCGGATCTAATTTTAATAAGCGTAAATAATTGGCAATAGTAGAGCGTTTCTTACCCACACGTTCGCTCATTTGTTCTTGCGTCAATTGAATTTCATCAATCAATCTTTGGTAGGAGAGCGCAATCTCAATCGGATCTAAATCATGACGTTGGATATTTTCTACCAAAGCCATTTCTAACGATTCCTGATCATTGGCGATTCGGATATACGCTGGAATTGTAGTTAAACCGTTTATTTTAGAAGCACGCAGTCGTCTTTCCCCAGAGATTAATTGGTATTGATTGAAGTCGATTTTACGAACCGTAATCGGCTGAATCACACCCAATTCACGAATAGACATCGCTAATTCCTGCAATGATTCTTCATTAAAATTACTTCTCGGTTGAAACGGATTGATTTCAATCGCATCAATATCCAATTCAATGATATGACCCACCAATTTTTCGGCATTCTTATCATTTACAGACTGAATATTGTTTTCAGGATCTTTCAACAAGGCAGATAATCCTCTTCCCAATGCTTGTTTTTTTACTGCTTGTGACATACTTCTAATTACTATTTTTCTTAATAATCTCTTGAGCTAAATGAAGGTAATTCGTTGCTCCTTTGCTTGTTGCGTCGTAATTGATGATGCTTTCACCATAACTCGGCGCTTCACTCAATTTGACATTTCGCTGAATGATTGTAGTAAAAACCATGTCATTAAAATGCTTTTGAACTTCCTCTACCACCTGATTCGACAAACGCAATCTCGAATCGAACATGGTCAATAATAAACCTTCAATATCTAGTTCTGGATTGTGAATTTTTTGCACGCTTTTGATGGTGTTTAGCAACTTGCCCAAGCCTTCCAAAGCATAATATTCGCACTGAATTGGTATAATCACCGAGTCAGAAGCCGTCAACGCATTTAAAGTCAACAAACCCAACGATGGCGCGCAATCAATCAAAATATAATCGTATTCATCTTTGATTGAAGCCAAAGCTTGTTTGAGCATATACTCCCGATTTTCTTTGTCGACCAATTCAATTTCAATCGCCACCAAATCAATATGCGCTGGAATCACCCAAACGTTGGGCGCCGAGCATTTGATAATGGCTTCCTGAGGCAAATTGCTGTGTTCCAACATCTGATAGGTACCAATCGATACTGTTTCGATATCGATACCTAAACCTGAACTCGCATTCGCTTGCGGGTCGGCATCAATAAGCAACACTTTTTTCTCTAAAACACCCAGTGATGCTGCCAAATTTACCGAAGTGGTCGTTTTTCCAACACCGCCTTTTTGATTGGCTATCGCAATGATTTTACCCATTTATTTTTTCAGATTTTGAGCCGTAAAAATACAATTAAATCTGGGTTTTTCAAGGGTTATTTGTTAACAAAAGTTAATAAGGCTAAGTTGATGGTTGTCAGTTGTTGGTTGCTTGTTTTTAGGAGCTATTCCGGCTATCCACTCTATCTTTTTATCCTGAACTCGTTTCAGGATCTCTTCGGAAATATTTAGGAATCTGTTAAAGATCCCGAAACGAGTTCAGGATAAAAAGGATGCCGTTCCTATCCGGGCTAGGGCTCAGATTCATGACAACAAGTTCTTGATAATTATGGAATGCCATAGCCCAGATAGTAGTGAAAATCCTTTTGTGCCGTTGTTCGGCAGAAAAGATTGTAACGGATAGCTGGAAATAGCTCCCAAAAAATTATCAATTATCAATTATCAATTATTTTTTTTAGCCTTTATCATCATCTCCAACATATCCCACATTTCTTCCGGAATTTGTTCCAGTAGGTTGAATTGTCCAGCGCCTTTCAACCATTCGCCACCATCAATCACAACGACTTCACCATTGATATATGCGGAGAAATCAGACACCAAATAAGCCGCTAGGTTCGCCAATTCTTGGTGATCTCCAACGCGTTTCAAAGGCACTTTCTTCGCCATGTCGAATTTTTCTGCTAAATCACCAGGAAGTAATCTATCCCAAGCGCCTTTCGTGGGAAAAGGGCCGGGAGCAATGGCATTCGAGCGGATTCCGTATTTTGCCCACTCAACCGCCAAGCTTCGAGTCATGGCTAAAACGCCCGCTTTTGCCGTGGCACTCGGAACCACATAAGCGGATCCTGTAAAAGCATAGGTCGTAACGATATTCAAAATGGTTGCAGATTCCTGTTTGCTGTCAATCCAATGTTTTCCGAAAGCGAGTGTGCAATTCTTAGAACCTTTTAGAACGATATCAATTACCGTATCAAAAGCGTTTGCAGACAAGCGTTCAGTTAGGTGAAATAAAGTTCCCGCGGCGTTGTTGAGCAGCACATCGACTTTCCCAAAGGTTTTCAAAACGTTTTCCAGCATCGCTTCAACTTGATCGTAGTGTCGGACATCGCAGGCCAATGGCAAACAAGTTCCACCAGTTTTTGATTCTAATTCTTGCGCTGTTGTTTTAAGTTTTTCGAGATCTCGCGACGTAATAGCGACTTGCGCGCCGAGTTCTAGAAAGTATTGGGTCATCGCTTTTCCTAAGCCGCTGCCACCGCCGGTTACGACGATAACTTTTCCTTTGAGTGCGTCGTCACGAAGCATTTTTGCTGAAAAATTCATATTTAAATATTTAGAAAAGTAAAAATAGGGAAAATTATGACTGCAAGGTGATGAAGTTTTGCTTTCTCAATAGTGGACCATTGTATTATTAAGTTCACATTGCAAATTTCTATAGTTTTCGTAGCAATGAGGCCGATTTTTCTAATGTTGTATCTTCTTTTGCAAAACAAAACCGGATGCATTTCAAAGTGGTCTCGCCAGCAAAAAATGGTGAAAGCGGAATGGTCGCCACGCCATAATCGATGAGGAGTTTTTTTGAAAATTCAATATCATTTTCTTGTGAAATGGCATCATACATTGCGGTTTGAAAGTAAGTGCCTTCGCAGGGTAGTAGCTCAAATTTTGAACCGCGCAGGAGCTCGCTGAAGTAATCTCTTTTTTCTTTGTAAAAATCCCCAAGTGAATTGATATCTGCTACATCCAAGTAATCGTTTAAGGCGTATTGCGCAACGCTATTGACACTAAAAACTAAGAATTGATGCACTTTCTTTATTTCCGTCATCAGGGGTTCTGGCGCCACTAAGTAACCGACTTTCCATCCTGTAATATGAAATGACTTTCCAAACGAAGAAACCACAACGCTTTTGTCACGTAGTTTCGCACGATGATGCGCAGAAATATGTTTGTTTTCAAAAGTAATATATTCATAAACTTCATCAGCAAGCACCACTACATTTGGGAAAACATCTAGTAATTTTTCTAACTGCACATAGTCTGCTTCTGACCAAATTCGACCTGACGGATTGTGTGGATTGTTGGTAATGATCATGCGCGTCTTTTCGTTCATTACTGCTGAAATTGCTTCCCAATTGGGCGTAAAATCATCATTCATGTTCACGCGAATGGGCTTTGCATTGCAGAGCAATATGGGAGTTTCATAGCAATCATAACTTGGATCGAGGATGATTACTTCTTCATTCAAACCGACCAAAGCTTGTATCGAAGCAAAAATACCTTCAGTTGCGCCAGCTGTGATGAGGATGTTGGTTGTTGGGTTTACTTTTCTTCGATAGGAGGTAAAAGTTAGGTTGGCAATTTTTTCCATAAGTGGGGGATATCCTGCCATCGGCAAATACTGGTGGATTTCTTCCTTTGCCCATTTTGATGTGATTTCTTTCAGTATCGGATCTACCGGAAAGTTGGGAAATCCTTGTGCCAGATTGATGGCATTGTGCTGGTTGGCCAATTGCGACATGACGGAGAAAATACTTGGACCAATATGTGGGAGTTTTGACATGTTCTTGGGGTTGATGAATTAAAAATAGTCATTCATCGTGAAGCGACAAATTTTATTTTCACAAAAAAATCCATTCTTAGGAACAAGAATGGATTTGTAGTCGGGATGACTGGATTCGAACCAGCGACCCCTAGCACCCCATGCTAGTACGCTACCTGGCTGCGCTACATCCCGCTTATTTTCGGAATGCAAATATATTTTTTTTCTCTAAAATGTAAAACTGTTCTTTAGAAATAGGAGGGAAGAAAATACTTATTCCATATTTTTCTTTCTTCGAGAAGCGTTTTGATTCAGTTTGAACTGATAGTTGAATGTTTTGAGTTTACTTCTTCGTTCTTCTGCTCTTAACTTCAATTTTAGTTCAAAGTTCATGTCAACAGAATTTAATTGCTTAATAGCATTAGAAAAAATTGCTTCTTTTTCTTTTTTGTTGACCGTCTCTTTTTGAGTTGAGATTGCTTCTTTTTTCGGAACATCGTCTTCGTTTTCTGAAAGATTTTCTTTTTTAGGGGAAGGAAAATCAAAAGACAAAACAATCTGGTCGTCATCTGGACTCATCTTGACCACAAAATTATCAACGACAAAATGGTCTGAAAAAATTCTGTTTTTGAGCAACATCGCTTGATCTAATATTCCATTGACATTGTAAAGGGTGCTATGGTCGTTCAAATAATGAATAATCTCCTCAATCGCGTTTGGTGCTGCGTCATAATGCAGGTAATTCTCTTTTCCAACAAATACAATCGCCGCTTTAGAACCTACGCTAAACTTCTTTGAAAGATATAGTTTGGAATAATCGGAGTTGGTAGAATCGTAAGTCTTAAACGCTGTAATATTGTGTCGGTTGTCGACTTGGTGGCGATAAAGAACGCCCTTGCCATCCGCATAAATCGGTTCTCTAAATGAATTTTCTTTTTTGTCCTTACTGTAACCGATTAGTTTCATTGGTTTCTTTTCTAGCAAACATTAGAAAAAGCAGGTTTGAAAACAGAAAGTGTCTGGGGATCGTACTTTACCGCAACTAAAGTATGAAATATTTTCTTATTAAAAAAACACCAAATAGCGCTGTTTTTTCGTTCTATCCGTCAAGGTTGCTTTACTGAGAAATTGCTACTGCATTTTTTAGTAATACATACAGCGCGGCAGTTATTTTTTAGATTAAGACGAATCACATTATATATTTCCGACGATAGTTTTGCACTTGATTATTTAGATTTTAGATTCAATACTAAAAATGAAGTGATGTTCCTATTTCAAAGATGTGCCAATCTATTTTTAGGTTGATTTTAGTTGCACGGCGGAAGCGAATTAATCCATTCCGTCACCAATTGAATTCCTTCTTGATGTGCAATGGTTCTTCCAATTCGTGGCATTCTAAAATTAGGTGAGTTTGTACTTAATAAATACAAAATAGTGGACTCATTAGTGTTATTCGGGCTTACAATAAGTCCGCGATCGAAGCCTGGTACTTGAATATCTCCTGGCACACAAACGCCCATATTTGAAGGAATAGATGTTTGATTAAAAGCCATCCGTATTGTCTGCATATATTCCGCATTGCCGCCCTCTTGATGACAATGCGCGCAATTGATATCAAAGTAGGAGCGAACTCTTAAATCTAAACTCTTGGAGGTGTCTTTATAATCAACCATCGAAACAATTGTTGCAGGTAAATTATTTTCTAAATATCCAAATTCAATCCATTTTGCGAGTTGGTTTTTTGTACCCGTCGAATAAGGAAATGTCGTGTTCAAATGCTGTGGCTTAATTCCAATAGGTCTGCTTTTGCCGTTGTTATCATGGCACGTTTTACATTGATTAGTAGAAGGAATTTGATAATCTATATTTTGCGTTGTGCTATTTTGGTCTATCCAAGAAATTGGTATCGTGCTAGCTTGTGTTTGTAGCGTTGCCTCTGTTTGATCTGCATTCCAAACATATTCTGCAAAAATCCAACCATCAGTTTCCTCATTTTCCTCAGTGATCTTGATCATCACTCTAGTTTCGATAATTTTCGTTGTATTTGAGGGTTGTACATTGTTATAATAAAATGTTTTTATCAATGCAGAACCAACGGGTAATTTTAAAATATCTGCATCACTGGTATAAGTAGCCTTCGTTCCGTTAGGTAACCAAACAAATCTGTTTTTTAAAGCATAATCTGTAAAAAGCTCACTGGCTGGCTTGTATGGAATGACTCCGTAGGAGGGTTGTTGGTTTTTGATTTCACCTTTAAAGAATTGATATTGTGACAGATTTGCGTAGGGAACTTCTGCTAAATTAACCACCACTGGACTCACTTCAATAGGAACGTACTCGTCCTTATCGGAGGCACAAGAGAAGACGAGTGTTAATAGCATCGCTACAGAAACAACGATTGAAATAGGTACAATTTTATTCTTCATAGTTCAAAAAAAACAAACTTAATCTAAAAGTATTTCCAGAATTGAAATTGCTGCTTCACTAATCTTTGTTCCTGGTCCAAAGACGGCTACTGCTCCCGCGTCAAACAAATACTGATAATCTTGGGCTGGAATCACACCACCCACAATCACCATAATATCTTGTCGCCCGTATTTTTTGAGTTCTTCAATCACTTGAGGAACCAATGTTTTATGCCCAGCGGCTAATGACGAAACACCGAGTATGTGGACATCGTTTTCTACGGCTTGTTTGGCAGCTTCTGCTGGCGTTTGAAACAATGGACCAATATCTACATCAAAACCGACATCGGCATAACCAGTTGCAACGACTTTTGCGCCACGATCATGACCATCTTGCCCCATTTTTGCGATCATAATTCTGGGACGTCTGCCTTCTTTCGCGGCAAATTCGTCTGCCAATTGTTTCGCTTTTTCGAAGCTCTTATCGTCTTTAATTTCTTTACTATACACGCCACTAAAGGTTTTAATTTGTGCTTTGTATCTTCCAAAAACCATTTCTAAGGCATCGCTAATTTCACCGAGCGTCGCTCTGTTTCTGGCTGCATCAACAGCTAATTCGAGTAAGTTTCCTTTGCCAGTTTGTGCACAAAGGGTTAATTGCTTCAGTGATTCCTTAACTTTATCCGTATTTCTGGAGGCTTTGATGCGATTTAATTGTTCGATTTGTTGTCTGCGAACCATCTGATTATCGACGTCTAAGATATGTAATGGATCTTCTTTTTCCAAACGATATTGATTGACTCCAACGATAACATCTTGATTGCTATCGATGCGCGCTTGTTTTCGAGCAGCCGCTTCTTCGATGCGCAATTTTGGTATTCCCGCTTCGATGGCTTTGGTCATTCCGCCCAATTCTTCGACCTCTTCGATAAGTTTCCAAGCGTTTTGTGCTATTTCGTTGGTCAGACTTTCTACGTAATAACTGCCAGCCCAAGGATCGACCGTTTTTGTAATCTTAGTTTCTTCTTGTAAATAAATCTGTGTATTTCTGGCAATCCGCGCAGAAAAATCGGTTGGCAATGCAATCGCCTCATCGAGAGCATTCGTGTGTAAAGATTGCGTTCCTCCAAAAGCCGCTGCCATCGCTTCAACGGTTGTTCGCGCTACATTATTAAACGGGTCTTGCTCGGTTAAACTCCAACCCGATGTTTGGCAATGGGTTCGCAACGCTAATGATTTTTCATCTTTGGGATGGAATTGTTTGACCAATTTTGCCCAGATCATTCTTCCGGCTCGCATTTTAGCAATTTCCATAAAATGATTCATGCCAATCGCCCAAAAAAAGGAAAGTCGGGGCGCAAACTCATCGATTTTCATTCCTGTGGAAAGCCCGGTACGAATATATTCAAGTCCATCCGCCAAAGTATATGCCAACTCAATATCGGCAGTCGCTCCCGCTTCTTGCATATGGTAACCCGAAATCGAAATGGAATTGAATTTCGGCATTTTTTTACTAGTGTACTCAAAAATATCCGCGATGATTTTCATGGATGGAGTAGGTGGATAGATGTAGGTATTTCGCACCATAAACTCCTTTAGGATATCATTTTGTATGGTTCCTGAAAGTTGTTCTGGCGTAACGCCTTGTTCTTCTGCCGCGATAATATAGAATGCCATGATAGGCAAAACCGCACCGTTCATTGTCATCGAAACCGACATTTCTTGCAATGGAATTTGATCGAACAACACTTTCATATCTTCTACGGTATCGATCGCAACACCTGCTTTTCCGACATCGCCAACCACACGCTCGTGATCGGAATCATAGCCACGGTGCGTTGGTAAATCGAAGGCAATGGATAATCCTTTTTGTCCAGCGGCTAAATTTCTTCTATAAAAAGCATTACTTTCTTCTGCAGTTGAAAATCCAGCGTATTGACGAATCGTCCAAGGGCGGCGCACAAACATTGTCGCATAAGGACCACGAAGATTGGGCGCAAATCCAGCACCAAAGCCCAGATGCTCTTGGTGGTCAACGTCCGCTTTGGAGTAATTGGATTTTAATTCAATTCCTTCCGCAGTTAGAAAGTTGGGTTCCCTCGACTGCGCTCGGGATGACTCGTTATTGTTGGCATTATTAAGTTCGATATGTTGGAGGTCTTTTCTTTTCATGGTTGCTCGCAAAGGCACTAAGCCGTAAAGTTATACTTCAGTGGATAGGCGTTCTTGTTCAGATTGTTCCGCTAAACGTTTCTCGATTATGGGTGTGATCAACGTCTTTCTGGGTTTTATTTTGACAAAGGGAAACAGTTCTAGATCGTGCTTCATCTTATCGTTTTTGTTTGGATATTTATTCGTGCCTAGTAACACTTCTTTTCCTTCATCAAAGGATTTTTGTTCTGCATCGGCGCTCTCTTGAATTTTTCTTTTGATGGTACCATCTTTCAACTGCTTCAAAAATCCACCATTCGCTTCGATATCTTTGAATAAGGTAAGGGCTTTTTCAGCCAATTGTTGGGTAAGACTTTCAATGTAGTAGCAGCCATCCGCAGGATTGTCTACTTTGTCGAAGTAACTTTCTTTTTTAAGAATCAGCAATTGGTTTCTAGAGATTCGATTGCCAAATTCATTGTCTTTATGATATAAAACATCGTAAGGTAGATTGGTAATGGTATTTGCACCACCAAAAATAGCGCTCATACATTCCGATGTCGTGCGCAGCATGTTGACATTGTAATCGTAGATGGTCTTGTTTCGCTTGCTGGGAGAAACTGTAATGTGGCAATCTAATGTATGTCCAAATGAATGGGCAACGGTAGAAAAGAGCAATCGTAACGCCCGTAATTTTGCGATTTCAAAGAAGTAATTGCTGCCAACGGCAACTTGAAAAACCACCGGTTGTTTGATGGTTTCGATTCTATTGAAATATTCGGTAGCATGACCTAAGGCATAGGCCAATTGCTGCACCATTGTGGCGCCAGCATTTTGATATAAACTGCATCAATACTGATGAAGCTGGTTTTAGAAATATTATTGGATAGTTTATTTAAGGTTTCGAAGTTGTCTTTTTCTTCATTTAGAAACCAATTGCCTTCTCTTGCTAAGTGTCCAATTGGATCCAAGTTGCAATAGATGGTGGCATTTTTAGCTTGTGCTATTCTTTCTATTTTATTTACGAAATCGATAGAGAGGAATTGCAAATGAAAGTGAATGTTGACGCTTTCTAAAGGAAGGTTGTTTAGTAATTTCTCGATGTCGGTTTTTTCGTCTTCTATTGTAAAGACAAGGCTTTCGGCGCCTCGTTTGATGCAGTCTACGGCATTTGCAATCGATTTATCCAAATCAAATACAAAAATCGATTGACCAATTTTAAATTGACTTGCCTTGGTGGTGACATTGCTAACATTGGCTTCATCAAAATGGTAAAAAGGTCGAACTTGAATATCTTCAGCAGATTTCCAAACCAACGTGTCATTATAGTCGGCGCCTTTCAATTCAAATTGAATTTGTTGCTTCCATTGTTTTGAGGAAACGGCTTCGAATTCATTGAATAACTTCATGGTACTGGGATTTAGGTTCTGGTTTTTGTCTTGCTCTTGACTCGTTCTTCTATTACTTTTTAACGGTGTCGCCTTCGTATTCGACGATGTAAATATCTTCACTATCCCGTTTCATATAGTATTTTTCACGAGCGAATTTCTCAATTTGATCTGGATTTTTCAGCAGTTTGATATTTTCCTGATCCTTTTTGATTTCTTCTTGATAGTATTTTTTGTTGGCTTCGAGTTCATCGATTTCCTGATTGAGCACACGATGGTCGAAGTAAGAGTAATTGTCTAGAAATAACATCCAAGTACAAAAAAACAGCAATACCCAAACGTATTTATTGCTAACGAATTTAAACCAGGGTTTGTCTTTATACGATTGTTCCATTGGTGTTCATGTTTTAGCCCCGATAGCAGTGAAAATCCTTTTTGGATTATCCGCAGCGCAGCGAAGGAAAATCTTCAATGTAGCGCAGCGAAATTGCAAAAAGATTGCAACGTATAGCGGGATTAGCTCCTAAAAAGCAGCATAAAAATACAAATTTTTTTAGGATAATCTTTGATTTATTACTGCGCGCACCACATCGATGGCAACGGTGTTGTATTTGTCGTTAGGAATGATGATGTCAGCAAAGGCCTTGGTAGGTTCTATAAATTGCTGGTGCATCGGTTTTAGGGTGGTTTGGTATCTGTTGAGTACTTCATCCATATCACGGCCACGTTCGGCGATATCGCGTTTGAGTCGACGGATCAAACGTTCATCTGAATCAGCGTGAACAAAAATTTTGACATCAAAAAGGTCTCTCAGTTCGGGATGGGCGAGTATCAAAATTCCCTCGACAATCATTACTTTTCGTGGATGCGTATAAATTGTATCGTCTGTTCTGTTGTGGGTAACGAAGGAATAAACGGGTTGGTCGATGTTGTTTCCCGCTTTCAATTCTTGGAGATGATTGACTAAAAGATCGAAATCGATGGCACGTGGGTGATCAAAATTGATTAAAGCTCTTTCGTCGAAACTTAAATTGGAATTGTCTTTATAGTAAGAATCTTGCGAAATAATACCGACTTCCGTTTCAGGCAGTTCGTTCATAATTTGATGTACGACGGTTGTTTTTCCGCTGCCAGTTCCGCCTGCAATTCCAATAATTAGCATAGAGTAGTTGAGTTAGTTTTTTCGAAAACAAAAATAGGAATTTAAATGAAAGTTGATTTGTTTTTTATTGAAATCACTTGCAATTAAGTTCCTATTTTCTATTTGTAGAAAAAGTCAGTTGAAATTACCGCACTAAAGAAAAATGCGATTTGAATTCTTTCGATTGACCATTCTCGACGTATTCAACCGTAAACCAGTAGTCAGTTGAAGGCAAGGGTTCACCATTTAACGTACCATCCCAACCTTTTCCATTGGCACTGATCTGTTTGATGTACTTGCCGTAACGATCGTAAATATGGATAATTGCCGCAGGTTGTCCTTCTAGTCCGATGATATTCCAGGTATCTGTATAGGTATCGTCATTTGGCGTAAAGAATTTCGTATAACCTAGTACCGTAACTTCACTGGTCAAATCGGTACAGCCGTTGACATCTGTAACGTGCACAACATGTGAACCAGGAAGCACTGGTGAAAATAAGTTGCTTTCTTGCGAAGGGCCATTGTCTAGTTGATAAACAAATGGACCTGTTCCGCTATTTACGTTTACGATGATTCCTGCTTCGTTACTAAATTGGTTAATTACTTGTGCGGCAATTCCGAGTCCAGGGAAAGATTCTGTAACGGTCGCAGTAGCTATTTGTGAATCGCAACCTGTACTAATATTTGTCGCCACCACGGTGTAAACGCCTGGGGTATCTACTTCAATTGAGCTTCCCGTTTGTGGAAAGATAACACCATCTAATGTCCAAACAAAACTGTGCGTCGCAAGATTCAGACCTGTTTCTAGAATATGCGTTCTAAAAGGAACTCCGGTTGATTGATCAACGCAAATAACACCATCGGTAATAGTAGGCGTCGCTGTTATAGGTTGTGGAATTATGGTTACCGTTGTACTTGGTGAAATACAACCAAAGCTGTTTGTTGCTGATATTGTATAAGTTCCAGCGGCAAGATTACTGTAAATAAGTTAGGACTATATGGACCTCCGTCAAAGCTATAGGTTTCGCCAGCCACATTTAGAATTGTAATTTCACCAAATGCTTCTGTGCAATCGGGTTGCGCTGTGAAGATTGAAGGTGCATTAGGCGTTGGGGGCGAAATATCTAATGTAATTGTACTTGCTGCAGAAATACAGCCCGAGCCATTTTTGGCGGTTACAGTATGTGTAGAACCTCCCAATAATCCTGGATAGTTCAATGTTGAGGTAAATGGACTTCCGTCAAAGCTATAAGTTTGCCCAAGTACATTCGCAATTTGAACGGTTCCCGTGCAAACAGTGCAGGTTGGTTGAATTGGAGTTAGCGTTGGCGGAGCTGGTGTAGAGGTTGAATGTTCAAAGTCGGCTAGCTATTGTTGATATACAGCCGCTAGCTTTTTAGCTTTTACTATATGGGTTGAAGCTGCGATTAACCCATTATATACTAATTGGTTAGTAAATGGACCACCGTCGAAACTATAGGTCTCGCCTGGAACTCCATTAATTGTAATTGCTCCTGTTGGAAGGGTACAAGTTGGTTGCGTAATAACTACGGTAGGTGCAGCTGGAGTTGATGGTTGCGGCAAAATAGAAACTATAATGGGTTGCGATAAACAGCCTCCAGTATTCTTCGCGATAATCGTGTGGTTTGTGCCGTTTGGAAGCAAACCGTAGAAAGTCGTAGTTGTAAAAGGACCTCCGTCAAAACTATAGCTGATGCCCGCAGGAACTGGAAAAATGGTTATGGAACCCGTTGAAGTAAAACAATCTGGTTGCGTAAGCAAACCAACAACTGGGTCGGCAGGCAATTCATTTATTGTTAGAATAACAGGTGTTCGAGTTAAAGAAGGGCAAGTTCCATTAAAGGCTTCAGCGAAATATACAATGGAGATTGCGGTATTTATGCTTGGATTAGGGACAATGGTTCCAGCATTAGGTGCGTCGTACCAGATTACAGTTTGTGGAAATGGGACCGTTGCAACTGCTGTAATGGTTTGCAATGGTGTTTGTTCGCATTGGAAAATATCACCACCAGAAACAGGTGGAGCAGGTGCTATATTTATAGTAAGGGTTACTGCAGTTCTGGTGAGTGAATTACATGTTCCGACAGTAGACTCTGCATAATATGTGGTGGTTCCCACTGTATTGAGGGTTGGGGCAGGAACTAAAACGCCTCCACTTGTAAGATCATACCAAGAAATGATTTGTCCAGGAACTGTCGTGATGGCATCGTTAGCATCGAGTGTTTGAATAGAAAGTTGCTCACATTCGGTAATATTACCCGTAGAAATTGGTGCTGCTGGTGCTCCAGTGATGGTTAAGGTGACCGCAGTTCTGGTTAAAGAATTACAAGTTCCATCAAAAACTTGTGCATAATACGTAACGGTTCCCACCGTATTGAGCGTTGGGGCTGGAACTAAAGCGCCGCCACTAGCAAGATCATACCAAGAAATGATTTGTCCAAGAACTACCGTAATGGCATTGTTTGCATCTAGTGTTTGAATCGGAAGTTGCTCACATTCGGTGATGTTTCCAGTCGAAATTGGAGCTGCTGGTGCTCCAGTGATGGTTAATGTAACCGCAGTTCTGGTGAGTGAATTACAAGTTCCATCAAAAGCTTGTGCATAATACGTGATTGTTCCTACCGTATTAAGCGTTGGTGTCGGAACTAAAACACCACCAACGGCAAGGGAATACCAAGAAATGGTTTGTCCAGGAATTACTGTAATGGCATTATTGGCATTGAGGGTTTGAATAGGAAGTTGCTGGCACTGTGTGATATTACCCGTAGAAATTGGTGCTGCTGGTGCTCCAGTGATGGTTAATGTAACCGCAGTTCTGGTGAGTGAATTACAAGTTCCGTCAAAAACTTGTGCATAATAGGTTGCCGTTCCCACCGCATTGAGCGTTGGGCCAGGAACTAAAACACCTCCAATTGCAAGATTATACCAAGAAATTATTTGTCCAGGAATTACCGTGATGGCATTATTTGCATCCAGTGTTTGAATCGGAAGTTCTTCACATTCTGTGATGTTTCCAATCGAAATTGGTGCTGCAGGCGCACCTGTGATTGTTAGTGTTACAGAAGTTCTAGTGGTTGAATCGCAAGTTCCGTCATTGGCTTGTGCGTAGTACGTAGCTGTTCCCACCGTATTGAGTGTTGGAGTAGCAACCAGAACACCTCCAACGGCAAGGGTATACCAAGAAATGGTTTGTCCAGGAATTACGGTAATGGCATTATTAGCGTTGAGTGTTTGAATCGGAAGCTGCTCGCAGTCGGTAATATCGCCAGTCGAAATCG
The DNA here is from genome assembly GCA_016714905.1 of Flavobacterium sp. Taxonomy (GTDB): domain Bacteria; phylum Bacteroidota; class Bacteroidia; order Flavobacteriales; family Flavobacteriaceae; genus Flavobacterium. The sequence continues at coordinate 33,604 of JADKBW010000016.1, forward strand.
GAGCGGCGGGCGCACCTGTAATAGTTAATATGACAGAAGTTCTCGTTAAAGAAGAACAAGTTCCATCAAAAGCTTGTGCAAAGTAAGTGGCTGTTCCTATCGTATTAAGCGTTGGTGTCGGAACTAAAACACCTCCAACGGCAAGGGTATACCAAGAAATGGTTTGTCCAGGAATTACCGTAATGGCATTATTTGCATCCAGTGTTTGAATCGGAAGCTGCTCACACTCGGTAATATCACCAGTCGAAATCGGAGCGGCAGGCGCACCTGTGATTGTTAGTGTTACAGAAGTTCTAGTGGTTGAATCACAAGTACCGTCATTGACTTGTGCAAAGTACGTGATTGTTCCTACAGCACTTAATGTTGGACTAGCAACTAAAACACCTCCAACAGCAAGGGTATACCAAGAAATGGTTTGTCCTGGAATTACCGTAATGGCATTATTTGCATCCAGTGTTTGAATCGGAAGCTGCTCACACTCGGTAATATCACCAGTTGAAATCGGAGCGGCAGGTGCACCAGTTATCGTTAGTGTTACAGAAGTTCTCGTGGTTGAATCGCAAGTTCCGTCATTGGCTTGTGCAAAGTACGTGATTGTTCCCACCGTATTGAGCGTTGGTGTTGGAACTAAAACACCTCCAACGGCAAGAGTATACCAAGAAATGGTTTGTCCAGGAATTACGGTAATGGCATTATTGGCGTTGAGCGTTTGAATCGGAAGTTGTTCGCACTCGGTAATATCACCAGTCGAAATCGGAGCGGCAGGCGCACCTGTGATGGTCAGTGTAACAGAAGTTCTAGTTAACGAATCACAAGTTCCGTCATTGGCTTGCGCAAAGTAAGTGGCTGTTCCTACCGTATTGAGTGTTGGACTAGCAACTAAAACACCTCCAACGGCAAGGGTATACCAAGAAATGGTTTGCCCAGGAATTACCGTAATGGCATTATTTGCATCAAGTGTTTGAATCGGAAGTTCTTCACACTCGGTAATATCACCAGTCGAAATCGGAGCGGCAGGCGCACCTGTGATTGTTAGTGTTACAGAAGTTCTAGTGGTTGAATCGCAAGTTCCGTCATTGGCTTGTGCAAAGTACGTGATTGTTCCTACCGTATTGAGTGTTGGAGTAGCAACCAGAACACCTCCAACGGCAAGGGTATACCAAGAAATGGTTTGTCCAGGAATTACGGTAATGGCATTATTCGCATCGAGCGTTTGAATAGGTAACTGTAAGCACTGCGTAATATCCCCGGTTGAAATCGGAGTGGCGGGCGCACCAGTGATGGTCAGTGTAACAGAAGTTCTAGTTAAAGAATCACAAGTTCCATCAAAAGCTTGTGCAAAGTAAGTGGCTGTTCCTATCGTATTAAGCGTTGGTGTCGGAACTAAAACACCTCCAACGGCAAGGGTATACCAAGAAATAGTTTGTCCAGGAATTACCGTAATGGCATTATTTGCGTTGAGTGTTTGAATAGGAAGTTGCTCACACTCGGTAATATTCCCAGTTGAAATCGGAGCAGCAGGCGCACCAGTGATGGTCAGTGTAACAGAAGTTCTAGTGGTTGAATGCAAGTTCCGTCATTGACTTGTGCAAAGTACGTGGTTGTTCTACCGCACTTAATGTTGGACTAGCAACTAAAACACCTCCAACAGCAGGGGTATACCAAGAAATGGTTTGTCCTGGAATTACCGTAATGGCATTATTTGCATCAATTTGAATCAGAAGCTGCTCACACTCGGTAATATTCACCAGTCGAAATCGGAGCGGCAGGCGCACCTGTGATTGTTAGTGTTACGGAAGTTCTAGTGGTTGAATCGCAAGTTCCGTCGTTGGCTTGTGCGAAGTACGTGATTGTTCCTACCGTATTGAGTGTTGGACTGACAACTAAAACACCTCCAACGGCAAGGGTATACCAAGAAATGGTTTGTCCAGGAATTACGGTAATGGCATTATTGGCGTTGAGTGTTTGAATCGGAAGTTGTTCGCATTGTGTAATATCACCAGTCGAAATCGGAGCGGCAGGCGCACCTGTGATGGTCAGTGTAACAGAAGTTCTAGTTAACGAAGCACAAGTTCCGTCATTGGCTTGTGCAAAGTACGTGATTGTTCCGACAGTATTGAGAGTTGGACTAGCAACTAAAACGCCTCCAACGGCAAGGGTATACCATGAAATGGTTTGTCCAGGAATTACCGTGATGGCATTATTTGCATCCAGTGTTTGAATCGGAAGCTGTTCACACTCAGTAATATCCCCAGTTGAAATCGAGCGGCAGGTGCACCTGTGATTGTTAGTGTAACAGAAGTTCTAGTGGTTGAATCACAAGTTCCGTCATTGGCTTGTGCAAAGTACGTGATTGTTCCTACAGCACTTAGTGTTGGACTAGCAACCTAAAACACCTCCAACGGCAAGGCTATACCAAGAAATGGTTTGTCCAGGAATTACTGTAATAGCGTTATTCGCATCTAGCGTTTGAATAGGTAACTGTACGCACTGCGTAATATTGCCTGTTGAAATCGGCGCGGCAGGCGCACCTGTGATGGTTAGTGTAACAGAAGTTCTCGTTAAAGAATCGCAAGTTCCGTCATTGCCTTGCGCAAAGTAGGTGATTGTTCCTACCGTATTGAGCGTTGGTGTTGGAACTAAAACACCGCCAACGGCAAGCGTATACCAAGAAATGGTTTGTCCAGGTATTACTGTAATGGCATTATTGGCGTTGAGTGTTTGAATAGGAAGCTGCTGACACTGTGTAATATTCCCGGTTGAAATCGGAGCGGCAGGCGCACCAGTGATTGTTAGTGTTACAGAAGTTCTAGTGGTTGAATCGCAAGTTCCGTCATTGGCTTGTGCAAAGTACGTGATTGTTCCTACCGTATTGAGTGTTGGACTAGCAACTAAAACACCTCCAACGGCAAGGGTATACCAAGAAATGGTTTGTCCAGGAATTACGGTAATGGCATTATTTGCATCAAGTATTTGAATTGGAAGTTGCTCACACTCGGTAATATTCCCAGTTGAAATCGGAGCGGCAGGCGGACCTGTGATTGTTAGTGTAACAGAAGTTCTCGTGGTTGAATCGCAAGTTCCGTCATTGGCTTGTGCAAAGTACGTGACTGTTCCTACTGTATTGAGTGTTGGAGCAGCAACCAGAACGCCTCCAACGGCAAGGGTATACCAAGAAATGGTTTGTCCAGGAATTACCGTAATGGCATTATTGGCATTGAGTGTTTGAATAGGAAGTTGCTGACACTGTGTAATATTCCCAGTTGAAATCGGAGCAGCAGGTGCACCAGTTATCGTTAGTGTTACAGAAGTTCTAGTGGTTGAATCACAAGTTCCGTCATTGGCTTGTGCAAAGTACGTGATTGTTCCTACGGCACTTAATGTTGGAGTAGCAACCAGAACACCGCCAACGGCAAGCGTATACCAAGAAATGGTTTGTCCAGGAATTACCGTAATGGCATTATTAGCGTTTAGTGTTTGAATAGGAAGTTGCTGGCACTGCGTAATATTCCCAGTTGAAATCGGAGCAGCAGGTGCACCAGTGATGGTCAGTGTTACTGAAGTTCTAGTGGTTGAATCACAAGTTCCGTCATTGGCTTGCGCAAAGTAAGTGGCAGTTCCCACCGTATTGAGCGTTGGACTAGCAACTAAAACACCGCCAACGGCAAGGGTATACCAAGAAATGGTTTGTCCAGGAATTACCGTAATGGCATTATTAGCGTTGAGGGTTTGAATTGGTAGTTGCTGGCACTGCGTGATATTCCCAGTTGAAATCGGAGCAGCGGGCGCTCCAGTAATTGTTAGTGTTACCGGAGTTCTGGTGGTTGAATCGCAAGTTCCGTCATTGGCTTGCGCGAAGTACGTGATTGTTCCTACCGTATTGAGCGTTGGTGTTGGAACTAAAACACCTCCAACAGCAAGGGTATACCAAGAAATGGTTTGTCCCGGGATTATAGTAATCGCAGTATTAGCATTAAGTGTTTGAATTGGTAGTTGCTGACACTGTGTAATATTCCCAGTAGAAATAGGAGCGGCGGGCGCTCCAGTAATTGTTAGTGTTACCGCAGTTCTGGTTACAGAAGAACAAGTGCCGTCGAAGGCTTGCGCAAAATAGGTCACTGTACCTGGCGTATTGAGCGTTGGACTAGCAACTAAAACGCCTCCAACGGCAAGCGTATACCACGAAATGGTTTGTCCTGGAATTACCGTAATGGCATTATTCGCATCCAGCGTTTGTATAGGAAGTTGCTGACATTGTGTAATATTCCCAGTAGAAATTGGAGCTGCAGGAATTGGCGGCACGCCTGCAATATTAACATTTACAGATGCCAACGAAGTACATCCAAAATTGTTCAAAACGGTAAAAGAATAGCTCCCGGTTGCAAGACCTGAGATAGTGGTTGTTGCGGTATTCCCAGCAATTGTATTCGCAGTGGTTCCAGTTTGATTTAATGTCCAATTTCCCGCAGGCAAACCGGAAATAGCAACAGATCCTGTGGCTAGAATACAAGATGGTTGGGTAATAACTCCAATTGTTGGAGCTACTGGTGTCGTTACAGCATCACATGGAAGTGTTGAACATGTCACTTGTCCCACTTGAAAACAGGAACCCACAGATCCTGACGGCGCAACATAAAAGGTAACAGTTGTGCTTGGTAGTAATCCAGTTAAAGTATATGTGGTCGCACTTCCAGATCCTGCTGATTGAAATGGACCAGCACCTATTTGATAACTCCTAACATAGGTTGTTGCTCCTGCAAGGGCGTTCCAGTTAAAAGTAATTTGATCCGTAGTAGTCACGCCGCAGGTAACCGTTGGAATTAGTAGCGGATTAATGGTAATTGGTGTTGTAGTTGTACATCCACCTAAATTCATGTATTGTATGGTAGCACTTCCACCTGAAATACCGGTAATCAATCCACTAGAATCAACTGATGCGATTGCTGGCGTCAAAGAAATCCAAGGCGTAATCGGATTAGGAAACAAAGAGCCATCTATCTGTAAAGTTCCTCCTGCGCATGTTGAGGTTCCAAATGTTGTGGCAATTGAAGGAAATAAACTTACATATACATTTTCGGAATAGGTATTACCGAGATTATCGGTATAAGTAATTGTCGTTGCTCCAAGAGCGACTTGCGTCACTAAACCAGTAGAACTTATTGTCGCTACAGCAGGATTTGAAGACACCCAAGGTGTCGTTGGAGTTACCGCTGCTGGAGGCAATGAAGCGGTTAACTGCGTAGTTGTTGGTCCAGGTAAACAAATACTAAAGTTACCTGTGATTACAGGTGGTAACAGCCTGTTCGACTTCTGGATACTTGTAGTTAATTCAGTAGTAAGATCGTCATTATTCTCAATTCCGCTTTTAAGATTTTCAGCTGTTTTTTGCGCCAAAACGCCGTGGCAAGCTAGAAATAATAGGAGGAATGTTGTTATTTTCAATTTGAGGGAAATAATTTTCATGTTGGGTTTGGTAATCTTTAATTCTTTACATACATAAAATGGCTACTAGTCTATTCCTTGTAACTTATAAAAACATAGAATTAAAGCAATTATGATTTACTATTCTGTTTTTTATTCTTTTAAACTTGATAATAAAAGTAACAGCTAACTAGCAAAAATACAAAATTAAAATATATGTTAATTATAATTTAAAAATTAGTTTTAATGGTCAATAAGGCATAGATGTATGTCTAAGATATTCCTTATTTGAGCGCAATAGTATTAATAAATATTGTTATTAGTATTAACTGATGTTTAAATAATACTCATTTAAAAAAAAAGTCTAAAAAACATGTGCTTTTTAGACTTTCATTAAAGTATGTTTGAAAAAATCAAATATCATCAAAATCAATATCAGTAAAATTATTCGTTTTTGAAGTAGAATTAGACGTATCTCTATCATCACTATATTCCTTTTTGAAGTCTTTTTGGTGACGCTCTGAAATCACTTCTTCTCCTTTGTGGTTCAATACGTAAGAAGTCATTTCTTCAAGGATTTCAGCAAATGCAGCAAAATCTTCTTTGTACAAATAAATCTTGTGTTTTTTGAAATGAAACGATCCATCTTCTTCGGTAAACTTTTTACTTTCGGTAATCGTAATGTAATAATCATCAGCTTTAGTGGCACGAACGTCAAAGAAATAAGTTCTACGCCCAGCTCTCAAAACTTTAGAAAAAATATCTTCTTTTTCTACCATGTCATTTCTCTCATAATCCTAAATGCAATTAGTTTGGTGTTAATATCATTTGCTCCGCCAATTTGCTTTTCGCTCGTGTCAAAAATGATAAAAAATGTATTACAATGCAACAATTATGACAATTCTTTTTCAGAAAGTTGTTTAGAATATAGCTCCGAATAATACCCCTTTTCGTTTATTAATTGATTATGAGAACCTTGTTGTATTATTTTTCCGCCATCTATAATTATAATTTTATCTGCATTTTTCGCTGATGAAACACGATGACTTACAATAATTGTAGTCTTGTCTTTGCAATAAGAAAGTAGGTTATTCAGAATTGTTTCTTCGGTTTCTGTATCGACTGCCGACAAACAATCGTCGAGCAACAAAATTGGGGCGTCTTTTATCAAGGCTCGTGCAATTGAAATTCGTTGTTTTTGACCACCAGAAATGGTAATTCCGCGTTCTCCAAGAATCGTCTCGTATTCTTTGTTGAATTGCACGATGTTGTCATGGACTACGGCTTGTTTTGCAGCATTCTTAACTTCAACATCTGTAGCATTTTCTTTGCCGAATTTGATATTATTTTTAATCGAATCAGAAAACAGGAATGCATCTTGTGGGACAATACTGATGCTGTTCCTTAGGTCATACAGATTGACGTTTTTGATGTTTTTGCCATCAATCAGAATCTCGCCGTTCGTAACATCATAAAGTCGACTGATTAAGGAAAGAATGCTGGATTTTCCAGCTCCTGTTTTACCTAAGATCGCTAGTGTTTCACCTTTGTTTATTGTAAAGCTGATATTACTTAATGCAGTAATATGGGTATCGTCGTATTCAAAACTCACATTCTTAAACTCAATAGTACCTTTAATTTCAACTTTATCGCTGTTGTTGTTTTGAATGTCGGGTTGGATTTTCAAAAATTCATTAATTCTTTTTTGAGAGGCTTCGGCTTCCTGAACCATCGAAGATACCCAACCCAAGGATGCCACTGGCCAGGTCAGCATATTGATATATAAAATAAATTCCGCAATAGTCCCGATACTGTTGATCGTTCCATTGATATACATCATTCCTCCAAAATAAATCACTACTAAGTTGCTCACTCCAATTAACGCAAGCATCAAGGGACCAAAAAGCGATTGAACTTTGGCTAAATGCAAACTCTTCGTTTTGCTTTCTTCTGATAGGTCAACCAAATTTTTCTGATATTGTTGTTCCAGTGAGTAGGCCTTGATCACACGAATTCCAGAGAAAACTTCTTGCGTAAAACTCGAAATTTTAGAAAGATATTGTTGAAAAACGGTACTTCGAGTATTGATTTCAGAACTCAATTTGAATATAGCATAAGACAAAATAGGCAGTGGCAAAAGTGCGTAAAGCGTTAGTCTTGGTGACACGTTGTACATATATATAATCACAATCGTGAATCGAATAAAAGTATTGATGGTGTACATCACCGCGGGTCCCACATACATTCGAACTTTACCAACATCTTCGCTGATTCGATTCATCAAGTCTCCTGTTCGATTTTGCTTGTAGAAATTTTGAGATAAGTTTTCGTACTGACGAAATACCTCATTCTTTAAGTCAAATTCAATATGACGCGACATGACGATCAACGTTTGCCGCATCAAAAAAGTGAGGAATCCCGCTATGATTGTCGTTGCGATTATTAGTAAAATATTGTGAATCAACTCTTTCTGAATAATCGCAGGATTGGAATCAGTTTGTTTTGCAAAATCCTCAATGGCTTTGAATGATTTGCTGATCAACTTTGGAGTAAACAAAGAGAATATTTGAGCAATGATTGTGGTGATTATTCCTGTTAAAAAACTGTATTTGTACTTGAGAAAGTATTTGTTTAAATATTGAAGTTCTTTCATCGTATTATGAAAAGTTGTTATTAATGTGTTGCAAAAAACTTAAAAAGATAATTATTCCTAAATTGTTGTATTCTCTTTTTAATGTTTAATTTTTATAGAATTGCTAATTTTATCCAATAAAATTACTGTATTCTGATTTTAATGCTAAATTCGCAGTGTAATTTTTATGAACCCTCATCTAAAAACTAAATTATGACATCAGAAATCGTTACCCCAAAAGAGTTACAAAAAATGGATCCTGTTTTTGGACAATTATCGTTCGATAACCATGAGCAAGTTGTTTTTTGCAACGACAAAGATACTGGTTTAAAAGCAATTATTGGAATTCATAACACAGTTTTGGGACCCGCTTTAGGTGGAACAAGAATGTGGAAGTACGCTAACGAATGGGAAGCGTTGAATGATGTGTTGAGGCTATCTCGCGGGATGACATACAAATCAGCAATTTCTGGGTTGAATTTGGGTGGAGGAAAAGCGGTGATTATTGGTGACGCTAAAACAGACAAAACGCCTGAATTAATTAAGAAATTTGGAGAATACGTTCATTCATTAAGTGGTCGATATATCACTGCTGAGGATGTCGGTACAACCACCCCAGATATGGATATGATTCGTGAAATCACGCCCTATGTAACAGGTATTTCAGAATCCAAAGGAGGTTCAGGTAACCCTTCTCCCGTGACGGCATACGGTGTTTATATGGGGATGAAAGCTGCTGCAAAATACCAATTTGGTTCGGACAATTTGGACGGAAAAAATATTTTGGTGCAAGGAATTGGACATGTCGGGGAAACTTTAGTAGGTCTTTTGATCGCAGAAGGAGCGAAGGTGCAAATTGCCGATATCAACGAAAATAGACTTCAAGAAGTTTCAACAAAATATGGTGCCTCTATTTTCACAGGTGCGGATCTTTATAGCGCTACCGTTGATATTTATGCTCCTTGTGCATTAGGCGCAACAATAAATGACGATACTGTTTACAAGATTCAGGCAAAAGTGATTGCTGGTGCAGCGAACAATCAATTGGCAAACGAGCAAGTTCATGGAAAGATTCTTCAGGAAAGAGGGATTTGCTATGCACCGGATTTCCTTATAAACGCTGGTGGTATCATCAATGTTTACGGTGAAATTGTAGGTTACGGAAAAGAGGAAGCTAAGCGCAGAACAGAGAATATTTACGATACTACTTTAGAGATTTTTAGAGAAGCCGAATTGCAAAAGATCACAACGCATCAAGCGGCGCTGTCTATTGCGGAAAAACGTATTGCACTCAGAAAAAAAGAAAACGCTAATAGGTTATAGCATTTCAATAATATTACTATTTTTGCGGAGCGGAAGATTTTCTTTCGCTCCTTTTAATTTTATAAAGTTCTTACTAGGTGTTAAACAGACGTCACATTCGAATAAAAGTCATGCAATCGATTTTTGCGATGCATCAAAATGGTTCAGATAATATCGAAAAAGAGGAGAAATTTCTCTACTATAGCATCGATAATATTCTCGATTTGTATCTTTTAATGCTTTCCACATTGATTGAAATTTCTAAAAAAGAGATCAATCTTCTCGAGCAAGCAAAAAATAAGCACCTGGCAACTGCATCGGATCGAAATGCCAATACCAAGTTTGTTGACAATTCGATTTTTAAGATTCTTTCCACCAATCATTCTGTGCTCCAAGCAATAGAAAATCGGAAGATTAACAATTGGACGATGAATGATGATTATATCATTTTGCTTTTGAAGGCAATCAAAGAAAGTGATTTATACACCCATTACATGCGTAATAGAACCAATACTTTTGAAGAAGATCAAGAGTTTATGGTGTCTCTATTTACAGATGTCATCGCAGCGAATGATAAGTTGTATGATTACTTAGAGGATTTCAAATTGACTTGGGTGGATGATATTCCCATGGTCAATACACAAATAGTAAAACAATTAAAATCTCTTAAATCAAAGGACGACAGCAGTTTCTACGTCCCGAAATTGTATAAAGACGCTGAAGATAAAGATTTCGTTTCCGATTTATTTCGCAAAACGGTGCTTAACGAAAATGATTTTACTAAAGAATTTATTGATAAAACCCCTAATTGGGACACCGAACGAATTGCGGAAATTGATACCATAATTCTAAAAATGGCGATTTGTGAATTCCTGAAGTTTCCATCCATACCAGTGAAAGTGACCATCAACGAATACCTTGAGATTGCCAAAGAATATTCAACGCCGAAGAGCAGTATTTTTATCAACGGAATCCTAGATAATTTAGTAAAAGAATTTCAAACTAATAATCGATTAAATAAGACCGGTAGAGGATTAATCCAATAGCATTCAATTCATATTAAAACGTAAGTAAAAATTAATTTTAGATATTATGGAACAAGTACAACAATTTCTCCCCTTTATTTTAATGTTTGTAGTCATTTATTTCTTTATGATTCGACCACAACAGAAAAGAGCAAAACAAGAAAAACAATTCGAAGCAGACTTGAAGGTCGGTGATAAGATTGTAACCAAAAGCGGAATTCACGGAAAGATTGCTGAATTAGCCGATACTACTATTGTGATTGAAACGATGTCGGGCAAACTAAAGATGGAACGTTCCGCAATTTCTATGGAAATGAGTGCCGCTTTAGTAAAAAAGTAAGCTTAATTTACGATAAAAGAAGCATGATTAAAAAAGATGCCCCAAAAAGTTAGACACTATTCGGGGCGTTTTTTTTGTCTTTTATTTCTGAAGTTTCAATGTCGATGGCTTCTTTTATATATTTTAAAATCAAATCTTTATCTATTTGTTCTCTAGTAGTAAATCGCCATTGCCGCATCGATTTGGTGGTACCTTCTTGCGCATTGATAAGTACTTTTTGAGGATCTTTCAAGTGAACTCCCTTAAAGAACCAAATTGTAAAGAAGTTTTTAAATCCAGCAATTCCAATGATATTCTTATCATTCAGAGTAAAGACTGGACCTCCCCATTTTGTCGTTTCTTTGAGTCCAGATTCAACAATGATGGAGCGCAATTGTTCGAGTTCAACAGACCAAGAATTCACTTTATCCATAAAAAGCGAAGTTATTTATTTTTTCTTTTTTGACTTTTTCCCTTTGCTTTTCTCCCGCTGTGAAAAGTCGGTTATAGCAGTAAGTTCTGCAATTCTAATAATTACATCAATGGCCTTTTGCATACTTTCAACAGGAACATATTCGTACTTCCCGTGAAAGTTGTGTCCACCTGCAAAAATATTGGGACACGGCAAACCCATATAAGACAATCGGCAACCATCCGTGCCACCTCGAATCGGTTTAATCAGCGGTTTAATGCCTAGATCTTTCATCGCTTTTTCGGCGAGATCAACAATAAATTTAACGGGCTCTACCTTTTCCTTCATATTATAATACTGGTCTTTTATTTCAGTAATTACAATATCTTCCCCGAATTGCTTTGCAAACTTTTTGTTGAATTTCTTCGTCGCGGAGTGAATGAGTTCTTTACGTTTCTTAAATTTTTCGCATCATGATCTCGAATAATGATTTCTAAAGTAGTCTCTTCGATGCTTCCACTTAAATGATGCACGTGGAAAAATCCTTCGTAACCTTTCGTTTCTTGAGGGGTTTCTCCTTTCGGGAGTTCATTAATAAAGTCGTTTGCAATGAGCATCGAATTGATCATCTTTCCTTTCGCATATCCAGGATGAACACTTTTTCCTTTAAATATAATTTTAGCAGCAGCTGCGTTAAAGTTCTCATATTCCAATTCACCAACTTGACTACCATCCATAGTATACGCCCAATCCGCACCAAATTGTTCTACATCAAATAAATCTGCGCCTCGACCAATTTCTTCGTCGGGTGTAAAACCTACGCGTATTTTACCGTGTTTGATTTCAGGGTGTTGTTGCAGATATTCCATCGCAGAAACAATCTCTGTGAGTCCTGCTTTATCATCCGCACCGAGCAAGGTTAAGCCGTCGGTTGTAATTAGCGTTTGACCTTTGTAAAGCAATAAATCTTTAAAATAACTTGGAGACAAGATGATATTTTCCTTTGCATTCAAGACAATATCTTTTCCGTCGTAATTCTCAATAATTTGTGGCTTGACATTCGCACCAGTGAAATCGGGTGTGGTATCGTAGTGCGAAACAAATCCGATAGTAGGAACTTCATGATCAACATTTGAAGGTAAAGTGCCCATGACGTAACCATTTTTGTCAATGGTAACCTCCGTCAAGCCAATCGCTTTCAGTTCTTCGACCAATTGTAACGCTAATATTAATTGTTTTTTTGTACTTGGTGTCGATTTTGAATTGGGATCAGATTCTGTGTCAATGGTGACGTAACTAATAAAACGGTCGATGAGATGTTGCATAAAATGATGTCAATTAAATTTTAAGAGGTAAATATACGAATACTAGTGAATGATTTCAACAGACTACTTCTTTAGTTTGTTTCCTTTTAAGGTATAGTACCACGCCAAACCCATTTGTTTATTGTATTCTGAAAGGTAAGCAGTAGCATCAATTTGAGACTCTTTCATGGTCTCCAAGTCAATTTTTTCAACGCTTGCTTCCTTGGGTAGAAAATACAATTCTTTTGCGGTAATGACTTTCGAGTAAGAGATACCAGAAGTTTTGTTTGGGCTGTATAACGAAGTTCCAAAACTGTAATACTCGAAATCTTTGGGAGCTATCATTTCAATCAATGTAGGCATAATATCGATATGAGAGCCTGCGGTATGCAGCTTTGCTTGTGGTATATTTTTCCATACATAATAAAACCAACCGAACTTCTTTCGTAGAGATTGGGTTTACTATTGACAAATCGCCTTCCGAAATGATCGCCAGTAAACCCGTAAAGTGCGTCTGCATATTTGCGATCGGCTTTTGCAATAAACTTCCCGATGGCATAATCGCCGTACCAAAGATGACCCATTTCCTCGAAAGTCATTCCACCATCATAATATTGCTTCACTGATTTAGGGAAATCTTTGGCAGATTTGTAGGGAAATCCTTTGGAGTAAAAATCAACGGTGTAAGGTGCATGATAACTTGAAGTCAAAATGATATTGAGCGAATATTTCGTTGTGTCTGTCTTTGATAAAACCAAATCGAATAACTTTTCGTCTTCGATGCCCCAAGTTCCTGATTCACTGTCGCCACCCGCATCTGTGGCTGAAAAAAATCGGTCAGCACCTTGGTATTTTGAAAATCCATTGATATTTTGCCAACTAGAAAATCCACCGTAAAACAAATTGGTTTCGTAGCCTAGCTTCTTAAATTGTCTAAAAATTGAAGTGACATATGGTTCGTTTATTTCTCCAACTTTGCTAATATTTACACCCATGTATGGAACATTGGTGACGATCGCGCCAAACGAATCAAAAGTAGCATCTGCAGCCGGAAGGAAATAGTCGAAATGCGTTCCCTTGTTTTTAATGGCATTCAACTGACTTGAGAATTGAAATGGCAAATACTTATCCATCAAGGGCCATGAATCATAGCTTTCCATAATGACAATAAAAATCTGCTTTGGTTTTGGAATCGTAGTCTCCTTTTGCTTTTTCTGCAAATAGTCTGATACCAAAGGTTTGGAGAATTGCGCATAAAATTCTTTGTCGTTTAAATAAGGATTTGCACTATCCAATACATTAATTTCATTGAAATCTTGCAACGCATAAAGCAACGACTTAAACGGGTTGATTATCGTTTTGTTTAAGAAAATATCCTGCGAAACACCTGCCCACTTGCGAATAGCTGGCACCGCTGTAATCGACCCTCTAATTGAAAATACAAATAGAATAAGCGATATGATTAAAATGACTGCTGTGTTGGTTTTGGAATGAATTTTTTGAATTTGACGATACACAAAATCCCTATTTTCAAAATAGCGAAATAGCCCTATTCCGATTATCATTGTGACCAACATTCCAACCAAATTAGCGATGGGATGAAAGTCCTCAAGGATGGTATTGAAAACCGCTTTTTGGTCATCATACAAGCCTAAGAACAAGAAATTATTGAATTGATTATGATATTCAGCAAAGTAATTTAATGTCACAAAACAAATGATGGTCGACAAAATAACGAAAAGATATTGACTAAATATTCGGGTAAGTCTAATGATTTGGAATGAGTTGAAATAGGAGAGAAGCAACAAACTTAGAAAAGGCAGAAGCAGAAAGTAAGCCACTGCTATACAGTCGAAACGAAATCCCATCAGAAAAACTTTGGCCAGTTCACTTAACGTAAGATCGATCGTAATTTGTTTCTCAAATAATACGATAAGTGACGTTCGAAATACCCCAAAGAACAATATCCCAAAAAACCAAAAGAAGATCAAGTTGGCAATTTCTTTTAGGAGTTTTTCATTTTTAGTATTCATAGTTTTGTTGATTTATAAGTATCAGTGTTTACGAGTGATTCGACCTCCTTTTATGAGGATTTTTCACCTACTTTCTTTTGCAGATTAGGGATTCGGTAAATATAAATAATATCAACTGAATAATAGGCAATATCCTATTGCAGTCGGAAATATGGAAGCTGGTTAGCATCTACATTGTTTAATCATCGCGACTTTGTTCTGCTTTTTTATGGTTGCTTAAAAGAAGGATTGGGTTGCAGTTCACTTCGCTAATATCATATTCTAGTGCTTGTCAAAAAGCGTGTTTATCCGATAAACGTCATGGCAGTTGCGATTAACAGAGTATTTTTTCATTTCAACGATTTTATATTTTTATTACAATTAATGTTTATAAGTTTGACATGTAAATCATCAAATATTGCTTCTTATGAATATGAAAGAGACCCACAGCACCTTATATCGACTCGAGTATTTTGAAGGCTACAAATGTGGACTCGATCCTTCGATTAAGATCAATAAGAAAAAACGTAATGATGCTTTTTCTACTGGTTTTAGTTTGGGAAGACTAGAATTTGAAAGCATGAATGGTTCCTTAAGTAATGGAGTTCCCAAACGCATTGTCAACACCAAAGTACTGGAAGATTTTCTTCTCGCGGGCATGTTGGGTTTGAGTATTGACACGATTGATTATACTTCTTATCAATTGCACATTATTTTGCAGTGGTATCAAAGTGGCATAGAGCAATACGATCCGCAGCAAAGCAGCTACTTGATTGAAATTTTAGAACAAAGAGGCATTGAAATGGGATAGCATTTGAATTTCTCCACAGACATAAAAAAATAGAAAAACCAATACCATCGAAGTGACAGTATTGGTTTTTTTATTGGTAACACCTTTTTAAAATTCTGAGACGAATTAGAAACAACAATCGGCAGCACTTTAATTTTTGCGCATCGTAAAATCATCGAAATGTTATTTTACAAGCAGCAATTTACGCAAAAGCGGGATGCGACTGCAGTGCTTAAATAAGGACACTTTGCGGAGCATGGGTTTAGCATTTTTGACTTTTAAAGCCCACTCGAAAGGATTGACGTCACCATTGCTATTTAATCAAAAAAAAAGCTGATTAAAAAAATTAACCAGCTTAAAATATTATTATTCAAACCTTTTTTAAGGAATATCAACAGAGACCTTTCCATTCAAAATACTTCCATCTCTTAAGGTTGTATTACAAAAAATTATTGTTAATGTTGTTCCATTATTGTTAACGAATAATTTAGTATTCGGCGTAGATTTAGATCCAATTAACACTTGATTTGATGACTTTACGACTTGCATATTATAATAAGAAATATCAAACTCATAATCAACACCAAAATACTGTCCCGTTTTTGGCAAACCATTTTCTAATTCGTTAAAATTTATTTCATAAATATTGGGCCATGTTCCAAATCTAATTCCAAAATTACCTTCATCACAACACGATGGGTCATTAATTTCGGGGTATACCGTACTCCATGTTCCCGAAATATTCACATTGTTATTCTGCGTTTGTACACAAGGAACTTCAGAGGTAGTCAATTCCTCCCAATCATCTTCTTCATACACCCCGTTTTTCGTAAAGCAGGTATAAAAATATTTAGTATTTGGAGCTAATGAATTAATCGTAGTCTTGAAATACGCGATTTCAGGTGTATACGCTACACTTTCATCTACGATAATAAATTGCTGATTTTCAGTATTTTCAGCATTGCCTGTTCTGAAAATAAATCCAACTTTATAAGTTCCTGGTCCTTGATAATAGTTACTACTGTTATCAATAACTCCATTAAGTGTTACCGAATTTTGAGAAGTATAAGTCGTATAAGACCTAGGAATAGGAACCTCACTATCTTGTGTGGAACCATCATCAGAACTATCACTATTACTACTACAAGAATAAAAAGAGGTTATAATAACCAGAATCCAAATTATTTTTTTCATTTTTTGAGGAAATTTTGTTAAAAAGTAAGCGGTAAATCTACTACATTTATTTAAACTGCATTGTAAGTTTTATTAAAACTAACAATCTATCAGATACGAGTGCCCGTAAAAATGATGATGCTACTCCGTGCAGCAGGATTTTAGCCCTATTACTTTATGACTATTCCAATCTACTCTAATTGAAAAACTACGGGTTTAGTAGATTTAGGTATTTTCGAAATGTAAAACGATTGTGCATAGACGCTGATAGGCGAAGGGGCAAATGTTTTTTGATAAGTAACTACAATTTCATCTAAATTTTCGGTTACGTTGGTGATCGCTACATTATACGTTGGACTTGGGTAAAGCGTATCAAAAACGGCAATTAACTGATAGTTATTAAAATCTACACCTGTTGTTTCGGTGAATTGTTGCGTTGTACCTTGGCCAAATGAATTTAGAAAGGTATTCCAATTTGTACTGTCATAAATGACTGTGTTTTGCGGTGCTATATTTTCGCTGCCGCCCAAATTGCCCTGTCCAATTAAAATCGGAATTATCGTTTGAGGTACAAATTTTTTTTCCTCTTTACAATCGCTGCAACTGAATACAAAAAATAGCAACGTACCTAGTAGTATTGTTTTCATATTTGACCTAACTTAAATAACAATAACAGCACCATTCTGAAAGGAACACTTCCCGACGCTTGGCTTCAACGAAAGTAGGAAAATAAAACGAAGCAATGGAGGGAAAAAGTAAACGAACAATTTGCCGAAAAGCTAGTCGTGTAATGTTTTATATCCGCGCTATCGGATTATAAATCCGCGCGATCGGATTGTTACCACCAGTTTTTCATTCGTCCATTAGTTGTTTTCCGTTTTTTAAAATTGTCCAAGATTGATTGCCATCCATTTCTTTGTAATTCTATTGCATTTTCAGTCTCGGGATCAAATGTAATGGTTACCAATGTTTGTTTGATTTCGTCTTTGAATTCAACTGTTGAAAATCGTCCACCAAATTCATAGGTGATTTTTTCACCAATTAAGATTTCTGTATAAACTGCCTCAAAGTCAAAACCAAAACTTCCATCTTTAGCTTCCATTCTAGCTACATATCGTCCACCAACTTTTAAGTCATTTGACGCTGTCGGACAATGCCAACTTGGATCAGCAAAATTCCATTTAGTGATATGTTCGGGACTTGTATAGTAGTCCCAAACTTTTAGTTTGTTTGCTAGAATAGTTGCTTGAATTGTAATTTTTTTAGTTGTCATAATTTCTTATGGATTTTAATTTCAATTTATGTTGTTGCCTGTTGCTTTTTCATCCTGATATTTTCCTCATGAGCATTTCAAGTGGTCCTCGTCCAAATTTCCTTGTCCATAAAACACTAAACAAAACACTAATGATGAAGTAACAAAACGAAAATGTCAAAATGTAGGAAGGCGAAAGTACTTTACCCATCTGCAATTGGCCATTAGGAAATATAGCGCCTGTCAATAGTTGAAAAAGTAAAACTCCTATTGTTAAGTGTTGGACATAATTTGTTAAGGTCATTTTCCCAGTATCAGATAACCACTTAATGATCATGTTGTTCTCGAATTTTTCTCCAATCCAAATACAAACAGTGATGACCATTAAAGCAAATGATGCTGTAATGATCATAAATGGTAAATAGGGTGGAAGGTAGTCACTGTTGATATAATCTAAAATTGGTTGATCAAATTGCTTGTAAATCGAGTAATTTCTTAAACCTTCGAAAAGTAAGAAAAAGGTTAAGCCAGTCAGAAAAATGCGTTGCCTGATTTTGGGTGCTTTCCATTCTATTCTCCCAAGCCACATCCCAAGCAAGAAATAGGCAACCCAAGGAAAAATTGAATTCCAACCATTATAAAATGTATTTCTTAAGAAGCCTTTTATTGTCCAAAAGTCTTCATATTTAAAGATGGTCAAGTCCCAACTTGTAAAAACCGGAATTACAAAAAGTAAAAGATGGAATATTAAAATTGCAAAAATTGCCCCAATCAGATAAAATCGTTTGGGAATAAAAAGAATAAACGCAGCAATGTGCATATAACCTCCGTAAAAATGTAAAATGTCACCTGCCCACCAATTATAAAGTAAAAGTCCAAGTGCAAATAAAAACCAAGAGCGTTTTACGATGACAGATTTGAATTTATCTTTTTCCTGTTCGGAATTTTCCAAAGAATTATTTGTCAAAAGGGAAACGCCCATACCTGCGCAAATAATAAAAATTGCAGTTGAATTACCTATAAAAAGATTTAGAAATTGTCCAATTAATGAGTCGTCTTGAAACGAACCAAAACTAAAATTGAAATTCACAATGAACATTCCAAATATTGCGTATGCTCTTGCTAAATCAAATCCAATTATTCTAGTATTCATTTCATCTGTTGTTATAAAATAGTCAACTTTTCCATGTCGCTCTGCAATGACTGCCAACGGTCGATCCTAGAGCTCCTGGCGGCTTATAGAAATCTTTTTTTTCCATTGCCGAACGAGCGAAGTTATAAAAAGTAAACGAACAATTTACCGAAAACTAGCCATGAGATATAGCATTTGTTACCCATAGTTGCAATATTTATAAACATTTAAAATTCCAACTGTCAATTCTTTTGCATTTTTTTTATTAGTTGAAACTTCTTTGTCCAAAAAATGCGATATTTGATAAAAATAAAACTAAACTTTTTAATTCTAAGATAAAATATGAGACTATTTTTTCCAATTGTATTAACTGTTATATTTCTCTTTTACATTTTATATTTAGCTTTCGTAAAGAAAAACTTAAAAGACAACACTACTAAAATTCTTTATCCAGGATTATTTTTCATTTTAGTTTGGGGAATTATTTATTTCGAACTTCTCAAGTAAAGCAGAAAATCGAAGTCACGATTTTCAAAGCAATTATCGCCAACGTTCCGCTAGGTCTAATGCACAAGCTGCAAATATCAGTTCATTACACCAGTCCTCTCCAAAAATACCAAATTCCCACAATCAATCTTTATTTTATTTTGTCGCGCTACTTGGTGTCAAATTGTTCGGCTTAACTTTTTATTTTAAGATTTGTGACAAAAAAAAATCTTGAAAAAAGAATTGTCACAGATCTGTGACAAAATAATTTTCACTGGCAAAAATTGTCACAGAAAGTGAAAAAAAATAAATTTCCGGGAAAAATTTGCCGCAATAGGAGATGGTATTGGAAAAAAGAAACTGCAATGATTAGCTATTGCACGACTATACCTATGATCTTCGGGACATTCGCGCAATCGGGGATAAAGAATCTATGCCATCTTGATTGCGCCGATTGATTGCAAAAAAAAGCAGCACCAATACGGTACTGCTTCATTTTCATTCTTACTTATACTTACTCTTTTACGAATCTAGTTTGATAGTTTTTTTCACTGCTATGCGCTTCTAAAATGTAAATGCCTTTGGCAAGACGCTCCACATTAATTTTAGCGACATCATCCAATTGCTCGACAATCAATTTTCCTGTAATGTCTCTGATCATTAATTTATTGATTGTAATACCATTTTGAAATTGAAGGTGCAATATTGCGTTGGCGGGATTAGGAGAAATAGCAAAATGGCTGTTTTCTGTAATTTCATTTGTACTTAAAAATTGACATACCGCATTTATTTCAGCGGCACTATTACAATTGGTCGCATTATTATCTACATTGGTAAAACCGCCCAGATTGGTGTCGAAAGCAATTTTCTCACAAAAACTTTCAACCGCGCATAGTGTTAAATTGGGATTATTTTGTAGCACTACATTGCCGATCGTAGCGCCATTGATGTTGTCTAATCCAGTCAAACTCGATAGAGAACTATTGTCCGAAATATTTACTATGGCACGGTTACTCACTTCATTAAATGTCGTAAGGCTTGATAACGCTGTTATATCGACCAACGAAGGGCAACTACTGATACCTATACCGTAACAAATAGACAAACTATCCAAACCATCAAGACTGCTTAGATTATCATTTTGACTGATATTTAAATTACCATTAATTATCGTTGTTAGGTTATTGATTCCGTTGAAATTAACAAGAGAATGACATTTATTTATGGTTAATGTTTTACCGATAATAGTAAGTAAGGGTGTATTAGGTAAAGCGACCAGACTTGGATTATTTATAAAAAAGTAATCCCAACTGATTTCATTGAGAATTCCAAAACCATTGATGTTTGTTAATGCCCTATTATTGGAAAAATAAAGCATGGCTTGATTGTTTGAAGACAAAGGCTTCACTTTTGTAAGCGCATTAAACCCAGTTAAAGTCACTAAATAAATAGTGTTTTGTACTGCAAGGTCGCCGGATACATTGAACAAAGCATTAAAACCACTAATATTAGCGGGTGTAAACCCAACAATAAACAATCCGTCACCGTTTACTCCCGAACCTACTTCTCTTAAATTGGGAAACAAATTAGTGGCGTTTAAAAACTTTAAATTAAAAAGTGTTAGTCTACCGCCAACAGTGATCAGGTTATTTAAGCCTGAAATATCGGTAAGTGGAGAATTATTGATACTTGGCGTGGTAATAAATAGGTCACCAGTAACATCTGTAACTTGACTTAATCCGTTTAAATTTGTAATGTCTGAACCACCAATAGTAATGGAATCGAATGTACTGTCGCCAGGGTAATTAGTAGCAAAGTTATTGACAGCAGCTTGACTGCTTAGAGTTACACTTTGCCCATAGCAAAAGACGTTGAACAAAATAAACAGAATTCCCAGCGCAGTTTTTTTTCGTACATTTCTCATAAAAGTAAAAATTTATTGTTTCACAAATTTCGTTTCGAATTTTTCATCATTAAAATGCGCTTGCAGGAAATATATTCCTGCTGCAAGATTTTCAACATTGATTACAACTACGCGACGCTGTGTCATTAGTTATCTAGAATAGAAAAATATCGGAAGATAGGGGAGTTGTAAACTTAAATAAAAATGTTAAAGAAAACTAGTTGAACTTTAAATTTATTAGTTTGTTCCTATGGATTGCGAAGTAAATTAGTCCGCTTTGGAGTGCAAGCATGGTATTCTTCTCGAAAAATTAATATCGGTTCCAGTTCTTTTAAAAAAAATCAAATACAATTATTAAAACATTAAAAGTCAGAACATTCTAACATAAACCTAACCCTAAGATTTAGGCTGTTTTAGCGTATCGTTGTCTTCAATCTATATTTTTCAGGTTTAGTTCCGATTCGTTCTATGATGGCTCTAGCTTCTAAATCAAGTTTTACGGTTTCGCCGTACCATTGCACGCCGCCTTCAAAGGTGTCTTTAACCTGAGCATATAATTGCTCCATCAGTTCCCTATGCGTGGGTTCGCATTCACTCAAAATCGACAAAATAGTAGCCTTAATCACATTGTACTTAGCAAGTGAAATGAGCTTGTTTGTTTTTCCAGGTTGCGGATGTAGGGTTTGGATTTTCTCTTCTTTCATGTTGGGATTACTCTTGTAATTTACTAAGTAATTTTAGAAAGTCATTAGTTTTTTTATGTAGTGGCACGGATTGCTTCGCCAGTTCGCTGCGCTCGGGTGCAAGTCTGCGATATCCAGTTAAAAACAATATCCAATCGCTTTTATTTTCTGTATATCGTAGTTGGTGCTGATTGCGATTTCGCATAAAGAACCACATCTCCGATTGTCACTCTTTCAGGAGCATTTAATGCATAAATAATTATATCAGCTATATCTTCTGGTCGTAATGCTTCAAAACCTTCATATACTTTTTTAGCTCTTTCTTTATCTCCTTTAAATCTTACTTCTGAAAACTCAGTTTCTACTGCGCCTGGAGCTATATTTGTTATTTTGATTCCATGTTCCGTTAAGTCAAGTCTCATGCCTTCGCTAATGGCCTCTACCGCTTTTTTTGAAGCACAATAAACAGCTCCATTTGCGTAAGTTTGTTTCCCCGCAACAGAACTTAAATTGATGATATGTCCTTTTCTTCGTGCCACCATTGTCGGTATGACCATTCTAGAGACATAGAGCAATCCTTTAACATTACTATCAATCATGGCATCCCAATCATCGATATCTCCTGCATCGATAGTCGATAAGCCATGCGCATTGCCGGCGCTATTTACTAATACATCTATGTTTTTCCATTCATTCGGCAATGAATTAAGTTGCTTATCAACTTCTTTTCTATCTCGAACATCAAAAATCAAAATGATCACTTTCACTGTTTTGATAATTGATTTTCAGCGCTTCTAATTTTTCTTCACGGCGCCCACACAAAATTAAATCATAGCCATTTTCGGATAATTTAATTGCTGTAGCTTTTCCTATCCCTGAACTTGCGCCTGTTACTAATGCAATTTTTGTCATTTTATATTGATTGTTTTCTGGTTGTAAAGTGATGCCTAACGTATTTTTATTGATGATTTTCTGATTCCGAACAATAGTCATCTCGTTGTCATCCCTTAGAGACCACCAATTACTTCCAGCATCTACTTTTTAACAAACCGCATCACAGCATCGCCCAGTTCTGTCTTCACACGCATTACATAGCTTCCAGTAGCAAGTTTTGTAACATTCACCTCACCTTGGGGTCCGGGAGTTACATTTTCAAGTACCGACTGCCCTAAAAGATTATACACTGTTACCGACTGAATAGTAACTTGTTTCGGATTACTGATAAATACCATATCGCTCGCAGGAACAGGATAAACCGCCAATTCAAGGGTTTCAAATGAATTGGTATGCAAAAGCGTCGGTACTGTTACGACCGAAGTATTGGTCACAATAGGGAGATTGTAGTCGAAATAAATCGAAGCCGTATTCTCTAGCACAGCACCTTCGGCAAGCGACACCAAGGAACGAATTTTAAAAACCAAATAGCCATCATTATTCTCATCAGCAAACCCAAGCTGTATGTTGTTGAACATAAACTCGACCTGATTACCTTGTATCACGCGGGTAGTAAAAGTATGGCTACCGTTTACTGGACTCAAACTAGCGATATCAAATTTAGTGGTATCAATCATATCGGTTACCTTAATGTTGCGCGCCGGTGCTGTACCCAAATTCTCGAATCGGATGCGGTAATACATATCATCTCCTAAATGTTCCAAGCGCAAATAGTCGCCTCCGAGGCAAATCTTATCATTAGGATCAAACGAATTTACTACCGTTTGCTCCAATGTCGCTTCATTATTCGTCGCAACTTCGTCTTGAGCAATGGTTGCCACTGCTGTAAATGTCAATACATCATTGCTATTCAGTGGTGGAGTATCGGTAGGCGTGTTCAAGTTTAGTTTTACAAAATATTCAACTTCAGTTAACGGCAATAAATCCTCAACATCCCATGTCACCGAGCCAATACCTGTGCTTGCGGCCAAAGGGGTACTTTGGAGGTATTCCGCCGTAGCGGCATCGTATGTAAATTGGACCGTACCCGTTGCCGTTTGATTGCCATTGTTCCTAACCAATACTTTATAATTAACGTCAAAACCTGGTATCGCTCCACCAATTGGCACGATTACAACCGACAAATCATGGTGGCTTCCCACTGCGGTCACACAAAAATTCTGATTTGCATAATTCGTTGCCGATGGCATATTCAGACTGATACTTGCTGGCGAAACGCTGAACCAAGTCGGATTGTCAAGTATAGGCGTGATAACACTTGTGCCATTTTTGAGCATTACGCCATGGTAACCATTGGAACCGGAATAATAATAACTTTGGTTTGCACCGTTCACCAGTTTGTACTTAAGGTACGGAAATCCCGGATCGGTATCGCTACAACCATTATTTTGCGTGTCGAGTCGGGTATAGCCGTTTACCAGGTAGCTATCAGTACCGAGCAAGCGAATCATGTTGGTCCTATTAGACTGACCTCCAATATTTCCATAATCACCACAGTGCAAGATCATGCCGTCAGGTTGCTGTATGACCCTGCGCACCGCCGAGTATTCTGAAAGCGAAACGCTAGTACCACCCGCCGTTGGCGAAAAAGAAAAGGTTACTGAACCGTCTGGTAACAGCATAGCAATATTTGTAATGCCGCCCACGCCTTCAAAATAACCTCCAATCAGTATATTGCCGTTAGGTCGCACCAAAATGTTACTGACCACAGGATAATAACCAAATATTGGGGATGAAAGCGTGTTGTCATAACTTCCGTCGGGGTGCAGCCGTGCTAAGCTTTTAGAATTGTTGCCGTCGCAAGAATCGAACCTTCCGCCCACCAGTATTTTTCCGTCTGGCTGTAATGCCAATGAAGACGTATAACCATTCTGACCTATAAAACCGGTGTTGATATCAAATGTCGGATCTATGGTGCCGTCGGCATTGAGTTTTTCAAGATTGTAGGACGTATACGGCCCACCTGGGTCCGGCATGACCATTCTGCCGGCTACAATCAATTTGCCATCTGGCAATACCAATACGGCAGAGCACTGCTCTATTTCGGGATGCTCATCGTAGAAAGTGGTGTCTAAAGCACCATTGGCGGTCAGGCGAAGCAGTTTTTTAGAAGCGGTACTTCCAACCAGTAGCTTCCCGTCTGGCAACAAGGTCAAAGAGGTGATATAAGAAGACGTTAGCAAAGCGGGCGTGTCGTAGGTTGTATCAATAGTACCGTCGGTGTTCAGCCGAATCATAGGTTTGATTACACCTGCTACGGTAAATTCGGAGCCCAATATAATTTTGCCATCGGACTGTATCACCATCGGACATTCATGCGAATTTGCCGTATTATCGGTCAATACCGTAAAAGTAGCATCACTCGAACCGTTTGCATTGAGTCGTTCTATGGTTCGCGTCCATCCCGTATCGAAATCATATTGGGTAGCCGCAATGACAATTTTGCCGTCGGACTGAAGCGCCATATCGTTGACTTGTTTTTCATAATTATTCCAAACCGTAGCAGGAATAAATCCCGGATCGGCACTAGCTGCATTTTGCGCCTGAAATAAAGCAGGATACAACAACAGTGAGAGTAATAGTTTTCGCATGTTTCAGATTTTGCCCAAAAATAGTAAAACAATGGTAAGAAATGCAATTAAATTGAACGTGATGTGGAAGTTTTGGATGCGGTTATCGAACTTTCGGGTTCAGGATTTTAAGGTGTTGCCCTAATCCTCAAAGCAGCACTTTGCGGAATTCGGGCAACACCTTAAATGCTAACTAATTTACATCTTTGGTACCAATGCACGGTCAACTATTGCTACCTTTTGGTGCAAGTGAAAACCGGCAAACCTGTTGTGGCTTTCACCAAAGAGCAAGCTACTGTCCCAATCACGGTTCCTGATTTCCTGTTGGAGCAGGCGGAGATACCGGGCTCGTGCCGAGTTCCAGGCTCGGAGTCCTGCTTCGCGGTTAATTCTTTCTAACAATTCCGCATCGTTAGCGGAGGCTAGGGCAGCTTGCCATTGGCTCTCTTGGTCTGCCGGAGATAAAAATGTGCACATAACATAACAAATTAAAAATTACTTTTTTGCTACGTCGTGAAATGCGGTAAAGACTTGTTGTTTCTCAACACATTTGAACGACTGTTCCGCATACTAAGCCACCGTGTCGTGAGTTGATCGGTTGGCATCCTCGTAAGGATTCTTGATGCTGGGATAAAAGTAGTACATTTTTTCAAATACTACTAGTTTATAGGTTATTAACTAGGCAATTGTCATTGCAATTTTATGGTATTAGTACATTTTGGATAATTAGTACAACCTAAAAAAGTGCTAAACTGTCCTTTTCTTTTTGTCATAAAACCACTTTTACAACAGCACACAAAGTATCGTGTTCTCTAAAATTTCTATATTATTAAACGTTTGGTTACAACTTGGATAATGAGAACAGCCTAAAAATTGGTTGTTTCTTATTGGGTTAACTCTAATTAGTAGATGTCCAGTTTGACAATAAGGACAATTTGTTTTACTTAGTTTTTCATTGTTAGCCGAAAATAGAAAGTCGTTGTCTGTGACTAGTTCTTCCGCAAATAAAGACACATCCGTCGGAATAAGCAACACCACTTCGTTTTTTGTTCTGGTTAGCGCCACATAAAACAGTCTGCGTTCTTCCGCAAAACGATATTCTTCGTCATCGCTCAATAATAATGACAACATCGGGTCGTCGGTCATTTTGTTTGGAAAACCAAGTAAGTGATTTTTCAGGTTTAGCACGATTACATTATCCGCTTCTAAACCTTTTGATTTGTGCACCGTGATGAATTTGATGTCAAGCTCTTCCAGACCTTGTATTTCTAATGTATCAGTTCGT
>JADKBW010000017.1 GCA_016714905.1 Flavobacterium sp.
CTGCTTTCAGTTTGATTTTCATCGGTGTCGGCGAATGCAAAAGGCATTTGTTCATTACCATCATTTTTTAAAAAACCATCATCATTTTCAAAATTTTTTGCTTGCTCGTCCAAGTTTGCAATCTTTAAATCGTTTGAAATGTTTGGTATGTTTGTATTGTTTATATATGATACCAGAGCTTGTTCAGTACCTGTCCCACTACTAGTACAGAGCTTGTTCACTACTTGTTCATTAACCAGTTCAAAAACAAGTTCATTTTTTGGTATTGTTATTTTTTCGTTTTTGGGAATTGGTTTTAAATCATCCGAAAAATTGAATAGGTAAACGTGACTTCCTTTGAATGGATTGTAAGATGGTTCGTAGTTGATATAGCCCAAAGAATGCAAATTTTTAAGGCATTTGTGATAGGTTGCTTTGGAGCTGATTTTGCTAATTCGCATTACCTCATCACGAGAAATACTGATTGGATTTTTGAACCGATTGCAATTCCAAAATTGGAACAATGCCACATATAAACTTACATGTGTTGGATTGAGTGTTTTGTCGATGGCTACCTTCTCAAAAAATCCTGTTAGATGTTTTATGTAATTCATAATAAAGTATTCAGTGTTCAGTCCCGAAGCTTCGGGATAGTAATCAGTTTAACAGCAAAGAGCGCAACGAAATAGATCCTTCGTCGATATAACAAAAAGGGTAATCATTTGCGATTGAAAAGATTTGGTGTTGGCCTTCAACTTTGTTGGTTTCAAGAACTTTGTCTAAATCGGAACTGGAATAAAAAAGAATTCCACCTATTTTAGTATAAGTGATTGTTCCGTTTACTCGGAGATTTTGTAAAGTACCTGGAGAAATGGCCCTAACAGCTTTCTGACTTCCTTGGATTTTAGCCATTGTTTTTGCTGTTGCGGTTTTGAATTAAATATTTCTTTTAAATCGGTAAGGAGAAGTGAACGGAATTCGTTGAGGTCTTCTCGAGTAATAATTTCTACTGCCATTTTGATAATTTTAAATTGTTATGATGCAAATTTGTGTGTTTTGATTTGAAAAAAATCACAACTTGAACCTGCTGGGAACAATTTTATAAATTGAAAAGAATGATTAAAATGTTTCATCTGTTTCCTCCATCCTTTTAATTAATTCTTCTACTAGAGTGCTTAGAATTTTGTTCTATCAGACTTACGCTCTCGTATTTCAAGGAATGTCCTGCGGTATTGACCTAAATCGATATTGAATATTTCTTCAAAATAACTGGCGATTTCTTTTAATTCGGCAGCACCATTATTGAAAACTCCCTTTGTGTGAAAAGCGTACATTATTTCGGTTAAAGACACTTTTGAGCCTGTCCAAATTATTTTCCCTTTCGGTTCAAGTTGTGATTTTTCTTTGTATTCTTTTTTACCCATTTTAAGAATTTTGGTTTCTATGTAAACCTGTACTAAATCATGGGCAAGAATCTTGGCTATCTTAAAATCATGGGATGTTGAGAAATTATGATCAGCTTCAAAATAAAAACTGTCCAGTCGCAATTTACATCATGGACCTCCTCTGACAAAGATCAGAATCTAAAAACTGCTTCCGGTTCTGTGATAATTATAGAAGTCTAAATTATTATCAAAATAGCGTTTTAGTTTTTTCAATTCTTTATTGAGGTATTTTTTTGTGATGCGGTCGCCACCATGAGGCATCTTTGTTTCGATTTTAAAAATGGCATTATGGTAGATGTATAAGGAGGCAAACTTGGGTTTTATGTTTTTAAAGAAATCAATTTCAGTATCCGTACTAATTGATTTGTCTTTAAGAAATTGCTTTTTTAGATTGCCAATTGCCTTTAAAGTTATTTCAACCGATTTTTCCGATTTTGCTATTGAATCATCCATTTCCAGATTGATAAAGTTTAATTGTTCGTTTAAATCGGACAGCAATTGTTTGAATTTCGCACTCATTTTTTAGTGTTTTTAGGTTTATACATTTTGATATGATTCAAAAAAAGTAAAACTAAAAACACTAAATTTAAAGTAAACCTTACATTATTTTTTTATCCTGTTGGGTTGGGGTTAATGAAAATTTATCTCGAAGTATTTTCATGTCTTCACTAACTTTTTTGTCCAAGAATTTTGGCATAATGCTGTGTTGTTTGTATGTTTTTGTGTCCTAGCATTTTACTGACGGTTTCGATAGGAACACCATTTGTGAGTGTTATAGTTGTGGCAAAAGTGTGTCTTGCCATGTGAAAAGTAATTTCTTTTGAAATATCACATAAGTCGCCAATTTCTTTGAGATAACTATTCATTTTTGATTAGTCAAAATGGGCAAAATACTATCTTCATTTAAACATCTTGGATGATTAGCATTTTTTGAATGATTTCTTGGGCAACTGGCAGCACTGGTATTTTAGACTTGGTATCTGTTTTTTGACGGTTTTTAAAAATCCATTTTTCGCCATCGATTCCTATTGCGATGTGGTCTCTCTTCAAACCTTTCACATCAACATAAGCCAAACCAGTGTAGCAAAAGAATATAAAAATGTCTTTAACCAATGTTAATCGTTCTGACGAAAATCGTTTGTTGTAAATTCTATTTAGCTCTTCTTCGGTAAGAAAATCTCGTTCCACTTCTTTCATTTTACCTTCGTATCGGCTACAAGGATTTTTATCTAACCAATCGTTATCCAAACAAATCTTAATTATTTTTCTGAAATTCCTAACATATTTAACAGCAGTATTGTTATTGCATTTTTTAACGCTTCGCAAATAGAATTCAAATTCGGTTACAAATGCGTAATCAATTTTGGTAATGCTTATGTCCGAAATGTTGTATTTCCACAAAATGAATTCTTGCAGGTGTTTTAAAGATATTTTGAAGCGTTCTAATGTTCCATACGCATATCCATTTCCGATAAGGTCTTCGATTTTATCATTATGATTTTGATAAATTGGAATTATCATTCTTTCTCGTTGATGGGTTCCTAATATTCTTGATTTGAAATTCTCCAGAGATAATTCTTCATTTTTATGGATTAACTCCATTTGAACATCAAAAACTTTAGATTTCATCAAATCAAGATAGTTATTTAATGTTCTAGCTTCTTCCGAGCTGCCCTTCATTTTGGATAGTTCTGACGACCACTTGGATTTTTCAATGAATTTCTTGGAACTAAATTCGAAACGTTGTCCGTCAACTGTTAACCTAATATAAATTGGTAATTGTCCAGCTGCATTAGCTTTTGTGGTTTTCGCATAAATGTGTAAAGTGATTTTTGCTTTCATAGTGGTAACCTTTTAATTAGTATTCAATTTAATTTTCTAATTGATAACAAACAAGATGTACATATTTTGAACAAGCATTGAACTGGTTGTTAGTACGACTGTTTGAAAGGATTGAGAAGATTTAGCGAGACCCTAATTTGTAAAATTTTTAGGGTCTCGATTTTGTTCCTTTCCAATTAAGATTGAATGAATAATTTGGTATATGCGCAAAAGAAAAAACCCTATAAATCATAAGATTTATAGGGTTTTGAAACCATTTGTTGTTAAACTTGTGGGCGATGAGGGATTCGAACCCCCGACCCTCTGGGTGTAAACCAGATGCTCTGAACCAACTGAGCTAATCGCCCTGATTGCGTGTGCAAATATAAGGTAGTTTTTGATATTTGCAAACAAAATTCAATTTTATTACAAAATTTCTGCAACAACAAATGTACTGCCTCCAACAAAGATGAAATCCTCTTGATCCGCATTTTTTTTAGCAGCCAGATAAGCTTCTGAAACTGAGCTGTAAACTTCTCCAATTAATTTATTCTCACATGCTTTTTCTTTTAAAATTACTGCTTCTAGTCCACGTGGAATGTTAGGTTTGCAAAAATAATAGGTGGCATTTGTTGGAAATAAAGGTAAAATAGCATCCAATTCTTTATCATTTACAACTCCAATGACAATATGTAAATGTTTATATTCTTGTTGAAGAACCTGTTTCATCACTATTTTTAATCCATCTGAATTATGTGCGGTATCGCAAATTACCTTTGGTGATTCTTGTAATTGTTGCCATCTGCCTTGTAGACCTGTATTCTTAACAACATTTAAAAAACCGTCTTTTATATGCACTTCAGCTATCTTAAATTCCTCCATAGATTGCATAACTCGAATGGTCTTTAGAACCGTTTTCTTATTAAAAATTTGGTAATTCCCTAATAGAGCGGATGGATAGTCTTCTTTAATTTCATCTGAAGCAAAGAATATTTCCGAATGGTTTTCCAGCGCTTTGTCTTGAAAAACAATTTTTGTTTCAGGAGTATATTCACCAATAACTACGGGAACATTAGATTTAATAATCCCAGCTTTTTCATTGGCAATCAATTCTAATGTATTTCCGAGAAATTGAACATGATCTAATCCAATATTGGTGATGACTGAGACCAATGGATTGATAATATTTGTGGAGTCTAACCTACCGCCCATACCGACTTCAATGATCGCAAGATCTACCTGTTTCTCTCTAAAATATTCAAATGCTAAACCCACACTCATCTCAAAAAAGCTTAGGCTGTTATTTTCGAAAAATGTTCGATGTTGATGCACAAATTTCGTAACGAATTCTTCCGAAATTTCAGTACCATTAATCTTAATACGTTCTCTGAAATCTTTCAAATGTGGTGAAGTATACAACCCGACTTGATGGCCAGCTTCTTGAAAAATGGATGCTAGCAAATGTGAAGTGGATCCTTTCCCGTTTGTTCCAGCAACATGAATGCATTTGAGATTTCTCTCTGGATTTCCCAAATGATTTGCGAGTAAAATGGTATTCGTCAGATCTTTCCGATAGGCAGACGCGCCTTGAGTTTGGTACATAGGCAACTGTTGGAACATCCAATTGACGGTCTCTTTATAGTTCATTACTTTTTAATAAAAATTCAAAATGTAAAATAAATTCTTTCTTTTTTAGTTTAATATTGCGTAGTCGTCACTGCCGATACAAATTTGAAATTATTTTGTCATAAAAGTCTAAAAAACAACAACAAATATGATTACTACTTTTTTACAAATACAAGCCGATACCTTGTCGCAAGTGAATCCAGCTGAATTAGCTAAATCCCTGCCGGTAAATACTGAGATCTCCGTCTTGGAATTTATTTTCAAAGGAGGTTTTTTCTTAATTCCTATTGTGATTTTATTCATTTATACCGTTTACTTAGTTTTCGAAAGATATCTGTTTATCAGCAAAGCATCAAAAATTGATAACCATCTAATCAAAGATATTCGTGTTAATCTAAATGCGGGAAATCTTGAAATGGCATGTACAGCGGCAGAACGAAGTGGTAATGCACAAGGCAATGTATTAAAGGAAGGAATTTTGACTATCGGTCGTCCAATTACTGAAATTGAATCAAACATGGAACGCGCTGCAAACATCGAAATTGGTGAAATGGAGAAAAAGCTCGGGCAACTAGGGCTAATTGCCGGTATCGCTCCAACTTTAGGTTTCATCGGAACTATTTCGGGTGTAATCAAAATATTTTATAGTATTTCAGTTACCGAAGATATTAGTATCGGTAATATTTCTGGTGGTTTGTATGAAAAAATGATTAGCTCTGGAGCGGGACTTATCGTTGGTATTTTAGCTTATAGTGCGTACCACTTATTCAATGGTAAAATTGACAGTTTTGCGCTATCAATTCAAAAACAAGTGTTAGAATTTGTAAATATTATTCAAAGACCAAATCATGGCGATAAAACGAAATAAACGATTTCATGCTGAAGTGGCAACTTCATCATTGAGCGATATCATGTTTTTCTTGCTTTTGTTTTTCTTGATTATATCAACATTAGCCAATCCAAACGTGATTCGAATGACCTTGCCCAAGTCAAAAACCAATGAGAAGACCAACAAGCAACTAATTACGATTTCAGTAACGGAAGAAAAACGATTTTTTGTAGATAAGGAAGAAGTTGCCTTTGAAAAATTGGAAGAAACTTTGCTTTCTAAAATGGATGCTTCCAAAGATCAAAGGGTAATAATAAGAATCCCATTCAACATGCAAGTGCAGGATTTAGTAGATGTATTGCAAATCGGAGTAAAGAATAAACTCAAATTCGTCATTGCTACAAGTCCTAAGTAATAAATATACTTAATAAAACAGCCACGAATTCACTAATTAATCGGTGAATTCGTGGCTAATTTTTTAAGTTTATATCTTCTCTTAATTCAAACTGAAATTATAAATAATCAATCCAACTTGCGTCTCCTTTGCATTACTATCGGGTTCCCAACGTGTTCTCATTGCTGCATTTTTGGCTTCGTCTAAAAGACATTTTGCAGCATTGGTTGTTCCTCTTACTCCAGGTTTCGCTGCAACAACATTTCCTGATTGGTCTACTGAAATCTGAACCGCTACGTTTCCTTCTTCATTACAAGTGTAATTGGGTACGGGTTTGCTTAAGGCTTTTCTGTTTCCTAACATATAATTTGAACCACTTCCTTTTCCTGAACCATTGCCACTGCCCGAACCGCTGCCGTTTCCTGAACCACTTCCACTACCTGTACCCGAACCAGATCCAGTTCCAGAACCTGTGCCTGAACCGCTCCCGCTATAACCGCTAGAGGAAAGTTTACCGTCTGGTCTTCCTTTATTGCCTCCCGTCTTGTCATTTCCGTCACCACCTTTATTCGAGTTCAGCAAATTGGAAAGCGCGTCATTGGTGTTTTTGGAAACTTTCGGTTTTTCAACCACTGGTTTTGTTTCCATTTTTACAACCGCCGGCGTAGTCTTTTTTGGCTTCTCGTTTTTTGGTAAAGCGGCAATATCGTCGGCTGCGTCATCTTCGGTAATTACATTGTCTTCAGGAGAAGCTGTTGCAGGTGCTTGCTTGCTTTGCTCTTCTTTTACATTTAAAGTTTCGCTTTTGAAATTATTTCCCATTCCGTAATCACTATCTCCAAAGTTCATTTCGATGCCGCCACCGCCACCGCCACCCATTAATTCCTTAAGATTGGAAGGTGGCCAAAATCTGACGAAAAAAAGTATTAGTAGCAACAAACCCACAACAAGAGTGGTCAGTAGTGCCGATTTTTGTTGGTCTTTATTTAGAGAAATGTCCATAATATCAAGAATTTATTGAACAGGGTTTCTTTTTTTAAACGAATAAATGTACTAAAAATTGTTTTGAAATCAGTGCTAAAATTTAAACCAATTGTTTCAACGCAATTTCAAAAGCAGTCGCGCTGATATTGGTTTTAGATGGATTGAGGTCATGCGCTTTTTGAATCGCATTTTTGATGATATTCGACGTATCAGCAAAAATAGCTTCATCGGTCATTTGCACTTTCTTTTCCATAAAATAAGCAAAAACCCTTGCCATGCCGCAATTAGAGATGAAATCTGGAATCAAACTAATTTTCTGATCCACGTCCTCCATAATCGGACCGAAGAAGATTTCTTTGTCTGCGAACGGCACATTGGCTCCGCAAGAAATTACTTCTAATCCAGAGGCAATCATGCTGTCCATTTGGCTTTGCGTTACTAATCTTGAGGCGGCGCAAGGCGTAAAGATGTCTGCACCCAAAGACCAAATTTTTGAATTGATTTCATCAAACGGAATCATATTAAATGCGACCAATTTATTTCCGTCTTTGTTCAAAAATAGTGTTCGTATTTGTTCAAAAGTAAATCCGTTTTCATTTATGACTCCGCCGTCTCGGTCGATAATCCCGATGACTTTAGCGCCCATTTCTGCTAGATAAAAAGCGGCGGCAGAACCAACATTTCCAAAGCCTTGCACAATGGCTTTTTTTCCTTTTACATGACCTCCATAAATACTGTAATAATGACGAACCGCTTCCGCAACGCCATAACCGGTAATCATATCCGCAACGGTATATTTTCTGGAAACGTCTGGCGAAAAATTCGGATTTTCAATCACTTTCACCACACCTTGACGCAATTGCCCGATGCGGTTGATTTTATCAGCTTCGGTTGGTTTGAAATGCCCGTTAAACACACCTTCCTGCGGATGCCAAACCCCACATTCTTCGGTCATTGGAATCACTTCATGAATTTCATCCACGTTCAAATCACCACCGGTTCCGTAATAGCTTTTCAATAAAGGAGAAACCGCTTTATACCAACGTTGCAAAACGCCTTTCTTTCTAGGGTCATTAGGATCGAAATTGATGCCTGATTTGGCACCGCCAATCGCTGGACCCGAAACAGAAAATTTCACTTCCATCGTTTTTGCCAAAGAAAGTACTTCATTCATGTCTAAGCCTTTCCGCATTCTTGTCCCTCCGCCTGCAGCGCCTCCTCGGAGCGAATTGATGACGGTCCAACCTTCAGCCTCGGTTTCGGCATCTTTCCAGTTGAATATGATTTCGGGTGTTTTATCTTCGAATTTTTTGAGTAATTCTTTCATGCTTTTTTTAATTCTTCTTTTTGTGCTGCAAATATATGGATTTTGGGAAGAGTTTATTTATAAATTGTTTTGCTACTAATTTAAACAGTTTTTCTTGTCTATAGAATAGTAAATGGTTACATTTGAATTTGTTACAAAAGAAACTTCGAAAACTAAAGCACTTTGCTATGAAAAAAAATAACACTTTTACAAAATTTACCACCTGTCTTGTTCTAATTTTAGGTTTGTTAGTAATAAGTAATGGACATGCGCAAACCTGTATGGGAAATCAAATTACGCTGACGCTCGACAATATTGTTGCTACTGAAAATACCATAGAATACGATGTTTTTCTAAAAAATACGGGTACAAGTCAATTGAAATTTTCTTCGTATAGCGGAAACGTTTTGTATAGTGATAATATGTTGCCTATAGGCGCAACGGGTACGTTAGAAGTCGTTGACCAACCTTCGGCAACAGATTTTCCTGGGATAGCCCCTAATACCTTATCTCCTTATCATCAATCATCAAGTAAATCTTTACGTTGGATTTTTGTTCCAGGAATTACGCCGAGCGCATCTGCTCCATTACTCGCTACCAATGTTAATTATAAGTTTGCTCGTTTTCGTTTTACAAGTTCTATTCCTTGGGATTTAGATACAGTGGCTTCATTAGCGTTTAATACAATTCCAACAGCTGGTGTGACTTTGAATTCCGTACAGGTTTATTGTAATCAAAATTTTGCTTCGACTTCTATTACTTTTATTACTGGCCAATTAATACTTAATATTGGTGGTGAAAGTGGTACAGAAGGCGCCACGATCAATTTCAGATTGCTTTCCAATGTTGAAATGGTTGGTAACAGTCCGATGATTGCATTTCCCAATCCATTTGGAGAAGGTTTTAAGCTGAAATCTGATTTGAATTCTACGGATGTAGTTACTCTTAAAGTCTACGATATGCTAGGCAAAGTCATCGAGCAAAGACAAGTAATTGCTTCTGAATTGTCCAAGCAAGAATTGGGAACTTCGTATCAAGCAGGTTTGTATAATGTCATGGTTGCTCAAGGAAATCAGCAGCAAACTATTCGGGTGATCAAGAAATAATATTGTTGCGTGTGTAAATCATTCCGCTAGAGTGATCGTGCTTCGCTCCGGTTACACTACTCAAAACATTAATTTCATTTCGCAATTTCAAAACACCCAATAAGCCAAAAATCAAAGCTTCTTTAAATTCTAGTATTTTAGATTCTGGAATTGTAATCGCTATTCTAGGTAGGTAAAATTGCGTTCTTTCAATTAAAAATGATTTCGAGCGTTTTGTTTTCGAATTTTTTTGAGTAGATCTTTCATGCTAATTAAAACAGTTTTTCTTGTCTATAGAATAGTAAATGGTTACATTTGAATTCGTTATAAAAGAAACTTCGAAAACTAAAGCACTTTCCCATGAAAAAAAACTACGCTTTTACAAAATTTACCACTTGTCTTATTGTAATTTTAGGTTTATTATCAACAAGTAATGGGCATGCACAAATGTGTGTGGGAAATCAAATTACGCTGACGCTCGACAATATTGTTGCTACCGAAAACAACATAGAATATGATGTTTTTCTTAAAAACACCGGTGTAACTTCACTGAAATTCAGCAGTTATGGCGGTTGTATTTTATACGGAAACAATTTACTGCCTCTTGGTGCAACAGGTACTTTAGAAGTGGTCGATCAACCGTCACCACTCGATTTTCCTGGGATAGGAAGTGCAGCTGTTTTTGCTCAACATATGCCAGGGACTCGACAACTACGTTGGTCATGTTTACCAATATCTCCAAGTACTGCTGCTCCATTACTCGCATTTAATGTAAATTATAAGTTTGCTCGTTTTCGTTTTACAAGTTCTATTCCGTGGGATCTAGATACTGTCTCTTCTTTGGTTTTTAGCACCAATTCCGCAGGAGGTGTTGTCTTAAATGTTCCATATGTTTATTGTAATCAAAATAATGCTGTTACTGGTATTTCTTTGCTTACTGGCAATTTAATACTCAATATAGGCGGCGAAAGTGGTACAGAAGGCGCCACGATCAATTTCAGATTGCTTTCCAATGTTGAAATGGTTGGTAACAGTCCGATGATTGCATTTCCCAATCCATTTGGAGAAGGTTTTAAGCTGAAATCTGATTTGAATTCTACGGATGTAGTTACTCTTAAAGTCTACGATATGCTAGGCAAAGTCATCGAGCAAAGACAAGTTATTGCTTCAGAATTGTCCAAACAAGAATTGGGAAATTCGTATCAATCAGGTTTGTATAATGTCATGGTTTTACAAGGAAATCAGCAACAAACCATTCGGGTGATCAAGAAATAATATCGTTGCGTGTGTAAATCATTCCGCTAGAGTGATCGTGCTTCGCTCCGGTTACACTACTCAAAACATTAATTTCATTTCGCAATTTCAAAACACCCAATAAGCCAAAAATCAAAGCTTCTTTAAATTCTAGTATTTTAGATTCTGGAATTGTAATCGCTATTCTAGGTAGGTAAAATTGCGTTCTTTCAATTAAAAATGATTTCGAGCGTTTTGTTTTCGAATTTTTTGAGTAGATCTTTCATGCTAATTAAAACAGTTTTTCTTGTCTATAGAATAGTAAATGGTTACATTTGAATTCGTTACAAAAGAAACTTCGAAAACCAAAGCACTTTCCCATGAAAAAAACTACACTTTTACAAAATTTACCACCTTTTTTATTGTAATTTTAGGTTTATTATCAACAAGTAATGGGCATGCACAACCCTGTGTTGGAAATCAAATTACGCTGACCCTCGACAATATTGTTGCTACCGAAAATACGATAGAGTACGATGTTTTTCTTAAGAACACCGGTGTAACTCCGCTGTACTTTTCTGCATATGCCGGGAACGTTTTGTACAGTGATAATATGTTGCCTATAGGTGCTACGGGTACGTTGGAAGTCGTTGACCAACCTTCGGCAACAGATTTTCCTGGGATAGGCCCGAATACCTTGTCTCCTCATCATGATTCATCACGCAGATCTTTACGTTGGACATTTTTTCCTTCAATATTTCCATATACTGCCGCTCCATTACTCGCTGCTAATGTGAATTATAAGTTTGCTCGTTTTCGTTTTACCAGTTCGATTCCTTGGGATTTAGATACTGTGGGTAGTTTGGTTTTTAATACAGATTTTTCACAAGGCGCTACTTTGAATGTGCCTATTGTGTTTTGCAATCAAAATACTCTTTCTACTGCTATTTCTTTTGCTAATGGCCTATTAATACTTAATATTGGTGGTGAAAGTGGTACAGAAGGCGCCACTATCAATTTCAGATTACTTTCCAATGTTGAAATGGTTGGTAACAGTCCAATGATTGCATTTCCCAATCCATTTGGAGAAGGATTTACGCTGAAATCTGACAGGAATTCTGCGGATCTCGTTACCGTTAAAGTCTACGATATGTTAGGAAAAGTCATTGAGCAAAGACAAGTTATTGCTTCTGAATTGTCCAAACAAGAATTGGGGACTTCGTATCAATCAGGTTTGTATAATGTCACGGTTTTACAAGGAAATCAGCAGCAAACCATTCGGGTAATCAAGAAATAAAATCGTTGCGTTTATAAATAACTCCGCTGGAGTGATCGTGTTTCGCTCCGGTAACGCTACTCAAAACATTGATTTCGTTACGCAATTTTAAAACACCCAACAAGCCAAAAATTAATGCTTCTTTATATTCCAAGACTTTTGGTTCTGGAATGGTGATAGTTACTTCAGGCGCGTAAAATTGTAATCTCTCAATTAAGAAATCATTGTAAGCGCCGCCGCCGGTAATCAAAAGTTTGCCTTTTTTTACGGGCGATGCGTTCGCAATTTGGAACGCTACGTGTTCAACAAAGGTTCGCATTTTTTCTTCTGAAGACATTGTATAAGATTCCATCAAAGGCAAAACGACTTCTTTCACATATTCAAATCCTAACGATTTTGGAAATGGTTTTTGATAAAAATCCAGGGCATTCAAAGCGTCGAATAAAGTGGAATGAAGTTCTCCCGATTGGGCAATTGTCCCGCGATCGTCGTAAGCAAATCCCAATTGATTGGCGTAAAAATTCAAAACAGTATTCACTGGAGAAATGTCGAAGGCGATTCGCTTTCCGTCTTGTTCAAACGAAATATTGGAAAAACCACCCAAGTTCAAACAATAGTCAAATTCCGAAAACAACAAACGGTCACCGCTTGGGACAAGTGGCGCGCCTTGACCGCCCATTTGAACATCCTGAACTCGGAAATCACAAACTACATTTAGCTGGCAAATTGCTGCAATTTCCGGAAGGTTTCCGATTTGCAAGGTATAACCGTTTTGTGGTTGATGCAGAATCGTGTGCCCATGAGAACAAACCGCATCGATGCTTTTGAGTTGGTGTTTTTCGATAAAATCTCGAATGATATTTCCCAAAAGTTCCGTGTAATTTTGATTGAGTTCCTGAAGTTGATCTTTGGTAAAAGTGACGGCGTTTTTCAATTGATTTAACCATTTTTCATCATAGGAAATGGTTTCAGCAACACCAATTTCAAAAGTCCAATGATTATTACTTAAAATGAAATTTATGTGAGCCAAATCGACGCCATCAAGCGAAGTTCCTGACATGACGCCAATGATAGTATAAGAATCTTTAAACATGGGTTAAAAATACGAAAACGTTTGAAATTTTAACTTTTAAATTATACATTTGAAAACCATTAAAAAAAACGTCCCACTTTAGCATATAGCACATGGATTTTAATCTTACCGAAGAACATTTGATGATTCAACAAGCCGCTCGAGATTTTGCTCAAGCCGAGTTGTTGCCAGGAGTAATAGAAAGAGACGAACATTCTAAATTTCCCACAGAACAAGTCAAAATGATGGCTGATCTAGGTTTTATGGGCATGATGGTCGATCCGAAATATGGCGGTTCAGGTTTGGATAGTATATCCTATGTCATTGCGATGACGGAGATTGCCAAAGTAGATGCTTCTGCCGCAGTAATTATGTCCGTGAATAATTCTTTGGTTTGCGCCGGTATTGAAAAATATTGCAACGAAGAACAAAAAATGAAATACTTAGTTCCGTTGGCGAAAGGCGAAGTAATCGGTGCTTTTTGTTTGTCGGAACCAGAAGCGGGATCGGATGCGACTTCACAAAAAACAACGGCGATTGATAAAGGAGATCATTACCTTTTAAACGGAACAAAAAACTGGATCACCAATGGAGCAACCGCTTCTACTTATTTAGTGATTGCGCAAACCGATGTTGCGAAAAAACACAAAGGAATCAACGCGTTTATTGTAGAAAAAGGTTGGCCAGGATTTGAAGTTGGTCCCAAAGAAAAAAAGATGGGAATTCGTGGTTCTGATACGCATTCACTCATGTTTACGGATGTAAAAGTGCCTAAAGAAAATCGTATTGGTGCAGACGGGTTCGGATTTAATTTCGCGATGAATGTATTGAATGGTGGTCGAATTGGAATTGCCTCGCAAGCTTTAGGTATTGCAACTGGAGCTTATGAATTAGCTTTAAAATATTCGCATGAACGCAAAGCTTTTGGAAAAGAAATTTTCAATCATCAGGCGATTGCCTTTAAATTGGCAGATATGTATGTCAAAATCACAGCCGCTCGATTGCTTATCATGAAAGCTGCTTGCGAAAAAGACGAAGGCAAAGATATTTCACATTCAGGAGCGATGGCGAAATTATATGCTTCTGAAATTGCTTTAGAAGTGGCGAATGAAGCGGTACAAATTCACGGAGGAAACGGTTATGTTGCCGAATACCACGTAGAACGTATGATGCGCGATTCTAAAATCACACAGATTTATGAAGGAACTTCTGAAATTCAACGAATCGTTATTTCACGAGGATTGGTGTCCTAGATTTATTTAATTTGAAAGAAAACCCTTTTAGGACAATATTCTAAAAGGGTTTTTTGTTTACATTCGTGACGATCTTTATTGTAATTGTTTTTTTGTATGTCAGAAGAATTAAAATACTGGTACTTGCGCGACCACAAGCTATTTTGGACGCTGAGTATGTCTCAAGTGAAGCAATTGTGCATCATACTGGATTTAAGAAAGCTAAAAAGGCGATGTCATTTACTTTTCCTCTAGCGAAGTGCCAAGAATATTTCTGCTCAAAAAGGCAATATCAAAATCGTCGAAATTGATGAAGACGGTAACGAAACCATCAAAGACATTATTCAAAAAGGCGATTTGTTTGGCGAATTGACTTTAGAAAGTGACAAAAATTCCAGCGAATACGCCAAAGCATTGACAGAGGAAGTGATTATTTGTAGCTTTTTGTTGTCTGATTTTGAAAATTTAATGTTGCAAAACCCCAACTTAGCATTGACGTATACCAAGTTTGTGGGTTTGAAAATGAAGCGCATCAAAAACAGTTACTCCAACCTTATTTCTAAAGACGCCAAAACACGATTGCACACTTTTATTAAAGAATGGGCTGAACGGGAAGGTAAATTCAACGGCAATAAAGTCTCCATCGACAATTACCTCACCCAAGCCGACATCGCTCAAATCATCGGTACCTCACGCCAAACTGCCACACAATTGCTCAACGAAATGGAGGAGAAGCAATTGATATATTACTCCAGAAAAGAAATTTTGATAGATGATTTTTCAAAGCTTGCGTCCGTTGAAAAATTGTCCCACCTTGCGAATATTGTCACGGCTGTGCGCTGTCAGTCAATGTACAGAAAAAATTGAAGAAAAAAAAATAGCAACACATTTTCGGTTCCAACAAGGACAAGTTTCGAAAACAATCAAGCAATTTTGATACTACTAGGCAGGTTTGCCCGTTCCGTGGCGGCAGGGCAGGGGGGCTCGGCCGCTTGGCGGCGGTCTGGGCGTTTTCCCCGGCTGGGTTTGCGGGCGGTTTGTTTTGCTCCCTTACCGGGGCAGGGCGCGCGTTCGGGACCGGGTTTGCGGTGGTTTGGGTGGCGTTGCGTCCGTGGACGGGATTTCTCCAAAAAACTTTGCCAAATAACTTTTACGGATGCAGTCAAAGGGGTTCCATTGTCGTTGATGGCCTTTCTGAAAATGAAGTTGGTTTATCGAGATCGGGGTTTTTGGCCCTTGGGAAATTTTCCTCATTCGCGCGGGCGCTCGGGCCCTGCAGGCTTCGGCCCCCAAACGCTGGCTTGCATGTTTCGCCCGGTTAACACTATACTTAATTTGGGTTCGCACAGGGGGGTGTTTTCCGAATATGATTCCGGCGCGCCCCGTGGGTCGCCTCGGCTTTGGGGGTTCATTCCCCGCTTCCAGCCGCGCCCCCCCCTCCTCTTCGTCGCTTCTTGCGCGGTGTTTCTCCACAGATGTATCGCCGTGACGGGGTTTGCCAGAGGAATGAATTAATTTCTTAAAATTGGGCCAATTGTAAACTAC
Source organism: Flavobacterium sp. (assembly GCA_016714905.1). Taxonomy (GTDB): domain Bacteria; phylum Bacteroidota; class Bacteroidia; order Flavobacteriales; family Flavobacteriaceae; genus Flavobacterium. Next base: position 15,828 of record JADKBW010000017.1, read on the forward strand.
CCGACAAAACAACAATCTCATTCATAGTACGTTTGTAAATAAAAATTACAATTACTATGCGAAAAATTCTTTATTTATTACCGGTCTTATTCAGCTTGGTTTCGTGCCAAGAAGAAGGAATACTAACCAAAGATCAGGAAAAAATCGTGCTTAATCCTGTTGCAGAACTCCAATATTCTGGAGTTTTCGTCCCCACGTCGGGCATAACTGTCAGCGGAGAAGCCAAAATTTATTTAGAAAACGGACAATACAAAGTCAACCTAGAGAACTTTAGTGTCTCAAACGGACCTGATTTGAAAGTCTATTTGTCTAAAGCCGCCGAGCCAACCGAATTTGTGAACTTGGGCAACTTGACTTCTCAAACGGTTTATTCCATTCCCAGTAGCGTCGATGTTGCGCGTTATTCTCACGTTTTAATTCATTGCCAACAATACAATCATTTGTTTGCGATTGCAACACTAACTCAAAATTAATAATTATGAAAAAACATTTTTTAATCTTGGCGATATTATTATTTGTATCCAAAATTTCGGCTCAAGGTTGCAGTGACGCAGGGATTTGCTCTATCAACAAAGGATTTACGGACGAAAAAGAACAGTTCAAAAACAGTCTGGAATATGCTTCCATCTATAGTTTAGGCGAAGCAGATGTGCAGTATTTGTCGCATTACATTTCGTATACCAAACGATTCAATGAGCGATTTGCTTTTACTAGTAAAGTAACTTTGTCAACTGCCAACGGTAGCTTTGGAACGCGAACCCAATTCGGAGATGCTTTCCTCATTGGGAATTATACTTTTAAAGAGTCAAAGTCAAAACAATGGAGCACGCTTCTTGGATTGAAATTCCCTTTTACCGCCTCCAATCTAAAAATAAACGGTTATTCTTTGCCGCTGGATTATCAGTCGAGTTTGGGAACTGTCGATGCGTTTGTCGGTACTAATCTTCATTACAAGCAATGGGATTTTAATGCCGCATTGCAAATTCCCGTGGTCAATTTGAATAAGAACTCCTATTTTTCAGAGTATTCTGGGACTTCAGATTTTCCTTCAACCAATTTGTTTGAGCGCAAACCCGATGCGTTGCTTCGCGCTACTTATTTGGTAACGGTTCCAAAGTCTAAGTTTTCCTTCAAGCCGAATGTCTTGTTTATTTATCATTTAGGAGAAGATTCCTATGAGAATATTTTCGGTCAACGAGAAAGCATTAAAGGATCTGATGGACTGACGGTCAACGGAAATTTGCTAAGTACTTATCGCATCAATCAACAAAATCAAATCGAGCTTTCGATTGCATCGCCTTTTGTTGTGCGCGAAGTGAGACCTGATGGTTTGACAAGAAGTCTGGTACTCGGGTTACAGTACCACTATTCATTTTAAAACATTAATAAATTTACTCATCATGAAAAAACTAATCTTTTTACTAGTAGCATTAATAGCAAATTCTGTTTTTGCGCAAACTAATGTGGAAAACAAAATAGCGATTCAAGGCTATGATCCTGTGGCTTATTTTGAAAGTAACAAAGCCATTGAAGGAAAGAAAGAAATTACTTCTGAGTTCAACGGAGCAATCTATTACTTTTCCTCCGAGAACAATAAAACACTTTTCTTGAAAAATCCGGAGCAGTATTTGCCGCAATTTGGAGGTTATTGTGCCTATGGAATGTCCGAAGGATACAAAGCACCGATTCAGACTGAAGCGTTTACGGTTATTGATAATAAGTTATATCTAAACTATAATTTAGAAGTTAGAGAAATGTGGTTGAAAGATCAAAAAAACCGGATTGAGAAAGCCAGTAAAACTTGGGAAAAAATCAAAAAAGAAAAATAATTCCAACATTATCTCTTCAAAAGTAAAGTAGCAGACAAAACACTTTTTCATCGCACTTTATCTTTGTCTCAAGAAATTAAAAATCAATTTAAATTTAAAAGACAAATTAAAATCTAAAGAAATGAAAAAATCAATTTTAATCCTATTCGTTGCCTTACTATCAGCAAAAACCTTTGCACAAAGTGCCGCAAAAAGAACGTCAGAATTCAACCTAGAAAAGAAAGTCGCCATTCAAGGTTATGATCCCGTAGCGTATTTCAAACAAAAGAAAGCGGTAAAAGGAAAAACAACCATTGCGAGCTCTCACGAAGGTGTCATCTATTATTTTTCGTCTCAAGCCAACAAAGACGTTTTTGCCAAAAACCCGGCGAGTTACGAACCGCAATACGGTGGATGGTGCGCTTATGCCATGGGAGCAACTGGTGAAAAAGTAGAAATTGACCCTGAAACTTTCAAAATTGTGGATGGAAAACTAAATCTTTACTACAATGCGTATTTCAATAACACCTTAAAAAGTTGGAACAAAGACGAAGTGAACTTAAAGAAAAAAGCCGATGCGAATTGGAAGAAGTTTATTAATTAGTTGTCGGTTGTCAGCTTTCAAAAACAAGAACTGTGTCCTAATTTTCAAATTAACTCATTTTCAAATAAATAAAAAATCTATATCATGAATAACAACATATTTACATGGATCATCAAACTAACCGCAGTCGTTATTTTGGTGCAAACACTCTACTTTAAGTTTACAGGAGCAGAAGAAAGCGTCTATATTTTTTCAACGCTAGGAGCGGAACCTTTTGGTCGAATTGGCTCGGGCATTATCGAATTAATCGCGTCTATTCTAATTTTAGTTCCACGAACAACTTTACTTGGAGCGTTACTTGGTTTAGGAACCATGTCTGGCGCCATCCTATCTCATTTGATTTTTTTAGGAATTGAAGTAAAAAACGATGGCGGAACACTTTTTATTTTGGCAATAATTACGTTTATTTGTTGTGCAATTCTGGTGTTTCAGAACAGAGATAAAATGCAAAGTCTATTAAAGTTTCAATTGTAAAAATATGTTGTTACCAGCTATTCATCATAGTTTACAGGAATTAAACGATTTACTCGCACAAATTTCCGATGCAGATTATGCGCAGCCCTGTCACGAACTGAGCAACGCAACCATTGGGGAACACACACGCCACATCATCGAGATGTTTCAGTGTTTGAATGCTCAATACGAATCCGGAATCGTCAACTACGACCAACGCCAGCGCAATAAATTGATACAGACAAGTTCAGAATTTGCGATGTCTCAAATCAAGGAAATCCAAAGTACCATTGATCGAGAGAACAAAAAAATCGAATTGCAACAAATCATCGATGGTTCAGCAATCCGCATCGAAAGCAATTACCTCAGAGAATTGCTCTACAATCTAGAACATTGCATTCATCACCAAGCACTGATTAAAGTGGCGATTCTCATGAATGGCAAACTTCAAGTCGACGAAAATTTTGGCGTCGCGCGTTCCACCATCGAATACAGAAAACAATGTGCACCGTAAGTTTTGTCCATTCCAGTGGCAAAATCATCATTACTTCCAATCGCGACGAGCAAGTAGCACGACCTGCGGTTGAACCAAGGAATTACCTCGTCAATCAAAAGAATTTATTTTTCCCCAAAGACCCCAAAGCAGGCGGAACTTGGTATGTCGTCGATGAAAACGCCAATGTGCTGGTTTTGCTCAATGGCGCTGATGAAAAACACGAATGGAATCCACCGTATCGCAGAAGCCGTGGCCTGATTGTCCTCGATATTTTCAGCTCGGAATCCGCCATAAATGCTTGGGAAAATATCGATCTAGAAAGCGTAGAACCCTTTACAATCGTCCTTTTTCAAGATCAACAACTTTATCAATTGCGGTGGAATGGAACCGAAAAAAGCACCGTAAAATTAAATACGAATGAAAATCACATTTGGTCGTCTTCAACACTTTATTCAAAAGAAATTCGCGACCAAAGAGCGCAGTGGTTCTCCACTTTTTTAGATACAACACCAGAAGTGACCTTCGAGGAAATGTTCCGTTTTCATCGCTACACCGAAGCCGACAATGCCCAACACGGATTAATCATCAATAGAAACGACCAACTCAAAACTTTAAGCATCACACAAAGTGTCATCGATCAAAACAAAATCACGGTCATGCACCATGATTTGATCGAAGAAAAAGAATTCTCAAATACGTTTATTCATGTGTAATTTGGGCGTGCCGGCGCAAGTACAACTGTACTTAAATCAACTTATTTCAGGCGCCGTCGTGCTGTCCGCTCTATCTTTTGCTTCATGGAATTCCGCAAAAGGATGCCACTGCCATCACTCACGCAACTTACAAACCACAACTTACAACTTATAACATACAACCTATAACATACAACCCACAACCAACTTGAAACTCTTCCTCCATAAACTACTCCACTGGGAATATTGGCCGATGCACGTGGTGTACATTCCAATCTATTTTCAATGGGCCTATCTTGGGTTAAAAGCGCGGACCATTTTCTTTTTCAATGCGTCCAATCCATCGATCAAAAATGGCGGCTTTATCATGGAGTCGAAAAAGGAAATCTATAACCTGATTCCAAAAAAGTACTATCCAAAAACAGAGTTGATCAAGGAAAACACTGCTTTTGAGTTAGTGTTAGACCGTTTCAAAGAGGAGCAATTCAACTATCCACTCATTGCCAAACCCGATATTGGCTTGCGTGGTTCTGCGGTGAAGAAAATACACAATAATGTTGAACTAAAAGCTTATCATGATAAAGTAAATTTTGATTATTTGTTACAAGATTTGATTCCGTATCCCAACGAAATCGGGATTTTCTATGTGCGCTATCCACACGAAAAAAAAGGCAAAATCACTGGAATTGTCGGGAAAGAATTCCTAATCGTCACGGGCGACGGAAAATCGACAATTGAAACTTTGATCAAGAAAGATCCGCGACATGAACTCCAACTCAAAGTGCTACAAAAGGAATACGGAGCCGATTTGCAAACCGTTTTAGATCTTGGCGAACAACGCAATTTAGTGCCGTATGGCAATCACATTCGCGGCGCCAAATTCCTGGATTTCAGCCATTGGATTTCACCGCAACTGACAGAAGTCATCAACGAAATGTGTCTTCAAATTCCAGAGTTTTATTTCGGACGATTGGATTTGATGTACCATTCTTTGGAAGAACTCGAGCAAGGTAAGAACTTCGCTGTCGTCGAATTGAACGGTGCGGCTAGCGAGCCCACGCACATCTACGACCCGAAACATTCTGTCTTTTTCGCATGGAAAGAACTAACGCGGCACATTCGTTATATGTTCGAAATTAGTGCCGCCAATCACCAAAAAGGATTTCCATATTTGACCAGAAAAGCAGGTATGAAAGAATACCGTATGCACCTTGAGCAAAGCAACAAAATTCTCAATTTCTAACTGATGAAATATCTCAAAAATTTACTGGTCGGTTTTGTCGTGAGTTTTTTGGGATCGATTCCTCTGGGCTATTTAAACGTGATTGGCTTCGATATCTACAATCAAAGCGGTTTGAATAGTGTGATTCCGTACTTGTTAGGCGTTATTTCGGTTGAGGTTTTTGTGATTTACTTCACCTTAATTTTTGCAGAGCAATTAATGAATAACAAGAAACTCCTGAAATACATTGAGGGATTTTCAGTGATTTTTATGTTTCTATTGGCGTATATATTCTACGCGAGTGCAACCAATACAGAGACGCAATCTACAGTTCTCAATGAATACCAAAATCGGACGCCTTATTTCGTTGGAATTTTCTTTAGTGCGCTCAATTTTGTTCAAGTCCCGTTTTGGGTGGGTTGGAATCTGTATTTGCTCAATGGCAACTGGATTAAGGTTGACGGGGCAAAGAAATATTTTTATGTTTTTGGAACCTTAATTGGGACATTTTTCGGGATGTTAGCGCTGATTCTATCGTTACATTTCTTGACTTCTCAAACCGATTTCTTTGCGAAATACTTGATGCGCATCATCATTCCTTTGGTTTTTGTTGGATTGGGCGTTTACCAAGGCATTCAGTTTTGGAGGAAATATGCTTAGGGTTGTGTTTTTACTATTAACCAACTTTTACGTTTGCGTTAATTTATTCGCTACTTTTAGATATTAATTCAAACATCGCTGTTTCTATTCTTACAGCAAGTTTTGATAATGAAGATTTGATTATGAAAGAAAACTACGCTATTAGTATTATTTTGCTTTTTACTTCGATAAGTATTTTTGCACAGCCTACATTAAATCTCGCTAATTTGCCGACTACTTATTCAGCGTCTGTTATTCCGGCTTCACCCATGGAAACTGAAGCTTCGTTAGATTGGGTTGGACCGGCGGGTGGCAATCAGATTTGGGATTTTTCCTCATTCCAAATTCTACTATGCTGTGATGACAAAACAATTACTCTTGTTCCACTTTCCTCTACTCCTGCAGGAATGAATTTTCCGGACGCCAATTATTGTTATGAAATAGCTTATGAGGATCCGATGTATGATTTCTGGGAATATCGCAAAGCAACGCCAGACGCTTTAGAAATTTTGGGCATGAACCATAATTTTGGCGTTTCTGTTTATACAACTTCTTTAACGATGTATAACTTTCCATATGAATTCAATACGGAGATTCAAACAAATGACCCTGGGAGTAATGCTTTGATTACTTCTACTTATGATGCTTATGGAACACTAATCACGCCATACAACACGGAAACCTTCACGGAAGTGATTCGTAAAAAGATCATTATTGCGGATGACCCAAAGACATATTATGTTTGGTATAATACCAATCCGTATTATATTTTAATGGAAGCAGATGTTTCGGCTGAAGACACTTTCTTTAGATATTATTTGACGTTCGCCTCAGGTTCAATGGGCATTGATGGAAACATAAAGGAAGCCGCGTTATCCGTTTCTCCAAATCCGACCAAATCAATATTGTATTTAAAAATCGCAAATAATTTACTCGTCGATAAAATCATTATCACCGATTTGAGCGGCAAAGTGATTGCTGAAAAACAGAAAACCTTGGCTCAATCGATGTTCAAAACTTGGCAAACGGAGTTTATATTGTAAGTGCATATTCCGGAAAAGAAAAATTTCAATCTAAGTTTTTGAAAGAGTAAATATTAACTCAAATTATTCAAAGCTGCCATCAAATTCGCTTTCTTTCGTTGAGAAACCGGCACTGTACTCTTATCCGATAACACCACATAACCACCTTCTTTGTTGACAAAGCTGGTGAGATGATTCAAGTTGATGATGTGTGAATGATGAATGCGTTCAAAACCGCTACTGCACAACAAATCTTCAAAATCTTTCAGTGTTTTTGAAAACAACATTTTTTTTCCGTTGGTAAAATAGATACAAGTATAGTTACTTTCTGCGGAGCATTTTAAAATAGAATCTAATTCAAAAACCGAAATGCCTTCTTGAGTTTGCAACGCAATTCTCTTTCTGCTTGTGGTTTCATTTTGATTCAGTAAAAACGTTTCCATTTTGGTCGATTCTTCCTGTTTGTTGCTTTTCAACGCTTTGTTGACAGCTTCCACTAATTCTTCGGAATCAATAGGTTTTAGTAGGTAATCCATTGCGCTAAACTTAATTGCTTTGATGGCATATTGACTGTACGCTGTAGTAAAAATCACCTTGAAATGACGCTCGTGATAAGCACTCAATACTTCAAAACCCAAACCATCAGAAAGTTGAATGTCTAAAAAGACCAGTTCGGGCTGCAGTGTTTTTATTTTTGAAATACCGTCCTTGACTGTTTTGGCCACGCCAACAATCTCGAGTTCTTTACAATGCATGTCAATTTCCGATTTTAGGGCAGAAATCGATTGATCTTCGTCTTCAATAATTAGTGTTTTCATTGCCAAATTGATAATAAAGGGATGGTTACAATTACTCTGGTTCCGGATGGAATTCCGTTTGAAACCAAGTCGATGATTTCAAAGTGCGATTTTCCTATGTTTTCGCTAAATAAATTTATCCTTTCAGTTGTAATTTCGATTGCTTTCGATTGATATTCTTTATGCATCTGATTGTTTTTTGATGCTTCACGGCCAATTCCATTATCTTCAACAATACATTCTAATTGAGTGCCTTTTTTCAAGAAGTAAACTTTCAATATTCCTTTACTTTCTTTCGGTGCGAGTCCATGAATAATAGCATTTTCAACAATGGGTTGCAGCAATAATGTCGGAATGGCGGTTTCATTTGTATTTAGATGGTCGTCCACAAACAATTCGTAGTCAAATTTATTCTTATAACGTGTTTGCGCCAAGTTGATATACAATTGTAGCATTTCAATTTCAGTCGACAACGGAATCGTTTGCTCTGTATTTTCAAGAAGCATTCGCAATAGTTTAGAGAATTTAGAAATGTACGAACTAGCATTGATGGCATCACCTTCGGAGTAATAGCCTTTTATGGTATTTAATGCATTAAAAATAAAATGCGGATTCATCTGCAATCGCAAAGCTTTTTGCTCTAGCTCAATCATTTCACGTTGAAGGTTAGCCTTGTCACGTTCCATTTGTATGGTGGTTTTTTCTAAGGCAAATTGTTTTTCTTGGCGTTTCAATCGGTATTTAACATACGCGTATATTGACAATCCTAACAATAAAGCACAGAGAACTATAAACCAAGTTTTTTTCCAAAATGGCGCTAAGATTTCAAAAGAAATACTTTGAACAGCACTTGTCGCACCAAATCCGTCGATACAATACACTTTGAACACATATTTTTTGGAATCTAAAGCCCTATAGTTAATTTGAGATTCTTTGGTAGAAGACCAAGTGTAATTTTGTCAATCTAATTTATAATAGTACGTAAGATTATTTTGATTGATATAGGATATTCCAACAAACTTGATACTCACATTATTATTGTGATAACTTAATTGATGTCGCGAATCTGGAGAAAGTATCGTATTTCCATTTTTAAGATTTAGAATCCAACATCTTAAACGATTCTTTTTAGGTGTAATGTTTTTGATATTGAAGTTAACCAAGCCTTCGTCGGTTGCTAAGTAAACAATGCTGTTCGCATATTCAATATCGTTGATTCGTTTGTTTTTCAAACCTAAAAGTGCGTTTAGGTTCTTAATCTTACATGTATTATTTATGAATTGAATGGAGTTGAGCCCGTTGTTTGTTCCAACCAAATAATAATCTGGAGCGATTTTTTTTATAGAATTACAACTAATACTATTCAGACCTTGTTTCTTCGAAATTTGATTTACAGTGCCATCTTTCTTGAAATAGTACAATCCTTTTGAAGCAGTTGCGACAAAAAGTGAGGGAAGATCACCATCGAAGTACAAATCGCTAATCGTTGTTTGTTGTCCCCCTAATTTGGAATCCCAGTTGGAGATAGAGTCTTTTTTAGCGTATTTGTAGAGACCAGAATTGGTTCCAATCCAAATGTTGTTGTCAAAGTCTTTTGCGAAGACAGTGCCTCTTTTTTGTAACAGCTCTTTACCATCGAGTTTTGGAACGCTATTACTATTTACGTAGTCGGTTTTTACTTTAAAAATATTACTATATCCAATGAAGAACTCACGATCAAAAATCATAATATCATTAGCGCCGAAGCCGCAGTCGGTAGTTTTCTTGGCAGCATCAACTTTGAGCACCGTTTTTTTTCCTATGATGTAAGTGTTTGTGTCAAAAAAGCGAATGTTTTTGATTTGGTCTGTTTGGCCATCTGTAAAAAATGTTTTTTTCGTGAAAGGCTTGCCGGGATATTTGTGATAATAATTGTTGTTATCTCCGCCAATCCATATTTCGTTTTCTTTGTTGATGCTAATGCAATTTAGCTTTAGTGGATTTACTTCATTTAAATTATCCACAAATACGTCAAACGAGGGCACATAGAAAACCCCTTTTTTTAAGGTTGAAATCCAATAACTTCCCTCAAAGTCTTTGGTGATATTCGAAATGACATCGTTTTTGAAAAAGCAATTTGTAATTTTATGATTTTCAAATAGATATAATCCTTTCCGAGTGCAGATATAAATTTTGTTTGGGTTTTCGACAAAAATCTGAAGTATTTCAGCTTCGCTAGGGAGTGCTACCAGGGAGGAAATCTGATTCTCAGCAGTGATATAATACAAATGATTTTTCTCGCTGAAGTAGTTATTATCTCCCGAATGAAACATTCTGTAATAATTCGATGCAGAAAATAATGGGTTTCGAATTTTGTTTTTATCGTCATAAATTCCAGTCGTGCTTAAAAGGAATAATGCGTTTTTATTTTTCCAAATCCCTGCAAAGGAATAGTTTGGGTAGTTTTTCTTAATCACGCGATTGTCGTCTGTTAGCGTAATAATATTCCCGTATTTATAAACAAAGTAGCAGTTATTTTGGTCGTCCTCGTAGAAATCAATCAATAAACTTGAACTTGAGATTTCCCTAATCAAAGCCGAATTGTTTTCATTATAGAGTTTGTTTTTATAATAAAAACAAGGTTTTCCATTGAGTGTCAAGAGCCAAATTCTTCCTTTGTGATCTTTTTTCATTTGAAAAACTTCATTATCCGAAAGACCATCGTCAGTATTATAAAGTGCAAAAGAATGGCTGTCAAACCTTACAATTCCCGAATCTGTTGTAAACCATAAAAATCCCTTTGCGTCTTGATAAATAGAATAAATCGTGGCAGAAGGCAAGCCGTCATTCGTTGAATAATTAATATAATACGGATCTTGCGACCAGCTGCAATGGCAATAGAATAGGATTAAAAAAAGGAGTAATTGCTTCACACTGCGTTTTTCAAAAGGTAAATGTAAACATTCTATAAAATATAGATTATGAATTGCACATCACTTGCAACGTAATAGAAATCACTTATCTGTCTTAATATATCACTTGCTAAGGAAATCAAATCAACTAAATATTTAAGAAAGTTAAAGCTATAAATAGTTGTAAATTTGAGGCAATTTTAAATGTAATAATGATGCTAAAAAATTTACTTATACTGATAGTTGGTCTTACCGTTCATGATGGTTTGTCACAGGTTTTATATTCAGAGACTTTTACGAATTATACTGTCGGAAACATTGGTACTGATCTCTCTGGAGCAACGAGTGGTCAAGGTGGTTGGTTGACTTACGGCAGTTCCGATGCATCTTCTAACTCTGATTTTACGATAACAACTGACGGAAACCCTGGAAAAGGTATTAGAATGTTGGGAATTGACAACGATGTGTTCGGGGGTTATAAAATACTTTGGAAAGGTGGTTTTCCGGCATTGTGGAATAGCAGAACAATGGGTAATAATATAATTGAGGTGGAAAGTGATTATTATTCACCTCCTTGGAGAATTTCCTACGATGATATTAATTTGATGATTCTTGATGCATCGTTGACTAAAGTATTAGCAGGATTTTCAATTGATGAAAGAGGACCTATTGGCGCAAAGCTATATACTAATTCTGCTAATGGATATGGAAATTGGACCTATGTACTTGGAGAGGACTCGTCTTTTTTACTACTTCCACCTGAGGTATGGGTAAAGTTGATTTTGAGATTTAATAAAAATACAGGAGAAGCTACTTTTATCATCAAAAATGATGACGGTACTGTATTTCGTCAGGCAAGTTTTATGGGAGCTACTGCCGGATTAGATCCTGCGCAAATTCAGTATGCAATTTATGGATTGCCAAACTTTTCATATACCGCAGCCGCAGCCACATTCGATAATTTTAAAGTAACCGCATTGAATAGTATCTTAGCGGTTGATGAAGTTTCGATCGGGAATGAATTATCAATATTTCCAAACCCTGTAACTGATGAAATTACAGTTTTAAATCCGAATCAAATAGGAATTTCAAGCATTGTTTTAAGAGATATCAACGGAAGAATAGTAAAGCAAATCACGTTCGATAATGTAACTAATGCACAAATAAATGTATCGGAGCTATCAGGAGGTTTTTTCATTTTAAGTATTAATACAGCAAAGGGTATTTTTACCAAAAAAATCATCAAGAATTAAATTTAGTAATTAGAAACAAGTTAGCGATAACATTTGCTCTAATCATTCTAGGAAGTTTAAGCAGGTATAGGCTGAAAGTATACAATTACTAAAAGAATGACTGCACTTAAAAGTTTTTATACTGAGTAAGATTAAGAACAGTTTATTTTTACAATTGCACTGCACTTTAACCAGCGTCCAAAATAGTTTTGAATTGTAGTTTGCCAGACATCAGTTGAAATAGTTGGTTAGGTTAAGGATGTTGGTTGGGTGTATTGTTTTATTTGCAAAAGCACTTGGGGATGACTACTAGACGAGCAATACTTGGCTTACTTTTTACGCTTGCAACTATACTTGTCTTTAGTTGGCTTTTTGTTTGGTCCTTTGGCGTTTTTGGATCGCTAAGTCAAGAGGGATTATCCCAACAAAATTTGGAGATAATTCCGATTTATATTCGTTCGCTATATCTGGGTTTTCCAAATTTAGCGATTCTACTAAGTTATAGTTTATATGTGATTGTGGCTTTTATTTCAATAAAAGAAAAACAAAACGGCCTCAAATTTTTGCGTATCGTATCTTTTATTTTTTTAACGTTGATTTTTTTGTTTTTATTTCAGATATATATGTTATAGAAGCATGATTAATAGGAACGTTTAGTCATAATTCAAGCAACATATTTAAAAAATCAGCAGTTTTTAGAGATCCATTAGTTTTAGTTAAGTTGAAAAAAGCATCTTATTCGAGATGCTTTTTTTGTTATTTTTACAAAAAAAACATTGAAAAATATAATCATTACAGGCACTTCACGTGGAATCGGATTTGAATTGGCAATGCAGTTTGCCGATGCGGGTCACCAAGTTCTAGCTATTTCTAGAAAGACACCGCAAGAATTGTTAGGGAATCCCAACATTACTTGTCTTTCTTTAGATCTTTCGCAAGAAAATGAGATGGTATTAGTAGAAAATTTTCTCTCCTCAACTTGGAAAAAAGTGGATGCGATAGTTCATAATGCGGGAGCTTTACTACTAAAACCGTTCGAAAGCACAACGCAACAAGACTTTGAAAACATCTATAAAGTCAATGTTTTTGGGGTCGCTAATCTAACACAAATAGCATTACCGTATCTTCAAAAAGGGAGTCATGTCGTAACCATCAGTTCAATGGGCGGCATTCAAGGGAGTATGAAATTCGCTGGACTCGCAGCCTATAGTTCAAGTAAAGGAGCGGTAATCACGTTATCAGAATTATTAGCAGAAGAGTACAAAGAAAGAGGAATTGCCTTCAATGTTTTGGCGTTAGGTTCTGTTCAAACCGAAATGTTAGCCGAAGCTTTTCCAGGATATATAGCGCCAATCACAGCAAAGCAAATGGCAGATTATATTTATAATTTCACCCTGACTGGTCACCAATTTTATAATGGAAAAGTACTGCAAGTTTCATCCTCAACACCTTAATTAAGTTGCCGGTTTTTGACTGATAACCTACATTTAACATGAACGAAACACTAGCGAAATATCTTCCTGAACATGCTGTAAGACCTGTCTTTGAGTTGATTGTCGCCAACGAAGTACATCTCAAAATTGTCAATGAAAGGGTTACGCGACATGGTGACTATCGCAAAGCTGTGAATGGCAAACATGAAATTACCGTTAATTCCAATTTGAATAAATACAAGTTTCTAATTACGTTGATTCACGAGATTTCGCATTTAGTAGCTTTTGAAAAATTTGGACGATATATCAAACCCCACGGAGAAGAATGGAAGTTTACTTTTCAAAGGTTGATGATTCCATTTATTAGACCTGAAATATTTCCGAGTCAACTATTACCATTGTTGGCGCGTCATTTTAAGAATCCTACTGCAAGTAGCGACGTGGATGCAACTTTATCACTGGCTCTAAAACAGTTTGACCAACAGAATGATAAAAATTATATCTTTGAAATCCCTTACGGAAGTCACTTTCGAATTCATAATGGGAAGATTTTTACGAAAGGCGCTTTGAGAACCAAACGCTATGAATGCGTTGAAGTAAGTTCAGGAAGGTTGTATCTGTTTAATCCGAATGCTGAAGTTGAATTATTACACAATTAAAAAATGAATAAAAATTATTACGCAATACTTATGGCTGGCGGCGTTGGATCTCGATTTTGGCCTGTAAGTACCACGGAATTTCCAAAACAATTTCACGATATGTTGGGTTCTGGGCATACCTTAATTCAAAAAACCTTTAGCAGATTGTCACAGTTGATTCCTGTTGAGAACATTCTGATTTTGACCAACGAAAAATACAATCATATCGTATTGGAACAATTGCCGATGGTTAAACCAGAACAGGTTTTATTAGAACCAGCGATGCGAAATACAGCACCTTGTATTTTGTATGCCTCTCTTAAAATCAAAAAACAGAATCCGGATGCTGTCATGGTGGTGGCTCCAAGCGATCACTGGATTGAAGATGAAGCTGTTTTTGTTCAAAATTTGCAACAGTGTTTCGACTTTTGTTCGGCAGAAAACGCCTTAATGACTTTAGGAATTCAACCGACATTTCCTAATACAGGATTCGGATATATTGAGTTTGATAAAACAGATTCCAATCCAATAAAAAAAGTCAATCAATTTAGAGAAAAACCCGATTACGAAACCGCAAAATCTTTTATCGAAAGCGGTAATTTTTTATGGAATGGTGGTATCTTTATTTGGAGCGTAAAAGCAATTTCAGAATCCTTTGAAAAGTTTCAACCGCAAATGAATGCTTTGTTTCTAAAAGGTTGGGACGATTATAACACTTCAAAAGAGAAAGATTTTATAAGTTCGAATTACGCTTTGGCGGAAAATGTTTCCATAGATTATGCTGTCATGGAAAAGGCGAAAAACGTCTATGTGCTTCCAGCTACTTTCGATTGGAATGATTTAGGCACTTGGGGTTCATTGCACGAAAAATTAGATAAAGACGACAACGATAATTCGGTTGTCAATGCAACTGTTTTATTGAATAATTCAGCCAATAATATTGTCAGTACCGCTAAAGGTAAATTAGTTATTATTGACGGATTAGAAGATTTTATCATTGTCGACAAGGACAACGTTCTGCTGATTTATCCGAAAAGTAAAGAACAGGAAATTAAAGGAATTGTGAGTCAATTGAAAATGTAAAGCAAAGCGGGAAGAGATTCTCGCTTTTTTTGTGGTGTTTTACTATTGAAATATTGATGGTTAAAATGTTTTCTCATCGAGACTAGCGACTGCTATCCTTTCAAATACGCTTCCCTTACTTTCTTAAACAAATTCGAAGAATAAACAAAATCAACCACCGCTTGATTGTCGGTTCTGAAAATCTCTTCTTTGGTGCCTTGCCAAGCTTTCAGACCATTCTTTAAGAAGACAATATTTTCGCCAATTTCCATGACGGAATTCATATCATGCGAATTAATGACGGTAGTAATATTATATTCTTCGGTAATTTCTTTAATCAAATTGTCAATCAAAATCGCGGTATTAGGATCCAATCCCGAATTAGGTTCATCGCAAAATAAATATTTCGGATTGTTAACGATAGCTCGAGCAATAGCCACACGTTTTTGCATTCCACCTGAAATTTCAGACGGCAACTTTTTATGCGCATCGATGAGGTTGACACGCTTCAATACAAAATCTACACGATCTTGAATTTCAGCATTGGAGTTCTTGGTAAACATTTTCAAAGGAAATCCAACGTTTTCCTCTACGGTCATCGAATCGAATAAGGCACTTCCTTGAAAAACCATTCCGATTTCCGTTCTCAATTCTCTTTTTTCATCAGGCGATAAATCGGAGTAAATTCTGCCATCAAACGAAATTGTTCCCACTTCCGGCGAATGAATCCCCAACAGACTTTTGAGTAAAACCGTTTTTCCCGATCCACTCTGTCCGATGATCAAGTTGGTTTTTCCAGTTTCAAATACGGTCGAAACCCCTTTCAGAATTTTTGTGCCTCCAAACGATTTCTCAATGTTCTTTACTTCTATCATTGGGTCAAAAGCATTTGAGTTAATATATAATTCATCGCAATGATCATGACTGAAGTCCAAACAAAGGAAACAGTACTGGCTTTCCCCACTTCCAACGCGCCGCCTTTCATATAATAACCGTGAAAAGAAGGAATCGTCGCTAACAACAAAGCAAAGACAAAGGTTTTAATAAAGGCATAAGCAATGTGAAAAGGAATAAAATCCTGTTGTAAGCCACCAATAAACTCATCGCTTGATCCAAATCCGCCGTAAACTGCCGCTACCCAGCCACCGAGAATGCCTAAGAACATACTGATTCCAATTACAAAAGGATACAATTGAAGCGCAATTAGTTTGGGAAAAACCAAGTAATTTAATGAATTTACACCCATAACTTCTAAGGCATCAATTTGCTCCGTAACGCGCATCGTTCCAATACTTGAAGTAATAAACGACCCCATTTTTCCCGCCATAATAATGGAAATAAAAGTGGGGGCAAACTCTAAAATGACGGATTGTCTTGTGGCAAAACCAATAAGGTATTTGGGAATCAGTGGATTGGTCAGATTCAGAGCGGTCTGAATCGCAACAACACCACCCACAAAGAAGGAAATAAAAGCAACAATTCCGAGCGAGCCGATGATCAAATCATCAATTTCTTTTAGAATTAAACTTCGCATCACAGACCATTTGGTAGGCTTGTTGAAAATCTCTTTCCACATCAAAAAGTACTTTCCGATTTGCGATAGGTAACGAACGAGCATCATGGTTTTGAAATATGCGCTAAAATAAGAAAAGTTATTGGTTGTCGGTTGTCAGTTGTTGGTTTTTTTATGAGCTTTTGGGCGTGACCTCGCCGAAAAAGGCGGGTCGGGCTTTCGGCTTTATCTTTTTCGTTTCGTGCCTCACAAAAAAGGATACCGCCTCAATCCCTCACGCAAATCTGGTTTCACGATGACTTTCTATCTATATTTTGAAATCCAGAAAAATACCTGAAGTCCATTGCACTTCCTCCTCTTAATCTCACCCAAGGCAACGCCGAATTAAGCGAAGCTAAATCTCACGCATTGTTGCGTTATCGAAAAATCTTCTCCTTCATCTTTTTCCAGCGATAGTTTTTGATGAAGTTTGCTTGTTCCGCACTAACCAATAATGGTTTATTCGCAGCTTTCGCTTTCCAAAATCCTTGTACATAATCAAAAAAGAGTAGTGGCTGTTTTTTCATCATCGCCAATTTTAACGAAGCAATGACGGTAATAGGAAACCCATATCCCAAACTGTAAAAGGCCTCACCTTGTTTGAATCGTGCCGCTTTATTATAATTTGCTCCTGTCGGTTTGAGATGTTTTACTTTTAGAGATTCGTCCGTGATTACTTTCCAGCCGTAAAATTTCGCCAGCAATTCATCAACGGTGTCCCAACCCATGGCAGGTTTTAGTCCGCCAATTTGATTGAAACATTTTTTTCTATACGCTTTGAATGCCCCGCGAATATGGTCTTTGTCAGTAAGATTCTCTAAAATCCACTCGTTGTTTTTTTCAATGTAGGCAAATCCACCGACCATCCCAATCGAATCATCTGAAGTAAAATGGGATATTATCGTTTCAAAATAATGGGTTGGCAAAATTAAGTCGGCGTCTAGCTTTAAAATCACATCGTAATTGTCGTCGACAGTGTCAAATCCTTTTTGAAAAGCTTGAATGACTTTGCTTCCCGGAAGATGAATCGCGTCAGATTCTATACTTACCAACTGAATTGATGGGTTTTTTGCAGCAAATTTTTCAACGATTGAAGCAGTTTCATCCGTTGAGTGATCATTCACCACTACAATTTTATTTGGAGCTTGAGTTTGATCTAGCAGCGAGGTGATGGTCTGAGCGATATACTTCGCCTCATTATGTGCAGGAATAATAACATAATATTTCATCAAATACGTGCCCTTTGTTGCGGAAGTAAAAGTATAAATTTAGAAAACAAAAAAAGGGATTCCGCAATGGAAATCCCTTCTTTTTCTCTAACTATAAACACTATTTAATTTGAATCCGCTACGGTCGATTTTTTCTTGATAAATGCTTCGATGTTATCATAGATCGCCGGAATTACTTCTTTACCTGATTTGTCAATAAATCCTAATTTCTCTTTACGATCTTTCACTAAAGCCCAGTTCTTTCTTACTTTGTCGAATTTCTCGATTTCAGCATATTTTACAGGAACGATGATGTTTCCTTCTTTGTCTAGAAATCCTTTCATTCCGTCTGATTCTACCAACATCCAGTCTTTAGCATATTCACCAAATCCTCCAATTTTGTTGTAGATAGGCGGAACAATTTCTTTTCCTAAATCATCGATAAATCCATATTTACCTTCTTTTTGAACTAAAGCCCAACCTTCATTTAAAGTGCCATAGTTATTGATCACTTCATATTTAGGTTCAACGATGATTTTTCCTTTTTTGTCAATAAATCCGAAAAGGTTGTTTAAGCCGACTTTCGACCAGTTCATGTGCACTTTGTCAAAATCATCAACCGAATTGTATTTCGCTGGAATAATTTCAACGCCATTTTCATTTATAACTCCAAATTTATCATCAGAGCTTACAATAAATAATTTTTGTCCGAAAGAGACTGTGCATAAAGCTAATGCTGCGTAGGTGTAGATTGCTTTCATAAAATTGAATTTTTGTTAATTAATTTTGTTTGTTATTACGGGACAATGATACGTCAATTATCCGTTTAAACGCAAATAAAATCGATGAAATACACAAAATACAGTTTTATAAATATAATTTTCTTACAAAAATGAAAAGCTTTTACTTTGCTTTTTCAGCATAAACGATATAGTATCGATTAGTAAAATACCTCAAAATTGGACGGAAACCAAATTGTTTTACCGGATTTGTCCATTTTTGGCGATCGATAATTTTCCACCCCGTTTTTTCTAGGAGCCAATCGAGTTGCCAATCTTCAAATTCGTGGTAATGGCGATCCCAAGGATCTGTCTTACTTCTGTACGCAGGAGAAAACCACAATCGCATTGGAATTGAAATAAATAATTTATCCGACTGAATTTCTTTTAAAATTGTATAAGGATTAAGTAAATGCTCAAATATTTCAAATGCAGTTACCACAGTGGTTTCTTGTACCCGGAAAACGCTTTGGTCTTTATCTAGATCTTCACCTGTAGTGTTTTTTACTTTGAAACCTTCTTCTTTCATGATTTTTGAAAAAGGATTGTCAACGCCTAAATCTAGTATCGTTTCAGAAGTATCAATATGTTTTTTGATAAATTCAAGTGTTAATTTAAATCGCTTGTTGGGATAGGTATTCTCGTACATCTCTTGTATTTTAGGAACAATGCAAATATAGGATGTTTGATACTTTAATTCGGCTATTCAACAGTAGCAAAAAAAAAAAGGGACTCCACGAATGAAATCCCTTTTCTGTCTGTTTGTTATTGTTTAGTCTACATTTGCGATCACGGTTTGTTTTTTTACAAACGCCTCAATGTTATCGTAAACAACAGGAATTACTTCTTTCCCCGTTTTATCAATAAAACCTAATTTATCTTTACCGTTTTTAACTAACGACCAGTTTTTTCTGACATTGTCAAATTTGTCGACTTGTGTATATTTTACCGGAACAATGATGTTACCATCTGCATCAACGAATCCTTTTAATCCGTTTGCTTCTACTAACATCCAATCTTTTACGTAGTCTCCAAAAGTTCCGATTTTGTCATAAATTGGTGCTACAATTTCTTTTCCGGCATTATCAATAAAACCGTATTTATCGTCTTTCTTTACTAATGCCCATCCTTCATGGAAAACATTGTATTTATTGATTTCTTGGTATTTAGGCTCGACTATGATTTTTCCAGTTTTGTCGACAAATCCATATAAATTGTCAAGACCAACTTTTGCCCAACTGGCATGGATGTTATCAAATTCGTCAATTGACGTGTATTTGGCGGCAATGATTTCAACACCATTCTCATTGACTACTCCAAATTTATTATCTGAATTTACAATGAATAGTTGTTGACCAAATGAAATACTGCTTAAAGCTAATGCTGCGTAGGTGTAGATTGCTTTCATAAATTTTGATTTAGGGATTAATTTATTTTATGATTTGTTATTCAACGGTACAATGATAGAACTCTTTGCCGATTAAAAACAAATAAAATCGATGAAACGCGCAAATTATTAAAAAAATAATATAATATTCTTACAAAAAGCAAAACGTATAAAACTTATTTCTGCACGAATATAGGAGCGTCAGTTCTCAAATTTGAAGAGAAATTATTGAAAAAGGACAGCAAGATAGTTTGTGGTTTGTAGACGATTAATACTTGTATACAAAGGAATTGACATTCATACCTGCACCAACCGATGCAAAAAGAATGATGTCGCCTTCCTGAATGGACTGATTCTCGATCTTATTTGAAATCAGTAAGTCGAATAAAGTAGGGATTGTCGCGACACTACTATTGCCAAGCAAAGTAATACTCATAGGCATTATTTTCTCAGGCATGTCTTGATTATAAAGTTTGTAGAAACGATGCACAATGGCTTCGTCCATTTTTTCATTCGCTTGGTGAATAAGAATTTTCTTGATGGAAGTAATAGGAACACCGCTTTTATCAAGACAATTTTTCATGGCTTGCGGCACTTTACTCAAAGCAAATTCATATATTTTTCTCCCATGCATTTTAATATAGCGCACATCGGGATCGAGATTTTTATTAAAAGACTTTCCAAAATACAAATAGTTGGCTTCGTCATAGGAATAAGTGCCACTTTCATAAGACAATAGACCGTCATTATCGTCGCACGCTTCTACAACTGTCGCGCCAGCACCATCTGAGTATATCATGCTGTCACGATCATGAACATCAACAACTCTTGACAAGGTTTCTGAGCCAATCACTAAACAGCGTTTTGCCATGCCTGACTTGATATAAGCATTGGCTTGCAACATACCTTCAATCCATCCCGGACATCCAAATAGAATATCATAAGCAACGCATTGCGGGTTTTGAATGCGTAACCTGTGTTTCACTCTAGTAGCCAAACTCGGAACAGAATCCATCTGAATAGCATTAGGTTTGACGTCTCCAAAATTATGAGCAAATATGATGTAATCTAGTGTTTCAGGATCAATGCCAGAATTCTTAATCGCTTTCTCTGCAGCGAAAAAAGCCAAATCGGATGAGTTTAGTTCTGGAGTAGCGTATCGACGTTCCTCAATTCCTGTGATGCTCTTAAATTTATCAATCACCACATCATTGGAATACGCAAAAGAAGTTCCATCTTCATTGAGAAATTGATGTTTATCAAAGTCGGTATTTTTAACTTTTATCTCAGGAATATAACTTCCAGAACCTATGATTTTTATATTCATTGTAGGAATGATTTCATTACGAAATTATTAATAAAAAGGTTGGAATGTTAGAAAAAGGTTTATTAATTGAATTTAATTGCGAAATAGCAAATCTAATCCCGATTTAATTGCGAATGTTGTGATTAATTTCTTTTTTCTTGTGCAATTTTTATCTGAAGTACCGTCGCAATATTCAGTGCGTTTGTTTTTATTTTCTCAGCATTGCTTCCGCAGAAAAGCTCATTTACGGAACTTTCAAAGTGATTCAACCATATTTTGAAAAGTTCAGGAGTGAGATGTTCTTTTCTATTGACCTCTAAATGGATCTGCGTCAAATTATTAGTATATCCACCTGTCCCTAAAATTGCTTGTGACCAAAAAGTTACTAAAATTGGTAAGTGCTCTTCGATTTTTATTCTCACCACATCGGTAAAAATGTAACTAATTGCATTGTCATTCAGCAGTCGTTTATAAAATTCATCAACGAGCTGATACAAATCGTCTTGATTTTGAATGTCATTCATAGCACTTAGATATTAAAAGCCCTTTTAAAGTATTCTCTAAAAGGGCTGATTTATTTACAATTAGCAAAGCTACAGTTATTTCTCCATGTATGCTTCAATCGGAGCACAGCTGCACACCAAGTTACGGTCACCGTAGGCATCATCAGCTCTGCGGACGCTCGGCCAGAATTTGTTTTCGGCGATATAATCAAGTGGGAAAGCCGCTTGCTCTCTTGTATATGGATAACTCCAGGTTTCAGCAGTCAACATCGCTAAAGTATGGGGTGCGTTTTTCAGAACATTATTGGAATCTTCTGTGTTAGCTGCTTCAATTTCTTTACGGATGGATATCATCGCATCGCAAAAACGATCCAATTCTTCTAAATTTTCGCTTTCCGTTGGCTCAATCATCAACGTTCCAGCCACTGGGAAGGAAACCGTCGGGGCATGAAATCCATAATCCATCAATCGTTTTGCAATATCAGTCACTTCAATTCCTTTTTGTTTGAAAGGACGACATTCCAAAATCATTTCATGTGCAGCCCGACCCATTTCGCCGGTATACAAGGTCTCGTAATGACCATTCAGTTTTTCCTTTATGTAATTCGCGTTCAGAATGGCATATTTTGTAGCGTCCGTTAATCCTTCAGCACCCAACATACAGATATAACCATACGAAATCAAACAGACCAAAGCCGATCCCCACGGCGCAGCAGAAATCGCTGTAATCGCATGTTCTCCTCCTGTTGGAATGATTGGATTGGTAGGTAAAAACGGTACCAATTGTTTGGCAACGCAAATCGGACCAACACCAGGTCCACCACCACCATGCGGAATGGCAAAGGTCTTATGTAAATTCAAATGACAAACATCTGCGCCGATGGTCGCCGGATTGGTTAATCCAACTTGAGCATTCATATTGGCGCCATCCATATATACTTGTCCACCATTGTCATGAATAAGTTTCGTAACTTCTATGATTGACGCTTCGTAAACACCATGAGTAGAAGGATAAGTCACCATCAAGCAAGATAAATTATCTTTATGTAAAAGTGCTTTTTCTCTCAAATCATCTACGTCGATATTCCCGTTTTCTAAGGTTTTGGTTACCACAACTTGCATTCCTGCCATCGCTGCTGATGCTGGATTGGTACCATGCGCCGAAGCTGGAATCAAAGCGATATTTCGATGATGATCACCTCTAGATTGATGGTACGCTCGAATGACCATTAAACCCGCATATTCACCTTGGGCACCTGAATTAGGTTGCAAAGTGGTTCCTGCAAAACCTGTAATCACATTCAATTGCTGTTCTAATTTTGATAACATTTCTTGATAGCCTTGCACCTGATCTAGTGGCGCAAAAGGATGGATATTGTTCCATTGTGGATTGCTCAACGGCAACATTTCAGCAGCAGCATTTAGCTTCATCGTGCAAGAACCCAATGAAATCATCGAGTGATTCAGCGCTAAGTCCTTGCGCTCTAACATCTTTATATAACGCATCAACGCGCTTTCAGAATGGTAATAATTAAAAACTTCGTGTTGTAAAAAGGTAGAAGTTCGCATCAATGAACTTGGAATTTGGTCATTGACTTTCACTTCAGTAAAAGGCGCAAAAGATTTGTCCGTTGCTTTTGCAAAAACTGCGGCAATAGTATTTAAATCTGCAATGCTTGTGGTTTCGTTTAGTGAAATGGAAACGGTTTGATTGGAGATATAATTGAAATTAATAGAATTTTCCTCTGCAATCGTTTTGACTTTTTGAGCATCAACTTTCACTGCAATCGTGTCAAAATACGAGGTGTTGATTTGATAAATTCCTAATTTCTCTAATTCGTTAGTTAACGTGCAAGCCAAACCATGAACTTTATTAGCAATATATTGTAAACCTTTTGGACCATGATAGACAGCATACATTCCAGCCATTACCGCCAACAAAACTTGCGCTGTACAAATATTAGAGGTGGCTTTATCTCTCTTAATGTGTTGTTCTCGTGTTTGCAATGCCATTCTCAAAGCACGATTTCCATTGGTGTCAACGGTAACCCCGATGATTCGTCCAGGCATACTTCTTTTGTATTCATCTTTCGTCGCAAAATAGGCGGCGTGAGGGCCACCATATCCTAATGGAATTCCAAATCGTTGCGTGGTTCCAACTACTACATCAGCGCCCATGTCGCCCGGAGGTGTTAGTTTTACTAAACTCAAAATGTCTGCGGCAACGGCTACTTTTATTTCGCTTTCTTTCGCTTTTGAGATGAATTTGCCGTAATCATGTACTTGTCCATATTTCCCAGGATATTGCAGTATGGCGCCAAAATAGTCCGAAGAAAATTCGAATGTTTCGTGATTTCCAACCACCAACTCAATCCCAATGGGCGTTGATCGCGTTTGTAAAACAGATAAAGTTTGAGGCAAAACTTCTTCCGAAACAAAAAATTTATTGACGTTATTTTTTTTCTGATCTCTTGAACGTACATCAAATAACAACGCCATTGCTTCAGCGGCAGCTGTTCCTTCATCTAATAAAGAGGCGTTCGCGATTTCCATTCCAGTAAGCTCAATGACCATCGTTTGGAAATTCAAAATTGCTTCCAATCGTCCTTGCGCAATTTCTGCTTGATACGGCGTATAGGCTGTATACCATCCTGGATTTTCTAAAATATTTCTCTGGATTACCGCAGGAACAATCGCTTGATTGTATCCCAATCCAATATAAGATTGAAACATCTTATTCTTGTTTCCTAATTGTTGGATGTGATTCGCAAATTCAAATTCAGTCATCGCCTCGTCCAATTGCAACGGCGCTTTGAGTCGAATGTCATCTGGCAATGTTTCGTAAATGAGTTGTTCTATCGACTCGGCGCCGATGGTTTTCAACATTTTTGGTACATCATTTTCTCTCGGTCCGATGTGTCTTAAAGCGAAGGAATCTGTTCTCATAAATAAATTAGGAAGGTGTTGTTTTTTCGATGCACAAATTTATGCATTAATCTCAAAAATAGGCAGGCTTTAACCTTTCATTTATAGGAATTTTTCAACCAAAAACGGTTCTTATTAACAGTTTGACTAATTTTGCTTGATGACAATGCTAAAACGACTTTTCGATTTTTATCTCAATGCAAGCCTCCATATTGGTTTGGCCATCTTGGCATTAACGAACATTACGGAAATCAACCTTAAAATTCCTTCACAAATAAACTTAAACATGGTGGTTTTTTTCGGCGCGGTCGTAGGTTATAATATCTTAAAATACATCGACGTTCTTACCCGAAATCGCCAATGGATAAAGCGAAATCCATTTCTCATTCTATTAAGCCTCATGGCTTTTCTAACAGCAGGTTATTACTTTCTGCAACTCGAAACCTTAACGCAACTTGCATTCATTGGCATTGGTATTATCATCTGTTTTTATCCTTTTCTCCGGAAATATGGACTCCTAAAAATGTTCTTAGTGAGTTTTTGTATTGCGCTGATTACAGTTGGTGTTCCATTCTTATTGACAACGCCAGTAACCACAGATTTCTATCTGACCTTTTTGCAACGATTCCTGATTGTGGTTAGTTTGCTTATCCCATTCGAAATCTATGACAGCAAAACCGATGATCCAACGCTATTAACATTACCGCAGCAATTCGGAATTCGTCCGACAAAAACTTTTGGAATGTTATTGGTCATTCCGTTTCTAATGCTCGAATTTTTCAAAAGCAATCCGAGTTACTCCGTATTAATCGTGTCAATAATAACGGTGCTCTTCATCCATTTTTCGTCGGTTGACAAAAGCAAATATTACACTTCTTTTTGGGTAGAAAGTGTGCCGATTTTTTGGTGGTTGCTGCTCTCTATGATCTAAAGCTACTTGGGCGTGACCACAAGGGTCGGGCTTTTCGCACTCGCTTTTTTTGTTTTGCTAAGTTTTTAAAATACCTGACATTCAATGACTGTCCTCTTGTTATATATCAAATGCTTCAGGGGACAAAACAAAAAAGAGCTCAAACAATGCTGCAATCCCTCACGCGGCCTCGTCCAATCTTACAGTCTAAAAATCCAAAAATCTAAACCAACCCCGCACGCTTCAACAAAGCTTCTGGCTTCGGTTCCTGCCCACGGAAACGTTTGTACAAAATCATTGGTGCTTCCGTGCCGCCTTTAGAAAGGACGTTGTCCTTAAATTTTGTCGCGACTTCTGTATTAAAAATCCCTTTTTCTTTGAAGTAATCAAAAGCATCGGCATCCAAAACTTCCGCCCATTTGTAGCTGTAATAACCCGAAGAATAACCGCCTTGGAAAATATGAGAAAAGCAGTGCTCATCGCGTTTTCCTTAACATCCGGATACAATTGTGTCGCAGCGAATTGTTCAGTTTCAAAGGCTTTTAAATCACTGATGCCACTTGGGTCTTGTCCGTGCCAGCCCATGTCTAACAACCCAAAACTCAATTGGCGCATGGTCGCCATGCCTTCTTGAAAACTCGCGCTTTCTTTAATTTTTTCTACCAAGTCCATCGGAATCATCTCGCCGGTTTCGTAATGCGTCGCGAACAATGCCAATGCCTCGGCTTCGTAACACCAGTTTTCCATGATTTGGCTGGGCAATTCTACGAAATCCCAATACACGGAAGTTCCCGACAAACTCGGATACGTCGTATTAGCCAACATGCCATGTAAACCGTGACCAAATTCATGAAACAAAGTGGTCACTTCATTGAAGGTCAATAATGATGGTTTGGTTTCGGTGGGTATGGTAAAATTGCAAACATTCGAAATATGTGGACGTTCGTTCACGCCATCCTTAATATATTGTGATTTAAAAGAAGTCATCCAAGCGCCATTGCGTTTGCCTTTTCGTGGAAAGAAATCGGCGTAGAAAATCGAAACTAAATTTCCGTTTTGGTCTTTCACTTCATAAGTAGTGACTTCATCATGGTATTTATCAATGTCGAAGATTTCGGTAAAAGTCAAACCGTAAAGTTTTTGTGCTATGGTAAAAGCTCCCGCCAACACTTTCTCTAACTGAAAATAAGGTTTTAATTTCTCGTCATCCAAATTGAATAACTGTTGTTTTAGTTTTTCGGAATAATACGCGCCATCCCATTTTTCGAGTTGTTCAATCCCGTCAAGTGCTGCCGCAAATTGCGTCAATTGCTTGAATTCTCGTTCGGCAGCTGGTTTGGCTTTGGCTAATAAATCTTGCAAAAATGAAGTGACTTTTTCAGGCGTTTGTGCCATGCGTTCTTCCAAAACAAAATGCGCATGGGTCGCATAACCCAATAATTTGGCTCTGTCGAAACGCAACTTGGCAATTTTCAAGACGATAGCTTGGTTGTCTTGTTCGTTGTTTTGAAAACATTTCGCGCCAAAGGCAATTGCCATTTTTTTACGCAATTCCCGATTGTCGGCATACGTCAAAAACGGAATATAACTCGGATGATCTAAGGTAAATATCCAACCTTGCTGATCTTGACTTTTAGCCAATGCTCGTGCGGCTTCTATCGTGCCTTCTGGCAAACCAGACAAATCTTTTTCATCGGTCAAATGCATTTGGAAAGCATTGGTTTCTGTCAGTACATTTTCTCCAAATTGCAAACTTAATGTAGACAATTCTTTGTCGATTTCACGCAATTGCAATTTCTTATCGTCCGACAAGTTGGCGCCATTTCGGGAAAAGCTTTTGTATTTTTTGTCTAAGAGTGTGGTTTGCTCTGGATTTAAATTCAGTTGGTCTTTTTGCTCATACACCGCTTTTACTTTGGCAAATAAATCGGCGTTGAGTCGAATGTCGTTGCTAAATTCAGATAGCAAAGGCGACACTTCTTGTGCGATTTTCTGCAATTCGTCATTGGTTTCAGCGGAGTTCAAATTGAAAAAAATACTCGAAATCCGATCGAGGATATCACCACTAAAAGCCATGGCTTCTATCGTGTTTTCAAAAGTAGGTGCGGCTGGGTTATTGACAATCGCATCGATTTCGGCTTCGGCTAAAGCAATTCCTTCTTGAAAAGCAGGAAAAAAATGGTCGTTTTTAATTTGCGAAAAAGGTGCAGTGTCGTATTTGGTTTGGAATTTTTGTGTTAGTATGTTCATTTTGCTCGCAAACGGCGCAGAGGCGCAAAGGTTTTGATGTTAGTGAAAATGTTGTTGTTTGTTTTCCCCTCCTATGGAGGGGTGCCCGCCGCGGCGGGTGGGGTGGCTTAGCCCCGATAGAAACGGAAATCCTTTTGTGGCGCAACGCAGAACAAAAGATTGCAGTGTATAGCGGGATTAGCTCCTAAAATTCAAACCATTAAGGGATTAAGGTTTATGAAGTGTTTTAAACTTAATATTCTTAATATCTTAATGGTTGAAACTTATTTTTTTAAATTTTCAGAAGATTGATTGACGCTGTCTTTCAAACTTTCTTTGTATTGTATGATTTTCGATTGGATGCTTTTGTCGTGACTTCCGATAATTTGTGCAGCCAAAATCCCCGCGTTTTTGCCACCATTGAGCGCGACTGTTGCAACGGGAACGCCGCCTGGCATTTGCAGAATCGACAGCACGCTGTCCCAACCGTCGATCGAATTACTAGATTTTACCGGCACGCCAATCACAGGCAACGGCGACATCGAGGCAACCATTCCCGGCAAATGTGCTGCGCCACCAGCTCCAGCAATGATGACTGCGATTCCCTTGTTATGGGCGTTTTTGCTAAAATCGAATAGTTTTTCTGGTGTGCGATGCGCTGAAACAATATCGACTTCCGTTTCGATATCGAAACTTTTGAGGATATCGATGGCTTCTTGCATTATGGGCATGTCGGAGATACTTCCCATGACGATGGCTACTTTCATTTTAATTAATAATTAACAATTGATAATTTTTTCCGCTTCGCTCCAAACTGTTTGGCTGCGCCTCGGGTTATAATTACTCGGCAACAACACGAATCGTGTTTTTGACGCGTTCTGCGATTTTTCTCGCTTCCTTCATATCTTCATTGACGATGGTCACGTGGCCCATTTTTCGGAACGGTCGCGTTTGCTTTTTTCCGTAGAGGTGCGGCGTGACTCCGTCGATCGCTAAGATTTCATGGATATTTTCGTACACTACATTCCCAGAAAACCCTTCTTCACCGACCAAATTCACCATGATGCCTGCCACTTTACTATCGGTATTGCCCAATGGTAAATTGAGAATGGCGCGCAGATGATTTTCGAATTGCGATGTATAACTGGCTTCTATCGAATAATGCCCGGAATTGTGCGGACGCGGCGCGACTTCATTGACCAAGATTTCATCGTCGTGTGTTTGAAACATTTCGACGGCTAATAAACCAACGGGTTCAAAAATGGCTGCGACTTGTAGCGCAATTGCCGTGGCTTTTTGAGCGACGTTCTCATCGATTCTGGCGGGACAAATGACGTATTCTACTTGATTGGCTTCGGGATGGAATTCCATTTCAACGACCGGATAGGTTTTGATTTCACCCGAAATATTGCGAACGACAATCACCGCGAGTTCATTTTTGAAAGGGATGATTTCTTCAACGATACATTCCGTATCAGGGAGTTCGTCTAAATCAGTAGATTTTCGTATGATTTTTACACCATAACCGTCATAGCCAAATTCGGTGCATTTCCAAACCAAGGGAAATTGGAGATTTGGAAGATTTGATCTTAAACTATTGAGATTTTCAAATATTTGGAAATTTGCTGTTGGAATTTGGTGCTTGGCATATTCACTTTTCTGAACGCCTTTGTTTTGAATTTGACGTAATGTTTTTGGAGTCGGATAGACTTGAACACCTTCGAATTCTAGTTTTTCTAACGCATCAATATTCACCAATTCAATTTCAAAAGTGAGGATGTCTACCAGTTTTCCGAACTGATAAACTGTATCGAAGTCCATCAAATCACCTTGCACAAAAGTGTTGCAAGCTATTCTGCTTGGAGCGTCTGCACTTGGGTCGAGGACGAAAGTTTGAATATCCCATTTCCGTGTTTCCGACAGCAGCATTTTGCCCAATTGTCCGCCACCGAGGATGCCTAATTTAAAATCGGAAGAAAGAAGTTCATTTTGTTGACTTGTTTGCGCAAAGATAACTATCAATTAATAATTGCTCCGCCAATTCGCAAATAAATTTGCTCGGATGATAATTAATAATTGGCAAAATCAGGAGTTATTTTGACTTTAGCGTCTTACAATTATTTTTTTAGTGTGATTACCTTGATTGGTGTTGATGACAAGCGTATAGACACCAACGGAAAGTTGTTGAACTGGAATACTATATTGATTATTCGTCAGCGGATTGGTAAATTTTCCCATAAATCTTCCGTCGATACTATAAATAGCAACAGAATTGATGTTCTCTAAAGCATGAATCGTGAATATCTCTAATTTTGGATTCGAATAAACAACGATTTCCTCCGTAGAATTAAACGCCTGTGAACTCAAAGCGCCGTCAGAATAGCAAGATGGAGGTACCGTATTGGCGGAATTGATGAGTTGGTTTACTTTGTTTGCTGCAAATCCTGTTGCGTTTGTGTTATCGTAAAATGTTAGGTCTAAAACAGAATT
Source organism: Flavobacterium sp. (assembly GCA_016714905.1). Lineage (GTDB taxonomy): Bacteria > Bacteroidota > Bacteroidia > Flavobacteriales > Flavobacteriaceae > Flavobacterium. The sequence continues at coordinate 46,106 of JADKBW010000017.1, forward strand.
CCCCGCACCAAGCCAATCTTGCAAAATCGTTGCAAATACCCGACGATAGTCATGTTGCACAGTTTGTACTTGAAAATTATTAGTCGAAACTGCCTCACTCAAATTGATATTGGTTCCGGAAACTCCCGGAGTAACGGAACTTCCAAAAACAAACATGGGTGCAATTTCTCCATGGTCCGTACCCAATCCTCCGTTTTCTCCTGCTTTTCTTCCGAATTCTGAAAAAGTAACCGCAATAACGTCGTTGCCAACACTTTGATTATTTAAATCCGTAATAAAACTAGTAACAGCACCAGAAATTTGTGTCATCAAATCAGCATGAGTTCCTAAATGTGGCGTCGCAGTTGCAGCAACTTGCAAATTATGCGTGTCAAATCCCCCAATTTTCACCAAATACACTTTCGTTTGCAAGCCACCAGAGATAAATCTTGCAACAGTTTTTAGTTGATTGGACAAGCTTGTATTTGCATAAGTAACGCTATTGGTTCCCGCATTGAATGCAGCAGAAATAGTTTGTGCATAGGTATTGGTGGATGTGTCGTTGTTAAGAATAAACTGAATCAAATCACCATATTCAGAATCAGGGATTACAGTTGGAGCAGGACCGCCTAGACCATTAACAACCGAGTAAAATCCAGCTGGATCTTGTCCGTTTATATTCAGAGACATGCCATGCTCTACTTCGCCATGAAATCCTAATGAGTTTTCACTGCTTCCCAATTGTATTCCGAGAGGAAAATTGGCAGTTAGGAAATTCGCGTAATAATTTTCTAAAAATCGACCGATCCAACCACTGTCTAAGAAATTGTTGGCTTGAGTTCCGTCGCCACCTGTGAGCCATAAGTCGGTTGACTTGAAGTGGGATTTATCTTGACTTGGATAACCCACGCCTTGCACTAATCGCATCAAGCCACTATCATACAAACTTTTAAAACCAACAAGAGAAGGATGCAATCCCACTTGATTCTCAAGGGATAAAGTGCTGTCTAAATTGATGACGCTATTAACGCCCGAGTTGTCAAGTTTAATAGTAGGTCGCAAAGCCGCATAGGTATCGTATTGGTTTAAAGGAACTACGGTATTGATTCCGTCATTTGCGCCAGCCAATTGAATTAAGACTATTTTTTTTCCATTAATATCGGGACATGTACTCATTCCGGCCGACTGGAAAAGTGCAAAAACCTCTGTAGGTAAAAGCGACAAGACACTCGCTGTTGAGGTTAGTTTTATAAAGTTTCTTCTTTTCATTTTTGTAGATTTAAAAAATGAGAATGAAAATCAATCTCTAGGTTAAGTTAAAATATTTGGGATTCTGGGGAGCTCAATAATTTTGACAGCAACAATTTGAGTCGCGGTTCAACGACTGAGTTGTTAGCACTCGACAAGTACGTATTCCAAGCATCCGTCCAATAATAATTGACGGAACCTTGCAATAAAAAGGAGTTCATAAAATAGGCGACGCGGTCAGCATCGGGATTTTGAGCAAAAATCGCATTACACAATTCAGTCGTTAATGCGACTGGGTCGGAAGCGTCTGAAATTAATCCTCCGTTCTGAATAACGGTCGAAATATTAATTTTTGCTGCTGTGTTCGCATTGCCGCTAATACGATTGAAGCCGTCGAGCAAAGATTCGCCAAGACGATATCGGGCAATCAATGTGGAAGATGAAATCCAACTTCTATCAAATTCCGGCGCTTGATAATAGGCCAAATGCCCTGCTACATTTTCAGGGTCAAACAAAATCATGTTCGATCCCGTTAAAAAAGTATCATGTACAAATTTATGCCAAAACTGATTGTAGAAATTTAGTGGATCTGTCGTCGGATCTGGAATTGTCGCTTGCAAATACGTGCAAATTTCAGAAACTTGTTGTAAGGGTGATTTAATAATGGCACCAATTGTTTCGTCTGTAGCATTACTGTCATCTAAGTCGTAAAAATGTTGACTTTCTAATAATTTCCGCACAGTCGGCGCCAGTTCGTAATTGCTATTGTAAAGCAATTGTGCTAAAGGCGTAATGATATCTGTTTCGACTTCAGGAGTGATGTTTCCTTTGACAAAATAGATATAAAGTTTACGGCAGATATTTTTAGCGGTCGCCATCTGGTTGAAAACCATTTCGACAAAGTCATTCAATTCCACATCCATTAAAATGTCACTGGTGGCCGTATTAATTGTCGTGTTATTGAAAGCGCTGCTAAACACTTTCGGATTCAAATTATGCTGGGTAAATACGTTGTAACCTTTCGGAATTCCAGTGACTGGATCAATAACCGATCGGTCATTTTTTCGTTTAAAACCCGTCAGGACTCGCGCCGCCTCTACAATATCTGCTTCCGTATAATTGGTGTAATTTCCTGGAGCTATTTGCGGGCCTTTGCCAATGGTAAAGAGCTCTAAAAATTCTCTGGCGTAATTTTCATTGGGAGAATTTTTGTTGTTGGCGGTATTGTTCAAGTACAATAGCATTGAATTGTCTAGCGTGATTTTTTTTGCCAACGTTTTATAATTTCCAAAAGCGTAGAATAAATGCAATCGAATATGATCATAAAACTCGGTCGAAGTACCCGCACCATTTGATTTTTCAACTGTAAATCGTGTCGTCAGAAAGTGGGATAATTTGTATTTTAATGTTGGAGTATTAATTGCATTATACCACCACCAACCAGAAACTAGCGACGCTTTTCTTGCTTGTGAGTTAAACGTACTTGGCAAAGCAGTTGATTCCGTCCAAAAACCATCCGGAGAAGCTGTTGGCAAAGGATCGTAGGGTGTTTGTAGAACTAATGGACTGTCTTGCAATAACAAATCTAACGCCTGTTGTGGTGTTAAAGCGGCGAATTGGTCAACCAGTGGTTTGGTATACGAAAAAGTAGCTCTTTTTAATAAGTGCTTCGCAAAAGCAGTTCCGAGCGCATTGGTATTGGGATTCAACGAGGCCATAAAAAAAAGGATGTAGGTTAATATGATAAAATTAGTGTTTTAATTGAATGTCAATGTATTAAGTTTATTTTTTTTTAATTTTTTATTAACAACAGTCAAGAAAGATTCTTTATTACTTCATTTTTTTTAAGAGTTCCCGTGCCGCAGCTTTATAGGCAGCACTATGACTTTGATAATCTTTTTCTAAAATTATTTTTAGTTCGGGATGAATCCAATCGTACTTTTTTCCTAAATCATATAAAGTTCGCATGGCATATGCTTTAGCAGCAACTTTTGTACTTGAAATTAACCAGTCAAAGCAAACTTCAGCAAGTTTTTCCGATTGGCTTTCACTTAATATAATTCCATTGGTTTTTTTTCGCAAGTGCGCATTCACTATCATCATCGCCACTTTTGCTGTAGGACGAATAGCGCTTTCGTCTTTTAGATTGGGTAAACAATTGCTAAAGAAATCAAGGTGATTTTGCATCCATTCGAGTTGGGCATCGGCAACAAGTTCTACAATCCAACAAGCTTTAAAGTGATACTTGTAGTTGACATCAAATGCCATTTGTAAGAGCGCTGGAAAAATTTCAGGTCGTTTTAAAACAAAATCACGAATTTTCTCTCGAGGTTTTCGATGCGCGGAACAAAGTGCTAATTGTTCGTCTAAATCCAAATTCATTTTCTAAATATTGTTATTTTGTAAAAAAGGTCTGTTTACGTACAACTTACTACTGAATACTTTACTAAATTTGCACCTTATAAAAATAAAAAAATGATACAACTCCACGATAAACATTTTGTGCCTTTTATTTCAAGTGAAGAAATAGATTTTGCTATCGCTAATATAGCCAAGCAAATGGACGATGATTTTTTTGATGATGTGCCAGTTTTTGTTGGGGTTTTAAACGGATCGTTTATGGTTTTGTCCGATTTGATGAAGCATTACAGAGGGATGTGCGAAGTATCTTTCGTCAAAATGGCGTCTTATGAAGGAACGGAATCGACCAACGAAGTTAAGCAGCTCATCGGCCTCAATGAAAATTTAGAAGGAAAAACCGTCGTAATCGTAGAAGATATCGTCGATACAGGGAACACCATCGAAGAGCTCAAAGCCATTTTCAAAGAGAAAAAAGTAAAACACCTCAAAATCGCTACTTTATTCCTAAAACCAGACGTCTATAAAAAAGATATCAAGTTAGATTACGTCGGAATTCGAATTCCAAACAAATTTATCGTCGGCTTTGGTTTAGATTATGACGGACTAGGCAGAAACCTCAAAGACATTTATCAACTCGCAGAATAGAAAAGTTGTAAGTTGTATGTTGTACGTCAAGAATGTTTAACTTACAACCTACAACCTACAACCAAATAACCCATAACACACAACTTTTTCACAATGATCAACATCGTTCTTTTCGGAAAACCAGGTGCAGGAAAAGGCACACAAGCTGAATTTTTAAAAGGAAAATACAATTTAACCCATTTGTCAACCGGAGATATCTTCCGATACAATATCAAAAACGCAACGGGATTGGGCATGTTAGCCAAAACCTATATGGATAAAGGTGATTTGGTGCCGGATGAAGTGACCATTCAAATGTTACAAAGTGAAGTCGATAAAAACCCACAATCTAGCGGATTTTTGTTCGACGGATTCCCAAGAACGATTGCCCAAGCAGAAGCATTAGATGCGTTTTTGGTTTCAAAAAATCAAAGTATTACCGCAACGATTGCACTCGAAGCTGATGATGAAATTTTGGTGCAACGCCTTTTAGAACGTGGAAAAACTTCTGGCAGACCAGACGATCAAGACGAAGAAAAAATACGTAATCGATACGACGAATACAATCAAAAGACCGCGCCACTCATGAGTTATTACCAAGCGCAAGGAAAATTTCATGCGGTAAACGGCATCGGTTCCATCGAAGAAATTACAGTGCGATTGAGTGCTGTGATCGATTCTTTATAGAAGCTAATCCGGCTCTGCGCTACTATCTTTTTTGTTAATCACGCCCAGAGCAACTGAGGCGCGATCGTAAAACAAAAAAGGATAACCGCTGCGATCCGGGCTAGTCACGGTAGACGGAACATCCGTTTCACCATCAACCAAAACAAGTACATTGGAAATACTGATCATTCTTTTTCTAATTCTTCTCAACGGCGTTTTTTCAATGTCCGAAATCGCCTTGATTTCTGCTCGTAAAAATCGTTTAGAATCCGCGGCGAAGAAAGGAAATGAAAATGCAAAAGTAGCCCTCGATTTAGCCAATTCACCCAATAAGTTTTTGTCGACCGTACAAATTGGGATCACCTTAATTGGAATCCTAACCGGTATTTTTAGCGGTGACAAAATTACAACCGATGTTCAACTTTTTGTCGAGGGTTTTCCTGCCACAAAACCTTATGCAGAATCTATCGCAGTTGGGATTGTAGTGCTTGTATTGACATTTTTCTCTCTCGTGCTTGGGGAATTATTACCCAAAAGAATCGGCTTGAATTATCCTGAAGCTATTGCCAAAGCAGTCGCGGTTCCGATGAAGATCATTTCGATTCTTACGCCACCATTTATTTGGTTACTCACCGTTTCAACGGAGTTTTTACTCAAAATTTTGCGCATCAAACCATCAGCTGACGGCAAAGTAACCGAGGAAGAAATCAAAGCGATTATCAAAGAAGGAACGGAAGGTGGAGAAGTGCAGGAAATAGAGCAAGATATTGTAGAGCGCGTGTTTCATATCGGAGATCGGAAAGTCAATTCGTTGATGACGCATCGTAAATCGGTCGTTTTTCTACCGTTGCATGCTGATAAGAGCCAGGTTCGTGATTTAATGCTCAAAGAATTGCACTCTATTTATCCAGTGTATGATAAGAATTTTGATGATATCATTGGTGTCGTGAACTTAAAAAATATATTCGCTCATTTCGAAAATGCTGATTTCAATTTGGCGTCGATCATGACCGAAGCGCCCTTTATCATGGAACAAACTACTGCCTATAAAGCATTGGAGAATTTCAAAAAAAGTGGCATTCACTATTCTTTTGTTTCGGATGAATATGGTGTTTTTCAAGGCGTGATAACGTTGAATGATATTTTAGAAGCGCTAGTTGGTGATGCGGCTGACTTTTATAAAGAAGATTTTCAATTGGTCGCGCGAAGACGGCACTTGGTTAGTCGACGGACATTATTCGTTGCACGACTTCTTGACGTATTTCGATTTGGATGAATTGACGAATGATTATGAAGTGAACACCGTAAGTGGTTTGATCATGACCGAATTGTCTCGCATTCCAAAACAGGGAGAAAAATTAATTTGGCAAAAATTTGAATTAGAAGTCATTGATATGGATGGCGTTAAGATAGATAAGGTGATGGTGAAATCCTTGAGGGATTAAATAGTTGTAGGTTGTAAGTTGTAGGTTAAACATTCTAACTTACAACGTACAACGTACAACCAACAACAAAAAAAATGACAGAGGGCAATTTCGTAGACTACGTAAAAATATATGTTTCTTCCGGAAAAGGTGGAAAAGGATCGACGCATTTGCATCGCGAGAAATTTATTGAAAAAGGTGGTCCAGATGGTGGTGATGGCGGACGTGGTGGACATGTCTATTTAGTGGGAAACAAGAGTTTATGGACACTATTTCATCTCAAGTTTGCCCGACATGTAAAAGCAGGGCACGGCGGTGATGGCGGTGGCGACCGAAGCACAGGTGCTGATGGCGAAGATAAATTTATTGAAGTGCCTCTAGGAACTGTGGTAAGAGACAAAGAAACCAATGAAATTCTTTTCGAGATTACCGAAGATGGAGAAAAGCGAATTGTAGCACAAGGCGGAAAAGGTGGATTAGGCAACTGGCATTTTAGAAGTTCCACCAATCAAACGCCTCGATATTCTCAGCCTGGTTTACCTGCGCAAGAAGTTGATATGATCTTGGAGTTGAAAGTACTGGCCGATGTTGGTTTGGTAGGTTTTCCAAATGCTGGAAAATCAACGTTGTTGTCGGTCTTGACATCAGCTAAGCCAAAAATTGCAGATTATCCTTTTACGACTTTGAAACCGAATTTGGGAATTGTGGCGTATCGCGATTATCAATCGTTTGTGATTGCAGATATTCCTGGAATCATAGAAGGCGCAGCGGAAGGCAAAGGTTTGGGACATTATTTCTTGCGACATATCGAGCGAAATTCGACGTTGTTGTTTTTGGTTCCTGTAGATACGCCAGACATCAAAGCCGAGTATGATATTTTGGTGAATGAGTTGACGAAATACAATCCGGAAATGTTAGACAAAGAACGGATGCTGGTGATTTCTAAATGTGATATGCTGGATGATGAATTGAAAGCCGAATTAAAAATTCAGTTGGATAAAGACTTTAAGAACATTCCTTACCTATTTATTTCCTCGGTGGCGCAACAAGGTTTGACGGAGTTGAAGGATAAGTTGTGGAATATGTTAAATGAATAATAATTAATTGATAATTGATAATTGATAATGTTTTTCCGCCTCCAAAACTGTTCGGACGCTCTGGTGATAATGGATTTTGAAATAGGCATCTATTGGGGTGCTTTTTTTTTGAAATATTTCATTATAACGAGTTTGCGATAGGGATGGCAGCGGCATCCTTTTGTTCTGGAGTTCAGAACAAAAGATAGAGCGGACAGCCCGGCCATTCGCCCAAATTCAATTGATAATTAACAATTGATAATTGATAATTAGAATGGGTTACATAGAGGGTTTTATTTATTTGTTGGGCATTGTCAATTATCCATTATCCAATATCAAATAATTTAACTACAACGTTTTAGTTTTCACGAACTTCCTTTCAACAATTTGGAAAAATGCCTTATATTCGCACGCACGATTTGAGATTTCGTTGATGGTTTGTAACAAATACGGATGCAAACAGACTACTAACTCACTTTAATTAACTAATTCAATTTTTACCAATGAAAAAAATTATTTTATCCCTGATCGTCGGGATCATGCTTTTGCCAATGAGCGTAAAGGCCGACGAAGGAATGTGGTTTTTGATGTTCATCGAACGTTTGAATCACCGCGACATGCAAAAAATGGGCTTGCAATTGACAGCTCAAGAAATTTACAGCATTAACAATCACAGTTTGAAAGATGCGATTGTACAATTTAATGGCGGTTGCACAGCCGAATTGATTTCGAAAGATGGCTTGGTTTTGACGAATCACCACTGTGGTTATGATGCGATAGCGGAATTATCGACTGCTGACAAGAACTATTTGAAAGATGGTTATTGGGCGCCAAACAGAAAAGCGGAGATGAAACCATCGAGCTTATTTGTTCGTTTTTTCGTAAGAATGGATGATGTTTCTAAAAGAATTTTAGCGAAACTAAACGATAAAATGACGGAAGCAGAACGTGAAAAAGCAGTAAACCAAGAAATTGCATTAATTGAAAAAGAAAACAATGAAGGCGGAAAATATACCGTTAATGTACGTTCGTTTTTTCAAGGAAATGAGTACTACTATTTCGTTTACCAAGATTATAAAGATGTTCGTTTGGTAGGAACGCCACCAGAAAGTTTAGGAAAATTTGGTGGAGATACAGACAACTGGGAATGGCCACGTCACACGGCAGATTTCTCTATGTTTAGAGTGTATGCAGATAAAGACGGAAATCCAGCAGACTATTCTGAAAACAATGTGCCATTGGCTCCAAAACACTATTTACCAGTAAATTTAGGTGGAGTAAAAGAGAATGATTTTGCCATGATTTTAGGATATCCTGGAAGAACCAATCGTTGGATGCCAGCGGGTGGAATTGAACAAAACGTGAAGTTTTCTTATCCAGCGTGGGTAGAAGGTGCTAAAACCGGAATGGACAATATGAAGAAGTATATGGATCAAAGTGCAGCTTTGCGTTTGGTGTATGCTTCGAAGTATGCAGGAACTGCGAACTATTGGAAAAACCGTCAAGGGATGATTGATGCGTTGACGAAATTTGGAACAGCGAAATCAAAAGCGGCTCAAGAAGCGAAATTTGACAAATGGGCGAATAAAGCGGAGAACAAAGCAAAATATGGTTCAGTAATTACAAATATCAACAAGTACTATAGCTTGACTAACGAGAAAGCGCGTCATGATAACTACTTGCAACAATTATTTAGAACGACTTCTTTTGGAACGATTGGAAGAACCATCGGAAAACAATTAGATACTTACGCAAAAGCAGATGCTGCCAAACGTAAAGATATGGCTGAAGGAATTATTGCTGGTGCTGAAGAAATGTTTAAAGAGTGCCACATTCCAGCGGAAAAGGATTTGTTGGCTGCTCAATTGAATTTGTATGCAACGAAATCTACAGGTTATGCCATTGCGCCAATGGTGGAAAAAATCGGAAAAGAAAACAACAACGACTTCACGAAGTTTGCAAGGTGTCATAATCGACATGAGTATCTTGACTTCTGTAGACAAAATCAAAGCATTTTTAAATTATCCAATACAGTCGGTTTTAGATAACGATCCGATTTATACTTTGTCGAATGATATGGTAACACACATCAATTCGAAGTCAGATGCGATTGCAAAAGCACAAAATGATTATGGCGCTGGATTCCGTTTGTTGGTAGAAGGTTTGAGAGAATCTAAAATTGGAACTATTAAATATCCAGATGCGAATTCAACCTTGCGTTTGACTTACGGAAAAGTTCGCTCTTTACCAGCAGACAAACGTAATGACGCAAAAATTAATAACTATACTACGATGGATGGTATGGTGAAAAAATACAAAAAAGGCGATGAGGAATTCGATATGCCAACACGTGTATTAGAAATGAATAGCAAGAAAGACTACGGAAGATTTGCGGATAAAGACGGATCGATGCACGTGAATTTCTTGACTGACAATGACATTACTGGAGGAAATTCTGGTTCACCTGTGTTGAATGGTAAAGGTGAATTAATCGGATTGGCATTTGATGGAAACATTGAAGCGATGGCTGGTGACGTTATCTTCGACGATAAATTACAAAGAACGATCAATGTTGATATTCGTTACGTTTTATGGGTGATCGAGAATTTCTCAGGAGCGAAACATATTGTTGATGAAATGACTTTGGTGAAGTAGTTCAAATTCATTTAAAAATAGAAATCCGTCTCGTTTTTATGAGACGGATTTTTTTATGGTTGGAAGTGAACAATGCCATTCAGAATTAACTTCTCGGTGTCGATTTTTTTACCGCAGATTCGCAGATTAGAGCCTAAGAATTTGCGAATCTGCGGTTTAATTTTTCTAGTGAATGATTTTCTTCAGTGATTTAAAAATAGAAAATCCGTCTTGTGTTTATGAGACGGATTTTTTGGAATGAATCAATGCTATATTTCAAGTAACTTCGCTAGTTTGTCGTGGATTGTGTGGAATTTTTTAACCGCAGATTCGCAGATTTGGATAAGAATCTTGAATCTGCGGTTTATTTCTAGTGAATGAGTTTCACATTCATTAAAATAGAAATCCGTCTTGTGTTTATGAGACGGATTTTTTATGGTTGGAAGTGAACACAGATTCAACAAATTAGCAAGGATAAATTACTCGAGTGTATCAAGATTTTATTGCTATTTTTTTACCGCAGATTCGCAGATTTGCAGATTTGCATTTAAGATTAATGTGCGAATCTGTGGTTTAATTTTTCTAGTGAATGAGTTTCATCATTCATTTAAAGATAGAAATCCATCTCGTGTTGATGAGACGGATTTTTTTGGAATGAATTAGAGCATATTTCTATAATTGGCTACGCTAGTCTTTTTTTCGGATTGTGTGGAAATTTTTTAACCGCAGATTCGCAGATTTTGAGATAAGATTAATCTTTGAATCTTCGGTTTAATTTTTCTAGTGAATGAGTTTCATCATTCATTTAAAAATAGAAATCCGTCTCGTTTTTATGAGACGGATTTTTTTATGGTTGGAAGTGAACACAGATTCAAAAGATTAGCAAGGATAAATTACTCGAGTGTATCAAGATTTTATTGCTATTTTTTTACCGCAGATTCGCAGATTTTGAGATAAGATTAATCTGCGAATCTGCGGTTTAATTTTTCTAGTGAAGGAGTTTCTTTGTCACTTCAATGCCATTATCCAATTTGATTTTCGCAAGATATACGCCTTGTGCAAATCCAAATCTAGTGATGAATTTATTACTAACTTCTGAAGGATTGTATTTTTGAATTAGTTTTCCTGAAATGTCAAATAATTCAATGGCAACTATATTCTGGTTGCTTTTCACTTGTAACTCATGGTTAGCAATAAAAGCAATGACACTTTGATTGGCGTCGAATTCGCTGGTGTCTAACGAAGTGTCCGTATAACGAAGTAAAAATCGCTCATTGAAGGTTCCCGCCTCAGAAGAGAAAGAATATGGACTCAATTTCAAGTTATGTATGATATTCAACGCTCTATCTTCTAGATAAATATTTTGGCTCTCAAATGATTCATCTAAATGATCTATCGCAAAAGTAAATGCATCAATAATATTAGAACGATATCCTAAAGCCACGATATCCGTATCTTCAAATGGTAACGGTCTGCCTTGTATCACTAATTTCTTATCTTCAAGTGTGGAGTAAAGCGTCGTGCTGGTTTCATCAGTAAAACGAATTCCATCAAAATCGCGGTCCCAACCGAAAGTGGCGCCTTCCACATATCCAACCAGGATTTGATTAAAAGTACCGCCCTCACTGTTTAAATTCAACCACAGCCGCTGTCTTTCGATAGGGTCACCGCTGTTATTTTCTTGCGGTACATTTGCCAAAGAAGCCATTCTATAAAACTGACTATTATTACCAGCAACGCGCATGCTGTTGTTGAAAATAACACTGTTGCCTGAAGGTGCCGTTCCGGTGCTTTTTGTGAAAAATCCTTGACCAGCTGCGATAAAGCCATTAGGCATTGGCCCTCCTGTTCCTGCTGCTGTCCCGACCGATCCAACTCTATTCCAAGAAGCGTAATCACTATTATTATAGTTATAGACAAAAGTGCCGTAAAAAGGACTGAGATACAAAGTTGAAATATCTGAATTATGTGTCCAGAAGTAAATGGTTCCATCAATGATTGGTGTGTTTAGTGGGTTACTTAAAAATGATAAAGCACTTACCGCAGATGGGTAAGGATTGCCAAGCAAGTTCCAATCGTCTCTATCATCCGGAGCTACTAACGTACCATGGAAAATAGGAGCGGAAATCACACCATTATTAGGAGTTCCTATAAAATTAGCAGTGTAAGGTAATTTACTAGCAGAAGTATAGGAATACGTTTGAGGACCTCTAACGATATAGCCTTTAATAGGGTTCATTACTGTAGCAGCCGATTCTGAAAACCATTCCCTGGTCCGTTGGCAATAGTCGGTGTCCAACTGAAGAACTTATCAGAAAGTGTATCGGGCGACAATCCGTTGGCAGGTAGAGGCAGTCCCAATGTATAATTGGAAGAGAATGTTACCGGCGTTCCCCAATACGTATAATCGAATCGATAAATAGGCGGCGTAATGCGCTCCATCGTAATGATACCACTATTGATTGCGGTGTCGTCGATTTGCACCAAACTCGAATTGTTATTAAACTTAATGGTTCCTGGTGCAGTGACAGTTAAGCTGGTGTCGAGAATCAGCGCGTCTGGACCATTAAATACCACATCTCCGCCAGTAACTGTGCAACTGCAACCAGATAAATTTCCGGATGAAGTATAACTACCCGTAAAAGTTAGGCTCGTAGTTCCAGTAGGTGCTGATGGTGTCCAAGAAACTCCATTCCAAGTAGATCCTGCGAAGGTAATGGTGCCGGTGCTTGTGGAAGCGCAACCAGTCGCTGGATTTGTTGAGCTTGCCGTATACACTCTAGGAATACTAGGTTTGGTATATACTGTTGCCAAGTTAGTATGGATAAGCGGATTATATGCTGTAGTGGCTAGAGCATCAGTGTATAGCTCTGTTGTTGGTGACCATGTTATAGGGTTTTCGTATTCGATTGTCATCATTGGTCTAATTGTACTTGTTCCAGCTATTGATGTGGCAACACTACAGACTGCTGCGCCGGATCTTTTATTAGTCATAGCAACCCCAAAGGTCGAAACTGCAACTCCACTTAATGTACCGCCTCCACTTGAAGTATGACAAATATTGACTACAATATTAGAAATGCCATCCCATAGAAATGGGGTTTGAAAAGTATGCGTGTTTACTCCAAGTACGGGTAATATATTTGTGCCTGTAAATACAGTACTAAATCCAGTAGTGATGTATGTTGCTGTTAATGATGTGTTTAAAGTGTTTGCCATGCTAATAATATAGCTTGGCATGGCTGCAACACCAACAGTTTTAACAGTAAATCCGAGTGAAGTAATATTACCACCTGACATTCCAGCAGCATTCAATTCCGCTCTGGTAATTAAGTATTGTGTTCTAACTTCACTTGTAATTAAAGCTGATTGTTGATAAGGGGTTGTTGCAGAGAGTGATGTTCCAGTGTCAGCACCTACTATGGCAGTTCCTAAGTTTGGCGCAGCTGTAAATGCTTGAATCGTATTTGGACAAATGTTAACTGTAGCTGGAGATACTGTAATCGCG
>JADKBW010000018.1 GCA_016714905.1 Flavobacterium sp.
CAACTGTACAAAGTCTCTAAAATAGTGCGGTTACGCTCGCCTTCTGCAGTTGACATATCAATAGCCGAAATCAAATCATCAATTTCCTTCGTTGATAATGTATCAGGCAACTTTCTTCCAATCCGTGGACTTTCTATCAATTCTAATGGATTGTCTTTCCGAAAATCCTCAAATATCAGATAAGAGAAAAAGCTTTTCAAGCCCGAAATGATTCTGGCTTGTGAACGCGCATTGACCTGTTTAGCGACATCATAAACAAAGGCTTGCAGCAATTCCTCATTAATATCAATTGGAGATACGGTGATACTATTCTGATCAAGATACCCGCATAGTCGCTGTATATCGAAAGCATAATTGTCAATCGTATTCTTTGATAGTCCGCGCTCAATTCTGAGGTACGACTGATAGCTTTTAATATATACTTGCCAATTCATAAAACAAATTAACGCTAAAAATAGAAAAAAAAACCTCTCATAAGAGAGGTTCTCATTTAATAATTTGTCAAAGACTAAAATTTATAACCCGCACCGATTAAAAAGTGACTCACTTTCAAATCTCCTGTCAAACCAGCAGAATAACGTGGCTCTACAAAGAAATTTTCTGTAAAGTTGTAAGAAGCGCCTAAATCAAAATTAAATCTTGTTTTGTCGTCATCCTCCGACTCTAAACTATAAAACAAAGAAGGACCACCAATCAAATTAAACTTCTCAGCGATTTCATATTTTACTAAAACTGGAATACTAATATAATCAAACTTGAACTTCACCTTCGCAGTCTTAGAAGCGTATGGTAATTAACCTGGACCTGCGAAGAGAAAACTTATCAGCAATTCCAAATTCAACAAACCCACCAACAAAAAACCCAATGCAGTAGTTGGACTGACCTTCAGAACTTGCTGACACCAAATCCAAACCACCCTTAACCCCGAACGAAGCCCCATCTTGAGCATTAGCAAAACCAAAGGCAAGAAAAGCAATACTAGATAAAATAATTTTTTTCATAATATTTTGTTTTTAAAATTAGTTACGCAAATATAGAATAATTTGAATGCAAGCAAGGTTAAAACTGCTAAAACAAAACCAAAAAAAAACCACGCCAAAGCGTGGTTTTCAATATTACTGTAAGTAATTATAGTTTGTAAATCAAACCGAAAGAAATTGAACTCATGTCAAGACCTAATTCCAAACCATTTGTTGCTTCAGCACCATCTACATCAGATTTTGCAGTTGAGTAACCTAAACCACCCCAAGTAGTTGTGATTGCAAAATTGTGAAAACGAAATAGTGCAATCCAACTGGAACATTCAATGAAATTGCAGTTACTTTAACATCATCTGCACCAGCTACAAGAGCTTTATCGGTAAACATTCCGTAAGAAACACCAGCACCGATAGAAAGTGAGAATGCATTAGCAGGTGTAAAGAAATATCTAGCACCCGCAGAAATAGCAATTCCTGATTGATCTAAATTGTCATCTCCAGCACCATCTGTTTCTTTTACAAGTATACCCTACTGAACCTTCAAGTGCTATATTGTCAGATAGCATGTATCCAAGTCCTGGAGCAACTGTAAATCCGCTTTCTTTAGCATCTCCTGTTGAAGAGCTAGAAATGTTTAAAGTACCACTTAAGTAAAGGTCACTTTTAGCTAAACCAGCTCCACCTTCTTTTTTGTCTTGAGCGTTAGCAAAACCAAATGCCATAATCGCTACAACTGATAAAATAATTTTTTTCATGTTCATGTTTTGTTTAAAATTAATGACGCAAATATAGTAACTTTTGTTAATAAAAAAATATTTACGCCTTTTTTTCATCTTTGCTTAAATATGTAAGACTCCATAACAAACGGGAGCATCATCGGCAGACGGCAATGCATCACCACTAAAAGTAGCGATAGCTTTCATTACCGCAAGAGCAAAAAACAACCTCTAACGCTTTAAATACAAGTAAAATACGTTAATTGCAATAAAAAACAATACACCAAATTTCCTTCAGCAATCAATCAAAAAGCAATTTCTTATTCAATAGTTGAGACTACAAATAGCACTGTTTCTTTTATTAACTTTTTTATTAACAATTAATTAAAATGTTGTTAACAACTGCGGGTTTTTTTAGTTTTTTTGATTAAAAACAACATAAACACCTCATTCCAAACAACTTAAAAACCGTATTTTTTTCATATCAGCTCGATTATTTTAATAATTCCTTTGTGCTATAGAACAAATTCACATTTTAGCTATTTTTACTAAAAATTCTGAAATGAAAATAATCATCATTAACGGGCCAAATCTCAACTTACTTGGAAAAAGAGAACCAGAGGTTTACGGAAGCGAAACCTTCGAATCCTACTTTCTTCAATTGCAAAAGGAATTTCACAATTTTGAATTATCCTATTTCCAAAGCAACATTGAGGGAGAACTTATTAATAAGATTCAAGAAGTTGGTTTTGATTGTGATGGAATTATTCTCAACGCCGCCGCGTATACGCACACCTCAGTAGGTATCGGCGATGCGGTTAAAGCAATTTCTACTCCCGTAATTGAAGTACATATTTCCAATACATTCGCTAGAGAGGAATTCAGACACCATTCTTTTATTGCACCACACGCCAAAGGAATTGTGATTGGCTTTGGTCTAAACAGCTATCGATTGGCACTACAGTCTTTTATTTTGTAATTCACCTTAAACTATCTATACCATGAAGAACATCTTTTTCACCACCCTCGTACTGCTTTCCATTAATATGATTGCGCAAATCAAAGGCACTGTTACTGACATCAGTGGCAATCCCTTACCGTCTGTAAACATACATATACAAGATACGTACTTCGGAACAACAACCAATGACGCAGGGGAATACTTTTTAAATGTCCCTGGTAAAGGCAAATATATTGTCGTTTACCAATATCTCGGATACAAAAGTCAAATAGTAAAGTACGTTCATGAAAAACGTGTGAAAACTTTTGATATAAAACTAGAAGAAGAAAACATCGAACTACAAACTGTTGTCATCGACAAAAAAAACAACCCCGCCAACGAAGTAATACGAAATGCGATTGCTCACAAGAAAGAAAACGCCGAACCAACCGAAAAATACGAGGCCGATTTCTACTCTCGCGGTATTTTCAAGATAAAGGACGCACCAAAGAAAATAATGGGGCAAAAGTTCGACTCGTTTGATGAAATTTTAGACTCAACACGCAGCGGCATCTTATACCTTTCGGAAACGGTTTCAAAAATTACGTACAAAAAGCCAGACAAGTTGAAGGAAGTAATCGTGGCTTCTAAAGTGAGTGGCAACGACAATGGCTTTAGCTTCAACACAGCAGCATCTGCCAATTTCGACTTTTATGAAAACTATTTACCCTTTCAAGTGAATGTTGTTTCTCCCATTGCGGATAATGCGTTTAACTATTATAAGTACAAAATGGAAGGCACCTTCTTTAATGAAAATAATATTCAAATCAACAAAATTAAGGTCACGCCAAAACGTAATAACGAACCCGCTATGGAAGGCTACCTATATATAGTAGAAGATAGTTGGGCAATTTATGCGGTCGACTTAACGGTAAAAGGAGACCAAATTCAAATGCCTGCACTCAATTCGCTCCAATTAAAACAGAATTTCAGTTACAACCGAAACAACAAGCTATGGGCAAAAAATACACAAACACTCGACTTTCTAGCGGGTATTTTAGGTATTAACATTTCAGGTCGTTTTTCGTATGTGTACTCGAATTATGTCTTTGAACCTAAATTTGACAAGAAGACGTTTTCACGAGAAGTCTTATCTTTTGAAGAAAACGCAAACAAAAAGGATAGTGTCTATTGGAATAAATTACGCCCCGTTCCCCTCACCTCAGAAGAAAGCGCCGATTATTTAAAAAAGGATCTCATACAAACCAAGAAAAAATCAAAACAATATTTGGATTCTATTGATGCGAAAAGAAATAAGATGGGTTTCAGCGACATCATTATGGGGTATTCCTATAACAACTCGTTTAAGAAATGGGAATTGAGCTATGGCGGTCTGATCAAAGGAATCAATTTTAATACGGTGCAAGGCTGGGATCTCAACACCGATTTTACTTTTATGAAGCGAGACGAGGACAAACGAACGTTTACAGAAATCAAAACGTATTTTGACTACGGATTATCGGAGGAAAAATTCCGATCTTATTTTACATTTATCAAAAAATTCAGCAATATTAATCAAAGTGAACTCAGATTTGCCGCAGGTAGTAAAGTCAATCAATTTAATGGATCAAATCCAATCAGTAAAATTGTCAATAGTGTAAGTACCCTATTCTTCAAAGACAATTACATGAAACTGTACGAACGCAATTTTGTAAATGCTAGTTATGGAAGAGAATTACTTAATGGATTAAAATTGAATGCAGAACTATCCTACGCAGAGAGAAAACCATTATTCAATACCACCGATTATGTTGTTCTAAAAAAAGACAAACCTTATACCTCGAATAATCCTTTGTTGCCAAGCGATGATGCAACTCCAACCATAGTCAAACACAATCTTGCAAAAGCAAACTTGAGTGCGAGAATTAATTTTGCGCAAGAATATTTGTCGCGCCCGGACGGAAAATTTAACGTACCAAATGATAAATACCCGGTGTTATATCTGAATTATGAAAAAGGATTTGCTGGAAATGAATCAAACTTCAACTTTGATCACCTCAACGCGAGAATGACTTATGATCTTACACTCGGAAATAAAGGAAACCTGGAAACCAATATAAAAGCAGGAAAATTCTATCACGCCGAAAATATCGCTTTTGTTGACTACAAACATTTTGATGGTAATCAAACACATGTTGGGACCGACGATCGATACCTCAATGTTTTTAATCTGCTTCCTTATTATAGTAGTAGCACGAATGATTCGTATATCGAAATCCATGCAGAGCATGATGATAGCGGTTATATTATGAATAAGATTCCGCTACTCAAAAAACTAAAATCTACATTAGTGCTCGGCTATCATAATCTTTCCATTCCAGAAAGAAGTCCATATCACGAATATTCTGTCGGTTTAAATAATCTGGGCTTCGGAAAATTTAAAGTCTTTCGATTCGATTACGTGCATGCCTATCAAAGTGGCTGGCAAGCCGATGGATTTATTTTTGGATTGAAGATTTTAGATTTCTTAGAATAAAGCGGATAAAAGTTTAGCCACGAATGCCCGAATCTTTCTTTTTTAAATTCGTTACCCGAGACTGAAAGTGGCTAATTGAAGTAATCAAAAACTAATCTTTATTCATTCGGTTCAATGTGAATCAAAACATGACCTAATTCAGGAATTTCCTTTCGCAAAGTATCTTTCAAAAGATGGGCAAGATCATGTCCTTCTTTCACAGTTAAATTCGCATCAACGATGGCATGTAAGTCAACATGGTATTTCATTCCAGCTTTTCTGATGAAACACTTTTCAGTATCGATAATTCCAGAAACTTGGTGCGAGATTTTTCGAATATCTTCTATTAAGTCATCGTACAAATGTTCATCCATAATTTCTCCCAATGCCGGACGAAAGATCAGATAACTGTTATACATAATAAAACCAGCTGCAAATAAGGCTGCCCAATCATCTGCCGATTCGTAACCTTTTCCAAGAAATAATGCAATCGAAATTCCAATAAATGCAGCTACAGAAGTGATGGCATCACTGCGATGGTGCCACGCATCTGCCCGCAACGACGAGCTATTCGATTCTTTGCTTCTTTTCATCACCAAACGAAACGAATACTCCTTCCAAAGTATAATGATTCCCAAAACAATAAGTGTCCAAGGTTTTGGTAATTGATGTGGAATTTGAATATTCAGAATGCTTTCATATGCAATAATGGTAGCGGAAGTAATCAAGAATCCCACGACCAAAAAAGTAATCAAAGGTTCCGCCCTTCCATGTCCATATGGATGATTGTCATCCGCCGGCTTATTAGAATATTTGATGCCAAACAAAACTAAAAACGAAGAGAAAATATCAGTGGTCGACTCAATCGCATCGGCAACCAACGCAAACGAATTTCCGAAAATACCAGCAGTCAATTTGGCAATGGCAAGGCAGGTGTTTCCTATAATACTAAAATAAGTCGCTTTTATTGCCGTTTGTTCGTTTGTCATGAGTCTGTAAATTATTTATAGAATTCTCCCACATGCCAAAGTACGCCCGATGGATCATGAATAAAACATTCCTTTCCCCAATCGTATTCTTTGATTGGAACAATGCGAGCGTGCTCATATTTAGAAGACAAATCTAACTTTACTAATTGTTCCCAAAAATCAGTAACATTGTCCACTTCCAAGAAGACCATTGTATTATCAACCCAATCTTTCACATAAGCATCCTGCAAATAGAATCCCATTGCGCCGTATTGAAACAAGGACAGGTTTGAAGCAATAATTACTTCTTCAAATCCTAAATCGCAATAAAATTCTCTGGAAATTCTATAATCTTGCGCTCCTATAAAAGGTCGAATTGATTTCGCTTTGTGTTCCATAACAATAGTTTTATAAAAATAAAAAGGCGCAAAGTCAAAAATATTTTCTTTGCGCCAATTCGTATCTTTTCTGAGATTAAACCCGAACGATATTAGCGCCTAAAGCACGCAATCTTTCGTCGATACGCTCGTATCCACGGTCAATTTGCTCGATATTTTGAATAGTACTCGTTCCTTTTGCAGACAAAGCAGCAATCAACAAGGAGATTCCAGCTCTAATATCTGGCGAAGACATTGTTGTTGCTTTCAACTGCGAATTAAAATCATGCCCCATCACTACGGCACGATGCGGATCACATAACATGATTTTCGCTCCCATATCAATCAGCTTATCCACAAAGAACAAGCGGCTTTCAAACATTTTTTGATGAATCAACACATCGCCATTGGCTTGGGTCGCCACCACCAAAACGATACTTAATAAATCTGGAGTAAATCCAGGCCATGGTGCATCGGCAATCGTCAAAATCGAACCGTCAATATCAGTTTTAATTTGGTAATGCTCGTGCGTCGGAATGTATATGTCATCGCCGCGGCGCTCTAAAGTAATTCCTAACTTTCGAAACGTATTTGGAATGACACCTAAATTATCCCAACTCACATTCTTGATAGTAATTTCACTTCTGGTCATCGCCGCCAATCCAATCCAACTTCCTATTTCAATCATATCAGGAAGGATTCGATGCGTGCAACCACCCAATTTTTCTACACCTTCAATCGTAAGTAAATTCGATCCAACGCCCGTAATATTGGCACCCATCGAATTCAACATTCTACATAATTGTTGCAAATAGGGCTCACACGCGGCGTTGTATACCGTTGTTCTTCCTTTGGCCAAAACGGCTGCCATGACGATATTGGCAGTTCCTGTGACAGAAGCTTCATCCAATAACATATCCGTTCCTGTAAGACCTTCTGGAGCTTCCACGCCGTAGAAATGGTCTTCTCTGTTGTATCTAAACTTGGCACCAAGATTAATAAACCCTTCAAAATGGGTGTCTAAACGACGACGTCCAATTTTATCTCCGCCTGGTTTTGGAATATAACCTTTGCCAAAACGCGCCAAAAGTGGACCAACAATCATAATAGAACCTCTTAGCGATCCGCCTTCCTTTTTGAAAGCTTCAGTCTCCAAATAACCGACATTCACTTCATCAGACTGGAAGGTAATAGAACCTGCTCCATTTTTTTGAATTTTGACCCCTAGATTTCCGAGAAGCGTAATTAATTTATTGACATCGATGATATCAGGAATATTATTGATTGTTACTTTTTCTGGAGTTAATAATACGGCACATAAAATCTGCAATGCTTCATTTTTTGCTCCTTGTGGTGTAACATCTCCTTTTAAGCGAATGCCTCCTTCAATTTTAAAAGTTCCCATTTTTCTTTGAGGTTCTAAGGTTCTGAGGAACGAAGGTTCTAAGGAATTAAGGTCTTAATGAGAATAACTCAGGACCTTAGCATCTTAGGACCTTAGCACCTTTACTTCGGATTATTATTTTTCTTTTGAAAAGGCTTAGCCTTCCCGTTTTTATTCTTATTGTTTTGAATTTTAGGTTGACCCATAGGAAGGATTTTGTTCGACATCCTTTTGTTGGTTCGCATCAAGTCAGTCGTATTGAGTAACTCCTCCGAACTTTGAATCAAGTTAATTTTTCCGCCAGACAATTCGTAAAGATGCTCAAAAATCACGTCATCCTTAACGGTGTCTTTGTTCCAACTCAAATAGGACTTTTTCATGTGATTGGCAATGACCTTTATTAACGCACTTTTCAGTTCGCCCTCTTCCCACTGGTTGGCAACATCAATCATATACTTGATATTGTTACCATAAAAACGATATTTTGGAAAATTCTGTGGATACTGAAGTACGTCAGGTTTGAGCTGCAATACTTCACGAGAAGGAATCGGATACGGTGAATCAACATCCAATCTAAAATCTGACATAATAAAAATCTGATCCCACAATTTGTGCTGAAAATCAGGAACATCACGCAAATGCGGGTTTAAACTCCCCATCACTTGAATAATATATTTGGCAATTTTATTTCGCTCTTCACGGTCAGGAATATCCGTTGCCTGATCAATCAATTTTTGCAAATGACGACCGTATTCCGGAATAATCAGATGCTTTCTTTCGGAATTGTATTCCAAATGATGCACCACATCATTCGCATTTTCTTTGATGTACTTTGAATTCATATTTAAAGCGAAATTATACCTTCTACTGTTGAAACTTCTATATATTTATCGACAATCTCCTGTGCATCTTTCATCAAGACATCAATAGAAATACTCGTAAACTTACCGGTCTTAGATTTTGTAGTTTTGATGACCGCTCCCATGCAATCAAAAGCCTCTTCCACTTTTAATATTTTCTCTTTGTCGGTCGGAACAATAAATTTGAATAAATATTCTGCAGGCCAAGTATTGCTTAAATCCAGTTCTGCTTTTAATCGCTCGTAGAACTCTTCTGTCTTCTTATCCATTCTAATTCTTAAAAATAAAAGCAAATATACAGTATTGATTTGGGATTTTATTACTTCGCATTTTTAACTTCTGACATTTTTTTTAAATCCCAATTAGATTGAGTAAGTTTGCGCCTTATTGCTAAAAAAGTGCAAAAAGAAATTGTAGTGATTATCGGCGGTCCAGGAACTGGAAAAACAACCATTATTGATGGCTTATTGGCGATGGGCTACTGTTGCTATCCGGAAATTTCTCGAGAAGTAACGATGGAAGCTAAAAAGCAAGGCATCGAACAATTGTTTTTAGAAAATCCATTGCTCTTTAGTGAATTGCTTTTGGAAGGCCGCAAAAAACAATATCAAAATGCGATACTTGAATCACATGAAATCGTCTTTTTAGATCGAGGTATTCCAGACGTCTTAGCCTATATGCACTATATCGGCGACAGTTATCCCGCTTTTTTTGATGTCGCATGCAGAGAACATCAATACACCAAAATTTTTATTCTTCCGCCATGGGAAGAAATTTACGTGAGCGATGAGGAGCGCTACGAAAATTACGAACAAGCCAAATTGATATACAACCACTTAACCGAAACCTATCAAAATTACGGCTATTCACTTATTGAAGTACCCAAAGCTAGCGTTGAAAACCGCATCCATTTTATTCTGGAAGCGATTTCAAAATAGAATTTTCATAATAGGTTCCGCTCGGACACTATAAATTTACATAAATTTGTATTCGTGTTTAATTTATAATCCTTAAGTCATGTCCGAAGCCATACAAATACTCCAAAAATATTGGAAACACAACGATTTTAGAGTACCACAAGAAGAAATTATTAATGCTGTCCTGAGCGGACATGATACCTTCGCATTACTACCAACAGGTGGTGGAAAATCAATTTGCTTTCAAGTACCCGCAATGATAAATAAAGGAATGGCGCTGGTCATTTCACCCTTGGTTGCTTTAATGAAAGACCAAGTAGCGAATTTACAGAAACTCGATATCAAAGCAATTGCATTAACTGGTGGGATCAGCACCGAAGAAATGATTGACTTACTCGACAATTGTCAATTCGGAAATTACAAATTCTTATACCTCTCACCAGAACGACTGCAATCAGACTGGATACTGGATCGAATAAAGAATCTACCCATCAACCTGATTGCCATCGATGAAGCCCATTGCGTATCGCAGTGGGGACATGACTTTCGTCCAGCCTATTTGAAAATATCGGAATTAAAAACGCATTTCCCGAAAATCCCTTTTATAGCCTTGACAGCTTCGGCCACTCCTCGCGTACAAGAAGATATCATTGCTTTATTGGGATTAGAAAAACCGCATATTTTTCAAAAATCTTTTGCCCGGGAAAATATTGCGTACATGGTTTTTGACGTGGAAGACAAACTTTTTCGAATGTCGCAAATTCTGGAGAAAAATCCAGAACCTTCTATCATTTATGTGCGAAATCGAAAATCTTGTGTAGATACGCAACTGCAATTGCAACAATTGGGATTTACAGCAACGTATTATCACGGTGGACTTACTTCTAAAGAAAAAGATAAGAACATGAAAATGTGGATCAACGAAGAAGTGCAGGTCATCGTGGCAACCAATGCCTTCGGAATGGGCATCGACAAACCCAACGTGCGAACAGTTATTCACAGTCAACTTCCCGAAAACTTAGAAAATTACTATCAAGAATCTGGACGTGCAGGTCGAAATGGCGAGAAAGCATTTGCCATCATATTGACAAGTCCTGCTGATATTTTTCAAGCCAAAGATCAATCCGTGCATACACTTCCCGACAAAAAATTCGTGTTGGAAATGTACATTAAACTGTGCAACTACTTTCAAATTGCCTATGGAGAAGGAATTGACGAAAAATTTAGTTTCAATTTGAATGCATTTTGCGTTCGATATGGCTTTCCAACATTAAAAACCTATAATGCTTTACAATTTCTAGACCGGCAGGGAGTTTTGACAATGTCACAAGAATTCTCTGAAAAAATTACGATGCAGTTCACGATTTCTTCCAAAGAAATTATGCGATATATGAGTCTGAATCCATCAGAAGAAGAAGTGATACTGACTATTTTGCGAACCTACCCAGGCATCTACGAAATGGCAATTCCTTTTAATCTTTCGCTGATCGCTAAAAAATCAAATCACTCGGAAAACGAAGTTAGTCAAATCCTGCAGCGGCTAAGCGAAAAAAGTATCATAGCCTACACAGCGAAAAACAATGATGCTGTTTTGGTTTTTAATGAAATTAGGGAAGATGAAAAAACCATCAATAGAATTGCAAAATATTTAGAACATCAAAATCAATTAAAATCAGCGCAACTAGCATCGGTTTTGAATTATGTCGGCGACCAAACGCATTGCAAAAGACAATTGATTCTTTCGTATTTTGGTGAAGAAAAATCGAGTCGCTGTGGGATTTGTTCGTTTTGCCTATCACAAAAACAAACTAAAAAAGAGGTGCGCTCCCTGACGCAACAAATCTTAGAGCAACTAAAAACCGGGGATCTAACATCGAGAGAAATCGAAAAAAATACGCAAATTGAAAAAGACGATGTTATCTTTGTTCTTCAAACGCTACTGGAAAATGACGTGGTTCGATTGCAATCTAACAATACCTATACCCTAACTAAATAATGGAAAAATTACGAATTGTATTCATGGGAACACCCGAGTTCGCCGTTGGAATTTTAGATGCAATCCTAAAGAACAACTACGAAATTGTTGGAGTGATTACGGCAGCAGATAAACCTGCAGGTCGAGGACAGAAAATTAAATACTCTGCTGTAAAAGAATATGCGCTTGAAAAGAACTTAAAGTTACTGCAGCCGACCAATTTAAAAGATGAGAATTTCTTGGCAGAATTGAAAAGCCTAAACGCAAATCTACAAATTGTGGTTGCCTTTCGAATGCTACCAAAAGTTGTATGGGAAATGCCAACTTTGGGCACATTCAATCTTCATGCTTCGTTACTTCCAGATTATCGCGGCGCTGCTCCAATCAATTGGGCCATTATCAACGGCGAAACCAGAACTGGGGTCACTACCTTTTTTATCGATGATAAAATTGATACTGGAGCCATAATATTAAGCAATGAACTTGCGATTTCTCCAGATGAAAACGCAGGACAACTGCACGACCGATTAATGAATTTGGGATCCCAAACGGTTATTGAAACGCTGGTGTTGATTGAAAACGGAAAAGTCAACACGACGATTCAAAGCGAATCATCTGAATTAAAAACCGCGCTGAAACTAAATAAAGACAATTGTAAGATTGATTGGTCAAAACCTGTAATTCAAATCTATAATCTTATTAGAGGCCTTTCTCCCTATCCTGCTTCATGGTGCATGATCAAGGATGGCGAACAAGAATGGAATGTTAAGATCTACGAAGCGCGTTTTCAAAAAGAGCAACATGCATTAGAAATTGGAAAATTATTGGTGGGAAAGAAAGAATTAAAAATTGCAGTAGCAGACGGATTTATCTTCATTGGTACCATTCAATTCCCTGGAAAGAAAAAAATGTCTATTTCTGAATTACTAAATGGCATTCATTTTACCGAAAATGCTCATGCTTATTAGCTTAACGAGCCGTCAATGCTAGAAAAACCCGACAAAACAACTTCCTTTATCAACAAAACGGTCGATTTATCAACAAAATAGCGAAAAACACCTTAAAACTCTTGTGTGGTAAGGAATTCCTATTAAATTTGTTTCAATTAAAATAATGTTTAACCAACAATTAATAACTTTTATTATGAACAAATCAGAATTAATCGATGCTATTGCTGCAGACGCAGGAATTACAAAAGCAGCTGCTAAATTAGCTTTAGAATCATTTTTAGGTAATGTAGGTGGTACTTTGAAAAAAGGAGGAAGAGTATCTTTAGTAGGTTTCGGATCTTGGTCAGTTTCTAAAAGAGCTGCTAGAGACGGAAGAAATCCACAAACTGGAAAAACAATCAAAATTGCTGCTAAAAATGTTGTAAAATTCAAAGCTGGTGCAGATTTAGAAGGTTCAGTAAACTAATAAAAATTGCAATAATATAAATTAAAAGTCTCCAATTCGGGGACTTTTTTTTTACTTAATGTGAAAATTATTTGTTTATTTCAAATTTTTATTGCTAAATTTATTTAAAATTGTGAATCGAATGATATCAGAAAAATTAAAAAAAGGTCAATTGCTTATTGCTGAGCCTTCTATAATTGGAGATTTATCTTTCAATCGTTCTGTCATTTTATTAGCAGACCACAATCAGGATGGATCAGTGGGATTCATCATCAACAAGCCTTTAAAGTACACCATCAATGATTTGGTTCCCGATGTGGAAGCCAATTTCAAGATCTACAATGGTGGCCCAGTCGAGCAAGACAATCTATATTTCATCCACAATATTCCAGAATTAATTCCAAATAGCGTTGAAATTTCAAGTGGTATTTTTTGGGGTGGCGATTTCGAATTGACCAGAAACCTCATTAATAGTGGTGAAATCAAAAAAGATAATATTCGGTTCTTTCTAGGATATACGGGCTGGGAAGCACAACAGTTAGAAAACGAAATGAAATCAAACTCATGGATTCTCACTGAAAACCTCTATGAAAACAAGATTATTGGAAAATCAACAGCCGATTTTTGGAAGGAAAAAATCCTAGAACTCGGAGGTGAATATATCATCTGGTCGAACGCTCCCGAGAATCCTTTACTTAATTAACTCCCTTCAATTTTCGCGTTTAATTTCTGAACAAGCCTATTTGCGAGCGTCGATAGATATTCCTTTTTCCTATATTTCGTAATCGGCTGAATTCCTTGAATTACATTCGTGATAAAAAGTTCATCTGCTTTTTGCAAATCAAATGGCGAAATTGATTTTTCCAGTACTTCAATACCATCTAGTGTTTTAGCAATCGCAAGAATATTTTTCCGCATTACCCCATTGAGGCATCCGTCAGAAATCGGAGGGGTTATCAGTGTATTGCCCATCAACATAAAAACATTTCCTTGCAAAGCTTCAACAACATTCTTTTCTTCATTCAATAATAAACAATTCTGCAAGTCGTTTTCCTTCGCAAAAATACTTCCTGTGATATACATCATTTTATTGGCAGTCTTCAACGTGGAAAGCAAATGTTTTGCAATGTGAAAGTCTTTATATAAGTCAACTTCACAGGATAAAGTCTTGATGACATAATCTTTCACTTCAATAGGGAACACTTGAATAACAAAACTGATCGCGTTTGTCTCTGGCAAGTACAACCCGCCTTCATTTCTAAAAACGGTTATCCGAGCTCTAGCAGCATTTTCACAATGATTTACTTTTACGGTGAGTAAAACTTGCGCTTCTAAATACTCCATGGTAAAATTCATCGGAATTTCCATGCGAACAATTCGCATCGTAGCCATCAGCCGAAAGTAATGATCTTCCAAAAAAAGAACTTTGCCGTTGCGAATTTTTATTGTTTCAAAAACAGCATCACCAAATAAGAATCCGCGATTTCCAGTTCCTATTATCGCATTGCTTTCTACTAAAGCACCATTACAATTAACCATAAAAAAACCCTAATTAAAATTAGGGCAAAGATAAGTTTATATCTATAAGTTTTATACGGAACCGATAACATGTTTCAAGTCAGAAATCTGATTCTCCCACAATAACTTGGCTTCGTCTAACTCATCATCATAAGCAAAATCAATGACCATCAATGAAACATCTTTTGTAATCTCATCTTCTAAAATACGCAACTCAAAAAAATAGTCCGTGTCTTTTTTATTGTCATCGATCCAACGAAATTTAATCTTCTCACCCGTTTTCTTTGACGATAATCGTGCATTCTCTTCAGAGTCATCCCAGATGAATGTAAAATATTCTCCTCGTGAATTGACATTGTCCGCAAACCATTCAGACAATCCAGAAGGCGTTGATATATACTGATATAACAACTGTGGAGAGGAATTGATTGGAAATTCTAGCTCGTATCTTGATTTTACTTCCATTACTGTGCACTAATTTTTGGGAAATATATATAATAATACCTCAAAAAAAAAGGAATTTTAAAATAATTTTTTTCTACTCATAAATTTGCAACCTATCATTTAAGTTTTATATTTGCACCCGCATTCGAGAATGCAAAATACTATTATTGGCGAGGTAGCTCAGTTGGTTAGAGCGCAGGATTCATAACCCTGAGGTCACGGGTTCAACTCCCGTCCTCGCTACAAAAAACCAAAATCCCTAAGCAAAAATGTTTGGGGATTTTTTTTTAATTTCTTCAAGGTACTATTTATAAGACCTAGCTAATCGATTTCATTGTCAGCCATCGCTGTTGTTGTTCTACAAATCAAGAATAGTAATGGAAAGATTTCGTTTACCAAAGATAATGCTGCCAATGGTTATGGAATTACAAGTATTCGTTTCCTTACCTTCGATATCCCTTCATCTCATCATAATATCTATTAATAACTTATATGTAATCTTTTACTTATATATTTTTAATTTAAATGTATTTTATCGAATAAATCAGTTTATTATCGATATAATTCCAAAAATCTTTGAAATTTACATTCTCCAAACAAAACATCTCGAATTCAACTCAACATTCTATTAACCTACTAATAAAATGTCTATGAATTCCATTACCCAAAACCCAAAAAATGCAATCGGGTCAATAGGTTTATCTCTAATAACCCTATTACTTTTCTCCCAGTCTCAAAAAGTCAAAGATTTTTTTCATGAGACAACTTTTGAAAATCCAGTAGGAAGTTTTTCGAAACAACATACTGCACAAACGAATCTTCCGTCTTATGCTAAACTAACAGCAGTAGCAAGTCCTGCATTCCAAGATAGCGATGGAGACGGAATCTTCAATTATATCGACGTTGACGACGACAACGACGGCATTCCAGACGATATCGAACAAAGCAATGCGGCTAGTTCTGTTTTGAGCGGACAAGTTTCCGTTACACTATTAAATGAAACTTTTGGTGTTGGCACCACAAGAGGAAGAATATACGACAATGTCCCAACCGCGAGTACTACTTATTGCTACGAGGATGGTACGACAGCTCAAGCAGCTGACGAGTGTGACACCAATAAAGACCTAAACGATGGTCAATATACCATCAACGACCAAGCAGGAACAACTGCAGTGGCGTCTTGGGCTCCAAGCTATTGGTATCAAGGCGTAGATCACACAACAGCAGATACAAATGGGAAAATGGCACTCTTTAATGCAACTCCTGTCATTACAGATGAATTTTACAGAACTATTGTTCAAGGGGTCATTGCCAATGCACCGCTAACCTATAGCTTTTGGGTACTCAATTTAGACCGATCCGATGCTCCAGGAATTGGTAGTCGCTACAGACCAAATCTTACTGTTGAGTTCCGTGATCTCAGTAATAACCTATTGAATACCATTACCACCGGAAATATTCCGCCGACAACAGCAGGAAACCTTAGCGGCGATTGGTATCAATTTTCAGCAACATTCATCCCCACCACAAGTAGTGTATCGATCATATTCAAAAACAACCAAGTAGGTGGTACAGGCAACGACTTGGCTTTAGATGATATCACGATTACTCAATCATTAGTAGATAGTGATCAAGATAATGTTGCTGATGTATATGACTTAGATTCCGATAATGATGGCGTTGGGGACATTATCGAAGACCGCTGGAATGCCTTTAGTTTTGGGTATGACAGAATGGACCTTACGCCTGCTGTTTGGTTAGATGTGAATGGAAACGGCTGGCACGACACTCCCGAAGCTTGGTATGCATCAAATACATCGGCAGATTTTGATGGTGATAGTGTGCCTAATTATCTCGATCTAGACTCCGATAATGACGCATTATTTGATGTAGATGAAGTGGGAATGTATTACGGAGATGGCGATATCAATTGTGACGGAGAAGGAGAAGGAACCGATAGCGACCAAGATGGAATTCTCTCGATGTTCGATACGTATTCTGGTTTCGGAAATCTCGGAAAAGCCTTGCCATTGGATACACTTTCTTCAGGCAATCCCGATTTTCTAAATGTGCAGTCCAACGCTGGGGTCTATGACATCAACACAACTTTATTTGCGTCCCTCGATTCGAATAATGATGGTATTATAGACGGAAACGCAGATATTGATCGAGACGGAATCAGAGATACTTTCGACACGGATACCAATTATTTTGGTTCTCCAAGAGATCTAAACCGAAAACTCTATTTAGATTTTGACGGAAGAAATGATTACGGTCAAGGTTCCTCCATTTTAGGCGGATTATCCAATGCAAGTCTGATGGGCTGGATCAATTTAAATTCTGCTTTTTCTTCTGAAGGAATGGTCATGGGCCAAAATAGGTTCAACATCCACATTACTACTGCAAGAAAGTTAGCAGCGGTTGTTAATGGAACAACATTGACTTGTGACACCAATATTCTAAATACAGCGCAATGGTATCATGTTGGCGCTGTGTACGGCGGTGGTTTACTAAAATTATTTTTAAATGGTGAAATGGTTGCAAGCACGACAGCGTCTGGATCTATTGCCGCAGATGCAACGGCACTGACCATTGGGAAGGATCCAAGTTTATCAACAAAATATTTTAAAGGAAAAATAGACGAATTGCGGGTCTTTAATGTCGCATTGACAGACGAACAATTTCAAAGAATGGTCTATCAAGAAATACAAAACACAGCCTCTCAAGTGAGAGGAGCAGTTATCCCAAAAGATATTGGAGCACTGCCATTTGCAAATCTACTTCGCTACTATCGAATGGATGTATATAAAAATGACATCATCGACGATCTATCTACACCTGGTTTCGATACTGGAACCGGGATGAAAATCTACAATAACAAAACCATCAATGTTCAACAAGCGCCAATGCCATTTGTAACAGAACGAGCCGGAGATTTCGCAACTGCAGTCAATAGTCCAACAAACGAAATCAGAGGTATGGACATCATGGATCAAGATTGGTCTATCGTTCAAGTAAAACACAACATCTCAGAAACATCCGATAATACAGATCTAGGAATGATTGTCGATCCTGCAATAACAGTTACGATGAATAACGATACAAAAATTCAAAACGATTGGTACTTACAATTGGATGGCAAAATTGACCTACAAGGAAAATCGCAACTGGTTCAAACAACAAATAGCGATTTGGAAGTGAGTAGTTCGGGATGGATGGAACGAGATCAACAAGGACAGGCTAATAAATTCAATTATAACTATTGGTCATCACCTGTGGGCGCCATCAATAGCAGTAGCAATAATACACAGTATACAGTCGATCAAGTGCTACGTGACGGAACGGATCCAAACGATATTCATAGCATCACATGGACACCTGGTTATGACAGTGCTCCCACTACTCCAATTACGTTGAGCAGCTACTGGATATTTAAGTTTCAAAATTTATCCCCAGTTTACGCCAATTGGGAAGCGGTGGGACAGAACGGAACACTAGCGGCGGGCCAAGGGTTTACAATGAAAGGTATTGACAATGGGCAAGAAAGCCAAAACTATACGTTCGTTGGCAAACCTAACAACGGAACCATTTCGATTCCAATCGCCGCCAATAATTTAAACTTATGTGGAAATCCTTATGCTTCGGCACTGGACGCAGATGATTTCATAGTGGACAATCTAACCGCAACGACTGGTGCCATCTATTTTTGGGAGCATTATAACACAAATCCTTCCCACATATTGTTGGAATATCAAGGTGGATATGCGGTTCGAAATCTAATTGGCGGCATTCCACCTGTCTCGCCAGCAGGAATAAGCGGATTAGGAACTAGCACCAGAATTCCTAGTAGATACATTCCTGTAGGTCAAGGGTTCTTGATGTATGGAAGTACCGTTGGCGGAGATATCATTTTCAATAACAACCAGAGAAATTTCGTGAAAGAAACAGATGTTAATTCTAATATTCTCTTTCGCCAAAATACGGATACGATTGCTAATAACACTCAAAAGGAAATACATGACCGAAGACGCCGTTCTTCCGCAAAAATTCAAGCCCAAATGGGTATCACAAACAAATTCTTCTTGGTTTTATGAACGAATTAGCCTCTGCCGGAATTGATAAAGGCTATGATGCCCCGCAGTTAGACAACTTATCAAACGATATGTGTTTTATCAACAATAACGTGAAACTAAGTATTCAAGGAGATGGCTTTTTTAACCGATTTAGAATTTTCCCGCTTTCCGTCAAAATAGATAGCGAGGGTGTAGTGAAGTTTACGCTTGATGGAGTGGAAAACTTAGAAAGCAATCAAAAAATATACATATATGATGCCATCACAAACGAATACTACAATATTAAAAATGAGCCTTACACGGTCAGTTTGCAAGTTGGAAATTTTGACAATCGATTTTCATTGTGCTTCAAGCGAAATGCATACACAAGCAACAAAATA
The DNA here is from genome assembly GCA_016714905.1 of Flavobacterium sp. Lineage (GTDB taxonomy): Bacteria > Bacteroidota > Bacteroidia > Flavobacteriales > Flavobacteriaceae > Flavobacterium. Next base: position 19,442 of record JADKBW010000018.1, read on the forward strand.
GAGAATAGTTCTTCATTAGACGTGTCTTTAGTTAATAATGACAAATCCATTATTATATCTAAGATCGATGCAGATACTGCACTGCAATCGGCCACGCTATATAATATGTTAGGACAATTTATTGCCGAGTGGAAGTTAAATGACAGCAACCAAGTCGAAGTTGTTCAAATTCCGGTAAATGACATTAGCCAAGGAACTTACATCATAAAAGTAAAGACTAGCAGTGGTAACGTAACTAAGAAAGTCATTATCCAGTAAAAACCTTTGCGATAGACAATTATGAATAAAGCTTCTTCATGTGAGAAGCTTTATTTTTTATTATATATTGTAAGAATTAAACTTCAAAATATCACAAAAAGTGCATTTCATCGATTTTTTATGCTTTTTATCGATGAAAAATTTTGTAGATTAAAATCACCATCCTACTTTTGACTCGTTAAATGATTACAATTAACCAAACACACTTTTCGGGGGAAAGGAAGTTATGAAAACAACATTATTCTTAAAAAAGAAAAACTTATTATTATTTAGCCTATTACTTTTAAGTAGAATTGGCTACTCGCAAACAACGCATACCTACAACTCAGATGGTACCTTTACGGTGCCTGCCGGTGTGACCACAGTCTCTGTGCAAGCATGGGGCGCTGGTGGTGCCGGTGGAGGAAACACTTTTACATCTGACGGCGCTGGCGGTGGCGGTGGTGGTGCGTACAGTATCGCCCCAACTCTAGCTGTTCCAGCAGGTACACATACCGTGACCGTCGGTGTCGGTGGTACTGCCAATGCCGGAGCTGCAGGAAGTCCAGGGACAGATTCTTGGTTTATGAATAGTTCCACAGTACTCGCCAAAGGTGGTGCTGGTGGAAATCCTCCCGTAAGTGGTGCTGGTGGAATTGGTGGCGCTGGTGGTGCTGCAACTCCAGTAGTTGTGGGTACTACAAAATTCGCCGGTGGTAACGGAGGAAACGGTAGAAATTCAGGAACGGGTCATGGTGGTCCCGGTGCTACTTCTGCTGGAACCTTAGGGAATGGTCTCTCAGGAGCCACACCATGGTCAACAAGTAATGCACCAACTCCAGTACCAACAGGTGCAGGTGCAGGTGCTGCAGGTGGCTCAGCAACAAATAACGGTTTTAGTAATACTGCAGCCTTAGGTGGTGGTGGTGGTGGAGCCGGTGACAAAAACAGTAGTGGTTCGCCAAGCACAATTGGAGGCGATGGTGCAAATGGACAAGTAATCATCACATGGGTTTGCCCAACATATGCTTTAACTGCAGCGGCTTCGAATAACGGTCCTTTTTGTAATGCTTCCGCATCTACAATAACGCTAAGATCGTCTTCATTGCCTTCCGGAACTTACAACGTAACGTATAATCTATCCGGGGCAACAACAGCAACCGGAAATATAGCGACCATGACATTTACAGCCGGTAGCCCCGGAACTGGAACTTTTTCAACTCCATCCTTAAATGTCGGAACAACAACTGTTACTATTACAAACCTTTCATCAGGGTCTGGTTGTGATACTATAATCAGTTCTTTTAATACAACAACAGTTAGCGTCACTGCTGCGGCTACATCAGTAGCAGGAACAAATGTAGCAGGTTGTTCAACTACCCCAACATTTAATGTGACCGCGGGATCAAGTGCAACAAACTATGCCTCACTTTTATGGACTAGTAGTGGAACAGGTACTTTTACAAATGCCAATTCACTTACACTTTGCACCTATTCACCAAGCGCTATGGATATAGCCGGTGGTACAGTAATAATTACTTTAACTGTAACCGGAAATTCACCGTGTGGCGTAGTAACTTCATCTAAATTCCTAACAGTCTATGAAAACCCAACAGTTGTGGCGGGTTCAAATGTGGTGACTTGTTCAGGAAATGGTCCAGTAAATATCACTTTTGGAGCAAGTGCATCTAATTCGTCTGGTGTTACTTGGTCATCAAGTGGAACTGGTACGTTTACAAATCCAAATTCAATATCAACTTGCACTTATGACCCAAGCGCAGCCGATATTGCAGGTGGAATTGTGACTTTAACATTAACAGCACATAGTTTATATTGTGGAACTGCCACAGCAACTAAAATAATAACAATATTCCCATCTCCAACATCAGTAGCAGGACCGACTTTATCTACGTGTTCTACTTCAGGTGCAATCAATATTACTTCTGGATCGAGTTCAACAGGTCACTCAAGTATTGCATGGTCGTCAAAATGGTAGTGGCTCATTTACAAATGCTACTCACTTACTCTTTGCACCTATAATCCTAGTGCCTCTGACATTACAGCAGGAAGCGTAATTTTGACTTTAACGGCTTACGGAAATCCTCCTTGTAATCCAATCATTTCAACCAAAACACTACTCATAAGAAGACCTATGACTGCTGTAGCTGGTACTGCAATAACAGCATGTTCTTCAGTTGGCGCAATAAATGTTACAGCTGGCTCAAGTGCTACATTTCAAACAACTGTTACTTGGACATCTAGCGGAACAGGAACGTTTGCTAATCCAAATTCTCTGACAACTTGCACCTACACACCGAGCGCGGCAGATATTACAGCGGGTAGCGTAACATTAACATTAACAGCTTCTAATGGCGGTTGTGCAGATGTGACCAGTACAAAAACACTAACTATCCGTTCGCTACCAACTGCAATAGCTGGAGCCGCTTTTGCTACCTGTTCAACATCAGGAGCTATCAATATTACTGCAGGATCTAGTGCACCAAATCAAACAAGTGTAACTTGGACTTCTAACGGAACAGGTACTTTTACAAATGCCAATTCACTAACACTTTGCACATACAATCCAAGTGCAGCAGATATTACAGCTGGAAGCAGAATATTTACATTAACCGCATTTGGTAGTGCTCCATGTGCTAATGCAACTGCAACAAAAGTACTTACCATTAGCAGAGCAATGACCGCAAATGCAGGAACAGCAATTACGACTTGTTCTTCTGTTGGAGCGGTTAATATTACAGCTGGTTCAACTGCAACAAACCAAACTGCAGTTACATGGACTTCAAGTGGAACGGGAACATTTGCTAATTCAAATTCATTGACAACTTGCACGTACACTCCAAGCGCAGCAGATATTGTGTCAGGAAGCGTAACCCTTACTTTAACGGCATCCAATGCTGGTTGTGCAAATGTTACTAGTACAAAAACACTAACTATTCGTTCACTTCCAACAGCAGTTGCAGGAGCAGCATTTACAACTTGTTCAAGCACAGGTGCTATTAATATCACTACTGGTTCAAGTGCAACTAATCAGGCAAGCGTTACATGGACATCTTCAGGAACTGGTACTTTTACAAATGCCAATTCACTAACATTATGTACTTATAATCCAAGTGCTGCAGATATAACTGCGGGAACTGTTACTTTTACATTAACAGCTGTTGGAAATGCACCTTGTGCTAATGCAACAGCAACGAAAGTACTAACCATTAGCAGAGCAATGACCGTTAATGCTGGAACAGCAATTACGAACTGTTCTTCTGTTGGAACTTTTAATGTCACTGCAGGTTCAAGTGCTACAAACCACACTACAGTTACATGGACTTCAAGTGGAACGGGAACTTTTGCTAATCCAAATTCGTTAACCACTTGTACATACACGCCAAGTGCTGCAGATATAACTGCTGGGAGTGTAACTTTAACATTAACAGCATCAAACATAGGTTGTCCAAATGTTACTTCCACAAAAATCGTAACTATTCGTGCTGCTGCTACAGCTGTCGCAGGTTCAAACTTTACTTCTTGCTATACTTCTGGTGCAATCAACATTACAACGGGAGCTAGTGCAAGCAATTTCTCTAGCGTAACGTGGACATCTAATGGAACAGGTACTTTTACAAACGCCAATTCATTGACACTATGCACCTATACACCAAGTGCAGCTGACATTGTAGCTGGAAGCAGAACATTTACCTTAACGGCTACCGGAAACGCGCCTTGTGCCAATGCAACTTCTACCAAAACAATGACAATTTTTACAGCGCCAACAGTGACAGGAACGACCCCTGGGTCTAGAACTGGTGCAGGATCTGTATTTTTAGCTGCTACTGCATCGGTAGGAACTTTAAACTGGTACGCTAACGCAACGGGTGGTGCAATTTTAGGTTCTGGAACAGGCTTCTCTACACCAAGTATTGCAGTGACTACAACTTACTATGTTGAAGCAGCAAATGGAACTTGTGTCTCAAGTCCACGAATCGCGGTTATTGCAACCGTAAACTATAACGAAATTGATATTCAAGGAAATGCAACTTCAATTGCAAGTGGTGATATCACACCATCAATCGCGGACTGGACAGATTTTGGTTCTTCTAATGCTACAAGAACATATACCATTCGGAATGTTGGAGTGTCGCTATTAACTATCGGAACGCTTACAATTTCTGGAGTAAACGCTAGCGAATTTACAGTAACAACGCCTCCTAGTCCAACAATTCCAATTGGAGGAAGCACCACGTTTACTATCACATTTGCGCCTACGGCAGTTGGGGTTAGATCCGCAAACATCGCGATCATTAACAATGACTTAGACGAAAGTCCATATACTTTTGATATTCAAGGAACAAGTATAGCACAAGAAATCGATGTTCAAGGAAATGCAGTTTCTATTGCAAATGGCGACATAACACCAACGACTGCTGACTGGACAGATTTTAGTTCAGTGGTGGGAACAAGAACATATACGATTCGCAACAATGGTAGCTTAGTCATGAATATTGGTGCCATTACAATTACAGGAGTAGATGCTTCAGACTTTACGGTGAGCACACCTCCTGCTGCAACTATTGCAGCTTTTGGGTCGACTACTTTTATAGTAACTTTTGCACCAACTGCAATTAATACAAGAAGTGCAACCATCAATATCGCAAATGATGATACGGATGAAAACCCTTATACTTTTAACATTCAAGGATTTGGTATTATTCCAGAAATTGATGTACAAGGAAACTCAAATTCAATTGTAGACAATGACATCACTCCTTCTACAACAGATTGGACAGATTTCAGTTCAACGGCTAGTACAAGAACATTTACTATTTTCAATAATGGAAATATCACATTAAACGTTGGGCCTATTGTCATCAGTGGCGCAAATGCTGCAGATTTTTCAGTTATCACGACACCTAGTTCAACGGTTGCCGCATTTAGTACTACTACTTTTGTAGTGCTGTTCTCGCCGTCTGCGCTTGGTTTACGAACTGCAACAATAACTTTTAGCAATAATGACAGTACGGAAAACCCATATAACTTTAATATTCAAGGAACAGGAGTTCCAAGAGAAATAGATGTACAAGGACTTGGATTGTCAATACCTAACGGAGATATGGTAACTTCGGTATCTGATGATACAGACTTTGGACCTGCAGATATCAATTTAGCTACCATAACTAAAACATTTACAATCAGGAATTCTGGTTCACTTTCATTGACTATTTCAAATCCAACAATTACAGGTCTTAATGCCTCAGAATTTAGTATCTCTGCAAATCCAGGAACACTAATCATAGGCGCAGGTTCAAGTACAACTTTCTCTGTAACTTTTAATCCAAGTGCTGTTTTTACCAGAGTTGCAACCATCAATATCGTAAGCGACGATAGCGATGAAAACCCTTATACTTTTGCGATTCAAGGCGCTGGTTTACTAGATAATGACAGTGATGGAATTCCCAACAATGCAGACTTAGATGACGATAATGATGGTGTTGTAGATAGTATAGAATGTGGAACTTGTATCAGTGACCCTTTCGTAAACGGAAGCTTTGAAAATCCTGTAATTCCTGCTACATCCTACAGAATCTTAGCCTCTCCATTAGTTAATGGATGGACAAATAGTGCCGAAGCTTTTATCGAAATATGGAGTACTGGATTTAACGGAGTACCGGCTGCAGCTGGCAATCAATTTGCAGAATTAAATGCAAATGTTGCAGGTAATCTTTATCAAACATTTTGTTTGAACGGTGCGGGTGGTACCATCAACTGGTCTATTAAACACAGAGGAAGATCAGGTACTGATGTGGCCGCAGTAAGATTTGGAGCTACTTTAGCAACTATTGCTACTGTTGCTACCATGACTGACGGAAATACTTCTTGGGGATCGTATTCAGGTACGTACGCAATTCCTGTAGGACAAACCTCAATTGTACTAGCTTTTACTGCTATTTCTTCAACAGGAGGTTTATCTTATGGTAACTTTATAGACGATGTGCAGATCATCATCAACCAGAATTGTATCGACTCTGATGCGGATACCATCGCTGATATTATTGATGTAGATGATGATAATGACGGAATTCCAAGTATCGAAGAAGTTGGATTTAAAGCCTATAGCAATGGAACGGCAACTATGGACAAAACAAACGTGGCTACATGGACTGATGCAGATGCAAATGGTATTAATGACTTTATTGATACGATGCTAGCTGGTGGAACCTATGTAATACCAGACGCAGATGGTGACGGCGTGCGAAATTATTTAGATTTAGATAGTGATAATGATACGTTGTTTGATGTTGATGAAGCCAATACCTTGAATGGTGATGGAGATATCAATGGTGATGGTAAAGGTGATGGAGCAGATGCTGAAGGCGACGGCTTACTTAACTTATATGATAATTCCGCTTTGTTTGGATCAACAACAAGACCTTATGCACAAGATAGCGACTTGAATGGAATTGCAGATTTCTTGCAATTGGATTCAAACGATGATGGAACTAATGATATTCAAACTGGATTATACGGTAGCTTTGACATCAATGGTGACGGAAAAGTTGATGGAACTGGAGATACAGACGGCGATGGTATTCTAAATAACTTCGACACCAATGACGTGGTGAAAGGTTCACCAAGAGATTTAGACCGAAAACTATATCTTGACTTTGACGGACGAAATGACTACGGACAAGATGCAACAGCGTTAGGTATATTGCCAAATGAAACCATCATGGCTTGGATAGATTTAAATAGTACATTCTCTTCTACGGGAGTGGTTGCAGGTCAACCTGGATTCCAATTAAAAGTCAATAGTGCTAGAAATTTACAAGCAGTAGTCAATGGTTCAACGATTACATTTTCGACAACACCACTTGCTACTTCACAATGGACTCATGTAGGTGCCACTTACAACGGTTCAACAGTACGATTATTCCTAAATGGACAAATGGTTGCCAGTGGAGCAGCTACAGGTAGTGTGCCTTCAAGTGCGTTAACTATTGGTAAAAACCCAAGTGCAGCAACAGAATACTTCAAAGGAAAAATTGATGAAGTACGTGTATTTAATGTCGCTTTAACTGATTTGCAATTGCAAAGAATGGTATATCAAGAAGTTCAAAATACAGCATCACAAGTGCGAGGTACAATTGTGCCAAAAGATATCGAAGCACTTCCATATGCCAATATGTTAAGAAACTACAGAATGGATGCTTACAAAGATGATATCGTCGATAACTTCACAACGGCTACCATAGATGTAGGAAGTGGAATGAGAATCTACAACCATAAAGTGATTAGAGCACAAGAAGCACCAATGCCTTTCGTAACAAGAACAACAGGAACTTTTGCTACTGCAGTAAACGATCCTTCAAAAGACATAAGAGGAATGGACGTCACTGATTTTGATTATTCTATTATTCGAGTGAATCACAATATTACAGAAACAGCAAATTCAACTGACTTAGCGATGTTTGTAAACTCTGGTGTGACAATTACGATGAATAACGATACCAAAATTCAAAATGATTGGTACTTAGATTTAGACGGTAAAATCGACCTTCAAGGAAAATCACAATTGGTTCAAACTGCAAATAGTGAATTAGACGTGACTAGTGCTGGTTCTATCGAAAGAGACCAACAAGGACAATCTAATATGTTTAACTATAACTACTGGTGTTCTCCGGTGGGTGCGTTAAGTACAACCGCAAACAATACAGCTTATACAGTTAGTGGTGTAATGCGAGATGGAACAGATCCGAATAATATTCAACCGATTACTTGGACTACAGGGTACAACGGGGCTGCAACTTCTCCGATTACTTTGAGTAGCTATTGGATTTTTAAATTCCAAAACCTATCTCCTGAGTACGCAAACTGGGCGGCAGTTGGTAACAACGGAACATTACAAGCTGCTCAAGGATATACAATGAAAGGAACTGCTGCAGCTACTGAATCTCAAAATTATACTTTTGTAGGAAAACCAAACAATGGTACAATTACAACTCCAATCGCTGGAGGTAACTTAAACCTATGCGGAAATCCTTATCCTTCTGCATTAGATGCTGATGCCTTTATCACGGCAAACAGCAGTGTAATGACGGGTGCGGTATATTTCTGGGAACATTTTAACACCAATAATTCCCATAATCTTCTTGACTATCAAGGTGGTTATGCGGCAAGAAACTTGGTCGGAGGTACACCTCCAGTAGCACCAACAGGAATTAGTGGATTGGGATCAAGTTCTAGAATTCCAAGCAGATTCATTCCAGTTGGACAAGGATTCTTAGTCTATGCAGGCGCAACTGGCGGAAACATTACCTTTAATAATAACCAACGTAGCTTTATTAAAGAAACCAACGCTAGTTCTAACGTCATGTTTAGACACAATAATCAGTCGGTGTCTGTAGTAGATAGAAACTTTGACAACAGTGAAGATGAAATTGTAGATAACAACAATTTCGCTAAAATCAGATTGGGCTTCAACTCTGTAAACGGATACCACCGTCAAATTCTACTAGGATTTATGGATAACTTGGCAACCGAAGGATTTGACCCTGGTTATGACGCGACGCAACTCGACAGTCAACCGAATGATCTTTACTTTACGAATTCTGGATTTAACTTAGTAATCCAAGGTGTAGATGCATTCGACTCTAGCAAAATCTTACCATTGTCTGTAAAAAATGGTCTAGAAGGAAACGTAGAATTCGTCTTAGATGCCACTGAAAACTTTGATGAAAATCAAAATATTTACATCCATGACAATGTAACGGATCAATACCATGACATAAGAAACGGAAACTTTGAAATCAATTTACCAATAGGAACTTTTGATACCAGATTCTCGTTGAGATTTACCAGTACGTCATTGGATACAAATGATTTCGATCTAAGTGAAGAAGTGCTTGTTAAATTTACCAATAGTAATGATACAATCACCATCAACAATGGCACATTAGATGCAACGGTTCAAACGGTAGATCTTTACAACATGCTTGGACAATCAATTCGTACTTGGGAAGTGAAAAACGCAGACCAAAAGAAAATTCAAATACCAGTTACAAATGTAAGTACAGGTACTTATATTGTAAAAGTACATACAACAAAAGGTGATTTAAGTAGTAAAATAATCATCGAATAATCCCCCCCTTTTTTCCCCAAATAAGGTAAAGGAGCTTCTTGTAATGAGAAGCTCCTTTTTGTTTCGAAAAGTATTGCCTTTTAACAAAACAACAGATTAGAAGTTTTTAGAATAAATCTGCGACCCGAGCGACAGCGAACGGACGCAGTAATCTGCGGTAAATAATTTTATTGGAAGACTTTTAAAATTTAGGACAACTGCAATTTCAAATCCTCATATGAAAGTGTCTTTTGTTCGCCGGTTCTGAGATCTTTTAATCCAAATCTCCCCTGCTCCATTTCAGTTTCACCTACAATAACGACGAAAGGAATCTGTCGCTTATCCGCATACATTAATTGCTTCCCTACTTTAATAGCATCAGGATACAACTCTACTTTAATCGAGTCTTGTCTGAGTTTTTGAATGGCTTGCAAAGCATAAAAAGCTTCTTTTTCACCATAATTGATAAATAGGGCTTTGGTGGATGTAATTACCGTTTCTGGAAACAATTGGAGTTCCTCGATAACTAAATAAATTCGATCCAAACCAAATGAAATGCCGACGCCACTAATATCTTTCAATCCAAAAATACCCGTCAAATCATCATATCTACCACCACCGCCAATCGAACCCATGGCTACTGATTTTGGCGGAGCCACTTCAAAAATAGCCCCAGTGTAATAATTTAAGCCTCGTGCTAAAGTCACATCCAAATCCAGTGTCGAACATTGTAATCCTAACGCTAAAACTTGACTGCAAATAAATTGCAATTCTTCAATACCTCTCATTCCCTCTTCCGAAGACGCCAGTAACGTGGACAATTGCTGTATTTTCTCTTCGATGCTTCCCGAAAATTGAAACAAAGGCTGCACTTTCAAAATAGCCGCTTCAGAAATTCCTTTTTCCAACATTTCTTTTTTCACGCCATCAGCTCCGTTTTTGTCTAGTTTGTCTAAGGCAACAGTAAAGTCAATCAACTTATCTTGCGCACCAATAACCTCGGCAATACCCGATAAGACTTTTCGATTATTAATTTTAATGGTAACACCATCCAAACCCAAGTCAGAAAAAACGGCATCATACAATTGCACCAATTCAACTTCTTGCCATAATGAATTGGATCCCACTACATCGGCATCGCATTGAAAGAACTCTCTAAAGCGTCCTTTCTGCGGGCGATCTGCTCTCCAAACCGGTTGAATTTGGTAGCGCTTAAACGGAAATTCAATCTCATTTTGGTGCTGCACTACGTAACGGGCAAAAGGAACCGTTAAGTCATAACGCAACGCTTTTTCAGAGATGCTTGAAGTCAACTTGTTGCTTTCCTTATTGCTCAAAGCACTTTCATCGGCTTTACTCAAATAATCGCCTGAATTCAAAATCTTAAAAATCAATCGATCACCTTCTTCACCATATTTCCCCATCAAAGTTTCTGAATTTTCAAAAGACGGGGTTTCAATCGGCTGAAATCCGTACTTCTCAAAATTGTTCTTTATAATTGAAAAAATATAGTTTCGCTTAGACACCTCAGCAGGTGAAAAATCTCTGGTCCCTTTAGGTATACTTGGTTTTTGAGCCATTTCTTAGATTGTTGGATTTTTGGACCGGCAACCGAAAACCGGCAACCGACAACCAATTCTCTGCAAATATCTTATTTTTAAAATAAATAATCCGCTTCAAAGTAAACTTGTAACAAAAATTGTAAATTCGTGACAAACACCCATCATGCTAAAACTCTTTAAAGAAAATGTTAGAATTGCGCTAAGTTCGATAAGAACACAGCTCCTTCGAACCATTTTGACAGTGTTAATTATTGCGATTGGAATTACAGCACTCGTGTGTATTTTGACCGTGGTAGCAGCATTAGAAAACACCTTATCTACCGACTTTGCTTCGATGGGTTCCAATACATTCAACATCAATCAATATGCATTCAGCAGCATACGACGACGTGGAGTTGAAAGAGAAATTATCAATCCAATTATATCCTACCCAGAAGCAATCGCCTTCAAAGAAAAATACCATTTCCCTTTTACGCAAACCTCACTATCATTTACGGCAGTTTCCAACGCTGAAGTAAAATTTGAAAACAAAAAAACAGATCCACAAATAACCGTCGTGGGTATCGATGAACATTACGTTGTCAACTCGGGCTTAGAAACTACAAAAGGCAGAAATTTTACTGGATTTGATATTTCCAATAACAGTTATTCCTGCATTCTAGGATCCGATTTTGAAAAAGATTTATTCAAAGACACCAATCCAATCGATAAAGTAATTTCGATACGCGGTGCCAAATTTAAAGTCATCGGAGTCCTGAAAGAGAAAGGTTCCACTTTTGGGAACAGTCAAGATTTAAGAGTGCTCATTCCAATTCAAATTGCCAGATCGCTCTTCAATCAACCCAACATTGATTATAGTATCAGTGTGATGGTCGACAAAAAAGAAGTCCTCGAACAAGCCATTGATAATGCAACGGGAACCATGAGGAGAATTCGAAAATTAAGCCCGGTAAAAGAATCCAATTTTGGTATCTCTCGCTCGGATGATTTGATCAACAAGATTCTTAGCATTACACAATATTTGGGAATCTCGGCTTGGGTGATTGGTATTATTACGATCTTCGGTTCCTCTATTGCGTTGATGAATATCATGCTGGTTTCAGTCACGGAGAGAACCCGTGAAATCGGCGTCCGAAAAGCATTGGGCGCTAAACGAAGTACCATTGCGATGCAGTTTTTTATAGAGACCTTAGTCATTGGCCAAATGGGTGGAATTTTCGGAATAATTCTCGGTATTTCGGCAGGATATGGAATTGCATCATTATTAGAATTTGATTTTGTGACGCCTTGGGCTGCCATATTATCTGCCTTTGTAACGACTTTTGTAGTCGCTATCTTTTCTGGATCATTTCCTGCCTTAAAAGCTTCGAAATTAGATCCTATTGAGGCGTTGCGGTATGAATAAAAATAAACTTCGAGATATGAACCCAATTCCTAATTCGTAATTCTTAATTCGTAATTCTTAATTCGCCTTGCGCCCACAAATCATCCGATCATTTCCATAAATATCTTTCCGCAATTCAACAGCAACAAAACCCATAGAATTTAATAAATCGATCATCTCCAATCCTAAATATTGATTGATTTCAAAATACAATTTCCCATTTTCTTTCAAGTTTTTTTGAGCCAAAGCTGCAATTTTTCTATAAAAAAGTAACGCGTCGTTATCATCAACAAACAAAGCCAAATGCGGTTCGTGCTCCAAAACATTCTTTTTGATTTCGGCTTTTTCAAGGGTTCTAACATACGGCGGATTGGAAACAATAACATCAAATTGCCCCTGCAAATCTTCCGTTTCCAAAATATTTTGACAAAGGAAAGTCACAACAACGTCGTTCGTCTGCGCATTTGTCTGAGCGAGTTCCAACGCCTCCTGTGAAACATCAATAGCAGTAGTTTCTGATTGTGAAATGTTCTTAGCCAAAGCAATCGCAATGCAACCAGAACCCGTTCCGATATCGAGTATTTTACAATCTTCTATAGGTTCCTTTTTATAATCTGACAATATCCAGTCAACAAGTTCTTCTGTTTCAGGACGAGGAATGAGTACAATCGCATTGACTTCAAAATCCAACCCATAAAAGCTAGTGGCACCTAATAGATACTGAATTGGAACTTCGTCAAGCAATTCTTTCAATATACTATTCCATTCAACTATTTGCTCTTCGGCTAAATCAGAATCTGGCTGCAACGCCAAGTCGATTCTTCTCATTTTTAATTTGTGCTCCAAAATCAAATAAAAAAAACTTTCCGCTTCAACCGCATCGTAAACAGGCAGTAACGTTTCTATAAAAATCGATCGATAATCTTTAACTCTCATAATCAAAACAAAAAATGCAATAGTGCCGACTAGAAAACAAATATAAGTAAAACCTGATGGTTCTTATTCTAAAAGTAAAATCCTATTTTTGTACAATGAATATCCACGAAAAATACATGCAGCGTTGCTTACAAATCGCCAAAAACGGGATATCAGCTGCCTTGCCAAATCCGTCGGTTGGCGCTGTGATTGTGCATCAAGAAAAAATTATCGGGGAAGGATTTACCTCGGCCTACGGCGGCCCACATGCAGAAGTCAATGCCATCAATGCGGTCGAAGACAAATCACTTTTAAAAGAAGCAACACTTTACGTGAGTCTAGAACCTTGCAGTCATTTCGGAAAAACACCGCCATGCTGCGACCTCATTCTAAAAAATGATATTCCCAACATTATAATTGGTTGCCAAGACCCCAATGTGCTCGTGGCAGGAAAAAGTATTCAAAAACTGAAAGAAGCGGGAAAAGTAGTTGTTGTAGGGGTTTTGGAAAAAGAATGCCAGGAGGCAAACCGTCGCTTTTTTACATTTCACACTAAAAAAAGACCATACATTATACTTAAATGGGCAGAAAGTCTTGACGGTTATATCGCACCATCCAAAGAAGTTCGGCTTCAAGAACATCAGGCAAAACGTCAACCATTTTGGATTTCAAATAAATATTCACGACAATTAACCCACAAATGGAGAAGTGAAGAACAAGCGATTTTAATCGGAACCCAAACCGCAATCGACGATAATCCAAAATTAGATGTGAGGGATTGGAAAGGTAAAAATCCTGTTAAAATTGTTTTAGACCAAAATAATCGAATTCCAAAAGAAAATGATATCTTTGATAATCGATCAAATGTCATCGTCCTTACTGCAGCAGATTTGGATTTCACAAATAAAATGGCAGCGCAAATTGCACACATTATTTATGAAAAAAATATAGCATCAGTAATTATTGAAGGTGGTCGACAGACTTTACAATCTTTTATTGATGAAAATCTATGGGATGAAGCAAGAGTTTTTCGAGGATCAACCGTCTTAAATAACGGAATCAAAGCACCCAAAATTAAAGCGAAGTTAATGGCTGCTACAGCTATAATTAATGATGAACTATTAATATTTACAAACCATGATTAACACTATTATATTCGATTTTGGAGACATCTTTGTCAATTTAGAAAAAGAAGCTACTATTGAAGAATTTAAAAAATTAGGGCTAAACGGACCCAATGAGGAGTTGTTGATTATGAATGATATGTTCGAAAGAGGGAAAATTAGTGAACAACAATTTATTGATGGTTTTAAAAAATTTATTCCCAACGCTGACGTTCACGAAATTCGTAAAGCTTGGAATTCAGTTATTGGCGAGTTTCCCTTATACCGCTTAGAGTTCCTTCAAATGCTGTCGAACAAATACCGACTTTTTCTTCTTACAAATACAGATGCTATTCATATTAGTAGATTCGAGCATATGGTAGGCGTTTCCTTTTTTAGCGACTTCTATCAATGTTTTGAAAAAGTATACTATTCCTTCGAAATGGGAATGAGAAAACCCGATACTGAAATATTTAATCATCTGCTGAAGAAACACGATTTGTCTCCAAAACGAACTTTGTTTATAGATGATAAAAAAGAAAATACCGACGCTGCTGCGGCACTGGGAATTCAAGTTTGGAATCTAAAAGTGGGAGAAGAAGATGTAGTAGACTTATTCGACAAACAACTTTTATAGTTCTAATTGAATTCCACTGACACATTTCGAACCCTTTCGTCCGCGTCGGAAGAAATCCTTTTCAAAGAAAAAAATAGCAAGTTTTTCGGCTATGCCTTTCCAATCACTTCTGAAGAAGAAGTAAAGCCCATTATCGATCATTTAAGGAAGAAACATTTTAATGCCGGGCATTTTTGTTACGCCTATCAATTGGGAACTACAAAAAGAATTTATCGAGCCAATGACGATGGCGAACCTAGTAATAGCGCGGGAATGCCTATTTTTGGACAAATCCAATCCTTCGATTTGACCAATGTTCTAGTCGTCGTTGTTCGTTTTTTTGGAGGCACCAAATTGGGTGTCGGAGGCCTGATTTCGGCCTATAAAACTGCCGCCCAAATGGCTTTGGAACAGGCGGAGATTATCGAAAAAACAATTGATATCCATTTCCAGATTCATTTCGACTATAAGAACATCAATAAAGTAATGCGCATTATAAAGGAAAAAAATTTGACCATTATAAGTCAAAAAATGGATTCAAATTGCGAAATTGAAATTGCAACTCGAAAAAGTAACGAAAAAACGGTTTACGGGTCTTTTCAAAATTTATTCGACGTAGAAGTAAAAATAATCGAATAAACTACGATTGAATGATCTCCAAAATTTCTGTCGGAGGAACCATCGGTCTACCTGTTTTCATATTAACGAAAACCAAAATAAAATGAGCAGTTGTTAACAAGTCGTTTTGCTCACCCCAAATTTCACAATCAAATTCAATCTTGACGGAACTGTATTTCTTGAATTTTGTTTTTATAGTCAAAAGATCATCATATCGCGCGGGCTTTTTATAATTGAGTGTCATCGATACAATGGGAAGAGCAATGCCACTTTCCTCAAGACTTTTGTAAGAAACACCTTTGCTTCTCAGCCACTCCACCCGACCCATCTCAAAAAAGGAATGTAACTTCCATGATAAACAACACCCATTTGATCGGTTTCTGAATAACGAACTCTTACCTGAATTTCATGTTCCATAAGGTTTTTCTGTATAATTTAAAGAAGCTTTAGAGGAATAAAAAAGGAGTCTTACAACAATATTTTTTATAAATCAACCTCAATTTTATTTTTTTTTAACGAATTTTGTTCACATATTTGTTACCCCAAAATAAAGGAAGAAAACAACTGTTTTTCTTTGTAGGATAACCTTTAATAAAAATACAAATTTATAACTAATTATGAGCAAAACTGCGCAATCAGTATGGGAAAATTGTCTACTTTTTATTAAGGACAATATCCAAGATCAAGCCTACAAAACTTGGTTCGAACCGATTAAGTCTGTTGAGCTTACTGATAATGCCTTATACATTCAAGTTCCAAGCAAATTTTTTTACGAATGGTTAGAAGAACATTACGTAAAATTACTGAAAGTTGCCCTTACAAAAGAACTTGGAAAGAATGCCAAATTGCTCTACAAGATCAAAATGGAAAACACCTACGGTAATAAGCAACCATTTACGGAACAATTACCTAGCGCCCATAGAAGTTCTATAAAATCTCAGGAAGTAGACGCTCCATTCAAAAACTTAAGCCCAGAATTAAAGAATCCATTCGTGATTCCAGGAATTCGAAATCTTAAGATTGAATCACAGTTAAATGCCAATTATAGTTTTGAGAATTTTCTCGAAGGAGATTCCAACAGATTAGCACGTTCTGCCGGTATGGCAGTTGCCAACAAACCTGGCGGGACCTCTTTTAATCCACTACTTATTTTTGGTGGCGTTGGATTAGGGAAAACACACCTTTCCCACGCTATCGGTGTAGAAATTAAAGATAAATATCCAGAAAAAACAGTCCTATATATTTCTGCTGAAATCTTTACACAACAATATATTGATTCCGTAAAGAAAAATAACAGAAATGACTTCATCCATTTTTATCAATTAATTGATGTCTTAATTATTGATGATGTTCAATTTTTATCTGGTAAATCAGGAACGCAAGACGTGTTCTTTCATATATTCAACTACTTACATCAAAATGGCAAACAGGTAATTTTGACTTCAGACAAAGCACCTGTTGACATGCAAGATATTGAACAACGATTGCTTTCTCGTTTCAAATGGGGATTGTCAGCAGAATTGCACCAGCCCGATTATGAAACTAGAATATCGATCTTGAAAAACATTCTATATCGCGACGGCGTAGATATGCCAGACGAAATCATAGAATATGTGGCGCGCAATATCAAATCAAATGTCAGAGAACTAGAAGGTGCAATCATTTCTTTAATTGCCCAGTCTTCATTCAATAAGAAAGAAGTGACAATCGAATTGGCGAAACACGTTGTGGAGAAATTTGTAAAGAATGTAAAAAGAGAAATCTCTATCGAATACATTCAAAAAACAGTTTCCGACTACTTCCAATTGGATTTAGAAATCTTACAGTCAAAAACCAGAAAGAGACATGTCGTACAAGCACGCCAACTCGCCATGTTTTTTGCAAAGAAATTTACCAAAGCGTCATTAGCAAACATTGGTTCCCAAATTGGCGACCGTGACCATGCAACTGTTTTACATGCTTGCAAAACGGTTGATAATTTAGTCGCTACTGACAAACAATTCAAAAAATTTGTGGAAGACATTCACAAAAAATTATCCTTGTAAAAATGCCAGTTAAGATTTTGATGGTTTGCCTAGGCAACATCTGCCGTTCCCCTTTGGCAGAAGGAATATTAATGTCTAAACTTCCTAGAAAATCATTTGTTGTTGAATCTGCCGGAACAGGCAATTGGCACGTTGGGAAACAACCCGACGAACGATCCATTGCCATTGCTAAGAAAAACGGAATCGATATTTCTCACCAACGCGGAAAACAATTTACTCCTGCAGATTTTGATGACTATGATTATATCTACGTCATGGATTCGTCCAATTACAATGATGTGGTTAATCTAGCTCAAAATCAAGAACAAAAAGAAAAAGTTCAACTCATTCTAAACGAAATTTTTCCAGGCGAAAACGTAGATGTTCCCGATCCATATTACGGTACTCAATTTGGATTTGAGACTGTTTTTAAAATGCTCGATGAAACTTGTGATAGTATTGCGCAAAACTTAATTGCGAAACACAGCTCGTAATTCATGAATACAACAACTCTAGGAAAACTGTATCTAATTCCCATTACTCTGGGAGAAAATGATCCTACAGAAGTACTGCCAATTACTATAAAAACAACCATCGCGGCTATTGACGACTACATTGTCGAAAATGAAAAGACTGCCCGAAAATTTATTAAGAGTATCTATCCCGAAAAAGTACAAGCCACACTTCGATTAAGCACTTTGAATAAACATACTCAAGTCGAAGAACACAAGAAAATGCTGCAAGCGTGCCTTGAGGGAAGAAATACAGGCATCATGAGCGAATCTGGCTGTCCAGGAGTTGCAGATCCAGGTGCCGTTATTGTGAAATTAGCACATCAAATGGGCATTCAAGTGGTTCCATTGGTCGGACCATCTTCGATATTGTTGGCGTTAATGGCTTCTGGTATGAACGGACAGAGTTTTGCTTTTAATGGTTATCTTCCTATCGAAAAGAGCGAGAAGAAATCAGCTTTGAAAAACTTAGAGAAACTTTCCGCCGATAAAAACCAAACCCAAATTTTTATCGAAACACCTTATCGAAATAACAAACTGCTTGAAGATATGTTGCAGGTATTACAACCAAATACACATCTTTGCGTTGCGACCGATATTACACTGGAAACGGAATACATCAGAACAATGCGTGTACAAGATTGGAAGAAAACGAAAGTCGATCTGCACAATCGTCCAACTATTTTTATCATTGCAGTCGTTTAACCTTTTTTGATTGAAGCGAAAAAGGAGTCTAAACGACTTCATTCACAAACAGGCATAAAAAAAGACCTTAATAAAAGGTCTTCTGTTTATTTTATCTTTGGGTTGTTCTCCGCGATAATTCCTGAAGTTTCATAACCTCCAAAATCCCGCATATAACTCTTTACAGAGGTGCCATAATCATCCTTGCACTTCCGCTTTCCTCCAGTTTTCAGAAATCGTTTTACTGAACCAGCGCCACCCAAGTGTGCAGCAGCCAATATCCCAGATTCGGTAATCTTGACACCAGATATTATACTTCCCGAATACGCTTCAATTTCGTTTTTTAACTCCCATTTGTTTTTTGCTAGTAATGCTACGAATGCTTTTTCTTGCAATTTTGGGCTCTTCATAAAAGCTGCTGTATCAGTAATCCCAATAGTTTGCAGTGTTTCTGCACCAAATTGGTATTTCCCCATATAGCCAAGAGAATTTATTTTGTGGTATTTACCTTGTGATTCTTTAAAAGCAAGTGCTTCTTTAAATCCAATAAAAAATCTACCGGTGAAAGGTACATTTCTATTGGCGTAATCATTTGGATTTTGGGAGGGAAACAAATAGGAAATTTCTTTTTGATAATTAGACTCGAACCAATTGTGGTTACTTGTATTGACAGGCTTAAAACCTGAACTTATAAACACGATGAACAAAGTCAAACCACTATAAAATACCCATTTCTTAATCATATATTGTTTTTCTTCTCAACCTGTCACCTCGAGAAATTTCTGCGCTGCAAATGTACAACATAAAATATAAAACTGAATATCAATTAGTTAAAGTTTTTCTAAAAGTAAAAATAGTGAAAAGTGAAATCTCCGCGACTACTGATTTCAAACGTTGGAGCTGGAATTTTGATCGAATTAAAAATTTCAAAAACAGTCTTCAAAAGAGGTGATTTCGTCTTTATTTTTGTCAAATCGGCATCGAAACTCAAATAAAATTGTCTAAATCTTTCTGATTCTGGAAGAAAAACCGTGTTCACCAACTCCTCATTTCCAGTAATCATCCCTTCAGCACCATAACCGACGGCGATATTAAGCCAAGTGGGTATTTTTGACTCTTTAAAAAAGGAATGCACATTCGCCGACAACCAATAGGTTTGTCCATTATAATCCTTCAAGACTTGTTCACTAAAGGAACTTCCCAATACATTCGGACGAGCCGAAGCATAAGGCGTGGTATGAAAGGAAAATTTAGGGGTGATTCGCTGTTCTTTCCAAAGTAATTCTTGAGAAATAAACAAAGCAGTTCCAGCGGCATTGGCACCAATATCTCCCAAAGATGCACCCCAATTCGAAGAATAACCATCCATAACCTCAACAGCAGAAAGAAACGCGAAACCCAAACTGGCGCCGTAAATAAGCTGATTTTTTTTACTCACGCCACTCCAAGCCAAAGTGCTTTTGCCGACGTTACCGAGATGATAGGAAGAAAAAACATGGCCCGCTTTATCCATTTGCAACCACTCTGCGTTATCATTGACATAACGAAAACTAGATCGAGGGTAATCAGCGTACCATAATTCATTTAAACCAACCAAAACTCCTGCAGCTGCGGTCGCTTGGGCAATCACAACGGCATTTCTTCGAGTAACATGCAAAGAATCCGAAGGTTTCAAAAAATGATCTACTTTATTTTGCGCAAAAATATTTGTACAAAAAGCAAATAACAGTAGAGCGCTTAATAATGAAATTGATTTCAAAACCTATCGTTTAATACCTTGTTGGGAAATCCACGCAACGTATTTCTGACGATTCTGTTCGTGTTGAGCTGGAGTAACGGCAAATTCATGATAACCAAAGCGTGTGACACTAGCGCAAAAATAAATGTAGTTGTGTTGTGCCGGATTCAATACCGCATCCAAGGCAGTAATGTCGGGCATGGCTATTGGACCTGGAGGCAAACCTTCATATTTATAGGTATTATATGGTGAATCGGTTGCCAAGTCTTTGTTTAATACTCGCTTAATCACTTGATTAAAATCATTGGACAGCAATTTCACTGCATAGATAACCGTCGGGTCAGCCTCCAACTTCATCCCTTTGCGCAGACGATTGAGGTACACACCAGCAACAATAGACCGCTCATCATTCTTAACCGTTTCTTTATGAACAATTGAAGCTAAGACTCCTACTTGAATCGGCGTCAAATTGAGTTGCTTCGCTTTTTCCAAACGATCAGCATTCCAGAATTTGCGATACTCTTTAGCCATTTTGTCTCTAAACTTTATAGCCGAAGTGTTCCAGAAAAACTCGTAGGAATTCGGCACAAAAAGACACAAAACGTTATCCGTCGTAAATCCGTTTTCGGTCAAAAATTGTTGATCGGTAAAAGCATTCATCAAACTCAAACTATCTGCTTCAATCTGCGAGCCGATTCGCCCAGCAAAATTCTCCAATCGTTCTTGATTATTGAAAGCTAAATTTACGGGCACATTCTGACGCAGCGAATTAATAATTTCATTGCTATTCATCCCTTTCTTCAAAAGAAATTTTCCGGATTTATCTTGACGGTCTGGATAGGCTTTCTTATTTGCAACTTTATCAAAACGATCCATGTCCTCAATATAGGGACGCACTATTTCCTTTACTTGCTCGTAAGTGGCATCTGACGGAATATATACATATACTTCATTTTCCGAAAAACGGGTGTTGTCTGAAAAAATGTCCCGATACATCAGATAGCCGTATCCTATTAATACTGTTATTACGACGACCGAAATGATGGCTGCTATTCTTTTAAAATTCAAAATATTATTTTTTAGGATTGATTAACTGAAATAGAATTTCGTCTTTGTACTTCCCATCGACCAAATTCCATTGTTTCTTGATACCAATTTGTTGAAAACCAAATTTAGTAAAAAGCGCAAGACTGGCGGTATTATCTTCGCCAATATTCGCGTATAACTGATTTAAATTTAACTGTTGGAAAGAATATCTTATTACTAAGTTTAGTGCTTCTCCACCCGTCCCTGAATTTCTGTCTTCTTCATTCTGAATAACAATTCCCACACCTGCCCTATTATTCTTCGGATCAAAATCAAACAAATCAATGAGGCCAATTGCGGGAAAATCTTGATTTCGACAAATAGCTAAGCGCAATTGCTTCGCTTCATAAATATCTTGATGGGCATTTTTTAGATATTGCCGGATCAAAAAACGACTATAAGGGGTTTGTGTATTACTCACTTCCCATATAGATTCATTGTTTTCCATCGCATACAAGAACTCCAAGTCATTGGGCTCAAGTGCTCTCAAATAAATAGATTT
This sequence comes from Flavobacterium sp., assembly GCA_016714905.1. Lineage (GTDB taxonomy): Bacteria > Bacteroidota > Bacteroidia > Flavobacteriales > Flavobacteriaceae > Flavobacterium. Next base: position 41,550 of record JADKBW010000018.1, read on the forward strand.
CCCTTGTAGTGTTAGCATGCAATAGATCCTTTAAATACAAAAGTTGCTGGACCTTTCAAGCAAACATCGGCATAAGCATTCCCTTTTTTTACAAATGTAATTTCAAGCTTTCCGCCTTCTACAAAAATGACGATCGAATTCGCTGAAGTTTTGCCTAACGCATGCATCGCAATGGCCACCGCTGTCGCTCCTGTTCCACAAGATAAAGTTTCATCTTCAACACCGCGCTCGTAAGTTCTTATAGCAAAGAAGCGTTATCTATTTGCTTGACAAAATTGACATTACTTCCAGCATCACCATACAGATGACCATATCTAATTTGACTTCCCTGAATTTTTACATCTATTTTACTCAAGTCATCAACCAAAGTAACGTGATGCGGAGAACCGGTATTGAGAAAAACGTAATCCGATTGGATATCGATATCAGAAACGTCGCTCATTTGAAGCGAAACAGTATTATGGTCAAAGATTGTCGCATGGTGTATCCCATCAACTGCGGAAAATACGGTATGTTCAGCAATTAGTCCAAGTTGCTTTGCAAAAGCAACGATGCATCTTCCACCGTTACCACACATCGAACTCAGATTGCCATCGGAGTTATAATACACCATTTTGAAATCAGCATCAACATCATTTTCTAATAAAATCAATCCATCCCCACCAATGCCAAAACGACGATCACATAAATGTTTCACCAAAGCATGATCCTCTTTTGGAAAAATTAACCCACGATTATCAACCATGACAAAATCATTTCCAGTGCCTTCGTATTTATAAAATGAAATCTCCATAATGGGTTTGAAAGAAACCAAAGGTACAAATTCTCACCAAAAATATTTGACAATTTTATTTAGAGTCATTCAATGTTCAATACTACAAAAGCAAAACCTAACAAATATGATTTGATGTGACATTTTGCAACTTTACAAATCAACTTCCTATAAAATGGAAAAAGGAAAACCGCTTCAGGAATAAAGCGGTTTATTTTTTCTTTAATAGAGCGGACTTTGCAATACTACCTTTTTGGACTAAATAGCTTAGTATTTTAGAAGTTTAGCAGTTTGAAATTGACTAGCGGATTCTGTTTGTAACAAATACACGCCGTTTTCCAAAAACGAAATATCTAGTTGATTAGTTATATTCACAAATGATCTTATTAATCTTCCATTAACATCAAAAATAGAAAGACTTCCAATCGCATCTTTAGTGCTAAAAGTTATAAAGTCATTGGATGGGTTAGGAAAAAACAAAATATTTGAACCCTTACTACTTACTTCTTCTGTACTTAAAATACCATTGCTTTCACAATCAGAATTTACTACTGTTTCAAAATTATCGTTAATAAGCGCTTGATTCTGAATGTAAACCTCTTGTTCTGCATCGCAGCAGATATAAGCAAGATTAGGATTTCCACTGAAATCTATATAATCTTCAATAGTGAAGTTTTTCAATTTGAGCTCAGTCAGATTGTTATTAGCGCAGGAAACTATGTCTAAATTCTGAAAACCATTTAAATCTAGTGATGTTATCTGATTGTTTTCACAGTATAAATTTCTAACATAAGTAATTCCTCCAAAATTGATGTTCTGAAGTAGATTGTTTGGCACGAACACATTATCTAAATTCACATTATTGCTCAAATCTAAACTTGTAATTTGCGTATTGCTGATATACAGATTGGCTAGCAATGGCTGATTAGACAAATCTATAGAGGAAAAACCAATATCTTGCGCAGTAACGTAACCAATTGAAACTTCAATGAGTTTGATGCAATCTGTCAAATCTAAAGTGGGTATATTTCCGTAATAACTTAACTTCCGCAAGTTAACTAAGTTGCCTAAATTTATGTTTGTTGTTGATGAGCCTCCCCTAATTTGTAACTCTCTCAAATTGATGTTACTAGACAAATCTACGGTGCTAGTTAGACCCGCAGCCAATTCCAACTTGACCAAACTTAAATTATTAGAAATATCAAATGTGACCAAAGTTTCCTGACCTGAAACGGCATTCAAACTGAGTGTTTCTAAATTAATTAATTCCGGGAAATTGAAGGTAGTTGCATAACTATTCCAGGAATTAATTGTTTTCAGATTAGTAAAAAATTGTAATCCTTCAAGATCAGTAAATGGAAGGTACGAAAAGTCAATGTGCTCGATATTCTGAGCTTCTTCAACACTAATTTCACCGTCATTATTAGCGTCAACATTTTCGGAAACATTGCCGTTTAAATCAATAAAACTAGTGGTGTAACCGACTTCGGGAGCATTGATAAAAGCGCCTTTCAACAAAGAGTCATTAAATGATATATTTTGTGCATGTCCAAAATAAACCATCATTGAGCAAGTAATAAAAATAAAATTTTTCATAGCGATAAGATTTGTTTTCTCAAAATAACTACAAAAATCAACACCGTATCTTAGTTACTGCTAAATACTTACAATATTTAACTTCTGTTTCACGATTATCGTGACAATTGACCAATTAGGCATATTTATATTAAACAAAAAATGTAGACTGTAAAAAACAAAAAATAATTGAAATAAAAAGGAGCGTTAAATCATAACAAAAAAACCCACTATTAACAACTAAAATTATCTCTTAACAACGCTCACCGTTTTCACATAACTTCCTTGCATTACAATAATGTTGTACACTCCAGCAGGATATTGTGAACCGATTTCTAAGTTAGTGATAGCAGCAACAGAGGCTTGACGTGCTTCAACCTCACCGCCTAATTTTGAATGTTTTAGCATATGGGTTTGGATAAGCATTCACTTCATAGATAGCTAAAGCTGCACCAGTTTGTCTAGTCGATGCAGGTGATATTGAAGCAAAGTTTCCTGTCGAAACAGTCGCGGAATTCCCAGCAAATAACTAGGAATTCAGCTAACGGATATTAATAAAAGAAACAAGTTGACTAAACCTACTCCAAGGCTTCTACTCCTAACAAATTCTTGTTTTTATATTATTAAATTTATTATTGAGTTAAGTAATTAAAATGGATAAGATGCAAAAACACCAAGTAGGTAATTCACTTCCCACATCGCATAATCTTGCGTATCTACCAATCCGTCTCCGTTAAGATCCGTTGGCTGTACTCCAAAATCTCCGTTCAGGTAACTTACTTCCCATACCGAGTAATCTTGCGTATCAACTAGGTCGTCTATTACTAGCTCTCCTTGATACATCGCAAATACACCTGGCTCGATTTCAGTCATGTTATCTCCATAAGCTTGTGAAGCCGCACTTGAGAAATCATAGCTCAACGCAACAGCACCAAGAGTTTGCGGTGTAGCACTCCAAGTTTGAACGATGTTACTTCCTTTTACAGCGATATAGTAAGAACCTGCAGCAGCCGTATTGAAAGTTACAGAAAGTGTACCGTCGGTTTGTAAAGTACCAACCGCAGTATCAACTAGAGAGTAATCAAGAGCATCATGCAATTCTACCGTCATATTCTCTACATCTGTTGCAGAAGGCATATCGTTAAGGCCATCCCATTGATTCAACTTAACAGAGTTCATTGTAGAACCTCCTAAATAGTAACCTTGAACGAACATCGTCAAGTTAACCACTTTTCCTGTAGAACAAGGATTCGCTGGATTCAATAACGGATTAGTATCATCGCAATCATAACCTATAAAATTCTCTAAAGAAAGGTATCCTGAAGCTCCTAGACAAAAGTAAGTAGGACCACCTTCGGTTGATGGATCATAAAATGCATACCCATCCCCGTCAGCATCCATCCATCCATTATTGCCTGCGAAAATAGCACTATTACTATCATCACAATCCAAACCAAGCGAACTTGTTGCGTAACCGAGCGGAGTAGTTGTTCCTTTACAAACAGAAGCGGAACCGCCATCATATCCGTCTCCATCACCATCAATAAAGAAAGTGGCGAATTGATAGATTGATGCACTAGTATCATCGCAATCAAAGCCTAAACTATTTTGTGCTTGAATATATCCCGCCGGAAATATTGCTCCATGACAAAGACGCTCTGGCAAGAACTCAGTCAAAGGATCATACAACGCATACCCATCTCCATCTGCATCAATCCAAACAAAACTTTCGAGAAAAACCAAGCCATTATTATCATCACAGTCGTAACCTAAAGAACTCTGTAGCGCAAGATATCCCGGTGGAATGGAAGATCCAATACAAAGTGAAGTCGGACCGCCTTCAGTGGAAGGATCATTAAGTGCATACCCATCTCCGTCAGCATCAATCCAAACGGAAGTGCCAATGAAAATAGCATTATTACTATCATCACAATCCAAACCAAGTGAACTTGTTGCGTAACCGAGCGGAGTAGTTGTTCCTTGGTGGAATGGAAGATCCAATACATACCGAAGTCGGATTGCTTTCAGTGGAATAATCATTAAGTGCATACCCATCTCCATCGGCGTCGATCCAAACGTAAGTACCAATGAAAATAGCATTATTACTATCATCACAATCCAAACCTAGTGAACTTGTGGCGTACCCGAGCGGAGTCGTTGTTCCTGAACAAACACCCGCCTCACCTCCATCATATCCGTCGCCATCCCCATCAATAAAGAAATCCGAGAATTGATAGATTGATGAACTGGTATCATCGCAATCTAAACCAAGTGAACTCTCTAAAGCAAGATATCCCGGTGGAATGGAATATCCAATACATACCGAAGTCGGATTGCTTTCAGTGGAATAATCATTAAGTGCATACCCATCTCCATCGGCGTCGATCCAAACGTAAGTACCAATGAAAATAGCATTATTACTATCATCACAATCATAAGCGAGAAAATTCGCTGCTGCAAAGTATCCGGACGGTATCGTAGCTCCAAGACAGAAGTAAATAGGACCACCTGCTGTAATCGTATCATAAAATGCATACCCATCTCCATCCGCGTCCGCATAGAAAGGAATATTTGGAATTACTTCAATTTGCAAAGTAGTTGTTGTTGCACATAATCCTGCGGTTGGGGTAAATGTATAGACAGTGGTCGTGGTATTGTTTAAAGCTGGTGACCAAGTTCCTGTGATGCCATTGTTAGAAGTAGTTGGTAAAGCACTTAAGCTAGCTCCTGAACAAATAGGCGCAACAGCCGTAAATGTTGGCGTAACATTCGGATTTACGACAATAGTCATTGTGGTAGTTGAAGCACATAAACCTGCAGTTGGGGTAAATGTATAGACAGTTGTCGTTGTATTATTTAAAGCTGGTGACCAAGTTCCAGTAATTCCATTCGTAGAAGTAGTTGGCAAAGCACTTAAGTTAGCTCCTGAACAAATAGGTGCAACAGCCGTAAATGTTGGAGTTACAATCGAATTAACCGTTAAAGTACTGGCACTGACCCCCGTTCCGTTAGGCGAAGTAACAGAAATGGTTCCTGTGGTGCCACCAGCTGGGATTGCAGTAATTTGATTGGCTGTGTTAACGGTGAAAGAAAGCGCAGGGGTTCCGCCAAAACTAACCGCAGTTGCTCCTGTAAAACCAGCACCGGTAATTACAACAGGTGTTGTATTTACGCAGGCGCTTCCGGGGCTAACTTCAGTAATTACTGGAGTGCAGGAATTTCCTGAACCAACTCCGCCGGGTGCTATCCAATTGGAAGTTGCTCCGGATAATGCAAAGTTGGTGAGCGTGCCGTCTATGTTATTACCACTTGCATCGGTAAGGGATGTAACAGCTGTATTTGTTGCACTTGCTACACCCTGATTAAATTGGTAATTTGCCTTTAAACCTGGGGTAGCCACCTGAATTTCACAATTCATAAATGCCTGTATCTGGGCTTGTGTGCGTACTATGTCCCACAAACGGACTTCATCTATTCTACCACTGAAATTGAAAAACTGCCCGGTTGGTGAGTTGAGACAGCCAATACCAAAACTGGTGGGCGTTGTAACAGCTTGTGTGGAAGTGCTAGGAGTTTGTACCCCGTTAACATAAGCGCGTAAGGTTCCGCTATTTCTTACAAATGCAACATGATACCATTGATTGGCAGCAGGGAAAGTATAACCAGTTGCGATATACGAACCTCCAATTAAAAATTGCAGGCTATTTCCATTGAGCGCGATTGCGCAACCATTGTATTGAGTAAATCTAGCGATATACCCTGCATAGCCAACAGGGACACGAACACCTGAAAGAACTGATGGATTGATCCATGCTTCAAGGGTAAAATTATCTGTAACTGTCATTGGTCGTGCCGCAGAAACAAAATCATTGACCCCATCGAAACTTAAGGCTGCACCTTGTACAAATCCTGTACCTTGTAGTGCGAAATCATATTCGTTAATAGCGCAACTATTGTTTGCAATGCGAATAGTTGCGTTACGTATTCCAGAGCCTGTAGGTGTAAATTTTACGACAAATGTAGTGCTGTCACCTGCAGCAACGGAAGATGCAGGAGCAGTGGTTACCACAAACTCAGAAGCGTTAGTGCCGGTAAAAGAAATGCCGGTAATACTCAGCGAAGAATTTCCGGTATTCTGAATTGTAAAAGAGCGTGTACTACTGCTAACGGTGCTTACCGATTCAAAATCAGTAAAGTTGGAAGTAGATGGCGTAGGGCTCCCATCAATAATGTTGGTGCTGTTACCTTGTACGTTTATTACCGGCGCGTTCACGGTAACGGTGAATGAACAAATAGCAGCATCTTGAGCGCAGTTATTAGTTGCTGTAATGGTAACAGTGGTTACTCCAATATTAAAGGAACTGCCACTACCAGTACCACTTCCACTTGCTGTTGTTGCTCCGGTGAAAGCATAGGTATAAGTTGGTGTTGGATATCCTGTTGCTACTGCTGTGTAATTAACAGTTGCTGCACAATTGTTTGTTGTTGTATTGGCTGTCTGATTGCCCGGACAGGAAATCGTTGGTATGGTGCAAGGTAGATCTTGCCTAATAACTGATACATTGTTGCTACTATAATTAGCCACAGCCAAATCGGGTCTGCCATCTCCATCAATATCACACAAGCGCACTGAAATAGGAGCTGAACCTGTTGTAATATCAACTTTGGCTGCAAAACTCACTGCGCTTGAGGTGGAAGTGTTGCGAAAAATCGATGCAGTGCTGCCTCCAAAATTGGCTACCACCAAATCGGGTCTTCCATTACCATCTACATCTCCTATGATTACTGCCAAAGGATTTGTTCCAGTGACTAAATCAACCTTAGTGGCAAAACTCACCGTTCCTATCGTCGAAGTGTTACTATATATTGATACGTTATTGCTATTGTAGTTAGCCACCGCCAAATCGGCTTTTCCATCTCCATTTATATCGCCAATACTTACTGAAGTAGCGGTTGTACCAGTTGCAAAATCGACCTTGGTTGCAAAATTCAGCAGCCCGGAAGTGCTCGTATTGAGCAATACCGATGCATCATTGCTGCCCTGATTGGCAGAAGCCAAATCGGGTTTGCCATCGCCATCAATATCACCTAGACTTACCGAATAGGGATTTACACCCGTAGTGAAATCAGTTTTACTTGCAAAACTTAACACACCCAAAGTAGATGTGTTGCGGAATACCGATACGCTGTTACTACCATAATTTGCCACTACTAACTCTGGTTTTCCATCGCTATTTAGATCTCCTATCGCTACCGAGGGAGGATTTACTCCAGTAGCGAAATCAATCTTAGGCGCAAAAGTCACAGTGCCCAATGAGGAAGTATTGCGCAATACCGATACGGTGTTGCTGCTCCAATTGGCCAACGCCAAATCGAGTTTGCCATCGCCATCCAAATCTCCCATACTTACTGATCGAGCGTCTGAAACTATATTGATATCAACCTTCGGAGCAAAACTTACTGCACCTGATGTAGAGGTATTACGAAATACTGATAGGATTCTGGTGGTAATATTGATGACTACCACATCGGGTTTGCCATCACCGTCTAGATCGCCAGAACTTACGGAATGAGGATTTGTGCCAGAGGTAAAATCTAACTTTGGTAAAAAGCTAGTGCTACCGGCAAGAGTAACATTAAAGGGGACAGCAGAATAAGTTGTCAGGTTTTGTGCCAGGTTGGTAACTGACAAAAACTGGTAGGTTGCCCCCAATGGTACGGTTACGGTTAAGCTAGTTTCGCTCGCAGCAGTTACTGTTGCCTGTGTAGCACCAAAGAAAACAATGTTTTGTGCTGCTATAGGATTAAAACCCGAACCGGTTATGGTTACACTGCTTCCTATAGGACCTGATGCCGGTGAAAAGGTCATGATGCTAGGAGGCATTATTACCGTTACGTTCTGCGTGCAGGTTGCTGTTTGGCCTGCTGAGTCAGTAACGGTCCAAGTAACCGTTGTTGTACCAAGAGAATAAGGTCCAGCAGGCACCGGACCACTGATCGTTGGTGTGACGCAATTATCAGCAGCGGTAGCCTTGCCTACATTACCAATATAAGTAGAGCCAACATGGTTCGCTGCTACTGTTATTGCTGACGGGCAAGTTATGGTGGGAGCTGTTGGGTTATTTATGATTAAGTTTATGCCAGAAGAAGTAACTGTAACTGGTGTTGCGCAAGTGATCACTCCGGTGCTCGCTCCGGTAATCGAACAGGTAATATTACCTCCTGTTGTGCCGGAATCGATGTATGTTGTGCCTGTTCCTACAGTAACACCATCTTTTTTCCATTGGTAAATTGGGTCGGTGCCCGTATTGATTGCAGTCGCCGTAAATGTAACTGAAGTACCCGTGCAGGTGGGATTGGTACCACCTGAAACGGCTATGTTGATTGTTGGAGAAATGAAAGGACCACCATAATATATTGCTAAACTAGGTTGCGGAGAAATTTGGCAATTCATAGTTGAAGCTATTTGACTTTGAGACCGAGCCACATTCCACAAACGAACTTCACTTAGCATTCACCACTACTATTACAACACACATTTTGGCTGGCAAATAAATGGGTATCAGTGGTGGAAATGGAATTGTTCAAATGTAGGTGGATTACTAATAAGAGGGACTTGGATACCATTTATGAAAACCAAACGAGCACTGGAAGTTGCCACCAGTGCATAATGAAACCAAGTGTTTATTGGAATCGGAAAATGGAATAGTTTGCGTTGTATCTCGCTCCCATAAAATTAAGGAAAGAAGCAGCACTAATCATAAGAAATTGAAAGGTTGCTCCGAATGGGATTTCCCATCGTGAACAATTAATACCTGTCCACGTTTGATTAACTGTGTTAGGTAATTTTATCCATGCTTCAAATGTTATTGAGCCAGTTGCACTCAAGTTGGCAGGGCTATATCCTATGATTGCTCCAGATTGTGTGGTATGTATAAAACTTGTTGGAGGAGATTGCCCACACACATTCCAGCTTTTATTAAAATAATTATACGGGCGGTTTTATGAATGGTTGCGAGATGATACGAACAAAATTTCATGCTGATTGCTTTTGGTGTTACATTATATATCATTACTATTTTAGATTTTTTTCTTTTATATCAGATTTAGTTACTTCAACATTTTTATTGTTGCCACCTAAAGCGATAATAAGATGGTTCTTGGCAGGATTGAGAAAAATAAAATGAATCACCCCCAAATGGCTTTTCTATTTATTGCTTCAAGATAATGTTAAAATAAAACGTTTCTTAAATAAGTCCGTTTAAAAGCGGATTAATCGGTTAAAATTCACATAATTAAGGATTTATATCTTCTAACAGAATATAATTGCTTCACCACAAACACTTTAGTGGTTCCAAATATTAACAAATAAGTTGCAAGAACTTACTATGAAGTTAAAGTCTCAGATGCTAAGCATCCCTACCTTGATGTAACCCAATTGATCAAGTCAACAAAACTGCATCTAACACCAAAAAAAAACCGCCTCGTTTCCGAAGCGGTCTCACCCTGTTTATAAAGACAATGAACTAATTATCTTTTAACAACTCTTACCGTTTTCACGTTATTTCCTTGAGTTACAATAATATTGTAAACTCCAGCAGGATATTGTGAACCGATTTCTAAGTTAGTAATCGCAGCAACAGATGCCTGACGTGCTTCAACCTCACGGCCTAATTTTGAATGTTTCAGCATATGGGTTTGGATAAGCATTCACTTCATAGATAGCTAAAGCTGTATTTGCTTGTCTTGTAGCTGTAGGTGATGTTGAAGCAAAGTTCCCAGTCGAAACAGTCACGGAATTCCCAGCACATAACTAGGAATTCAGCTAACGGATATTAATAAAAGAAACAAGTTGACTAAACCTGCTCTAAGGCTTCTACTCCTAACAAATTCTTGTTTTTATATTATTAAATTTATTATCGGATTAAGTAATTAAAATGGATAAGCTGCAAAAACACCAAGCAGGTAATTCACTTCCCAAATCGCATAATCTTGCGTATCTACCAATCCGTCTCCGTTAAGATCCGATGGCTGTACTCCAAAATCTCCGTTCAGGTAACTTACTTCCCATACCGAGTAATCTTGCGTATCAACTAGATCGTCGATAACTAGCTCTCCTTGATACATCGCAAATACACCTGGTTCAATTTCAGTCATGTTATCTCCATAAGCTTGTGACGCTGCACTTGAGAAATCATAGCTCAACGCAACAGCACCAAGAGTTTGCGGTGTAGCACTCCAAGTTTGAACGATGTTACTTCCTTTTACAGCGACATAGTAAGAACCTGCAGCAGCCGTATTGAAAGTTACAGAAAGTGTACCATCGGTTTGTAAAGTACCAACCGCAGTATCAACTAGAGAGTAATCAAGAGCATCATGCAATTCTACCGTCATATCCTCAACATCTGTTGCAGAAGGCATCGCGTTAAGGCCATCCCATTGATTCAACTTAACAGAGTTCATTGTAGAACCTCCTAAATAGTAACCTTGAACGAACATCGTTAAGTTAACTTCTGAACCTCCACCACAATTGTTAGTCAAACTGTAAGCGTAATCATTACAATCAGTTCCAGCACTGAGAGCAGAATATCCTGTTGGTGCACCAACTCCTGAACAAACAGAAGCAGTTCCATTCGTATAACCATCAGCATCTGTATCTTCGTAGAACGTTGCAAATTGCCATTTTAAAGGATCTGCCGGAGCACAGTCAGTGTTGTTAGTAGAGGTTCCTACTGGTTGACCTGTGCAAGACTCAATCCCTACTCCTGCACCAAATCCGTCTCCGTCTGTATCGGCATAGTAAGTCTGAGGTTGATTCAACGTTAACGTTAAAGTAGCGGTGTTACATCCTGATACGAATGGATAAATTCCAGAAACATTATACGTTGCTCCACTTGTTGCCCAAGTATAAGAAATTCCACATGCAGTTACGGACTCACTTCCAGTGGTTGTAAGTGGCGTAATAGTCAAGTTCAACGTAGCAGTGTTACATCCAGAAACGAATGTAGTGCCGCTTTGAGAAGTTGTATAAGAAGCTCCATTTGCTGGCCAAACATAGGTTTGTCCCGCACAAATTGAAGACGTTACACTTCCTGTTGTAGTAGGTGATGTAACCATAAGAATAGCAGTCCCAGAATTATTTGATCCGACTAAGTTGTTTGAATCGGTAACAGAAACCAAAGTATAGTTTGTAGAAATTGTTGGAGAAACAGAAATATTCGCACCACTCACATAGTTGTTTACTGTAAAAGAGGTGTTCCCATCCGAATAAACAATTTTAAACGGTGAAGTTCCTCCAGTGATGTTAACTTTCAAATTTGAGGAAGCTCCCAAACAAATAGAACCGTTTCCTGATATAACCGCTGCTGTTGATGCCGGCGGTAATGTAAACCCAGTAGCAGTAAACGTTATTGTACCAGTAGTATTTGTCGCTAAAGTCCAGTTTGCTGGGTTGGAAACTAAAGCTTTATAGGCACTGAATGAAGTTTGATTGCTTCTCGAACCTGTATATTGCCCTCTGGTAGCTGAGCCTCCCAGCGGAATATTGCCATTAGCCACATTTAGTTGAGAAGGTAAATAAGAATTATTGGCACTTGCACTTCCACTACTAATCCATGTTGCAGCGGCTGAAGTACCTTGCCCATACAATCCAAAAAGAATCGTCCCGGAAAAAGTAGTTGGGTTTGTATTGGTATTCCAATCTGGGTTTGATCCAGATGTTGCAGCTCCTTGATAGGCAAAAATGGTATCCCCAGCAGAAGATAAACCGTTCAGATTTCCCGAAACTATAGATCCATTATTGGTAATTGCAGTCGAAGAATTGTCTTGAATTGTAATGACTGTTCCTGCTAGAATCGGCGCACCACTATTTCTCCAAATTACAAAATTCTCACCTCCTCGCGCGTTGTTTGTTGCGTTGGCAGAGGCTGTACTCAAAAAGCCATTATCGGTAAATTTTATAAACGTATTGGTAGCAATATCAACCCAAGTAACGAAAGCAAAGGAGTCTGGCGTATTCCACTGAAAACCTACTATTGATAAATCTCCAACAGCTAAGACAGTTGCTGGTGGAGTAATATTTGCGACTAATCCTGTTGGTTGCGTCAATAAATAATTAGTAGCATTTGAAAAACCCAAAGTTGAAGTTGAAGTAACTGCGATTCCAGTTCCTACCGCTGAAGAAGCGAAGGTTCCGGTCCCTACTAAAGTAACTAAATCAGGGGAAACAACACCCAATAAAGTCCCAGAAATAGTAGCCGCTGTGGTACCATCAAAAGATTTATTTGCCGCAACAGGATTGCTAACCGTTACAACTTTTTTATCAATTACAGCAGACAATCCGGTCGGCTGAGTCAAAGAATAATTTCCCGCCTGAGCTCCGCTTAACGTTGAAGTGGAAGTTACAGCAACTGTTCCTGCTCTGAAACTATTGAAAAATCCAGACCCTACAAAATTAACTACATCGGCACCCAAAACTCCAACCAAAGTCCCGGTGATTGTTGCAGTAGTTGTACGGTCATATACTTTACCGCTACAGTAGCGGTAGCGGTAATAGGTCTAACCAAAATATTGGCCGTTAAACTTGTAGGCTGTATGAACGTATAATTTGCCGCATTAATGCCGCCTAAACTTGACGTTGAAGTAACTCCAATTCCGTTTCCAACATTACTTGAATTGAATGTTCCGGTTCCAACAAAGGTGACTACATCAGAACCAACTCGGCCTACTAAAGTTCCCGTTATAGTGGCTACTGCCGTACGATCATAAATTTTGTTCACAGCCGAAGCATTTAATGTAAGTTGCTTTGGAGTGACAGTCAATAATTGGTTTACCGAAGGCGCAGCATCATATACTGAATCACCAAACTGAAAAGCGGTAATCGTAGTCGTTCCTGCGCCAGTAATCGTTACGACATTCCCTATAATAATTGCCACATTAGGATTAGAACTAATATAATTTGCCGCTAAACCAGAACTTACTGTTGCTGATAAATTAAAATTAGAACTTCCATACACCACATTCGCCAAAGGACCAAATGATAGAGTTTGAGGAAGTAATGGCACTGGAAAATCAGTAATATTGGCGGTTAAGCCACTAGGTTGAGCCAAAATATATTTTCCAGAATTAGAACCCGAAATGGAGTAGCCCGAAACAGTGACAGGCTTGTTATTTCCCGTTTGTGAATTGTTAAAATTTGCCACTGGCACACCAGCTAAAGCTATATTTGCTGCGTCAGCGGCTAACACCCCAGATAAAAAAGCGTTACCGCGCAAGGTTGCTAGTGTTGAGCCATCGTTGACTTTATTATTGGCAGCAATCCCAGCTACAGTAATTGATTTTACATCAACTGTATTAACTGCATCGGTAGGTAAATAAACATCTTCATAAGGATTAAACTTGCTAATGAAAACGGATCCTGAATGATTTCCTGGAGAAGTAGAGGCTGCTATTCTGAGATAATAAGTTACCGGATTACCTGACCCATCGTCTGCTGCCTCAAAAGTTGCTCCTCCCGCATATACATTTGATGCAAAATTAGAAACTAAAGAAATTTCAAAACCACTAGGAACAGTTAGATTTGTTGGAGTAATACCAGGCGGAACCATAGGGTTTCTAGGATACAGAAAGGACTTATAAGCAACAACAAAGGAATTAGCAACGGAGGGCGTACCATAAGTCGTATTCAATGACCCCAACATATTTGTTATTATAAAGTAGCAAGCATCAAAGTAGTGCAATCCTAATACAGTGTTGTCTTGACCTCCAGCTACATCAAATTGCGCCAAGGTCTTTGAGATCCACTCAGGTATTCTGAAATCAGGTTTTGGTAACACCACTTGTTCTTGTCGCTCATAAGAAATTGGTTGTGTAATTGATTCCTACTCGAACGCATCAACGAGGTATTTGTATCTGTAAAATTGCCAAACCATCATTCCCATCGAAAGTAGTGACTACATTATTCGATATAAGTAAGACGTTGAAATTATTAATGGAGCAGTTGAACCACTATTAGAAATTACACATTTCTGACCTTGAGTTAAAGTTCCTGAAAGGTTAAGAAATCCTGTTGGATTACCAGAAATAGTGGCATTTCCTGTAGTTCCTGCATTTGCCCATAGTCAATTTTGTATTGGACCAGGAAGATAAATCAAGATTGTCTCCAATATTAGTAATCTCAATACATTTATTATTACCCACTCCATTATAAACTTGAGAAATAATGATTTGACCTACTGAAGTCAAAGAAGTACATCCTAGTATTAAGGTAAAAAATAGTTTTAATCGCTTTGATTGGAATTTCTCTTTCATACCTTTTTTTTGCGAAGATAGAAATAATTCTATTCTAGTCTTTTCAAAATAAAATACCAATCGTTTTAGATTTTATAAATTGTTTCTCAAAGTCAACAAAAAATATTCCCAACACAACGTTAAGTCTTGTTAAACCATCGTTAAACTCTTTTTCAAAAAACAATACTTTTCTAATTTTACGTTCACATTTAAAAAAATAATTTCGTTTCATTAAAATGATCAAATAACCATGAAAAAATTTTCTAGTTTATTCTTAGTATCAGTGTTAAGCGGGGCTACAACACTTGCAGGCTACAAATTATTGATAGACAATGATGGATTCTTTTCAAAATCAAAAAGTGTGGTGACGCTCGCGCCCAGCAACTACGCTAAAAACGCCAGTCTGGTTCCTGAAGGTCTCGACTTTACGGAAGCAGCAGACAAAACAGTTCATACTGTCGTGCACGTAAAAAATGTATCGTACCGAACTATTTCCAATCCAATGCTCGAATTTTTCTACGGATATAGCGGCGGTCAACAACAAGAACAAGTCGGAACAGGTTCTGGTGTCATTATCTCCGAAGACGGTTATATCGTAACAAACAATCACGTAGTCAAAGACGCTTCTGATATTGAAATCACCTTAAACAACAAAAAGACTTATAAAGCAAAACTCATCGGAACCGATTCTAAAATGGATATTGCTTTACTGAAAATCAACGCCGATGAAAAATTACCTTATTCTGTTTTCGCAGATTCGGACAATTCTAAAGTAGGCGAATGGGTCTTGGCGGTTGGTAATCCATACAGCCTTACTTCGACAGTTACAGCAGGAATTATTTCTGCCAAAGCGAGAAATTTAGATACCAATGGCATCCAATCTTTCATTCAAACCGATGCGGCGGTAAATCCGGGAAATAGCGGCGGTGCACTAGTTAATACTCGTGGGGAATTGATCGGAATCAATACCATGATTTCATCGCAAACTGGTTCTTATGTAGGATATTCTTTTGCTGTTCCTTCAAACATCACTCGAAAAATTATTGAAGACATCATGGAGTTTGGAAACGTACAACGTGGAATTCTAGGTGTTGAAGGTGGCGAATTAAATAGCGCCGCTTCTAAAGAATTAGGCGTAAAAGAAACTCAAGGTTTCTATGTGAAAAAAGTAACCAAGAACTCTGGCGCTGAAAAATCGGGCTTAACCAAAGGCGATATCATCGTAAAATTAGACAACCAAGATATCAATACTTATGCAGAATTGTCTGGTTTTATCAATACCAAAAGACCAAACGACAAAGTGCAAGTATCGTATATCAGAGATGGAAAAACCTACTCCGTTCCAGTTGTGTTAACCAAAAACGAATTCTATACCACCGAGTTTAAAGGTATCGAATTTGAGAATATTGACGCCGCCGATAAAAAGAAATATCGCATAGATGCTGGAGTTCGTATCAAGGAAATTAACAATGACAATCTGAAACCCTATTACGACGAACTAAAAGGAACCATTATCCTCAGTATCGATAATATGAAAGCAAGCGATGTGGAAACGGTCTCAAGAATCATCGGAAAGAAAGACGAAAACCAAAGCGTTAGTATTGAAATGATTAACAAAATGGGGCAACGAATTCGAATCATTATTTAAAATTGGGTTAACCTGTTGTGTGTAATTCATTTATTTGTTTTCTTAACCACATAGCAACATAGTTTTTATGAAAATTATCAAGACATTTCATTTTAGCATAGTAAATCATAACTATGTGAACCAATAAGTGGTCTTTAAGAACTTTTTTTCCTATGTTTCTATGTGGTTATTAACTGAAATTTTTAATATATTTTAATTTCACCCAACCTTTTAGGTTAATAATTAATTCTAAAAAAACCACTTCTGTTTCGAGCGGTTTTTTATTGCGAAAATTATCAAGACATTTCATTTTAGCATAGTAAATCGTAACTATGTGAACCAATAATTGGTCTTTTAAAAACTTTTTTTTCTATGTTTCTATGTGGTTATTAACTATAATTCTCTATTTATTTTAATTTCACCCAACCAATTAGGTTAATAATTAATTCTAAAAAACCACTTCAATTTGAAGTGGTTTTTTTATGGAGAAATTTTTCAAAAAATCATTTACGAAATCGATTGAAATCGATACTTTTGCAAAAATTTTGAAATAAACAACACTAACTATTTTATATTTTCAAACTATGAGCAACACCAATGTATACGAAAAGGAAGTCTCTTTTCAAGTCGACAGAAGAAGAGCTGGCGTAGAATTTATCAAAATCATCAGCGATTTATGGTATGACAAATCCATCGAAATGGTTTTATTCCGAAACCAATTAATCAATCGTAATGTCAGCGATATTATCAACCTACATGAATATGCGGGTGAATTCGTGGGCAAACCAATTTCTATTTTCGACACAGTTGACATCGCCAAAGCAATTCTTTCTTTAGATTTACCACCGTCTAAATTAGACATTGGAAAATTGACGTACGAATACAATCTTGAAAATAATCACTACAACAACGCCAGAGCCTTTGTCGTAGATAAACTAAAGAATGCCAAAGACACCCAAGATATTCAACCCAAAGATGTTGTACTCTATGGTTTTGGTAGAATCGGTCGATTGTTAGCGCGTGAATTGATGTCAAAAATGGGCAAAGGAAATCAATTGCGATTGAGAGCGATTGTTACGCGCGATAAAAACGATGCGGTTTCTTTAGAAAAAAGAGCTTCTTTATTACGTTACGACTCGATTCACGGTGATTTTCAAGGATCAGTCGTTGCCGATGCTGAAAACAATGCCCTCATTATCAACGGAACTACGGTGCATATCATTACGGCAAACGGACCAGAAGAAATTGATTATACCAAATTCGGAATCGAAGATGCCTTGGTGATTGACAATACAGGGGCTTTCACGACACAAGAAGCACTAGCAAGACACCTCACTTCAAAAGGAACTCAAAAAGTATTATTGACTGCACCAGGAAAAGGCGTTCCGAATATCGTACATGGCGTGAACCACAACGAATACAATCCAGATGAAGTCAATATTTTCTCAGCGGCTTCTTGCACCACCAATGCGATTACGCCGATTTTGAAAGCGTTGGAAGATACTTTGGGTGTGGTAAAAGGACATTTAGAAACGATTCATGCCTATACCAATGACCAAAACTTGGTCGATAACATGCACAAAAAATACCGTCGCGGAAGAGCAGCCGGATTGAATATGGTCATTACGGAAACTGGAGCAGGAACAGCGGTTGCGAAAGCAATTCCTTCACTCGCTGGAAAATTGACTTCCAATGCCATTCGAGTTCCAGTACCAAATGGTTCTTTGGTTGTTTTGAACTTAGAAGTCGGTAAAGAAACCTCCATAGCAGACATCAATGCGATTATGAAAAAATATGCCTTAGAAGGCGAATTGGTTGAGCAAATCAAATACTCATTGAACAACGAATTGGTGTCTTCAGACATCATTGGAACCTCAGCACCTGCTATTTATGATAGCAATGCTACCATCGTTTCTGGAGACGGAAAAAACATCGTACTATATATATGGTATGACAACGAATATGGTTACAGCCACCAAGTGATTCGTCTGGCAAAATATATTGCAAAAGTAAGACGCTATACGTATTACTAGTAGATACCCAACTTAGACTAAACAGAAAATCCGCTTCATGATGAGGCGGATTTTTTATTTTTAGGAGCTAATCCTGCTGTCCGTTCACCCGAGCGAAGCGAACGGACCGAACACAAAATTAAATAATAGTATTTCGTGAGGTAATCTTTTGTTCCGTTATACTTCACAAAAGGATGCCACTGCCATCAGGGCTAGGGCATTGTCGTATGTAGAAGTCCGCGTGAGATTTGATATTAAGAGGAGGACAGCCAGTGGCTGTCAGGTATTTTTTATTTCATCAGAGCAATTAGAGATTACTATTTCATGTAATTGCGTAAGGGATAGAGGCGATATCCTCGCAGCGCAGCAAGAGATAAAGCCGATAGCCCGACCCGCCTTTTTCGGCGAGGTCACGCCCAAGAACCTAAAATGCACAGCACACAACCTACAACCACAACCTACAACCTACAACCGACAACTTACAACCCACAACCCACAACTATTCTTTCCCCTTAGTCAAATAATACACTGGTATTCCCAACAACATAATCAACACACCCCAACCACAGGTACTGGTTTTGGTAAACAATAGGGCAACAGAAACGGCACTAGCTACAATAATATAAATTGCAGGAAGCAACGGATAACCAAAGGCTCTGTAAGGTCTTTCTGCATCCGGCAGCTTGCGACGAAGGAGGAAAATTCCGTAAATGGTCAGGATATAAAATATGAGTACAATA
The DNA here is from genome assembly GCA_016714905.1 of Flavobacterium sp. GTDB lineage: Bacteria > Bacteroidota > Bacteroidia > Flavobacteriales > Flavobacteriaceae > Flavobacterium. Next base: position 60,564 of record JADKBW010000018.1, read on the forward strand.
ATGATAACGAAATCCAATAAGTCGCCATATTTACCGGTCAAACACAAAGCGGAAGCCCATATGCATTGCGCCCACAAAGCCCAGGCAGGAACGCTTGCCGAATTGAGATGCGACGCTTTTTCGAAAAACAAACCGTCTTTTGCCATAGTATAGTAAACTCGCGCGCCAGCCATAATCAAACCATTGTTACACGCAAACGTAGAAATCATAATCATGACCGCGATAATCAACGTTCCCATATCACCGAAAATATATTGTGAGGCAACCACCGCTACCCGATCCGATTTTGCAGTGGCAATTTCATTAAAAGGAATGACTGCCAAGTACATCAAATTGGCGACGATATAAATAATGGTCACAATAAAAGTTCCCAAAAACAAACTCAGTCCCACATTGCGTTTTGGGTTTTTAATCTCGCCAGCGATAAAAGTGACCCCATTCCAAGCATCGCTCGAAAACAGCGAACCGACCATGGCAGCAGCAATACCAGATACTAAGGCAACGCCACTGATGGGGAGCCATGAAGCAGATTCCGACACATACGATTTTGTAGCCCACATATCCGTCCAGTTCGCATTCCAAATTTCAGATTTGGCGCCTAGTAGGAATCCAAAAACAATCAATCCTACGAGCGAAAGTATTTTGATGACGGTCAAAACAGTTTGTAATGTTTTACTGTTTTTTACGCCTCTACTGTTTAAGTAAGTCAGAAAAACAATCGTAATAATCGACACAATTTGTGCGGCATGAAGCGTAAAACCACCTGTTTGAATGAGGATATTCTCTTCACTCATCACTGGAAAAAGATAAGCCGCAAACTTAGAAAACCCAACGCCAACCGCGGCAATCGTTCCGGTTTGAATGACCGCAAAAAAACTCCAGCCATACAAAAAGGCAATCAACTTATTGTAAGACTCTCTCAAGTACACATACTGTCCGCCGGCTTTGGGAAACATGGCACTTAATTCGCCATAACTCACTGCAGCAATCATGGTGATGATTCCGGAGATAATCCAAATGAGTGTTAGCCAACCCGCAGAACCTACTTGACGTGCAATATCAGAACTGACGATAAATATACCGGATCCTATCATCGACCCAACGACCAACATTGTTCCGTCTAATAATCCTAATTCCCGTTTAAATTCTTCTTGATTTTGGTTTTCCATAATAGTGAGTTAAATCGTGTTTTTTTGTTTTAGTCGATAAATGCTTGTGGCTAAAGATATAAAAAAGATCTTTGTTTTCATCCAAACCCAAGAACACCAATAGGGCTAATACGAACCGATGTAAAACAAGAAACCCGCACTAGAAAAGCGGGTTTCTCTTTGTAATAATAACAAAAATTAAAAAACTAAAACAAACTTATAATCCAAATCTCAAGTTATTGCTTATAAATATTTTTCGAATAGATGACACCGTTACACTCCACTTTAACAACATAATAACCCGTTCTTAAACCGGACAAATCTGTTGATCTTGCTTTAACTCTTCCATTTAAGTTAAAACCTTTATAGTATAATTTTGGCTAGGCATATTGTTTAATACCAAAGTATTATTATTGATAAATAGTATTTCAACTGCTAAGACAGGCGACGTCACTACTGGACTAGTTACAATTGGATTGGTAACTACTGGGTTAGTTACGACTGGATTGGTTACCACAGGATTTGTGGTAGCAGTGCCCGAAACAGCAACTGTTAGGCTTAAATTGTTGTATCCTTTTACAGCATCCCACGTTCCTGTATTAGCACATCGAATGGAATACAACGGACTACTTAAAGACGGATCAGGCAAGTTCAAAAACAACTGATAATTCCCAGCCGGTACTGTTCCGCTCACATCTTTAATCAACTGAATTGCCGTACCTTTTTTCCAAGTACGAATATCATTACTAATTTCAACTGAGTATTCGACGTTCGTGGCGGTGTTCTTCAAAACGACAAAGGCTTTTCTAGCTTTGTACACATTGGCATAACCACTATTGGTTAAATTTAAAGTCAAAGTATTGTTCGCAAATGAGGAATTCGTCAACTCAAATCGATAACCCAATCGACGTTCCATCTCAGCAAAGCAGCCATTACTCGTCCAATTCGTAATATTCGCAGTCAAGTAATCACGATTGATCAAACTCCAGTTATACTTGTTCATTTCTGAAACTGCATTGGCACAGTTAGTTCTAGGCGCATTAATCATGTTGGTTTCGCCTGTCATAGGTGAAATATCGGTTTGAGCAGTCAAGTAATTACTTTCTGCAGTTGAAGGTGCGCTACTTGCACTATTTGCTGAGAAAGTTCCTGAATCACCCCATGTTCCTAAAAAAGAATCGTTATAAAATCCAACGCGGCTGTTTCCTGTAGGATAGAACTTTTGCTTGTATAAAACATATCTAACTTGTACCGGAATTTCTGCTGGAGTACTGTTGAGCATAGCGTCCAATACTTCCTTGCGATTGGCCCATTGTGCCGCAGTAAATTGGTTGTAATCCTCATTACCATATGTAGCAACCTGGCTTGTGTAGTAGTTTTCACCCCAAGCGCCAATCCAACCATACTGGTACGTGGCAATAACGTCCTTATTGGCTTGGATGATTGGCGCCACCTGCTGAATATGAGCAAGTGTCTGCGCCTTTGTTGCATCTAGAACTGCCGCCGATTCACTACTAGAGTAGGCAAAACGAATCATCACTTTCATCCCAGCATTTCTGATCGCGTTAAAGTCCGTTTGCATATTGGCCAAAAATGTACTTGAAATTGGCGAAGCAACAAACTGCTGCAAGTAGAACATTCTTTGAATCACAGTATGATTCTGAGTTCGATAAGAATTAAGTGTACTGGCACTAAGAAACGAGTAAGTCGTTCCTGACGAACCAGACGAGGTATAGCGATAGAATCCTCGATCTGGGTTAGGAAAAATGTCTGTGCTAACTGTGTAGCTTTGATTTTGTCCGTGGGCTGCTACTGCCAAGAGTAGCATAAATAGAAATTTTTTCATAATAGTAGGTTAAGGTTTTTATACTTCTTTTTTTTTAGGGAGAAGCATTACTATCATTTGGGACAATAATAATACACCACAAATTAATGGGATAAAAAAAATAGTAAAAACAAAAATTCGACGAAGTGATATTTTTTTTCGATTAAATACACATCTTATTTAATTTTGTATGAATAATAATACAATATGATTAAAATCAAATATTGTAGTTCGTCGATATTTTATAGAAGGAAAATAAAGTTTCGACCAAAAAAAATCCCCGATTTACATCGAGGATTTCCTATTATGAAGTATGTATCTATACTAAGCCTTTCCTGCAGCTGCAATCAAATTCAAAGCAGAACCAGCTACAAACCAACCAATTTGACTGGCATTATAAGTGTGATTAGCAAGAATAACATCCTTTGTACCATTGTCGTGCACAAACTCTAAAGTCAATGGTTTGCCTGGAGCAAAATCAACCAAATCAACAAAATTAATACTGTCATTCTCCTGTATTTTGTCATAGTCGGATTCATTGGCAAAGGTCAATGCCAACATCCCTTGTTTCTTCAAATTGGTTTCATGAATACGAGCAAATGATTTTACAAGTACGGCTTTTACTCCAAGAAAACGAGGTTCCATGGCAGCGTGTTCGCGTGAAGAACCTTCTCCGTAGTTGTGATCTCCCACAACAATAGTAGGAACTCCTGCGGCTTTGTACGCTCTTTGCACCGCTGGTACCGTGTCGTAAGCTCCCGTCAATTGATTCTTAACTGAATTAGCCTTTTGATTAAAAGCATTCTCTGCTCCAATCAACATATTATTGGAGATATTATCCAAGTGTCCACGGAAACGCAACCAAGGTCCAGCCATCGAAATATGGTCGGTCGTACATTTGCCAAATGCTTTGATTAACAACTTGGCGTTTTCAATATTCTTACCATCCCAAGCAGCAAACGGAGCCAACAATTGCAAACGATCTGAAGTTTCAGAAACTGCTACTTGCACGCTACTCCCATCTTCTGCTGGCGCTTGAAACCCGGCATCCTCCACATCAAATCCTTTCGACGGCAATTCGTCTCCCTTAGGTGGATTCAATCTTACTTCTTCCCCTTTATCACTTAATAAGGTATCTGTAATCGGGTTAAAGTCCAATCTGCCAGATATTGCCAATGCAGCCACCATCTCCGGTGAAGTAACAAAAGCATGTGTATTCGGGTTACCGTCTGCTCGCTTCGAAAAATTTCGATTAAACGAATGTACAATGGTATTTTTCTCCTGCTTGTCTGCTCCTGCCCGATCCCATTGACCGATACAAGGTCCACAAGCATTGGTAAATACTTTAGTTCCCATCTTTTCAAAAGTAGCAATGATGCCATCTCTTTCAATAGTGTATCTAATTTGCTCTGAACCTGGATTAATTCCAAACTCCGCTTTTGGAGTGATACCATGTGCCACTGCTTGCTCTACTATAGATGCGGCACGTGACATATCCTCGTAAGAAGAATTGGTGCAAGACCCTATTAAACCCCATTCTACCTTTATGGGCCAACCATTAGCAGCCGCTTCAGCTTTCATTTGAGAAACTGGTGTTCCACGATCTGGCGTAAACGGTCCGTTAATATGGGGTTCCAATTCTGATAAGTTAATTTCTATCAACTGGTCAAAATACTGCTCTGGATTGGCATACACTTCGGCGTCACCAGTTAAGTAACTTGCAACTTGGTCCGCAGCATCTACCACATCTTGTCTGCCGGTAGCAGCCAAATATCTTCTCATCGAATCATCGTAACCGAAAATGGAAGTAGTGGCACCAATCTCAGCTCCCATATTACAAATGGTCCCTTTTCCGGTACAAGACATATTCGTGGCGCCTTCTCCAAAATACTCAACCACTGCTCCTGTCCCACCTTTTACGGTAAGAATATCTGCAACTTTTAAAATCACGTCTTTCGGAGACGTCCATCCATTTAGTTTACCAGTCAATTTCACACCAATTAGTTTTGGAAATTTCAATTCCCAAGACATTCCTGACATCACATCAACCGCATCAGCACCTCCAACACCAATCGCCAACATTCCTAAACCGCCGGCATTTACAGTATGAGAATCGGTTCCAATCATCAAACCCACCCGGAAAAGCATAATTTTCTAAAACAATTTGATGGATGATTCCCGAACCTGGCTTCCAAAAACCAATACCATATTTATTGGATACAGATGAAAGAAAATCAAATACTTCTTTCGATTGCGAATTGGCAAAAGCCAAATCGGTTGCAGCGCCATCTTTCGCTTGAATTAAGTGATCACAATGTACCGTAGTCGGAACGGCAACTTTACTTTTACCCGCATGCATAAATTGCAATAAAGCCATTTGAGCGGTAGCATCTTGACACGCAACGCGGTCTGGTGCAAAATCAACATAATCTTTTCCTCTAGTAAAAGCCTGCGAAGGATTTCCTTCCCACAAATGCGTATATAATATTTTCTCTGTTAGTGTTAAAGGACGACCAACAATCT
>JADKBW010000019.1 GCA_016714905.1 Flavobacterium sp.
GGCGTAAAACTGTCATAGACATAATCTATACTAAATACTTAAACTTTTAAAAACAAGAGTTTTAAATACAATTACTTGTTTTTATAGATAAAGTAAAAATTAGCCAATCCAGTTCTTAAAGTCTGCGACTTTTTCGCGACTTACGATGACCTCATCGTCTTTATAGGATGGTAAAATCACTTTCAATCTCGAGTTACTGTGGAGTTGAATTTCTTTGATTCCCTTCATCGGAATGATGAATTTTCGACTCACTCTGAAGAAATTTTGAGGGTCGAGTTCGGTTTCTAATTGTTCCAAAGTTGCATCCAAAAGATAGTTCCGATTCTCAAAAGTGTGGAGATACGTTCCTTTATTTTCGCTGAAAAAACATTCGACCTCATCGATGTTTATCATCTTCAGTTGTTGCCCCATTTTGATGGTGAATCTCTTTTTAAAAGTTCGATCAATTGGATTCACTAACATCTTTTTGATCATTTCAAAATCTAAAGACAAATTGGGTGTGCTGCTATTTCGAGCTTTGAATTTATTGACTGCTGTTTCCAGTTCCTCTTCATCAATGGGCTTGAGCAAATAGTCGATGCTGTTCAATTTGAAAGCGCGTAAAGCATATTCATCATAAGCCGTTGTAAAAATTACGGCGCTGTTGATTTCGATGTTTTCAAAAATCTCAAATGATAAACCATCGGATAGTTGAATGTCGAGGAAAATCAAGTCCGGATGCTGATTATTTTGAAACCAATGAATTGATTCTTCAACCGAATGCAACAACGTTGTGATTTGCAACCCTAACTTTTCAACTTTACGTTGCAAAAGTCGAGCAGCAGGCTTTTCGTCTTCGATGATGATGATATTCATAGTAAGATTATTTCCATTGATTGTATTTCTCTTTTTCCATCAATTCCTTAATTTTCCTCTCTTCCCAGTCTTTTCCCAAAACGATTGACGGCAAGAAAACGGAAAGTCCATGGGCAAGCAAACCAATTCCACAAAAGAAAAAGGTCGAAAATACTCGAAACTGAAAAAAGTTCTCATTAGTTTCTAATTCTTGATAATTAGCAATAAGAATCATCGCATTAATGACAACAAAAACGATCAAATGGGTATAAAATCCTTTTACTTTTTTGACTCTTTTTAGTGCCTCTTGGTATTTAATTTCATCTAAATTTTCCATATTTATTCGAATTTGCTTTTGTTTTTTTCTTCGTCCATGAATTGTTTGATTTTTCGTTCTTCCCAATCTTTATTCAAAAATGGAAACCAATCAAAAACGCGTACCGCATGAAAAAACAGACCAATTCCCCAACCAAACATCGTCCAAATAAACCATAAATATTCTGGCGTGTATTTTAAGTTAATATAGATTAGTATGGCAAGTACAATCACATATGACGTCAAATGTCCATAAAATCCTTTTATTTCATTGACTTGCTTTTTGGCTTTTTGATATCTTTCGTATTCTGAATTTGAATTTTCCATGATTAATCCCATTTGTTATTAGACTGGTTCTCTTTATTCAAAATTTGTTGAATTTTCTTGTCTTCCCATGATTTTCCGTAACCAAACGTGTCGAAGGCATGAAAACAAACGCCCAATCCCCAACCCATCATAGGAAACCAAAACCATTGGAAGCCTCCAGTGCTTAGATTTATAAAAATTAAAACTGGAATGACACAACAATACGATATCAGATTACCGTAAAACCCTTTTAGTTTTTCTACACGCTCTTTTGCTTTGATGTAAGCCGTGTTTTCATTAAATATAGCTTGTTTTTCCATTGTAACTACTTGCTTGGTTAAAATTGGTATTTTGATTTTGAAGCAGTTGACATTCTCGTCGATCAGTACTTTCCGCTCAGAAATTAGCGCATAACGATCGACAATGTTCTGCAATCCAACGCCTTTTCGGTCTTGCAAGACTTCTTTCTTTTGAAGGTTATTCTCAACAATCAGATAATTATCTTCTATATAAATTTTGATATGCAAAGGTTTTTGTTCGCTTACGACATTATGCTTGATCGTGTTCTCTAACAAAAGTTGCAAAGACAATGGTACAACCTTCGCTTCAGGAAAATCAAAATTATCCGGCAATTCGTAACTGATACTATTTTCGAAGCGCATCTTTAGTAAGTTCATATACGTTTTAGCAAACGATAATTCCTCCTCTAGCGTAACGAGTTCCTTATCTTTTTGTTCTAACACATAACGATATATTTTAGACAATGACGTTGTAAATCGTTGGGCATTTTCTGGATTTTCTTCAATCAATGAACTCAGCACGTTGAGACTATTAAACAAAAAATGTGGATCGATTTGATTCTTTAGACTTTCAAATTTCGCATTGGCAGTTCCGGCAATAACTTTTTGTTCATTGACTCTATTCTCGTTATACGCTTTATAGAAATAGAAAGCATGAAAAGCCAACGTGACAATAAAAGTGATGATAGTAGCTACTAAATAATTCGAAGCGGACTCTTTGGCAATGAAGGCTTTGAAAGTACTTCCTTCAATAAGAACATCTTCAAAAACTCGCAACAAGAAAATGATAGTAATCGATATTAAAAAGGAAGAAAGAAATCCAACGACGATTCTCTTCTTATCAAAGCGATCATCTTTATATACCTCATCCAAGTATATAAACAAGCCTGCATTGGAGAAGTACAACGAGATAGAATAAAGCATGGTATAGCCAAAGTTAATCGCCAAACTAGTATCGAAACTAACCGTGTTTCCTGTGATTACTCTTAAAATTAAAAGCGTCAAGAAAATTAGCAATGAAATGATAATTCCACGTGGCATTTCTTTAATCAAACCTTTGACTACGCTCATGTCTGTTGCTTTTTGAAATTATTTATTACACTCTTTCTGCGCTTCAAGGGCTCTTTCTAATCCCCATTTTGGTGAAAAAGGAGTTTCTGGTTTAAATTTAGCAAATAACTCAATAGATCGGTTTATTTCAGCACACATCGGTTTTGTATCGGTTCCGAAATATTTAGCACCACCAATTTCATATTCCGCTTTACCAAAAACTGCTCTTGGGTTGTCTGGCGCTATTGCTAAAGCTTTTCCGTAAGTTTCCATGATTTTTCCTGATAATTTCATGCCGTTGGTCATTGGGTCAAACACCACCCAACCCGTATCGATCATCGCTTGCATCACCAACAATTCAACATTATTTGGATCTTTAATAAATTCGATATCCAATGCGTTTTGTGCCTTATTTAATAGTGCGCTAACCAATTCCTTATCTCTTGTTTTGAATGAAGACGTGGTATTGACCAAAGCTACATAGTAATTCGGTAACCAACTCCCTTTTTCTGCTGATGCAATTCTTTCGAACATGTCGGAAGCTTCTTTGTCTTTTCCTTCTCCCCATAATTGAAAAGCTTTTCCCATTCCTTCTTCAAATCGGCCTTGTTGTGCTTGAGCAAATCCTGTTATGATTAATGCTACGATAAAAATTAATCTCTTCATAATTTCTAGTTTTAAATAGTTAGTAATAATTTCTTAGACAAATGTATGTTCCTTAGTTTCCCTATTCAACCAAAACTGACTGAACTGTTGTTAATTAAGGATGAATTGTGTCGCATGCTACAAGTTATTCAGTTGATTGTCTTTCTTGTTATCGCTGATGGTCCAAAAGAAACCAATAAAGAAAAAACGATCTGCGGTTGGAATAATTTCACGTCGATTATACACGCCATTTGCATCTGGATTCTGAGCATATTCGTAACCAAAAACATTTTGAGTTCCAAGTACATTTGATACAGAAAAATACAAAATCTTTTGTTGGCTTAACAAATAAGCCCAATTGAAACTCAAATTATTAAAGGATTTGGTTTTTCCATTCATAAATTCCGCTTCGTTGGGATTGTTGTAGGGTCTTCCTGTGCTGAAATTATGCGTGAATCCGACTTGCGATTTCCAATCTGAAATCCAGTATTTAGTGACGAACGATATCGTATGGTCGGCCACGAAACTTGGTGTGGCTTGTTTTGGAAAATTCTTGTAATCTCGTTCCGTATCTATAAAAGAATAAGAAAGCCAATATTCAAGATTTTTGATTGTAAATCCATCTCTCCAGAACAAATCGATTCCTTTAGCGAAACCGCGTCCGTTGTTCGAGTAGCTCGAATCAAAATTTGGGTTTTCAGATTCGTATTTTACTAAATTGTCATAGCCTTTATAGTAGGCTTCTGCACGAAAAGTTTTTTTGTTCTTATTATATTGGAAATTTAAAATATAATGCGCTGCTTGCTCACTTTCAAATTGATGAAATTGAGAAAACTTCAAATAATTCGCGTTGGGCAATTGCGAGAAATCGCCATAAGCCAAAGAAAACTGACTGTATTTTGCCACTTTATAAGCCATGGATAGTCGCGGCGAAAGCGCAGTTTCATCTAACAAATCATTATTTGACAAGCGAAGCCCTACTTTCGCCGCCAACTTTTTCGAAAAGAAAATATCCGCTTCCGTATAAAGTGCTGCAATATTTGAATTGTAACCGATTGTATTAAAGTCGGCAAATTTTTCAGCAAACTGCGTTACGAAATAATCCGTTCCGAAGGACAATTTGAATCGATCGGAGAAGTTCTTTCTTAATTTAAATTTCAAGTGTGCTGCGTTTTCAGTGTTTTTCAAATCATTGCTATCAATCTTAATCTTGTTCTGTCCAAAACCAAAACTAGCGCCTGAAGTAATTTGCCAATTGCCCCACAGATTTCCTTTATAAGAGGAATTGACGTACAAATTATTATTGTTTAAATTGACTCTCGTCTTTTCAGCCTGATTAATATTCTCTTGATTTAGATCAATACGAGAAGCATCAAAAGCGGCATACAACTTAAAAATCCCATTATTGAAATTATAGCGATATACTGATTCTCCCGACAATGATTGAAACGCTTTATTCCAATCGATATCCTGCGGCACCGCTACTTGATAGGGCGCTAAATCGATGTAAGCCGTATTTACGCTTAAGGAACTTTTCTTCCATTTTTGTGTGTGACCAATACCCAATCCGACCGTCATTAACGAAATATCCGTCTTATTTTGATCTGGCTCATCTTGTGTATTCAAAAGCAATACGCTAGAAAGTGCTTCGCCATATTCCGCCGAATAACCACCGGTAGAAAACGAAATCCCACTAAACAAAAAAGGAGAAAATCGACCACGTGTGGGCAAATTATTAGTAGTTGCGCCATAGGGTTGCGCTACGCGAATGCCATCTACAAAAGTTTGGGTTTCATCTGCTTCTCCACCGCGGACAAATAGACGTCCATCTTCGCCCACATTGTTCGTTCCAGGTAAAGTTTGCAAAGCTGCGATGATGTTTCCTGCCGAACCAGCAGTGGTCACTATGTCTAGTGGTTTCAAAACCGAAACTCTAGCTTTATCACCTGATTCCATGGTGCCTGCGGTTACAATGACGGCATCTAAGGCGTTGACACTTTCTCTGAGTTTAATCGTTTGATTTTTATAATTCGCAACATTAATCACCGTCGTAAAAGTGTCATAAATAAGAAAACTAACGACTAAAGTTTGATTACCGGTACTCGAGGTTGTAAAAGAAAACGCACCTGTATCGCCGCTTGAAGTACCATCATACGTCCCATCAATATAAATGTTTGCGCCGGCTACCGGTTTGCCTTTGTTGTCGAGAACTTTCCCAGAAATTACTTCTTGAGAAAAAATAAAAGTGGTAAAAAAGTAAAGTGTGAATGTAAAAAAGATCGTCTTCATTGGATTTGTTTTATGCTGCAAATCTATTTTGTAAAGATATTCTAAAAAACAGAAGATGACTGAAGTGAAGAATTACATGGATGAATTGTATAAAATTACAATAGCGACCTTACTTATTTTGATAAACTTGTTTATATTTAATGCCACAACTCAAACTAACTTAGAAATGAACTCAAAAGACGTTGATATTCTTAATGTAATTCTCATAGTAATTTCGTTGTATGCCGCATTCCATATCCCTTTTGGACTTTTTATTTTCTCCTATGTTGTCTTAGGACCTTTACATTATTTGACTGAAATTAATTGGTTGAAAGAGAAAGAATACTTCCTTGGGAAAGCCAATTGGTCTTATCTTTTTATCTTATTTGCTTTCTTTTTGGCCCTTCCTTTTATATTGAAATTATCCATCTTTGATACATTCATGAAAAACGAAAGTATTCAAAAATATTATGCTTTTCTCAATAATACTAGTGATGAAATATATTTAATTGCTTTAATTTTTACAATTGGTTTACTGTACTTCAAAAATAAAATTCATCTCATTCTTTTTATTGTTATTAGCAGCATCATTGCAGTGTTCTCATTAAATCACTTTACTAGTACTGCCATGTCTATCGCTATTTTTATTCCGACTTTAATTCATGTTTATGTTTTCACAACTTTATTTATGATTTACGGGATGATAAAAAATAAAACAACACCAGGAATTATTAGTATAATTCTAATGCTGATGGTTCCATTAATTATAATATTCAGCAAAATTAATCCGGAGGAATACAATGGACTTAGCGATTACACTCAAACTTCCTATATTGACAGTACTTTTGGAGGTTTGAACCTTGAAATCGCAAAGTGGTTTATTCCGATAAAAGGTTCTGATTTCAATTTCTTATCGGTACTTGGAATAAAAATTCAAATATTTGTCGCCTTTGCCTATACGTATCATTATCTCAATTGGTTCTCAAAAACCTCTATAATTCGTTGGGATAAAACGATGACAAAGTCTAAAATAATTACAATTTTAGCGATTTGGGGTATCAGTGTATGCATCTATTTAGTGAACTTCAAAATAGGTTACATTATTCTGATTTTCTTAAGTCTAATTCATGTATTACTTGAATTTCCATTAAACGTAACTACAATAAAAGTACTTCTTAACAAGCTAAATGTCCCTCTATTTTCTAAAAACTAAAACCACTTTTTCTTCTTAAAGTACACCACCATCGCCACCAAAAGCAGAAACATCACACCTAACACTATAAAATAGCCGTACGGATTTCTCAGTTCTGGCATGACGTCGAAGTTCATTCCGTAGATTCCGACGATAAAGGTCAATGGCATAAAGAACACCGAGACAACGGTAAGAATTTTCATGATTTCGTTCATTCGTTGACTTTGGGAAGAGAAATAAAAGCTCGATGCACTATCCAAAGTATTCATGTCATATTCTATTTGCTCCAGAGTTTCTAAACATTTTTGGTGCAAACGAGCGAAGAAATTATAGTTAGCCTTTTCGATGCCATCATAGTCTTCCTCGTCATGCTCGCTTTTTAGATTGAATAATGCGTCCCGCAAAGGCAAAATAGAACGCTTCAAGAAATTGAGATCTTCTCGATTCTTTTCTATTTGAACCAGAACGTTAGGATCCGCACTCATTTTGGATTCAATCAATAAGGATTCAATAACATCTTCGTAAAACTCGATAGTCACGTAAAAATTTTCCATCACAGAATCCAGCAGCAAATACAGCAAGTAATCATTGCGCTTCTTACGCACTATGCCGCTATGTGTTTTGATTCGTTCTCTAATATGCGTAAAAAAATCACTTTTTTTCTCTTTAAAAGAAACCAACAAATTGTCCTTGAGCACGAAACTGATTTGCTCCACATGCACTTGGTCATTATCGTCATTGGGTAAAATAGACTTGATGCTAAAAAATAGAACATGATCTAATTCTTCCATCTTACTGCGGCGAGAAACATTCAAAATATCACTGACAACAAATGGCTCTATATGTAGCATTTCACCAACTTGCTTGATCAATTCAACGTCATGCAAACCATGTACATTTAGCCATTTTACATCATCAACTTGATTTTCGTCAGTGATTTCTTTTTGAATTCTGTCAATCGAGACTTTCTTATATTCTTCATAACCCGCATCGTCATAAACAAACAATTGCATATCAACCGGGTCAGTTTTATGAACGCCCGTATATTCATAAAAGTTGGGTTGCACCTTCTTAACTTTACTATATTTGATTTTCTTCATCTCGAATAATTTGTTCTAAAGATAGGAGTTTTTAAAATTCTAATTTACATTTACAAAAAAACGAAAATGCAAACTTTAATCATCAATATCAAGGAACTGTTTCAAGTACGAGAAACGAATATTGCTAAAGTTTCGGGTGCAGCCATGGCTACTTTGCCAAGTATACGAAATGCCTATTTGCTTATTGAAAACGATCTGATACAAGATTTTGGTTCGATGCAAGATTGCCCCGAAGTAAATACCGAAAAATTAATTGACGCCAACGAAAAAATGGTCTTACCTGCTTGGTGCGATAGTCATACGCATATTGTTTATGCTGGCAATCGTGAGCAGGAATTCGTGGATAGAATCAATGGCTTATCGTATGAAGAAATTGCCAGTCGTGGTGGTGGCATCTTAAACTCCGCCAAGAAACTACAAAATACTTCTGAAGATGATTTATATGTTCAATCAAAAGTACGCTTGGAAGAAGTGATGCAATTAGGGACAGGCGCTGTCGAAATAAAATCCGGATACGGACTAACAGTTGATGATGAAATTAAAATGTTGCGCGTGATTCGACGATTGAAAGAAAATTACTCAATTGCGATTAAAGCCACTTTTTTGGGAGCGCATGCATTTCCCTCTGAATTTAAAGACAATCATCAAGGTTATCTTGACCTGATAGTAAACGAAATGATTCCGAAAATTGCCGCTGAAAAACTCGCAGATTATATAGATGTCTTTTGTGAAACCGGCTATTTTTCTGTTGAAGAAACAAACCAAATATTGGAATGCGGTTTAAAAAATGGTTTGATTCCAAAGATTCATGTCAATCAATTCAATGCTATTGGCGGTGTTGCAATTGGCGTAAAGAATAACGCATTGTCTGTGGATCATTTAGAAGTGATGCAGCCAGCAGATGTAGCCGCATTAAAAGGTTCAACAACGATGCCCGTTGCGTTACCTTCGTGCTCGTACTTTTTGAGTATTCCTTATACACCAGCTCGCGAGATCTTAAATGCAGGTTTGCCTCTGGCTTTGGCTACTGATTTTAATCCAGGATCAACTCCATCAGGGAACATGAATTTTGTCGTTGCCACTGCCTGTATTAAAATGAAAATGACACCCGAAGAAGCCATTAACGCAGCGACCATCAATGGAGCTTACGCCATGGGATTGTCTGAAACCCACGGAAGCGTCACTATTGGCAAAAAAGCCAATTTAATTATTACTAAGCCGATTACTTCCATTTACCAATTGCCGTATGCTTTTGGCAGTAATTTGATTGACCAAGTTATTATTGAAGGAAAAACAGTTCAATAAAAAAAGGAACCCAAATTGGATTCCTTTTTTATTTTCAACAGTGTTTTGATTATCTTAAACTAAAACTAGATTTCGATACCAATTCACCTTTATCAAATACATTTACAAAATAAGTTCCTTTTTCAAAGTCTTTACCTGGTAAATCTTGTGTAACGTCTACCGATTTGTTTTCATAGTTTACAGTACTTGTAAAGCTATAAGTCAACGAATTTGAACCAAACGATTCTGTTTTCTTTTCACCAAGCACATTGTTTTTGCTATCAATCACTTGCACATAATACGTTTTATCGCCTTGTTTTGCAACTTTGTTTTCATTGATTGTAAAACTAATTTTCAAAACATCTGCTTTTCTAGCTTTTTCTGTTTCGATTTGTTTTCCTGAACTTCTCAATTTGTAAGCTGCTGTTTTCAAATTAGAAACTGAAAGCTTCTGAGCGATTTCGACAGTTTTAGATAATTCTTCATTTTGACCAACTAAAACCTCATTATATTTTCTTGACTCACCTAAAACGGTTATCGTACTATCACGCTCAACAGTCAATTTAGCATTGTCTTTCTTCAAGACTTCATTTTCTGCCATTAACGTTTTCATTTTAGATTCTAAGGCAAAGTATTGGCTTTTGTATTTAGACATTGAAGCAACATCACCTTTAGATTTTTTCAAATCAGCCATCAAATTTACAATCTTCTCGCGTTCTGCGAAAAATATACACCAAACTTCCAATAAGAAGTACCGCTAATATTGCAATGACTGCTTTTAAATTTGAATTACTTTTTTGATTTTCCATAAATTTATATTTTGTTTAAGCAAAAATAATAATATTTGTGGTTATAACGGAAGTTTGGATGAATATATTACTTTTGAATGTTAAATTTTTTTTATGGAAAAATTAATTCCTTTTACAAATATTGATCTAGCAAGAATTACGAACCATAGAAGTGGGGAAGTAAAATTTGGAGAGAAAATGATTACCATTCCAAAAGGTACAGAATCGATCACTTCTTTTTTAAATAGTACTGCCGCTCGTTACGTTTTATTTGGAATCCCTGAAGATATTGGAGTTCGCGCCAACTTTGGTCGACCAGGTGCTCATTCTGCCTGGGAAAGCGCGATAAAAAGTATTGCAAATATTCAATTCAATAAATTTTGTAAAGGAAATGAATTATTGGTTTTAGGCCAGTTGGATGTTGCTGAAGAAATGGAACAAGCAGAAGGGTTGAACTATCACAACATCGCGGACAGAAGAAAATTTAATGATTTGGTGACAAAAATCGACAAAGAAGTAGCGCACATCGTCTCGATTATTGTGAAAGCCAATAAAATTCCAATTGTCATTGGCGGTGGTCATAACAATTCTTACGGCAACATAAAAGGAACCGCTTTAGCAAAAGGCAAACCAGTCAATGCCGTCAATTTTGACGCACATTCCGACTTCCGAATTTTAGAAGGTCGACACAGTGGCAACGGATTTTCTTACGCCTTTGATGAAGGATTTCTCCATAAGTATTTCATTTTTGGATTGCATGAAAATTACACTTCCAAAAAGGTGCTATCGAAAATAAAAAAAGTACACGCTAGAGTTCGATACAATACCTACGATGAAATTGGGATTCGTAAATTCAAGAACTTTGAGACAGAACTAGAGTTGGCCCATAATTTTATTAATGATCAACCGTATGGAATTGAAATCGACTTAGATGCGATCCCAAATATCGCCAGTAGTGCCATGACTATCAGTGGTTTCTCAGTAGAGCAGGTTCGACAATTCGTTCATTACTTTGGCAAGAATCAAAATGCTAGCTATTTACACATTTGCGAAGGAGCACCAGACCTCGGTGAAGAAAAAAACAACCATCTCATCGGAAAACTAATGGGTTATTTGATTACTGATTTTATGAAAGCGAACGATCCGACACAAGGAATAATTCGAGCGATGGACGTCAATTTTACTGAAGTAAAATCCACTTCGATTAAATAACCTATCTTTGCGCAGATTTTCAGAATCCTTATGTTCTGAAATTTTTATACTACCTATATATGTTATTTGAAGATTTATCACTCTCAAAGAGTATCCAAAAAGCCGTTTTTGAAGAAGGTTATACTGAAGCCACTCCCATACAAGAACAATCTATCCCTATCGTATTAGCAGGTCGAGATTTAATCGGTTGTGCACAAACGGGAACAGGAAAAACAGCAGCATTTGCCATTCCGATTATCCACCAATTGCATCGCATGGTGGGTTCGTCTAATAAAGCCAAAGTGATTCGTGCACTAGTAATTACACCTACACGAGAATTAGCAGTACAGATAGGCCAGAATTTCGATCGTTACGGAAAGTACACCAACCTGACGCAATTGACCATTTTTGGCGGTGTATCTCAAGTTCCACAAGTTGATGTGTTGCGGAAAGGTGTCGATGTTCTCGTTGCCACTCCAGGACGATTGCTCGATTTACACAAACAAGGATTTATCAATCTTGACCATCTGCATACTTTAGTTTTGGATGAAGCTGATCAAATGTTAGATATGGGCTTCGTAAACGATGTAAAGAAAATCGTAAAACTGACACCTAATAACCGACAAACACTTTTGTTCTCAGCCACAATGCCCATCGCTATTAGAGAATTGGCGGAGATGTTTTTGAAAGACCCAGCAACGGTTAGTGTTTCTCCAGTATCGTCTACCGCTGAAAATGTAGAACAACGTGTTTATTTTGTAGATAAGACTGAAAAAAGAAATTTACTCTACCATTTAATTCGAAATGAAAAACTATCTGATGTGTTGGTTTTTTCTAGAACCAAGCACGGAGCAGACAATGTTGTAAAAGCATTGCGAAAACACGGTGTTGCCGCAGAAGCCATTCATGGTGATAAATCACAAAACGCGCGACAAAGAGTGCTTGATGCATTTAAGAATAAAGAAGTTGGCGTTTTGGTCGCAACTGATATTGCCGCGCGCGGTATCGATATCGACCAACTGCCATTTGTAATCAATTTTGATTTGCCTAATATTCCCGAAACATACGTACACCGAATCGGAAGAACAGGACGTGCTGGGAATGGTGGAATCGCCATTTCTTTTTGCAGTAAAGATGAAGCGCCTTATTGGAAAGATATCATGAAACTGATTAAAGTGGATGTGACAACGATTTCTGATCATCCTTATCCCAGGCATGAAGGCAGTCCAACGGAAGAAGTTAAACCGCAATCCAACTCCAATCGAAGCGGTGGCGCTCATAAATCGAGAAAGTCCGCTAATTCGAAACAAAATAAAAAACGCTGGTATTAGTCTTTTTTTCAAAAATTAAAATTTCTATAGACCTAAAAATTTCTTGTAAATCTGCTTGACAAAAATTTCAAAATATTGTACCTTTAATGTACTGATTTAGTAACAATTAAAATACAATTATTATGGAAACTTTAGTTAAAAAAAATGGCTCGTTCCCAGTTGTAAAAACTTTCTTTGATGATTTTTTTACGAAAGATTTGTTTGATTGGACTGACAAAAATTTTGCTGCTTTAGGTAGCAACATTCCATCAGTCAACTTAAAAGAAACTGACACAAAACTGGAAGTCGAATTAGCTGCACCAGGAATGAAAAAAGAAGACTTCAAAATTGAGATTGAAGACAATGTTTTAAAAATTTCGAGCGAAAAAGAGGAAGAACATGAAGAGAGCCGAAAAAAAGACCATTATGTACGAAAAGAATTTAGCTACAGTTCTTTTTTCAGATCGTTTCATCTTCCTGATTCAGCTGATGAAAGCAAGGTTGACGCCACCTATAAAGACGGTGTCTTGCATGTGACTATCAACAAAAAAGAAGGTAGCAAGAAGAAAACAAGCAAACGAATCGATGTTAAATAATCAATTCGTTTAGTAAATACCAAAAACAAAAAATCCCGATTTAGATCGGGATTTTGTATTTAACTACGTATCAGTTTTCTATACTTTAATCGCTTCGGCGTCAAATCGCCACCCAAACGTTTCTTCTTGTTCTCTTCATAATCGGAGAATCCACCTTCAAAATAGTAGACTTCTGAATTTCCTTCAAAAGCGAGAATGTGTGTACAAATTCTATCTAAGAACCATCTGTCGTGGGAAATAACTACCGCACATCCGGCAAAATTCTCCAAACCTTCTTCTAAGGCTCTAAGTGTATTAATATCCAAATCATTCGTTGGCTCATCCAACAATAAAACGTTGCCTTCTTCTTTTAGTGTCATTGCCAAATGCAAACGGTTACGCTCACCTCCTGACAATGTTCCCACCTTTTTGTTTTGGTCGCTTCCACCGAAGTTGAAACGCGACAAATACGCTCTCGAATTCACTTGTCGTCCGCCCATCATAATGAGTTCCTGTCCATCGCAAAAGTTCTCCCAAATCGATTTATTGGGATCGATGTTAGAGTGGGCCTGATCGACATACGCAATCTTCACGGTTTCTCCAATAGCAAATTCTCCCGCATCAGGCTTTTCTTCGCCCATAATCATTTTAAAAATCGTCGATTTACCCGCACCATTCGGACCGATGATACCCACAATTCCTGCTTGAGGTAAAGTGAAATTCAAATTATCATAGAGCAACTTATCTCCAAATGCTTTTGCTACATTTTTTGCTTCGATGACATTCGTTCCCAAACGCGGTCCATTTGGAATGTAGATTTCCAAATTCTCGTCCAATTGCTTTTGATCTTCATTCAATAATTTATCATAGTTCTGCAAACGTGCTTTTTGTTTGGTTTGACGGCCTTTCGCTCCTTGTCGAACCCAGTCTAATTCGCGTTCTAAGGTCTTTCTGCGTTTTGAAGCGACTTTTTCTTCCAATGCCATGCGACTTGATTTCTGATCCAACCAAGAAGAGTAATTACCTTTCCATGGAATGCCTTCTCCTCTATCCAATTCTAAAATCCAACCCGCAACGTTATCTAAGAAATAACGGTCGTGCGTTACGGCGATTACCGTTCCTGCATATTGAGCCAAATGTTGCTCTAACCACAGTACACTTTCCGCATCAAGGTGATTCGTAGGCTCATCTAAAAGTAACACATCTGGTTGTTGCAATAGCAAACGACAAAGCGCTACACGACGACGTTCTCCACCAGATAAATGTTTGATCGGTGTATCGCCTTCTGGAGTTCGTAAAGCATCCATGGCGATTTCTAATTTGGTATCGATTTCCCAAGCCCCAAGCGCATCAATTTTGTCTTGCAAATCTGCTTGGCGATCCATGAGTTGTTGCATTTTATCAGCGTCTTCATAGACTTCAGGCAAACCAAATTGGTCATTGATTTTATTAAATTCGTCTAAAACTGCCATGGTCTCTGCAACACCTTCACGCACGATTTCAATCACGGTTTTCGAATCATCGAGTTGTGGATCTTGCTCTAAATATCCAACCGTATAACCTGGTTGAAAAACTACGTCGCCTTGATAGTTTTTATCAACGCCAGCGATGATTTTTAATAAAGATGATTTTCCAGAACCATTAAGACCTAGAATTCCAATTTTGGCTCCGTAGAAGAAACTTAAATAGATGTTTTTTAAAACTTGTTTGTCGCTGCTTGAGTAGGTTTTACTCAGTTTTTGCATTGAAAATATTACTTTCTTATCGTCTGACATAACTTTCTTATTATTTAATTAAATTACTAATTTTAAGTTATTTATAAAATTACAATTTTGAAAAACACATCGTTTTTGCATGAAATGTTCCCACTTTTTGTTCCCACTTTTACTAATAATTGATTTGTTTGTATTGTAATCAAAACTAAAAAAACTTAAATAATGCCAACAAAGATAGTTCTAAAAAAAAAGAATGCAAATGATCATTTTGGAATTCTTACTATTCAATGTTTTAAAGATGATGAAGTCTGGAAATCAGGCAATATGATGTTGTCTATTTTGGGCACAATACAATTATTTTCGATTGAGTGGCTGAAGTGTTTGCTACTGAGATATCTTGACGTGAAAAATCAGTGCGTTTTACTCGATACTTGTTCTTAAATCAAAAAAATGAATCGGCTTTCGGCTCATAGGTTGAAAAATCAAATCCTTCAAAATCTCATTTGTAGTGAACTCTAATTTTGGTGAAACCCGCAATTTGGCTCGAAAATGATCTTTTACTTCTTGGAGAAATTCTTCAGACGGAATTTTTACAGCCAACTTTATTACGATTTCATCTGTCCCTAATTCGTTGGTTGAAATTTCAATAATATGACTTTCGATATTAGAAAAACCGTTTAAAACATCGTTCAATGCTGGCGGATACAAGGTAGTTCCTTTGTATTTTATCATTTGTTGTTTTCTGCCAATAACCGGACCAACACGCAACGTATTTCTGCCACAAGCACAGGGTTTGGTATGCAATTGTACAATGTCGCCCGTTTTAAAACGTACCAAGGGCATGGCTTCAATTCCTAATGTTGTAAAAGTTAATTCTCCTGGTTCACCTTCTTTTACAGGGATATTTTGCTCATCTAAAACCTCAACAATAATCAACTCAGGATGGTGATGTCCTCCAACAGCGTGCTCACATTCAGTAAAAGCTGTGCTCATCTCTGTTGATGCATAGGTAGAAAACAACTTAATATCCCACTTTTCAGTAATTTTTGTGGCTAACGCATTATTCTCAAACTCTTGATTTCGGAGGGATTCTCCTATGCAAATCGCTCCTTTTATGCTCGAATTACTATAGTCAATATTGTGTGATTCTGCATATTCAATCAATTTTAGCAAAAAAGAAGGCACTGTAATTACATAATTGGGTTTGTATTTTAAAATGGAATCCCATTGCAGTTCGGGTATCCCTGCTCCTACACGAATAACACCGACGTTCATCTTGCGTAAACCTAAAAAATACGCCAATCCTGCCATAAAACGACGGTCGATAGTGGTCATGAGCTGCACCAAATCTCCTTCTTTTATACCCGCACAATCGAAGGAAATTGCTTCATTATAAGCCAGTCTGTCAAGATCATTGTTGGTTAAACCAAAAGTTACTGGTTCTCCTAACGTTCCCGAAGTAGTAGCAAAATCAATTATTTTTGTTATTGGAACGCAAAGAAATTCGTCGTTATATTGCTGTAAATCTTCTTTGGTAGTCACCGGAAGTTGTTGCAAATCTTCTATGGTCTTTATTGTAGTAATGTCAATCGAATGATTGGAAAACCGCTTTTTATAAAAGGGAGAATTGTCATTTGCATACGCTAGCGCTTCCAAAAGTTTTTGCTCTTGAAAGCTTTTAATTTCTTCGATGGATGCGGTTTCTATTTTTGGAATCATTGCAATTTCCGGTTTGTTTTTTTTAGACACTTTTCGATTTTTTGTCTGGATGGTAAAGTTGTAATTTCTTTTGTTAAAGCTTTTTCAAAATTAATTTTGGCTTCTCTATAGTTCTTTTGTTTATAAAAGTACACTCCCATTTTATAATATACCATCCAAAAATCGGGATTCAAAGATTGGTATTTTTTTACAAAACTACTATCTAGAATAGAATTGTTTTCTAAAACAGCATCCATTTTTCGATCTTCAATACGAAACATTTCATAGTTTTTATACGCTTCACTTTCTAAAAAAGGATCTTTAGAAATGTTTAATTCTTCCTTTTGCAATGTTGTCTTATCTATATTAAAATTATTGTTGCTAAAAATAGTGTTCAAATCATAACACACAAATTCACCCAACTGATACGGATTAGAAGACACCCAAACCAATAGCTGTTCGGGTTTAAAAATCACACCGTGATGTGCCAACATTTGATTGAGTGCTTTTTCGTTTCCGTATCCTATAGGTAAGTTATTCAAACCTTCTTTATTTCTTAAAATGTCTGCTGCAATATTTGGGTTAATTTTCGAATTTTCATCCATCAATTGTATCATTTTATCCATGCGGTATTTTGAATGACTGTTCAAAATTTGTGCTCGATTTCGCTTGTTATCCTTTAACTCGGAACTTTGAAAATGATTCGAACAAAGCAATTGATTCATAGTGTTTGGAACTTCATAAACACCAAAACTATCTGGTGAAACTTCTATTAAAATGGCTTTATTATCGGCAGCGCTACCAATCATTATCGACTCTGAAACAAAGACTTTCCTTTTCTTTGCAATGACAATTGCTTCGTCAATTGTGGATGCATATTGCAAAATTTCTCTAGTTAGAATGGATATAGGAGTTTTAGCAATTAAAGGAATTTTCGACTTACCAGCATTTATTGTTACCGTTAATCCTTTGTTATTCATCCCAGAACAAACCCCTATCATTCCTGCCCACGTTACCATCATAAAAGGATAACCTTTGTCGGGCTTTTCAAAAACAACGATTTTATCTTTGGCAAAATCATCTCCAGCATAAAAATCAAAATTTCTACCTAAAATCAAACTCCCATCTTCTGATTTATCACCCCATGCTGCAAAAGACGAGCAACCTACTAGAGCTAAATCTTGTAAGGCGTGACCAATATCATGCGCTCCGTGAAGATATAAACTTCTTAAATACCGTGGAGCTATATGGTCAAAATCGTGTGATGCATATTCGGAAATTCCATAGATTTCTGTTTTATATTCTTCAGGAATGTTAAGATATAGCTTTCGATTATACCATTTTAAAAAACCACGCAATAAGCGTTGCTTAAAATGTGATGGTACCAAATCGTTAATCTTACTAAAGAAAACATGCTCTTGTTTCTTTATAAGTGAATCAGTTAAACATCCTATTACTAAACCGCGCTTCAACGGATCTCCTTCAACATACAATTCCCAAAGGTTTTGTTTGTTTTAAGTAAAAAATTGTTGTTACCTGAAGTATATAGAGTACTAGAATGTTTAGTTATTTTGGGAATAGAGGCATCATATCCATCTAAAATTGGCTTATGATGTAATGATTTAGAAGTGCCGCACGATGATAGGCATACCAAAAATACTAACATACCTATAAAGCAAACTATTGTTCTCATCAAAATGCAGCTAAAGTGATGACTTACTGATTTTATTGACTAAATATTCTTTTCCAACAATTTCCGAACACGTCACTACTGCACCAATAGTTACTCCTAAAACGCCATGCATATTGATACTTTGACCTGTTAAATAAAGATTGTCTAATTTGGTTTTTGGTGCAATAAACGATTTCATTGGATCATTAGAATCTTTAATATAACCATACATATTTCCTTTAGAACCACCTATATAATCGCGGTAAGATAATGGTGTAGAAGTATGAACCGATTTGATACAATCTTTAATTCCGGGGAACTTAATTGCTATTTCTTGCAAAAACTTTTCGGCTTTACGTGTTTTAAAATCATCATAGGTTTCTCCTCTATGATTCATGTTTGCCGTTGTATTAAAAGTATTTTCCCAAGGTTTTAATTCGTCATAATGCATATAAGTTATGAATGTCATTCCTTCTGCCCACTCTTCATTTTTACCTGAAGCATTCATTGAAGCCATATAAGCTTTTGGCCATGAATTTTCGTCATATTCGTGGGCTTTCCATACCTCAAAACTATTTTTAAAATGATAGAAATTGTGATTGATATATTTAAAAGAATTAGGTTTAAATACAATATACAAACTAAAGGCAGAATAAACGCCCTCCAAACTTTCAATTCTGTTTAAGAATGATTTTCTGAATTTATCTTCTCCGACCATTTTCAATGTAATTTTTGGTTCGATATTCGAAATGAAAATGTTTGCTTTAACTTGCGTTCCGTCCTTCATTTTTACAGAAGTAATCGCGTTCTCTTTCGACTGAAAGGATGTTACTTCTTTGTATTTGTATATTTCTCCACCAAAACGTTTGAGTTGTTTTATGAGTAGTTTGGTTATTTGACTTCCTCCATTAATGCAACGCCATGAACTTTGTATGTATGAGTTTACAGATAGTGCGTGCACATAAAATGGCGACTTGTCTTCGATGCCTGCATATAAAAAATTAGAGCCCGCAAGTACCTGTTTAAGCTTTTCATTATTGGTAATTTCATCTATGCATTTTTTTGCATTTAAACTCAATATCTCAATATCGTATTTACCATCCCATTCTAAATTATATAAAGGAAACGAATTGCAAATATTTTGCACACGTTCACAATAGTTTTCTATAGCTTGACGTTCTTCGGGAAAATACTGCACTAGTTTATTGATAAAGTTCTCGTATCCTTGGGCATGTGGAAATTCTTCGTTGGTATCTTCAAAAGAAATAATATCGAAGCCATCTTCGTCCATTTTTTTAAGTTTTAGGTCATCCATGATCCCCAAATACTTAAAATATTTGTACAAATTTTGACCCTCGCTTAACCCACCAATATAATGTATCCCGGTATCAAAAATGGTTTTATCCCTAACAAAAGTTTGCAAATTACCTCCAAACTGGTTATTTTTTTCTAGAACACAAACACTGTATCCTTCTTTTGCAAGTATGATTGCCGACACTAATCCACCTAAACCGCTTCCAACAACGACAACGTCGTACTGTTCTTTCATCATGCTTTTTTCTTTAACACTACAATTCGGTTTTCTTCATTACTTATAGAAAAACCTGCTTTAAGTAAAATTTCTTTTAATTCGGTTTGATTCCATAAAATTACGCAATCACTTACAATATTCATTTTATTTAAATCTATTTCTGCATTTATAGCTGAAATCAGAACCACGTCGTATTTGTTTTGATATATCGTATTTAAATCATCTACATAGGAAATACTTCTTTTTTTGAGGTAATGATTGGTTTTGGCAACGCTGCGCTTTTCATTATCCGCAATAAATGAAGTAATGTTTCGCTGTGATTCTTGAAGCGAAAGCAACACATCTAATTGACCGAAATCATTGGCGATATGTAAAATTTTGCCTTAGAAGAAAGATACTTATTGAGTTGATAATATTCTATTGCATTTTCTTTAAAATCGTGATGAACTGCATCTATGACCATTTGTTCTTTATAGGTAAAACTGCAAAAAAGATGATGCTGAAAATACAATGGCTCTTCATTTTCTTTGCGTAATTGAGCGAACTTATTTCGGAAATAACTGTTGATTTTCTTTGTTTTCTCTGTGTAATTTTCTCCGAATGTTGAATCGTTTGGAGTAATTCTCTCTAAAATTTCGACAGTTGTTTTTGATTTGTATAACATAAAATCTCCTTTGGGAGAAGTTTCTGAATAACCATGAATTAAAACTGGAATTATATCCAATTTAAATTCTTCCGCTAAAAAAAATGCCCCTTTATAAAATCGTTTGACCGAATTGTCTATCGACCTTGTGCCTTCTGGAAATATCATTAATGAAAATCCTTGTGCCACTTTTTCTCTCAAATGTTCAAGACCATTGTCAATACCGCTTGAAACGGGATAAAATCCAGCGAGACGGACGCCTCTTCAAAAAAGGTGAATTGTATACCCAATCACTGACTAAAAAAATGATATTTGGACTCAATGTTCCTACCGCCAAAATGTCTAAAAACGAAGTGTGATTTGCAATAATAATAGCAGGTTTAGTAAACTTTTCGTTTGACTTATTGATGATTTTTCGTTTAGTAGCAGGAAACGTTAAAAGCACAGAATACATAAACTTCGACATAACATAGTGAAATGCTTTTAGTTTTGTCTTTCTAGAAAAAGCAAAATCTTAACAAAAAGAGCGCCTATCAATGAAAGTAAAAAACCTCCTAAACCATAATACAAAAAAGAAAAAAGCGAATGAAAAAAGCGGCGGAATTCAAATGGTGGATTGCCTTTCTTTACATTGAAGCTAACAATAAAATAGAATACTAAAGGTTGAATAGTAAAAGTAATTAGCAAAGCAGAAAATATTCCAATTACAGTAATTAACGCAATAGAATATAATGCGGGATGTTTTGCAAAAATTAACACCCCAGTTCCCAAAATTGTAGTGGCAACCGATAAAAAAATAGAGGCTCTATAAGTTGGCAATTCTATTTTTCCATAAGTGTGTTCTCTTTGTAAAGCAGTAGTCATAAAAATACTATAATCGACTCCAACCCCAAAAATTAAAGTACACACAATAATATTGATCACATTAAATTGAATTCCCAACACACCCATAATCCCGGTGGTAAAAACCCAACTAATCAAAATAGGAATAATGCTAATAATCACTAATTCTATACGTCTAAATGAAAGTAAGAGAATAATAAATAAGGCTATAAACGAATAATTGATCAGCAGTTCGAAGTTGCCTTTTAAAGTTCCTAAAAAGGTTTCATTAGTTTCTTTGCGATCGATAACAACTAAGTTTGGTTGCTTTTTAATGGTCTTTACAAAAGCATTTCTGTTTTCCTTACTTACTTTGACCAAAGTAGAAATAGTATGAAAACCATTCTTTTCCGATACAAATTCTTCTATAAAAAAGGAAGCTACTTTCTTATATTCTTCAATCGAAACGGTTGCTGGCTTCTGTTCCAATCGGTTGTAAAACATTTCAAAAGAGTTGTCTCTAAAACCAAATTTCTGTCCGTTAGCAATGAGTAGTTTTCTTAATTCTTCTTTTTTGGAAGAACTCCAAATGCATTCCATTGTTCAGCTTTTTTAAGTTGCTCTTGTTTTGAAAACAATATGCCTCCTACTGAACTAAAATTAACGATTTGGTCGCTTTTCTTTAAGCCTTCTAAATCTTTAAATATCAATTCGTTTTGTTCTAAAACGGTTTCATACGAATCACCATAAGTTGCGAGATAAATTGATTTAGTGTTACCATCTGTAATTTCTTCTAATTCAGCTTGTGCTTGTTTTAAATCGGCTGGCACAAAATTTAACGACTGCAAATCATTATTAAAAGTAACTTTCGAATAGTTAACTAAACAAATACAAAACACAATCAACAATGCAATAATCAAAAACTTGTTTTTATGATAAGAATATGCAGCGATCTTATCAATTATTGTATTGCTTTGTTTAATAATTAGTGCACTTTTTTCAGTGTCATTTTGTTCAAATTTATAAACCAAAGGAAGTATGACCAATGAAAGATACTGGTTGAAACCACACTCAACGAAGCAAAAATTGCCAAATCTTTAAGTGCTTCGGAGTTCACAAAAAACAAACACAAAAACGTAATTGAAGTCGTAATACCGCATAAAATCAAAGGTTTTGTGATGTCTTTATAAAGTAACTTTATGTCTTTGTTGTTGCGCAAATGTGTAAGTACATAAATAGAATAATCAGTGGTTTCACCAAGTAAAACACAGCTAATTCCGAGAGAAATCGCCGAAACACTTCCCTTAGTAAAATACATAATTGCCAATGCAAAAGCAGCTCCAAATAACGACGGTATAAATATGAGTAAAGGCGAGGATAGATTTTTATAAAATAATACTAACAACAATATAAGTGAAATCCCCGCAAAAATAGACGTCCATTGCGCATCGGCTTTAATTTGTGTTGCATTGGCAACAGCAATTGGTGTCGCTCCAAAAAAACTAAGTGATACTTTGTTTTTAAATTGGCTGTTGATTTTGTCTTTTATGGTGTTAAGTTGTGCGACAAACAACGAGTTTTTATCGGTTTCATTGGTTGGTAACTTTGGCGTAATAAATAGCAATAAATGCTTTTTGTCTTTAGTCATCACAAAACCATCATGCAACTGAAAGCCATCGCCAATGCTTAACTGCTGCATTTTTTTGAGTGCTATAAATGAAATTCCAAGTGGATCTTTTAAAATGAAATCTCGGGTGACTATTCCTGTGGGTGAAATAAGTGATTTATAATTGGTTTCCACTATTTTGGAAATACTGTCGTTTTGAATTTTATTCTGTATCGATTCGTAATCGGTTTTATCTAAAAACAAAGGCAGGTTATTGAATACAAAATCAAAGGTTTCTTGTAGATTTTTATCATCCAATTTCCCTTGCACTTTTGCAACATACTCTTTAGAACTCGCATTCAAATCACTTAAGAAAAGAGTAGCCGCTTCTGTTGCATCTTCGGGCGAACCATTGTTCTTAAGACTAATTTTAACTGTGATCTTATCAGCAAAATTTAGCTGACTTAAAACTTTCGTTGTAATGTTAGTTTTGTCGTTCGTAGGAATTAAGCGTGTAATATCTTCACTAAATTGAAGTTTCAATGCAAAAAAGCTAAGGCAACCCAACATGGTAAAAAACAGCATAAAGGAAAGTAACTTTCTGCCATTTAAAAACGAATATAGTGCCGTGAAGAAATTATGCATGCCTACTTTTATTTTTAAATGTAGTAAAAAACACTAATACAAAATAAGCAATACTTCCAATAATAAAACCACTAAATGTAGCAAGCATGAAACTACCTACAATATATTGCAAAAAGTTTGCTTTGACATCGGAATAAGTGAGTGATTTATCAAACGAAATGATGGCGTCAGAAGTCATAAACCAGCCTCCTAACTTTAGAGAAGCATAGATTATAAATGGAATAAATGGCGGGAAACTCACGTTAGTAAATGCAAAGGCAAGCACTTTATTCAATCTCAAAACTACGGCTAGAGCCAAAACCAAAATAGTTTGAAATCCCCAAAAGGGTGAAACTCCAATAAACACACCTAATGCAATAGAAGCGGATTTTTTAAAATTACTATCTTGATTGTGTAGGATATTTTCAGAAATGAATTTTTTTATACCTTTCCTTTTAAAGCTAAAAAAAAAAACTTTTGGTTTAATATAAATCAGCGAAACAAATACCAAGACTGTATTTAAAATACTAATTCGAGTAAAATCTTTGAAAGGTCTAAAATGCGATACTCTTTCGACAGGATCATACAAAACTTGAACGGGGATATTTTTTACGGGAATTCCTTTCCAAGCAGAGCGAACAATAACTTCGATTTCGAATTCAAATTTGGTAGTAAAAAAATTTTTTGGAATAATTTGAATTGGATACAAACGATAGCCTGACTGAGTATCTTGGAGTTTAATACCTGTTTCAAACCAAAACCAAAAGTTAGAGAATTTATTTCCGAAACTACTTTTTTGGGGAACGTTATCGTGCTTCATGTTGCGACTTCCTATAAACAAGGTATTAGGTTCATCTTCTATGGCTTCAATAAATATAGGTAAATCAGAAGCAAAATGCTGTCCGTCAGAATCAATCGTGATTGCATAACGATACTTTAGTTCAAGAGCTTTTTTAAAACCGTTACGCAAAGCCATCCCTTTTCCCTCATTTATCGGATGATGAATTTGTGTAAGTTGTGAATAGTTTTTTAAAATTTCTAATGTAGCATCTGTCGAACCATCGTTGACAATAATGATGTTGGAAGTAAATGGCAATAGCGAATCCAATACTCTTTGCAATGTATTTTGATTGTTGTAAGTAGGTACAACAATACAGATGTTAAGGCTTTTGATTTTATTAATATCAAATGGAACCGTTGTCATGAATATATTGCTTTAGCTATTTAAGACTTTGTTTTTCTTGATCCGAAAAACTCTTCGATTGTAACACAAAACTTTTGATGTATTCTCTTAATACCGTTGATTGGACTTTATAATACTTTAAAATAAGGTTTTTATCGTCTAAAATGTTTTTTTTGTATTTGACAATTCCGGGTGCGTTCTCTTGAATGCTAATTCGAATCAATCGAATTTCAATATTTTCAGGATCTGCATTAACCGCTTGCTCAATTAGTTTTGCTCCTTCTTTAAATGCATTTACTTTTTCTGACGCTTTTTTTCTGAATTTAGCAACAATGATTATCGAAGCACCTTTATATGCCAAAAGAACTTTATTTTCTGAAGAAACATTAGTGAATTTAGATGCGAATGCTGTTGCAGAATTAGCAGAAATAGCAGCGTTAGGGTATTCTTTCCTAATTTCTGTAATTGAGGGTGAATTTAGAAAACTTATGAATATAAAAAAGGAAATAACAGTTTTCATCACTTCACTTCTTTATAGGTACTTCCCAGTTTTAAAGCTACTGTTTCCCCAAAATAAGTTGTGTTTTTTACTTTAATCAGATGGTCTTCGGCAGTTACAATGTTCAATTCTAATTGCAATTCTGGCGTAACTTGGGGATTGATTAAAGCCATGAATTTAACATTAGATAGACTTTGCATAACAACGGTTGTATCCATAATTTGCTCAGTCAATTCTTTGATAATTTGCATCATACAAACACCTGGCATAATTGGATTTCCTGGGAAATGACCTTTAAAAACCTCGTGATTCTCATTAATAAAAAGGACGACCGTATAATTTTGGTCGTCTTTTTTATCGATGGATTTTATTGTATAAAAATTGTTTAATAACATTCTATTATTTTGTGTCGAAAGTATATGTGTATCCTAGACTAAAAACCACATTAGTGTGACTTGATTCTGAAAAATCCAAAACTGGGATAATTCCTTTTTTGGCACGAATTTCAATTCCAAAATTCTTATTGAAATTATATCCAGCTCTAAGAAAAATGCCAAATCGACATCACTATCAACGTCAAAATTATTTTCTACTTGAAAATCGATTGTAGGCCCAAAGTGTATATTAAATTTATCCGTAAAAGTAAATTTATTAGCGATAGCCATCGATAAATAAGAAATATCTAATTGTCTTTTATTGCCATCAAAATCTGTAAATTTCGAACCTTGTCTTGTATAATCAAATTCTGGTTGTAAAGTATAGTACTTTGCTAATCGCAAGGCACCATAAAAGCCTAAATAAAAATCGGTTTTTGATGAAAAATCTCTTTCAGTACGTTCATAGTCAATTCCATCATAATAAGTATAACTATCTCCTTTTGTAAAATGAGATAAATTAACTCCTCCTCGTAATCCAGGTCTAAACGTAACTTGAGCTTGTGCTATTCCAAAAAATGCTAAAAAAGCAATCAAAAATACCTTCTTCATATTCTATTGATTCTGTTTTAAATAATTAAACTCTATTTGCATCGGTATATTATAATGCTGAACTATTATATTTTGCGCAAAAATATTGTTTTCTGATGAAAAACTTATACTAATTTTTTCTTTTGTTTTAGTGGTGTGGATGATTTTATCCAGTTTATTATTTGATGTAGTAAAAAAAAGATAATTAAAATTATTATTGTCGGTACTTTTAATAACCTTGTAAGTCTTGTTTTGATATTGTTCCGAGACTAAAAAGTCCGTTTTAAATAACAATCTAAAATCGTTTTTTAAAGTGTTTATGAGTATTTTTTTATTCAATTCATCTACTATAGAATTGATTCTAAACTCAGTTTCTGAAATTTCAATATCGAATAATTTATTTCCGAACTCTGTTGTAAAAACCACTCTATGCGTCGTTCTATTGATTTTCTTTGCAATGAAAATACCCGTTAAATTGTTTCCATAAACTGAAATATTAGCTTTGTATACATAATCGATGTCGGAATTGTTAAAGTAAGTGTTCTGAAAAAGTTGCTTTTCAATTGATACAGATTCATAGTCTTTCACCACATTAACAGAAGAACATGAGGCAAAAAACAGAACAATTATGACTTTAGTTATTGAAAATTGAATCGTCGATTTTTGCATTTAAAGTCTTGTTTTTTAGTACTATTCGAGTATAATCATCTGAGGATTCAATCAATTTTACTTGAATTACTGTGTGGTCTTCTTTATCAAAAGTAAGCTCAATTTGCTTGATGTATTTTTTTAAAGTAGTGTCTTTTGGAAGTAATCGTGTGATATTATTCGTTTTCGATTTATAAAAACTGACAATAAATTCTTTGTCTTCAAACATTTTGCCACTTACACTTCCTACGATTAGTTTGTTGATTTTACCAAAAACCTTATTGTTTCCAGCATCAACTGCGCTTTTCTTTCCTTCATCATCAATTAAAACTTTTCCGTTTTTGAATATAATCGAATAATTGTAAGGCTTTTTATACTGCCATTTTAATAAATTGGGTTCTTTAAAAAACATCTTTCCTGAAGATTCGATGTCTTTAGATAAAAAATCCAAATGTTTGTATTGTGTAAAATCTGTTGTTATGGTCGCTATTTTTGAAGCAACGTTATTAACCGATTGCTTGAACATAAGAATTTCGGCATCTGACATTTTTTGTTCTTGAGCTAATAGATTCCCTGATAAAATAGTTAAAAATCCCAATAATAAATGTATTCTATTCTTCATAGGCCTTTATTTCTAGCAGTTCTTCTAATGAAACTATTTGATATTTATTCGACTTCAAAAATACCAATAACTGTTCCAATACTCTAACGGTACTTTGAGAGGTATCATGCAAAAGTACAATAGAACCCGGTGAGATTCGTTTGACAATGCGATTAAAAATGATTTTCTCATTCTTAATAATTCCGTCCATCGAACGGATACTCCAACCAATAACGTAATGATTTGTAATGGCCAAAGCCTTTCGTATTGCAGGATTAGTCACACCATACGGCGGACGAAAAAATAAAGGCCTTTTACCTATTACCTCTTTAATTATTTTGTCTGCCTTTTGTAAATCGAGAACCAGTTTGTCCTTTCGATAAAAATCAAAAAAATGACTATGTGAATAAGAATGATTGCCAACTAAATGACCGCCTTGAACTGTTTGTTGTAGAATATCAGGATATTTTTCAATGTGTTTTCCTATGCAAAAAAAAGTTGCTTTAGCATTGTGTTGTTCTAATATTCCTAGAATTTGTAGTGTAATTGGGCTTGGTCCATCATCAAAAGTCAAGGCTATTTTCCTTTCTTTTTCGTTAGGATTACTACAATAGGCAGTAACATGAAAATTAAACTGGATAAGTGAAGAACCTATAAGTAAAACTATAAATCGAAGACCAAATAAAACTAAAAAATACCACCATTTTACCGTTATGTAACAACTTAAAATCAATAACAGTGTCAATAGTGTAAAAAAAAGAACGTTTATTTTTTTGTAGTCTAACATTGCGACAGTAAAGTAAAACTATGGTCTAGTCCTTTGTATTGATTGTAAAATAAGATGATTTTATAGTTGAGCTTTTCGAGTGCATTTACCTTTAATACTGATGGAATCTTTTGTGTTTTGATAATTTTACTACCCACCCATAAACCGAAAGCTGAAGCGGTATTATACTCACCACTCAAATGTTTGTAATATACTTGAGGGGTTTCTTTAAAAATATTGTCAGAAAGATTTTTATAAAAACCATCATAAGTGACATCGCCATTATAGCCTAAAAGGACAGCATCAATATCAGATATCTTTAAATTGTTACTAGCAAGAAACTCAAGTATTTTATTAGGCACCTCAGCTTCAGTTAACTTATTCACCATATCTATATCAAGGATTTCGGCATAAGTTGAAGCAGTTTTTTTATCCTCCAAAACAAAAAAAGTAGCTCCTTCGCTATATACCGCTCCCTCAGTTGTTGAATCTAAAACCGAAAAAGGAGCATCGGATTCCTCTTTGATGAAACCAGCTAATTGAAATAATTTCGCCGTATAATCGCTCATTTCATCAATGCCTCCAACTAAAATAGTAGACGCTTCGTTTTCTTCAATTTGCATTTTAGCATCTAGTACTGCAGACTCAAACGAAACGGCAGCATTAACATACGTAAAATTATACGCTTTACATTGCAAACCTAATGCAATTTGAGATCCAACAGTATTGTGTGTCGATTGAATGAATGATGTTGGAGTTAAGAATTCCTCATTATTATCTAAAAGTGCTTTTAAAAATTTATCTGAATCTTCAATACAACCCATTCCGGTTCCTGTAATAATGGCATCGACGGTTTCAATATTTGCTTCTTTCATAGCTAGAGTCGAAGCAACAATCCCATTTTTTACTCCTTTTGCCATTCGGCGAATAGCAACAGGTGATATAAAATCTTTGTATACAGGGACTTGTACAGGTAAAACATTTTCAGTTGTATTAACTATTATGTCTTCCAAAAAAACAGTATCAAAAGTTTTTTGAGCCGAAATACATCCTACGCCATTAATGTATGTATTTTTCATTGACTTTTTGAAAAAATTAAAGTCGAACAATTTCCTCCAAAACCAAATGAATTAGACAAAACGTGATCGATATTTTTATGTTTAATTATAGTTTGCGGTACCATATCAAATTCGGACATCGGCGTAGTGAAATTTAAATTAGGGAAAACGACGCTATTCTGAATTGCTAATACGCTAAAAACAGCTTCAATAGCCGCCGCTGCCGCTAAAGTATGTCCTGTAAACGGTTTGGTTGAACTAAAATCTGGCACATTAGTTTCTCCGTATATTCGAATGATTGCGCGTCCTTCTGACAAATCATTATTTGGTGTTGCAGTTCCGTGAACGTTAATGTAGTCAATATCAGAAGGTTTTAATCCCGAAACTTTAAAAGCTTTTTCCATTGCCAAGAAAGCACCATCACCATTTTCTGAAGATGCTGTTTGATGAAATGCATCGTTAGCATTGCCAAAACCCGCAACTCTAGCTAGCACTTTCTTGTTTTGTTTGGTGACCACTTCATCTGATTCTAATACCAAAAATGCTGCAGCTTCACCAAGATTTAACCCCTTTCTATCATTATCAAATGGTGTGTTGTACGAATCCGAAAGAATCATTAAAGTTTTAAATCCGTTAATAGTAAATTTTGCTAATGCATCGGTACCACCAACAATAACGCGGTCTAGCCTACCTGATTGAATTAAACGAGCACCAAACATGATCGAATTAGCTGCAGAAGAACAAGCTGTACTGATGGTTGTGACTAATCCGTTCAATCCTAATACTTCGGCTATCTTTTGTGCTACATCACCTCCGTCGTGAGCGCTAATATATTTTACAACTTCTGGATTTTCAAAATATTCATAATAGTATTTTTCGGTCATGTCCATTCCTCCTACGCTTGAAGCAGAAATTAAACCCGTTTTAAACTCATTAATGTCTTTTATTTCTGCATTTTGAACTGCTTGTTTGGCTGCTAAAGCTCCGATTAAAGCAGTTCGTGAGAAATTATTATCGGGTGGGATTCCTAATTCAGAAGCCAATTTTTCATTGGTTTTCTTAATTTCGCCAACTTTCATTACGTTTTTATGAACGGTATCAATGTTCTCGATGGTTGTAATTGCTTTATCTCCATTAATAAGCGCTTGCAAACTTTCTTCTACCGAATTTCCGATAGCTGAAATAATTCCCATTCCAGTAATTGCGACCCCTTTACTCATAAAGTAGAATTGTTGAAATTTTAATCTGTTTAGAGCATGTAGATGAATAGAATATAGATTATTCCTCTGTAATCTATCAAATTTACAATCTAAAAACTATTTTGTCCTATTTTCTGAAATATAGGCTGCCATGGTTTCAATTGATTGGAAAATAGTTTTCCCTTCTTTAGGATCGACTAATTTTATCCCGTAGTTTTTATCCAACAAAACAATTAGTTCCAAAGCATCTATAGAATCGAGACCTAAACCGTCACCAAACAACGGGTCGTTATCACTAATATCGGCTACGCTGATATCTTCTAAATTTAAAACTTCGATAATTTTCTCTTTTAATTCTTGCTTCAATGCTTCCATAATAAGTTTGTATAAGCTGCTTGTATATTGTTTAAGTTATGTTCTATTTTTCCTTCTTTGGTAACCAAATATAAGTATGCTCTGTATTCTTCTTGATAATATTCTACCCAACCGCAAAGCACTTTTTCTGCTTTATTGGTGTTTAAAAGTACATTGGCATACTGCATCATAAATGCAGAATTAAACGCTTCAAATATAAAGAAAGAATTTTCACTTTTCAATTGGTTTTTTATGGCTATTTCTCCAAGACAAATATTTGGGAGAGTATAAACAAAAACGGCCGGACTTGGAAAATAATTTTCATCATCTGAAATTGAGTCTTGGTGCTTTACATCGGTATCTAAGCTTGATGATTTATTTGCAAAAAGCAATGCGATGTTATTTGTTTTGTCTATCTGGATTATTTCTTTTAAAAGAAGTTCTGAAGCTATAAAAGCCAGTTTACTTAAATTATCCATTTTGAAAAATTTAGGATAATTCATTCCTGAATATTGATAAGCCATTTTTGAAAAAACATTAAAAGATGCGTCTTCAGTTTCAAAAAATACTTCACCATTCAAATAAATTTTATTTTGTTCGATAGAACAAAAAGACTGTATGAAGTAATTATTTACCATAAGACTTCACTTTTTTAAATATAACTGCAGTATTACATCCTCCAAAACCAGATGCTGTTTTCAGAAAAAACTCAATATTTTTTTCTTCGTTTTTCTGAATGATATTGATGGGTTCACTTACACCCATTTCATCAAATCCATGAGAAACAAATAGTGTATTTTGAAGCATAGATTCTATTCCGATAACAGTTTCAAGTAATCCAGAAGTCCCCAGCGTGTGACCATAATATCCTTTTAAACTATTTATTGGAACATCCTGAAATCCCAATCTATTAAATGCTATCGATTCCATCTCATCATTAAAAGACGTTGCTGTTCCGTGTGCAGAAATATAATCAATTTTTTCTGGGCTCACATTCGCTTCGTTCATTGCATATTGAATACTTAGGACCAGTCCTTCTCCTGTTCGAGATGGACCTGAGATATGATTAGCGTCATTGATAGAACCATCACCAACAATTTGAACTTTGGCATTTTCCTCATCAGATGTGATTAATACAGCAGCAGTAGCTTCTCCTAAATTCACGCCTGTTCGATTTACAGAATACGGTTGGCATGGCAAATCACTCATTGCCTGAAAAGAGTTAAATCCCGATAAAACAAACTTTGATACTAAATCGCCTGCCACAACAAATACATTGTCATACAAGTCACTTTGAATTAATCTTTTGGCAACTGCAATAGCCAAAACTCCAGAAACACAAGCATTAGACACAACGATTGGCTCTGTTTTAAAGTCGAAAAAACCCGCAACTTTTTTAGCTAAAGTACTCAATTGTGCCGCTTCAATGGTGCTGTTTTGATTTTCTAAAGAGGTAATATTCCCTTTTGTTGTAGAAAGTATAAAAGCTGTTCTATTGTTAACTTTTACTCTATCAACTATAGGATGCAAAGCCAAAATCATCATTTTTTCAAGTTTGGTGTAGGAATCAAACTGTTTAATTTTGGCGAAAGCTTCATCTAGAATGGCATCATTAAGAATAGCTGCATAAAAGGGAGATTTCAATAATGAAAAATCATTATGTTTTTGAATACCAGTACATCCATTCTTAATATTTTTTACATTCGTAACCACATCTAATCCTAATGGAGTGATGCAATTGGTTTGTGTAATGAATACTTTTTTGAGCATATAATAATCTTACAATCCTACTTTTCGTTTCCACTCTTCATAAAATGGTGGATTTGTCAACATTAAATTGTTATTGCTATCTAAAAAAACTTGCACTGTTTCACCTGTGCATGCTACTTCATTTTTGGTGTCATAAATTACATATCTAAAAATCATTTTGGCAGCTTGTGTGGCCACAAAAGTCGTTTCAATTCGAGCTACATCTCCATAACGCAAGGATAATTTATGCTCACATATTGATTTTACAATTGGCGTTGTAAAACCTTGCGATTGTACATCAAGATATGAAATACCGTGTTCGCGTCCAAAAGCTTCGCGTCCATCTTCAAAATAAGTAATATAAATGCCGTGCCATACAATTCCTAGTGGATCGGTTTCATTAAAACGCACTCGAATATTTTTAGATACCTTCAATGCGGTCTCTTCGTTAAACGGCTCTTTTCTTTTTATCATAAAAAATAGCTACTGTTGTTGTAAGTGTAAAAAAAACAAATAATAAACTTATTTCAGGGAAAATATCAACTAATGTCGCCTTTCGCAAAAGTACGTCATAAAAAGCATTCAATCCCCAATTCATTGGTGAGCATTTTGCAATAATTTGCATCATTTTAGGCATAGCAAAAACCGGTACCCAAACACCACCTATAGCAGCTAAAACAATTGTGGCTGTGGCTCCAAACGGCGCAGATTGTTCTTGGGTTTTGGCGATAGTTCCGATTAAGATACCAAAGCCTATAGCAGCAAATCCTGAAAACAAGGCCACGAGGCTCATCAAAAACAAATTGCCTTCAATGTTCAACGCGGGCAAACCAATTTGTGGAAAAATGAAAACCGCTACAGCGACCATCATGTAAAATTGAATCATGCAAATGATGCTATACATGATTGTTTTTCCGGCTAAAACGATAGTGTACGAAACCGGATTGGTTCGCAAACGCACAAATGTTCCTTGGTTTTTTTCTTTAACAATATTTATGGAAAGCGGAATCACGATAAAAAATATCGCAAAAAGTGTCCACGCCGGAACGTTGTGTTGTGCCGAGTTGGGAATGATTTCTCTGTCGTTTATTTTAGGGACAATTTCTTTGAAAGTGATGAAGCTTTTTTGTTCGAAAGTCACGACGTCTTCGCCAAGTTGTTTTTGAAAAGTAGCATAAATCGATTGCGTTTCGATTTGTGAAATCATTTTATCTATGGCACTCATGACCGCATTTTTAAAACTAATTTGCACGGCGGGATCAAAATACAATTTGACTTCTTTTTGTGACAGTACTTTCAGATTTGCTTCTGCAGTAGAGTCAGGTTCTGAAAAACTACTAACAATACGATCAACGTTTTGATTTATTTTGGTCTGTAAGTCGGTACTTAAATTTTTCGGAATAACAATCGCCAATTGATATTTTCCTTTAAAAACAGCTTCTTTTGCTATGGCTTCGGTAATCTTTTGGTTATCGATTTGAGTGACAATAGCAAACGCCTCGCTTTTTTGTAAATTTTCACTAACCAATTGGGATACTTTTCCGTTATCGTTATCAACGAGTAAAATCGGAATTTTAACATCGTTTACTTTTTTAAAGGTCGTATCCTGAATTAAAGTTACCGTTATAATCAGCACCAACGGCATCACAAATAAAATGATGACACCTCCTATATCTCGTTTGAGAATTAGGAATTCTTTGTAGACCGACATGAAGAGTTTAAATACCATCGCGCAATTCTTTTCCAGTCAAAGTAATGAAAACATCCTCGAGATTTTGAGCATTTGAGGTGTTCGAAATCAGTTCTTTTGGAGTGCCTTGAGCGTAAATTTTTCCTCTATCAATAATGGCGATGTCGGTACAAAAATCCTGTGCTTCCGACAAATGATGCGACGTATATATGATGGTAGTTCCCGATTGGTTAAGTTGGGTTAGGTAATCGATAATTGCATTTTTTGATTGTACATCGACACCCACTGTTGGTTCGTCAAGAAAAAGAATTTTTGGATTGTGTAAAATCCCAGCTATTAAATTTACCCGTCGTTTCATTCCCCCCGAAAACGTTTCCACACGTTTGTCTGCAAATTTTAGCAATCCCAAAAAATCGAGACTTTCGTTTACTTTTTGTTGTAATACCTTCCCTTTTAATCCGTACATACTTCCAAAATAGAGTAAATTTTCTTTAGCTGTCAAGGTAGGATACAAAGCATATTCTTGTGGCACCACACCTATGATTTTTTTTATGGCATTGGCATTATCGGCATACATCAAATTGTTGATGGTAAAACTTCCTGAGGTAGGTTTTATGAGTCCGCACAGAAGTGAAATCAATGTAGTTTTCCCGGCACCATTGGGCCCGAGCAATCCGAAAATCTGCCCTTCGTAAATGGAAAGTGTCAAATCGTTCAAAGAAAACGCATCGGCATCTTTGTACTTTTTGGATAGGGATTGTATTTGAATAATGGGTTGCAAAATAAGTTTAGCTAATAGCTTTATTTAATTTTTTGAAAAACACTTCTTCTTTATCGGCTATGGTCAAAAGTTCGTCGGCAATGGTGTTATATACGTCTTCCTGAATGCTTCTGTTTTTGTAAATTCGAGAGGCGTTAACCGCAAAATCGCGCCATAAATCACCAATAATAGTCATTTCAGCTGCTAATTCTTTTAAAGTATTGTTTTCTAAAATAACAGCAGCTTCTTGTAAAAAAGCCGCGTAAATAAATCGGAAACCACCACCACCTGTACCAATTTCTTCTTGCATTCGCACAATTTGAGCGAGGTAATGATTGGTTTTTTTGGTACCGACTTTCGAAGGCCATTTCTTAATTTTTCGGGCGACCAATCGAATGCCGCGAACACCAATAATTGGTGCTGGCGCTAACATATCACGGCACGTATTCTTAATTCCCTTGACGATTGCTTTTTTCAAATCGATGTGTTGTGGAATTTCAATTGGATAATACATTTGTCCACGCGGAGCAAAAGCACCTTTGGCAAAACGTACTTTATTAAGTTCTGCGTGGTTTAAAGTTGTTACGGTTTCCATAACAGGATCGCTGATAAGATAGTCTGTTTCGGTTTTTCCGTAAACCACCAAATTGTGTGCATTGAAATGAAAACGATATTCGTCAGGAAAATATGTTAAATTAAAAACACCAACTTGCAATCCCGTTGGGATATTATTTTTAAGATTTTCGTCTAACGCTTTAACAGCATTGGCCTCGCTTGAAAACTTTTCTCTTTTTATTTTAAGACCTAAGCGCTTTGCTACTCGATTGAAAATGATTCCTGGCATCGGACGATAGCTTATTGCAGGAGCGAGATTTACTTTAATGAACGGTAAGTAGACAAAAAACAATCCAGAGCCAATACCAAAAACCATAGGCTCGCTAATGTTTAGTCCATTGTGTTTCAACAAATTGGAAGCTACGCCATTTTCGCAATGTGCCGATTGGTGGTGTTTAAAATTGGTCTCCATTATTTTGCGTTGAAATTTTGCAATTCAGTTATTGAGATGTTAAATGCATCGGCATATTTTTGTAGTGTGCGTTCGTTTAATCTTATGAAAACTGAAGGTTTGAAATGTCTTTTTACGATCCATTTCCACTTCCCTACATAGCTGGAAAGAATACTAATATCCATTTTATTGAGCTCCATAAAATATACTATTGGACTTACTTCACCATTCAATAATTGAAGTTTTGCGATAGCTATACGTTCGTTAATTTCGTCTAATGAATTGGAAAGTGCGATGGTTTTTGGTTCCCAACCTGAGCTCAATGTTGTCGTATAATTGCCATTTTCATCGGTAGCATAAACCAATTCTTTGATGTTACTTTTGGAAAGATTGCTTTGGTCTTGTGGTACTTCTTCCTTTCTCATACGATAGTCCTTTAAAAAGTAAGTGTCTAATTTATTGGGGAGGAATCGATTTGTTTTCTTGAATGAACAAATTGATTTCGCCTTCTAAAAGTAAAATTTCATCACAAAAAGTAGAACAATTCATTGTACACAAAGAATAATCATCAGTTATGAAACTCGAAGATAAGACAGCTTTTGTGTTAATTGTGCTTCCTACTACTGGTAATTTGTAAATTTTTAGTGTTTTTAAGGCACTTATAAATCCTATCAGATCAACATTTTTTTTTTCTTGATTGTTTTCATCAATAAAATAATCCTTGGCTACTATAGATGCGCAAGTTTGTGCAGCGTTCTCAATTAAACCAGCTTCTACGAAAAAGTTGTTTTGAACGAAAATATTATTTTCCTTCAATGTAAAAACTGTTTCCACCATCTTTTTTTCTATAGCAACAATCATGTCTACCATGAGCATTGGCGCACGGTGAGGCAAGTAGTTTCTTATATCAATTTCAATCTGCATTTATTTTGCCAATATGGTTTTCATTTGACCCATTGCTATAATTTCACCATTAAACTTGGTAACCAAATCAACTAAAGTAATTCCGGCAAACTCATGTAAAATTGTTACCGTTGTTTGAATTTCACTATCAGTTTCTGGCAACTTAAAAATTGAGAGTTCTTTGATAGAACCGATGTAACCCGTTGGTGCTGTTTCTTTTTTTAAATAAAATTGGTACCCCGTATGTAAAGCTACGGATTGAGCCATATGCTCTACAATACCCGATTCAGTAAAAACATTATTTAAAACAAAAATATTATTTTTAGTCACTTTCAATCCTGAAGTAAGAGTTTCATTTGAATAAGAAAACATTTTATCGATCATTACAAAAGGAAACTTTTGTGGAATTAAATCTTCAACAAAATCTTTTTCAAATAATGGTAGGATTGTTTCCATATTGGTTTAGCAAACAGTCAAATAGGCATAGGCAAAAGAAAATCGGCCGCTTTCAGGTACAGATAACAAAATTTTATCTCCTTTTTTTAACTTACCAGAATGCATCAACTCGTTTAAAGCTAAATAAATAGAAGCTGAACCTACATTCCCAACTTTAGCTAAATTCATAAACCATTTTTCTTTAGGCAGATCAATTCCTTTTTCGAATAATGATTTTCGTAAATCATCTACAAAATAATGAGAAGATACATGAGGCAAGAAATAATCAATTTGATCAGAAGTAATATTGTTTTTGGCTAACGCATCATGCATGCTTTCTGCACCTTTCAATAAGATAAATTCATCGAGTAACTTAACATCTTGTTTTATAGCAAAAATTGATTCTTTTAACCATTGATCAGGGTGATAATCACTCCATGGCTTTATTTCTCCGTTTTCTAACTTATCACCTCCAGCATACATACACGCCTCTAATTCAAAAGCATATGAAAAAGCTTCCATCCATTCAATTTTGAGAGAAATAGGTCCACGTGGTTTATTTTCAACCAAAAAAGCTCCTGCACCATCAGACAACATCCAACGTAAAAAATCTTTTTTAAAAGCAATTATTGGTTGCTCTTCAAGATTTTTATAATTTGTGACTTCATGTTCATATTTTTCAGCCAATGCCCAAGTTGAAACTCGTTCGGAACCCGTACAAACAGCATTTTTTGTATTTCCTGATTTTACAGAAAGGTAGCCAAACTTTAAAGAGTTCATACCAGCACAACATACACCTGTTGATGAGTTTAATTCTATCGATTTGTTTTTCAACAAGCCATGAACCATAGCAGCATGAGAAGGCAAAAAATTATCTGGGGTTGAAGTTCCACAAGAAAGCAATTCCATATCAAGTGGTGTGAAATCAGCATCAAACAATTCCAATATTGCATTTCTTGTTAATTCTGCATTTGTGTGAGTACTATTTCCTTCTTTATCCAAAGCATAATAGCGATTAATAATTTTATTATTTCGTAAAACTATTCTTTTTGCTTTTGATGCTGTATCATTTATGAGTCCCAAATAATCTTCCATCTCATCATTAGAAATGGCTTCATTTGGTAGATATTTCCCAGTCTTTGTTATAAATACTTCAAACATAATTTTCTTAAATCTTCTAAACCCCTTTATAATACTTGATTTCTTTTTCTATCTTACTCTTTATAAATGGATATTTAAAGACGTGCAAGATATACACAATTGGCGATATTAACCAAATTGCAAGCAACAAA
This sequence comes from Flavobacterium sp., assembly GCA_016714905.1. Classification (GTDB taxonomy): domain Bacteria; phylum Bacteroidota; class Bacteroidia; order Flavobacteriales; family Flavobacteriaceae; genus Flavobacterium. The sequence goes on from JADKBW010000019.1 coordinate 38,577, forward strand.
TAAAGATTAAATGCTTTTAGCCAAGTTTTTCTTGATTTTTTCTTAGAAATAATTTGTTTTGCCCATTTAAGAAACAGTTTATTTGCAGTTTTGTCAACACTTACCAAATAGGAACTTATTCTTACAGCATGATTGGAAATGAGTTCTGATTGCAGTTGTTGCAAAGAATTATTTAAAAGATGCCTTTGAATAATATCGCCAAATTTTGACGCTTGATTAATATCTCTTTCAGAGACACCTGGTAATGGAAAAATTCCTAAATATCTTTTCTTTACCCCTGAAAATAACCATTCAACTATTGTAATCACACTAATTAAATTTGGTGCTCTATCTACTAAAGCGATATTTCCAACCAAAATAGCGTTGTTGTAAAGCAACAATGATTTTACCTTTTCTTGTGCCATAACCCACATATTTCTCGAGCCATTTATAGTTACAACTGGGGTGTTATTAAATATCTTTTTTGCTTCTGTCGTTTTTAAAAATGAATTTATAGGAATTGAGGGCGATAAATACCAAACTTGATAATGCAATAAAATTAAATCATACTTAACCGATGTGATTTCGATCGGTATAGGTTTCAAATCGACAGGAATCTGTAAAAATGATTCAGGAAACGCATCAAAAAAGACTCTTTATCCCATGGAAAAGGAAAGGGTTTTACGGGTTGAATTTCATGAAAAGTGACTGAAATATCGGCCGTATCTAACAGTGGCTGAGCAATTTTTTTGGCAATTCTCTCTAGTTGACCAGACTGTGAATAATAAATTACTAGAACACTTTTCATAACTTTATTGTGGATATAAATTTAACTAAAAAAAGGTGGTTGATTTTAGTTATTTTGATACTAAATCAATTAATTTTCTGGCTTTATCAGAACGTTTAACATGAACCCAATCTGGCCAAGTTGCTGGGTCTTCCGCTTCATAAATCCTAATTTTTTGATTTGAATCTTGAATCAGTAAATCGTCTTTATCACAATTTAAAATGTGGGATGCTGTTACGACTCCTGAATGCGTTGCTCCACCAACACCGTGCGATAGTGTGCTTGCTCCACACAAATAGAGATTTTCGATTTCTGACTTGTTCTTGTAAGAAAATGGACCTACTTGATTCAAAGTTTTTTCGGTCCCGTAGACATTTCCTTTGGTTGAATTGACATAGAATTCATTGGTTTTAGGTGTTCCTAATTCGACTTGAACTATGTGTTGTTTAGCGCCTGGAATTATTTTTTCAACATTGTTTAAGAATTTAGCAATTACCTTTTCTTTGAAGGTCTTGTATGTCTCAGAATGGTAGTCGTTTTCGCCGTCAAAATTAGGCAAATTGTCGTAATTGATGTAGGTTACAATTTCAAAATTGTGATGTCTTCCGTTAAAACTCACCGGATCTTTAATAGTAGTACAACTTAAGAAAAAAGCAGGAAACTCATCGCCTTTCGTCACATCATTAGTCATTAAGTCGTCGAAATGAGCATCCATATTTTCATCTTTGAGCATCCAAAGATTGCCCGAATCGATACCAAATTGGGTCACATCCATATCTAAAGTCAGAAATAAAATCAGTGATGTAACGGAGTATTTTGTCTTTTCTAACTTTTTAATCAGATTTTTGCTCAGGTGTTCTTTACCCACTAGTTTCAAGTATGTGATTGAAGGATCGGCGTTGGAAACAATTGTTTTGGCAAAAGTTTTTGGCCATCTTTTAGTTGTATTCCAATGGCTTTATTGTTTTCCATAAGAATTTTTTCAACGCTTTGTTTAACGCGCACTTCACCACCATTTCGTTTAACACCATTGGTCATTGCTTTAACGATACCGCCACCGCCACCCATCGGATAAAAACCACCATTAAAATAATGGCTCATCACCGAGCAATGCACCGGAAAACAAGCTCGATTGGGTGATAATCCGTGATCGCCACATTGAATGTTTAAAACTGTTTTTAACATCTCATCTTTAATATGCCAACCAACTACTTTTTTTAAAGGGAATAATGCATATTTTCCAAAATTTTTGGTTCGAAACGGAACCGTAATTTTTTGCCACCATCCTTTTAATTTAGGCATAAGTTGCAATTCTATACTTACGTTTTGAACCAAGGTCAAGTATTTATTGATGTTCTTCTCTTCTTTTGGGTAACGTCTAGATAACGCCTTTTTAAAATTGTCTATTCCAGCCGGAATATTTATGGTTTCATCTCCTATTAAACAATGTTCATAAGCTTCAGGATTCATTCGAAAGAAGACCATATCATTTGCAATCCCAAGTCCACGATATAAATCATTGGTAGAATCACCTTCATCAATAAGTCCAACATAATGAACTCCTGGACTAAATCGATGCCCGTTCAACATAAAACTATGGCTCCAACCTCCAGGCACATAATGTTGTTCGAGTACCACTACTTTTTGTCCAGCGCGCGCCAAACATATCGCCGTGGCTAAACCTCCTACTCCTGAACCAATAATAATTGTGTCGAAATTTTCCATATTTGTTTTTGAAGTGTTGCTAAAATACAAATAAATGGAAAGTGTATAATAGTATTAATGTTTGTCTACTTTTTATAGTTTATTCCAAAAATCGAAATAATTAAACCATTGCAATGGATATTTTTTAATCATCATCTCTACACTGCTAATGTACTCTTTTAACAAGCCTTTTTCATCGCGATGCTTTACTTTCGCTTCTCGTGCATACAGGTGATAATGCAGATTAGGTTCTTTCATCACATAAACAAAAACAACAGGAACTTTCAATCGAGAAGCGATTAAAAAGGGACCAGCAGGAAAATTTGCTTCTTCATTCAAAAGCTTGTCTGACAGGGCTTTAACGCCTTCAAAATAGCGGTCTCCGGTAAAGCAAACCAATTCGTTTCGTGCTAAAGCAGCATTAATCTCAAAAATGTGCGACAAGTCTTCTTTAATAATAATGAATTTAATATTGGATTTTTTAGTAACCTTTTCTAGATATCTTTTAATATCAGAATGTTCCAGATCAGTAGTTACTAAATTAATATGTAAGTCGGCATTGAGTTCCCCAAAAAAATGTTCCGCTATTTCAAAATTTCCTATATGGGCACTAATTACAACTCCCCCTTTTTTTTCTTCAAGGAGTTTATATAATAATTCAATACCATCAAATTCATAGGTAAATCCATTTTTCAATCCGGCAGAAATAGCAACTTTATCGATAATTGTTTGCCCAAAAGTAAAGTAACTTTTGTATCCCATCATTTTGGCTTTCCATTTAGAATACCCCAAACGCTGATGAAAATAATAGAAAATGGCCTTATTACTTTCTTTAAGAAATAGAAAGTAATATAAAGCCACGAAATAAAGGATGGCGTAGGCAAATTTGATTCCTACTTTTTTTATAAAAAAAACGAAAATTTTGTAACCAAGAACTGTACCTCTTGATTTACCATCCCATTTTGCCATTAAGCAACTTTGAGTTTAAGCTTGTTCTCAATTAGATCAAAAAAACTTTGAAAAGAATCAATTCCTACGAAATCGGCTTCTACTAATTTAACTCCAAAATTTGATTCTATAGATACTACCAAATCTACATAATCCAAACTATCTAAACCAAGAGTGTCTTTTAAATTTGAATCTGGCTGAATAGCATCTTCATCCACTTCAAATTCATCTGACATGAATTGAATCATTTTTTCAACGATTTCTTCTTTAGTCATAATTCTATATATACTTTTTAACTACTATTGCTGAATTTGTTCCTCCAAATCCAAAGGAATTCGACAAAAATAAATCAATTTTTTTATTTAAAGTGTTTTTAACCAAATTTAATTTAGAGGAATCTTCATCTGCATTTTCTAAATTAATATTAGGTGCTACAAAATCGTTTTGCATCATTAGTGTTGAATAGATAACTTCACTTGCTCCTGCCATCATCATTGATTTTGTTGAACTAATAAGCGGATTATTCTCTCCAAAGACTTCCAAAATGGCTTTGGCTTCATTAGCATCACCAACGGGGGTTGATGTAGCGTGTGCATTGATGTAATCGATTTGATTGGGTTGCACCTTTGCTTCGGCTAAAGCTCTTTTCATAGCTGTTGCGGGCCCTTCTACATTTGGCGTTGAAATATGTCCGCCGTTTGATGAAAATCCGTAACCTACAATCTCTGCAAAAATGGTTGCCCCACGTTTTATTGCCGAGTCGTAACTTTCTAAAATTAAGGTTGCACCGCCGCCGCTTGGCACTAAGCCATCTCGATTGGAATCGAAAGGGCGAGATGCTTTAGTTGGTTCGTTTTCACGTGGAGAAAAAACGCCCAAACCATCAAAACTACTCATGGCATATTTATTTATTTCTTGCGCTCCACCACAAATTATGATATCTTGAAGTCCATTTTTTATCAAAAAATATCCCAACCCAATAGAATGTGAGCCACTGGCACAAGCTGCGCTAATAGTTAAATTGATACCTCTTATTTTAAATATCGTTGATAAATTCATGGTTATAGTTGAATTCATTGACTTGAAAATAGCCCCTGAACCAATTAAGGCAGTATCTTTTTTTTCTCTAATAATATCCGTAGATTCTATAATAGCTTTGGAAACACTATCATTTCCGTACATTATTCCAACTTCATTTTTTTCGAAAAAAGCGTCATCTATTCCAGCATGTTTTAAAGCTTCAATGGTTGCCATATAGGCATATTCTGTTTCTTCTCCTATGCTAATGCGTTGTCTTCGATTCAGAAATTCTTTTAAATCAGGTCTAGGAACCAATCCTGTTATTGCTGATTGAAAACCAAATGCTTTTCGTTCTTCGTCAAAAACGATTCCTGACTTTCCTTCATATAACGAATTCTTGACTTCCTCTAATGAAGTTCCGATGCAGGAATAAATTCCCATACCGGTAATTACAACTCTTCTATCCATTTTTATTTGCTGCTTTATGAATAAATTCCTCCATTTATATTGATTACTTCGCCAGTGATATAGCTTGACTTTTTAGAAACCAAAAAACTCACTAAATCAGCTACTTCTTCAGCTTCGCCAAAACGATTTACGGGAATCATTTTTACCAGTTCTTTTTCATCCAATTGACTAGTCATATCCGTTCTAATAAATCCAGGAGCTACTGCATTTACGGTTATATTTCGCTTAGCGACTTCTTGTGCTAATGCTTTTGTCGCCGCTACTACTGCTCCTTTTGCAGCAGAGTAATTTGTTTGACCAGCTGTACCTTTTACACCAGAAACGGAAACCATATTCACTATGCGTCCGTATTTATTTCGTAGCATTTTTTGGATAAAGAAATTCGTAACATTAAAAAAACCATTTAAACTGGTATTTACAACATTATTCCAATCTTCTGGACTCATCCACATGAAAAGTCCGTCACGAGTAATCCCAGCATTATTAACGATTACCTCTACAAGCGAATCAGGATTTGTCTCTTGCCATTTTGTTAATGCAGACTTTACATCTTCAAATACAGCGACATTAAACTGTATTGTTTCCGCAGTAGCTCCAAGAGCTATAACTTCTGCGCATGTTTGTTCGGCTGCCTCTCTGTTGGATTGGTAATTGATTAAAATATGATAGTCAGTATCTGCTGCTAATTTTTTACAAATCGCACTTCCGATTCCTCTTGAACCGCCTGTAATCAATGCACATTTCATAACTATTGAATTATTAATTTATTTAGATGTTTGCGACTGATTTAAAAACTTTTTTCGCAAAGAAACAGAGACATAAACACAAGTGCAATACGATAATTAACTTAAACTTTATTTCTTAAACAATTCTGCATTTTCAAACCATTGATTTCCTAAAACTTGACCGTCAGTCTTCAAAAAACCCCATCTTTTTTCATTTTTAACACGGGCTATTCCATTAACAAAACCTTTTTCGTCATCTTTAAAAATTCCAAAAACACCTCCAGCCGTAATATCATATTGTGTTGGAATTACCAATTTGCCCGATTCATTTATGAAGCCCCACTTTTTATTTTTAATAGGCGCTAATCCGTCTTTACTGAAAATTTCAGCATCTTCATACGTTGGTTCGATGACTATTTTTCCTTGCAAATTAATATATCCCCATTTTTTACCAATGAAAACAGGTGCAAGATTTTTTACAAATGCTCTAGCTTTATCAAATTTTGGTTCAATAACCCAATTACCATTTAAATCAATAAATCCAATTTTATCATTTTTTTTGGCATACGTTAGATCTTGTGAATAGAAATCCCAAATCTTTTCTACTCCATCAATAGTTTTAAATTTTCCTGAAATAACTAACCCAAAAGCAGTTCCGTTTTTTGCCCAAGCTGTGTTTTTAAAATAGTTGCCTATTTCATCATAAATAATTTCAACAACTACTTTTCCAGTTTTATCAATAATTCCCCAACGTTCGTTATTTCTCACTCGAGCAAATCCGTCTTCGAATGATTTAATTACATCATATTTGGGTTCTAAAACAACTATCATTTTAATATTAATTAAACCTATTTTATCCTTTTGCTTTATAAAAGCAACACCGTCTTCAAAATCAAAGATCTTTTCGGAATCAGGCGAGGCTACTGTCTCTCCTTTCTTATTAATATAGAACCATTTATCATTTTTAAATACTACACAAAATTCACTATTAAAATATTTTACTTTATTGAAAGTAGCTTGAATAGCCCAATCTCCTTTAGTATCTATAAAACCCCATAAACCATTTTCTTCAACCGCGGCTAGTCCTTCCGAAAAATCCTTAGCTGATTTAAATTTAGGTTGAATTACGAAATCACCATTCTTGGAAATATATCCAAATTTTTCTTCTTTTCTAACTAGTGCCAACTCCTGTGAGTTACTTAATTGTGTTAAAAACACAACAAAAATGAATAATTTTTTCATGGCTTTTTTTATTAGCAGTTAATTTTCAACAAGATAATTCTTCACTTTTTGAATGAAGGGATACATTACTTGATCTTCCTTGAAAGTAGGAATAATTGCTCTAACATCATCATACAGTTTCTTGGTGACAGATGAAATTTCGTTTTTTTGTTCCAAAGCATCAATAGCTTGAACTATAGTAATTAATTCAATACTTAAAACTTCGAATGCATTTTCAATAACTCTTGCAGTGATTATCGCCGCATTAGTTCCCATACTCACAATATCCTGATTGTCGTTATTGTTAGGAATACTGTGAATATACATTGGATTTGAAAGCATTTGGTTTTCGGCTGTCGTTGACGTTGCAGTAAACTGGGCGCCTTGCATTCCAAAATTATAACCTAATTTTCCTAAATTGACAAAAGGAGGAAGAATTTCATTGATTTTAGAATTTAGCAAATAATTCAACTGACGCTCTGAAAGCATTGTTAATTTAGTTATGGCTATTTTAAGTTTATCCATTTCAAAAGAAATGTAATCTCCATGGAAATTACCTCCGTGATAAACATGCCTGTTTGCAACATCTATAATTGGATTGTCGTTGACAGAATTGAACTCTTTCTCAAGGATATCTGCAACATTGTCAATAGTTTCCTGAATTGGACCTAGAATTTGGGGAACGCAACGCAAAGAATAATACTCTTGTACTTTATCACTGAACACGCTTTCTTTATTTTCACCCGTATATAAATGATCTTCTCGCTTGCGTATAAGTTTACTATCTAAAAGGTTTGTGCGCATTCTTTCTGCTATTTCACGCTGACCTTTATGTAACTTAGTATTATTGAGTTCAGCGGATAAATGATCATCATATGCCCTTACAATTTCATTGATGGCACAAGAGAATTTGATTGACCAATTAGCCAGTTTATTTGCCTTGTGAACATTTACAACACCAATGCCAGCCATAACCGAAGTTCCGTTCATTAGTGCTAATCCTTCACGAATTTCAACTTGTATGGGTTCTAATCCTTCTTCTATAAATACTTCTTTGGTAGATTTTCTTTCGCCTTTGTGAAACACTTCTCCTTCGCCTATAAGCACTAAGGCAAGATGTGCTAGCTGAACCAAATCGCCAGAAGCCCCAACTCCGCCGTGCTCAAAAATCAACGGTGTAATGTCTCGGTTAATAAGTTCCTTCATCAGATGAATTAAAGATGGATGAACGCCTGAATAACCCAATGACAACGTATTTAATCTAGCGAGAATAGCAGCTTTGACAGCTTGTGCTTCTATAGGTTTTCCTGTACCTGAAGAATGACTACGAATAAGATTGTATTGTAATTGTATACGGTCTTCGTCCTTTATGCGATATTGTGCCATAGGACCAAAACCTGTATTCACCCCGTAAATGACTTTGCTTTTTGAAAATTCGTTTAAAAAATTGAAGCTTCTTTTTACTCTTCTCAAGACCGCTTCGCTTATTTGGATCTTTTCGTTTTTAAAAATTATAGCTTCGAATTCCTTTAAACTTAAATATTCATTAATAGTTTCCATTCAGCCTTTACGTTTTTTACGAGTATAGTTTTTATATTAAATTAATTTGTAGTTAATTTGAACGGGCAAATGTAGTATATAAATTACAAATAAAAGAATATGTTAAAGGAGTTTGTTGATGTTTTGGTAATTGGAGCTGGTCCTTCCGGATGTGTCTCTGCTGCTCATCTTCACAACAATGGTGTGAAAGTAAAAATAGTTGAAAAAACGAAGTTTCCTCGCTTAGTAGTCGGAGAAAGTTTGATTCCACGCGTCATGGATCATTTTTCAGAAGCAGGTTTATTTGAATCGTTAGACGCGATGAATTTCGAAAAGAAACTCGGTGCCCGATTTATTCGTGGAGAAGAGATTTGTATTTTCGATTTTAGCAAAAAATACGGAGAAGGTTGGGATTGGACTTGGCAAGTTCCAAGAGCCGATTTTGACAATACTATGGCGCAAGAAGTCATCCGCAAAGGCATTAATTTAGAGTTTGAATCAGAAGTAGTTTCTATTTCTTTTGAAGGGAAAAAATCGATTACTCTGATAAAAGACGTCGATGGAAACTTTAAAGAAGTGCATGCCAATTTTGTAATTGATTCCAGCGGTTATGGGAGAGTTTTACCACGACTTTTAGATTTAGATACGCCTTCAAAATTAGACCCACATTCCGCTATATTTACCCATGTTGTAGATGTAAACCGACCTGCAGGCGAAGAAGGAACATTAATTTCATTTGATATTTTAGAAACTGAAGTTTGGTTGTGGGTGATTCCATTTTCTAATGGAAACACAAGTTTAGGTGTTGTTGGGCCAACCCACTTTATTAATGCACTATCCGAAAACAATGATACTAGAGAAGCTTTAAACAATGCCGTAAATTTATCCGATTTTTACATCAAAAGATTTGGCGGTGTTCCGTTCAATTTTGAGCCTGTGAAATTAGAAAATTACTCGCGTTCTGTAAAAAGAATGTATGGTGATGGTTTTGCCTTAACAGGAAACAGTTCTGAGTTTTTAGATCCGGTTTTTTCTTCTGGTGTTGAGTTTGCAACTGAATCTGGAATGTTAGCAGCCAAATTATACCTTAAAGAATCACAAGGATTAAAAGTAGATTGGGAAGAAGAATTTACAGGATATATGCGACGAGGCATTGGTGTTTTTACAACCTATGTAAAAGAATGGTACACCGGAAATCTACAAACCTTGTTTTTCCACCAGCCTGAAAATCTGGATGTAAAAGAAAAAATTTGTTCCGTTTTGGCTGGCTATGTTTGGGATGAAACCAATCCGTTTGTTAAGAAACACGATAATTTAGTCAAAAACATGGCGCATCTAATCAATATGGAATATGAAGCACAAAAAAACCTTAGTTAAATACTAAGTTTTTTTTTTATTATAAATATCGTTTCATTTGAATCGTAAGGCTTTTTGCTAATTTTTCATAAGCTCCTTTAATTCTATCTCCTTGTTTCCGGTAATCTTTAACTAACCCGATTGATTTATCAAATTCGACGGCCACTATAACATTAGAAGGATTTGCAGTTTCGAAAATGGTGATTATAGCACTGATTTTGGCGGGTTCTACTTGTGCAACCTCATAACCTGGGTAAATCCATGTTGTTTTAAGGGCAAGCGTATATTTGGATTCTGGATTCGTTCCGGCCTTTACATTTTTACTTTCAAGTTGTTCATTGAAATAATCAATAAAACCTGGTTCGTATTTGTTTTTTCGGTCTTCATACCAATCTTTTTCAAATGACACCGCTTTCCCTTTTAAATCTTGCCCGTTATCATATTGTCTTCTTTTGTTAATCTTCTCCTTTAAATAAGCTTCCTCCGACTCAAATCCGTTAACTTCCATTCCTTTGTAGTCGAAGGTGCAATAATACTCGGAAATTCCTTTTACGTTTTTTAAATCGCCAGTTAAAACAGTAAACCGTTGACTATAAAGTTGTGACGACACTAAGAAAATAACTATAAATTGTAATTGTTTCATGAAACAAATATATTTTATTTTAGAATTAGTAAACAAAAAAACCTTAGTTTGAGACTAAGGTTTTTTTGTTTACGTTGGGTTATATTATTTAGTGTTTTTCAATATAAAGCCTGCTAAGGATTTTCCTGTTTTTGCAAAACCTTCGCCTATTCTTGATTCATTACTGAAATTATTCCCCCATTGGTCACCTGGCGCTTCTTTTGTAGTAATTTCTAAAACAACATTAGAACGGTTTTCTGTTTCAACAAACTTCAAATTAGTAGACACTTTAGCTGGTTGTTTCATAACCCCGGCATCCCAACCTGGGAAAATCCATGTAGCTTCAACAATTAAGGTATATTTAGCACTTTTTAAATCTTCTTGAAAGCTCAATTCTTTTTTCTTTTTTACCAAAACAATGTTTACTAATTCTAAAAACTTAGGGTTCCAAATAGCGATTTTTGCCCCTTCCCATTTCTTTTTCCAAACATCGCCAACTCCTTTGGTTTTCTCATTTAGATCAGCTGCTCTGTCTGAAATATATTGTGCTTCGGTTTTGTTTTCTTTCATCAACTTTAAGTTGCTGTAATCAAACTCAACATTAACAGCTGTTTGATTATTTAAGAAACCGAAATCCCCTTTTATTATTTCCATTTTTTGAGCTGATACTATTGATGATGTTATCAATAAGGCTAAAACCACTACTTTTTTCATTTCTTTATTTTTATATGTTGTTTGAACAAATCTAGCTTTTTTTTATCACATACAAATCTGAAAACCTTATTTTACTTGGTTCAAAATAGTAATGAGGGACTTAATCAAAAACAAATTGTGGAGAAACGCCTAAAAACTTGTTTAATGATATCATCATTAGACATGATGACGGCATCTAAGCAGAATATTATGGAATTAAAGATGGTACCACCACTTCCAAAATAGTTGGAGATGCAGTAGCAGCTTCTGAAGTTCATGGCGCTTTAGGAAATGCAGGTAGTTCAAAACCTGAACTATATTTCAAACTCTTAGATCCAGATGGAATAAGGATATTAGATCCTTTTTTTGAAACTTGCACTACAACAACTATTGATTCATGGTGGATTAAGCAACCTGCTTACGTCAACTCTATAGTAAATACTGTCTTGCCGATCTCAAACTGTTTTAAAATACTGGTAATCTATTGCTGGGAGAATCCAACTTCCCTCATAAAACTCCTTGTTTAGAATTACAACATTTTTCTAATTTTAAACAGTTCTGTTTTTAGGTAAGTTTACATTAACAAATTTTTTATAGAATACTAGTAAAACGATAATTAGGTATATAAAATTATAGGTGGCAAAAGCATAAACACTACCTACTAGGCCCCATTTTTCAATAAATATTAAAGATAATGTTACGTAAACAATATTCAATAAAATTTCTAATGTGATAACAGTCTTGATTCTCGCCTTTGCAAGAAAAACAAAGCCGGTGATTTGAGCTGCAATTCTAAAAAAAACACCAATCAATTGATATGAAAATAAAGATTCAGATTGCAAAAAGTCATTTGTAGCTAATAGTTTTATAATAATAAATCTTAATAGGTATATTGATATTAAGATAATCGTTATTATTGGAATGATAATTTTGTATGTTGTTTTTACTTCGTTTAACAATTCTCTTTTGTTGCTAATCTCGGACAATCTGGGAATATAATAAGAACTAACAGTAAGTGCAAAAAACATAATTCCTGTGGTAGATATTCTTGAAACAAATTCATAATATCCTGCGTCAATTAGAGACGTTTTTTGAATTATCATTCCTCTAATAAAAATAGCAACTAAGGGAGTTATTGCAGTTGTTAACAGCGCTAAAAATGGCAAAACCAAAAATGAACTTGAATTTTCATTGTTAAACTTATTTATAAAATTGTCTTTTACTAGCCAAATTTCGTTTTTCAAGAAAAATAAAGTAAAAACAAAAACGACCGACTGATTTACTACCACACCAACTAAAACTCCATAAATTCCGAAAAAGTAAATTAATATTGAAGTTAGAAGCAAACTAAAAATATTATTAAAAATATTAATTAAATTAAATTTTTTAAAATCCTTATGGCCACTAATAATTGAAAGCAAAAAATTATTTAATCCATAAAAAACTATTGTAAAACCGAAGAGGACAAATACACTATAATAATCTGGTCTGTGTAAAATAATTGACGCAATTGTTTTAGAAAAAATTATTAATGGAATACCAATTATTAAAGAGGAATATAAAATATATTGTAGTGAAGTTGATAATAAGTTTTTTAAATCATTGGTTTTAGCACCTCTATATTCGGATGTGTATTTAGTTATTCCTTCGTTTATTGCTCCTCCTGCCAAAACCATTATAATTGCAACAAAATTTAGCATCTGACCAAAAATAGCAATCCCCTCAGCCCCCGATTTTAGGGCAATAATTTTTCCAATTATTAATGTTGTTGCAATTTTTACTGCAGAAGAAATTGCAGAAAAAAAAGAAGCATTTATAAATTGATTTGCTTTAATTTTTCTTACTGTTTTTTTTATTAAAGACATACTTTTTTATAGTCGTTTAAAAAATTATTGGTTTTATTTCGGTTGAGAAACCTATAGATAGACATTGATAAAAAAATTCGAAATAATTCGAAATAAGTAAATCCTTTTACTAATATTTTGCTTTCTAAAACCAATTCGTTAAATACTTTAACCGTCTTATTTATTCCGAAATCTTCGGCTTTTTTTCGCTAATTTGCATTCTGCTTCATATTGATCGGTTGTCATGTTTAGTAATTTTAATATGTAGAAAGAAATGTCTTTCATTTCATATTTTAATTCTTTTTCCTGATAGGAATAGGTTGTAAAATCATGCAAAAAACCATATGTCTTTGGGTCTGTTTTATCATGGTTTTCTATACCGATTAATGCTGGAATACCTTCTGCAGAAGCCTCAATTAATGCTGTTCCTGCACCAATAAAAAGCAAAGAATCTGATATTGTTTTAGAAAAATCACTGTACTTAATTGACGGATAAAATTTAATTCTTTCTTCAAGATTTAATTCTTTTACTTTCTGTTCTAATTTATCTCTTTCAACTCCATCACCATAATTCTCATAGTAGATCTTATATTCTTCGTTGTTCCATTTGTCAATAACATCAATTATGTGATAATTATACGTTTTCCAAGGAGATAATCTTCCAACAGAAACAATCCGGACGTTTTTCTTTCCAACGCAATTGTTCTTAGCGTTTTTTAGTTCAATTCCAATAGGAGCTAAATACGATTCATTGCTGTCTAATTTATATAATTCTGAATAGGTATCTCTTGATATTTCATTAAAAAAAAGGAAGTTTTTACTCTCCACGGACTTAATAAAACCTATTAATTTTCTTATAAAATAAACTTTTTTATATTTTAAAAAATTGTATTCATTAATATGATATATACCCAACGAAAATGATATTTTCATGTCTTTTGCCAAATTAGAAAATCTGCTTAAGAAAAACAGAGCATTGGTATCAGGCACATGAATATGATTTAAATCAATCAGAATTTCATTAATAAATTTTTGTTTTTTAATAGGCAATAACATTTTTAAAACCGATGGTAATTTATTCGTGATGGATTTTGGAAAATAAACAAAATCATCCCAAAAATAAACATTTGAATATTGACACAATTGCTGATAAAGTTCTGCGTCATAATTTCGTTTTAACAGTAAAAAATTAATCTTTGCTTGATTAGAAACATTGTTTGCGGCTAATCGTACCATAAATGTTTCGATTCCGCCCGCAATCAAACTTTCATTAATAAAAAGTGTTTTCATTAATTTTCTTATACAACTGCATCAATTACAGATTCAACATCTAACTCATAAAATAAAGGTAATCTAACTAAACAATCGGTATATCTATCGGCTTCAACTAAAATTCTACCGTCATGTTTTTCTTTGTAAAATGGACTTGTGTGTAAACTTATATAATGAAAAACAGCTAATATATTATTATCCTTTAATGATTGTATTAAATGTGTTCTTTGAGATAAACTATTGCAAACTAAATAAAACATGTGCGCATTATTTGTGGCATAACTCGGTATAACTGGCAACAAAATATTATTTGCTTTTGACCAACCTTCTAATTTTTCTTTATAACAATCCCAAAGTTGTTTTCTTTTTAGTTGTATTTTTTCAATATTTTCTACTTGCGCCCATAAAAAAGCAGCTATAATTTCAGAAGGTAAGAATGAACTGCCAATATCAACCCATCCGTATTTATCAACAGATCCTCGAAAAAAAAAGCAGAACGATTTGTTCCTTTTTCCCATATTATTTCAGCTCTTTCACTAAAAGACTCATCATTGATGGCTAGCATACCGCCTTCACCTGAAATAATATTTTTGGTTTCATGGAATGAAAAAGCCGCTAAATGTCCAATTGATCCGAGTGGCTTTTTAATTCCATCTTTATTTAAATAATAACTTTCTATTGCTTGAGCCGCATCTTCAATGACAAATAAATTATGTCGATTAGCAATATCCATAATTATATCCATATTGCAGGCAACTCCGGCATAATGTACAGGAACAATTGCTTTTGTTTTTGGTGTAATTAATGCTTCTATTGAATCCTCGTCCATATTGGGATTATCTTTTTTTGAGTCTGCAAATATTATCTTTGCTCCTCTAAGTACAAAGGCATTTGGAGTAGATACAAATGTATAAGATGGCATTATTACCTCATCTCCAGGTTGAATATTAATTAATATTGCAGCCATTTCAAGCGCATCTGTGCATGACGTAGTCAATAAGCATTTTTTAAATCCATATTTTTTTTCAAAGTAATCTTGGCATTTTTTGTATAAATCCCATTTCCAGATATTTTGCCGGATTTTACTGCATCTTCAATATATTCGATTTCTTTTCCTGTTAGGTAAGGTTTGTTGAATGGTATCATTTTTTCCAATAATGTTTAATAAATAATGTTTCTTCGATTCTATATCCTTGCTTTTTATAAAAATTGCACGCTATCTCATTTATTTGCTGTGTAGGTATTAATAATGTTTTAATAGAATTATTATTGAGTTTGTGTTCAACTGCTTTCAATAATTGACTTCCTATTCCTTTTCCTTGACAATTTTGGCTTACTGCAACCAAACCAATTGTTGCTGTATTATTTTGTGTTTTATACGTAATAAATCCTATTATTTCATTTTGATCCAAATAAACTAGCAAATCATCTGCAAAAATATTTGAAATTGAATTATCTATCCATAGTTTGTATAATTCCTGAAACTTATCATTTTCAAAATTTGGATCTAAATTAAATCTGCTAAATTTTCCGCTTTCAAAAGATAATTTATAAATCAAAGATTTATCAATTTTTAAATCTTTGAAAGAAAAAATATTCTCGTTTGTATTATTATTTTGCTCTAACTCTTTTGCGAAAATTAATTTTGTTTCAGAAAAAGTGTTTTCAAAATTTCTAATTTCTGGATAGATATCAATTTTAGATTTTAAATATAGGAGGTCGTATTCATCAAAATTGCTTTCAGATTCTTTCCCATCATAAAAAAATTCACCAATTTCAATTCCAAAAAAATCACTATCCCACTTTAATTTTTTTATCATAATGTGTCAAAATTCACTTTCTTAAAAAAGAAATTTTCATACTCTTTTTCGTCTCCATTAAACAACCCGCCATTATAAGATCCAAATTGCATTGTTTTCCGTTTTTTACTATTAATTCAATTACGTTCTTATTTATTACAAAGCAGTTGTTATACAATTTAAAAATTTCGTCGCAAGTTAAATATTCTTTGGCGTTTTCGGGTAAATCTTTATTTCTACAGTGTCGAAAAAAGTTATGGTCTCTACTTCGCTTTTGTCATCCATGCTCATGTTAATGTGGCTAATAACGTTTTATTGATTCGAATTAGTTCATTTTTATCGTTTTTCATAGAAAGAACTACCTCCGTATTAATAACAACATCTGCTTCGAAGCGTTTATTTTCTCTAAATTTTGGTGCGATTAATATTGCAACGGGAACTATTCTCAAAGTAAGGATCTAAGTAAGTCTTCAAAAAAAAATCCAATGGAATTTTCATTGGATTTTTTTTTCTTATACCCTTCCTTTCAAAGCATTAAATACCCACGCATTGGCTAAAAAACCTACACCCACAGCACCAAAACCCCAGCCGGCAATTTCGTCATAACGGAACGCGCCCAAAGCAATCAAAAGAAAACCCATCATTATCATGATAAAAGTCGCCCAACCTAACACTGTGTTTTTGTTCATTCCCATAGTTTGTGGTATTTATTTTGGAGGGACAAATATCGGGAAATATTTTATTTATTGAGCCAACACAAATTAATATTGACCTCATTTAAGATAAAAAAGGAAGTTAAAACAATCATCTAATTATTTTATCTTCCTTTCTATTACTATGAATGCGCAGGACTATTCTTTAAGTATGCTCTAAAACGGATAAGCCGCAAAAACAGAACTAAGATAGTTCCCTTCCCAAATGGTATAATCTTGTGTATCTACTATACCATCACCGTTTAGATCTGTTGGCTCTTCACCAAAAGCTGAGTCAAGATATTTGGCTTCCCAAAAAACGTAATCTTGCGTATCTACTAAATCATCTTGGTTGAGATCCCCGCTATAAAATGCCCAAACTCCGGTGGCAACTTCGATCATATTATTACCGTAGGCTTTAGAGGAAGCATCTGTAAAATCATAAAACAAAGGAGTTGTCCCAACCACTTGCGGCACTGCACTCCATGTTTGCACCATATTTCGACCTTTCACCGAGATATAAAAATCGCCACTAGGTGAAGAACTAAATATTGCTTGAAGCGTTCCATCGGTATGTAAATTACCCACACAGTGTGTGGAAATAACTTCAAGTTATTTTGGTCATGTAATGTTACTG
>JADKBW010000020.1 GCA_016714905.1 Flavobacterium sp.
GATTTTTCTCTCATTTTTTCTTCATCATAGAATTTTTTGTCTTTATTGTTGACCAATACCGACCCAGAATCCGGATGATAAAGCGTTGTTAGAATTTTGCTGAAGGTGGATTTCCCAGATCCATTTTGTCCTTCAATTTTAATTTTCTCCCCTTTTTTGATTTTTAAGTTGATGTCTTTCAAAACAAATTCATTGGGCATATAACCGTAATGAATGCCTTGAAATTCAATCTTATCAATCGTAAAATCTTTAATGCCTTTATTGCTTCTCACTTTGGTATCTTCGTCAAAATCTAAATATCTTTTTAGAATAACTTCGTTCTCTTGAAGCGTCATGTTGTCATCTAAGATGCCTTTCAATGAAGAAAATATTTTAGAAGACAAAGCAATAAACGTTACAATTTGCCCAATGTGATAATTTGTGTCTGTATCGCTGACATAGTCAGAAAACCATAATAATGACAGAGGAGAAAATAATAATCAATGCAACCACCACTTTATTGATAATATCGATGTGGCCATTTCGCAATTGAATTCTCAAGTAATCATTAATACTAGAGTATATTTTATTCGAATGATAGCGCTCTATTTTAAAGCTTTTTATCACTTGAATTCCTTCGACTTTCTCCATCATTTTAGAAATGAAATCCGCTTTTCGGATGTATCTCAATCGCTCGTTTTGTTTCAGATACGGAGTTATGAATTTGAACCATAAGACAAACAAAATCATGACGCCTAAAACGACCAGCGTAAGAGTTTTGTTGATAAAGAACAGGATAAATAAGGAATATACCGAAACGCTAACATCAACTAATATTCCGGTGACAAACTTCATAAAGAAAGTCTTCAAGTTCATAGAATCGCTTACTCGCTCCATCAAATCTCCTTTCTTGTACGAATGGATATAGGCTAAAGAAGAATTATTGATTTTCTCATCGAACGAAAAAAGAAAATAACGATCTAATGCGTTACCAAGATGAATACTAACATAGTTCTTGTATAAAGTCGTCTACAAATCGAAAACTTTATAAATACCCAAACCGATAGCGAATAATATTAAAGTGTTCAAATTGTACGTTGGCAAAACGTTATCAATAAGAATCTGATTGGTAAACACCGCGATTTGTGCTGTAATTGCAGAAAATAGTGCTGCAAATATATAAATATACCAAAGCTGTTTGTAGTCACCTAATTGCTTAAAAAGTTGCCAGTACAAACTTCCTTTTTCTTCCTCAGGATATGAAGTTGCAACTTCTTTTTCTTCGTTTGACTTGACAACAAGAATAAGTGGTGCTTTATTTTTTATCTTCCCTTTTTCTAATTCTAAAGTTTTAAAATTATTTGGGATATTAGAAATTTCTTGGTTTTTTAACAGGTCTACATAAGAAACTTTTTTCCGCTTCTAGATCTTTGAAACCGAAGTTTTCTTTTAGATATTTGAAATAGGTTAATTTATTGAAACGCGTTTGCATGACCATTTTCGCTAATTACCTCGCCAATATTAATTTTGTATTCTTTCAAATCTTCAGAACAAATAGCAACAATCTTATCTTCTGCCTCAGCAAAATCCCAGTCAGTTTTGTTACTTAATGCTTTGTTCTTAATTTCTGGAAGTGTCAAAAAGTATTGACTTCCTTTGCTCGGATCGTATACCTTGAATTTTCTTCCTTTAAGTTCGTTTATGATAATATACCTAGAACCATTTTTATGTTTCACTGGTAAAATAAACGGAAATAAACTTTTGATGTGCGATTCGTTTCCTTCGATATAATTGATGTCTAAAAGCTTAAAATCAGCTTCAAAACCAGTGGAATCGAAAAACGTTTTTAGGTCGGAGAGCCTAGATCCTTTTTGATCTAGCGGGATGTTTTCTTCAATATATTTACGAGAAATATTCTTCTCATAAATATTGAAAACCGTTTTGATTGCACTGATTCCGCAATCATTGCTCTTGAGTTGTTGGTCTGTCTTTGGCATAGATTTGGGGGTTATCTTATCCAATTGATTCCTTCTAGCGAAAAACTAGAAGGCTTTTTTTATTTGATAGCGCAAATTAATGACTATAACTTGTTCATATTTAACGATAAGGTTTCAATAAACTTAGAGATGGGTCCCTTGATCATCATGGCCATCATCGCGTTAAACTCTCCGTCAAAAATTAATTGTACTTCTGATTTATTTTCAGAAATAGCATCAATTTTAGCAGTTAAGGTAAATGGTAACTTATCGCTTGCGGCTCCTAATACGATGGTGCTCGGAGCTATTTTCTCTTTCATCTTAAGTTTAATTTCTGGCATACCATTCAATCCGAAAAGGAATGAATCCTCTCCAAGAACTTCAAACTTAGCTATGGAGTCAGGCATTAGTTTTTCAAAATTTTTGACGTCGGAAAGAGAATCAAATAAATACTGCGCTGATTGATCCACGCTAGTTTTTGGGCTTTCTAAATTCATAATATTAATTTGAGTTGGGAGAAATTAGACTTCAATTCCCCATGATTCTGGAGCTGTACTCCACTCTTTTAAGGTAGATTGTTCTTCTTCTGTAATATATTTTTTAGCAACTGCTAAATTCAATAAGTTTTGGTAATTGCTTAAAGTATATAAGTCAACGTGTGCCTTTTTGAAATTTTCTTCAGCAATTTCAAAACCATAAGTAAAAATGGCTACCATTCCTTTTACGTTAGCTCCTGCGTCTTTTATGGCTTGAACGGCAAGTAAACTGCTGTTTCCAGTGCTAATTAGGTCTTCAACAACGACAACATTTTGACCTTTTTGGAGAAAACCTTCTATTTGATTTTGTCTTCCATGCTTTTTCGGTTCGGGACGCACGTATACGAAAGGTAATCCCATATATTCTGCAACCAGCATTCCAATGCCAATTGCTCCAGTGGCAACACCAGCAATAACATCAGGTTTTCCAAATTGCTTTTCAATATTCTTAGAAAATTCTTCTCGGATATAATTTCTTATCGGTGGAAAAGACAGTGTGAGTCTGTTATCACAGTAAATAGGAGACTTCCATCCAGATGCCCATGTAAAAGGATTTTTTGGATTCAATTTAATTGCATTTATTTGCAAAAGCAATTCGGCGGTTTTCTCGGCGGTGTCTCTATTAAAAATCATAGATACAAATGTATAAAGTTTTTGTAAACGATAAACCTTTTTTCTTAACAAATGAAATTGTTAAAGAAACAGATTTCCAATTCTTTTTGTTGGAGAGCACTGACATTGAGAAGCTGGTGATTAATATGTTTAACAACAAAATCAAAAAGTGTTATTTGTATTATCCTGATGAGAAAATTATTTTAAAAAAACTAAAGGAGAAAATTCCCGTGCAACGCGCTGGTGGTGGTTTGGTTTACAATAAGAAAGGTGAAGTACTTTTTATCTTCCGGAATGGTAAATGGGACTTGCCTAAAGGAGGCAAAGAAAAGCGGGAAAAGATGAAATTGACTGCAATGCGCGAAGTAGAAGAGGAAACTGGTGTTAACAATCTAATTATTACGAAGAAACTGCAAAAGACCTATCACATTTTTAAACGTAATGGCATTTACAAGCTGAAAATTACGCAGTGGTATGAAATGAAAACTGATTTTGAAGGAACTCCCGTTGGACAACTCGAAGAAGGCATCGAGAAAGTGGCGTGGCTAAATCCCGAGCAAATTCAGGAAGCGATGAAAAATTCTTACGAAAATATCAAACTGGTTTTTGAAGAGGATCAACTCGTAAAATAGACCGATTCGAAATATTACTTTTCAATTCGGAATGGTTTACCTTTGGCAAATGAAAAACCACCATTCGAATAATATTCTCCTCAATTTAGGAATTGAGAGCCTCAACGAAATGCAACAGGCTGCTCAAGAAACTATTCTTAACGATACCAATGTTTTATTACTTTCTCCAACAGGTTCTGGAAAAACACTTGCTTTTTTGCTTCCCATTTTTGAGATTCTAGAACCAGAAATCAAGAATGTGCAGTGCTTGATTTTGGTTCCTTCCCGCGAATTGGGTATTCAAATCGAACAAGTCTGGAAGAAAATGGGCACTGATTTTAAAGCAAATGTTTGTTATGGTGGACATTCCATAGATACGGAAATTAAAAATCTAAGCAATCCACCCGCTGTTTTGATTGGAACTCCAGGAAGAATTGCTGATCATTTAGAACGAGGAACATTTACTACGACTAGTATTTTGACGTTAGTCTTGGACGAATTTGATAAATCTTTGCAACTCGGATTTCATGAGGAAATGTCGTTCATCATCAGTAAGTTAACCAAAATAAACAAACGTGTTCTGGTATCGGCAACTTCCGATATCGAAATCCCAAAATATACGCGCGTAACAAATCCCACCGTGTTGGATTTTATTCCAGAGCAATCAGAAAATCAGCAATTATCAACGGTAATGGTTGTTTCAAAAGAAAAAGATAAAATCAATACCTTATTTCAATTGATTTGTTCTTTAAAATCAGAATCGGCCTTAATTTTTTGTAATCACAGAGATGCCGCAGAGCGCATTAGCGATACGCTGAATGAAAAAGGAATTTACGCCACCTATTACCACGGAGGCATGGATCAAGATGAACGAGAACGTGCGCTGATTCAATTCCGGAATGGAAGTGTAACCTATTTAGTGACGACGGATTTAGCCGCGCGAGGTTTGGATATTCCAGAAATGAAGCACGTAATCCATTATCATTTGCCATCCAAAGAGGATGAGTTTACCCACCGCAATGGACGAACTGCAAGAATGCTTGCGTCTGGAACGGCTTATGTTCTTATTCACGAAAGTGAAAAGAAATTGGATTATATCGATTACAGTATGAAAGCACTGAAAGTTGATGGGGCGGCTACATTGCCCAAACCACCACCGCAGTTTCAAACCATTTATATTAGTGGCGGAAAGAAAAATAAATTAAACAAAATCGACATAGTTGGTTTCTTTTCCCAAAAGGCAAATTAGAAAAGGTGACTTAGGACTGATTGAAGTCAAAGATTTCATCTCGTTTGCTGCCGTAAAATCA
Source organism: Flavobacterium sp. (assembly GCA_016714905.1). Classification (GTDB taxonomy): domain Bacteria; phylum Bacteroidota; class Bacteroidia; order Flavobacteriales; family Flavobacteriaceae; genus Flavobacterium. The sequence continues at coordinate 5,025 of JADKBW010000020.1, forward strand.
AAAAAAGTTCCTGAATTATTGCGCTTAATTCGCGATGAAAAAATGAAAGGAAAAAATATAAGATAGAAGTCGCAAGAAAAGTTGTTAAGAAAGAGGACTATTAGACACGGCTGCGCCTTTGGACACGCTTCGCTATATAAAAAAGCGACTTCAATTTGAAGTCGCTTTTTTATATTAAGTTTTTTTTTGGCCAAAAATCCATAGCCGTAGGCGTGTCCAAAGGCGCAGCCGAGTCTTAAAATCTATTTTTTCACCCGCACTGCAGCAGGCACCAAAAGCTCATATTCACCACCATTTCTGATCACATCTCTAACGATACTTGAACTGATATAAGAGGTTTTAGAAGCTGTCAATAAAAATACAGTTTCTATTTTTGAGAGTTTTCTATTGGTGTGCGCAATGGCTTTTTCAAACTCAAAATCCGCTGGGTTGCGCAAGCCGCGTAAAATGAAATTCGCTTTCAGTTTCTTACACAAATCAATCGTCAAACCTTCATAAGTAACCACCGAAACGGTGGGTTCATCCGCAAAAGAAGCTTCGATAAATTGTTTTCTTTCCTCAAGGGAAAACATATATTTTTTTTCCGCATTGATTCCAATCGCGACCACAATCTCATCAAATAGTGGAATGCTTCGTTTGATTAAATCGTAATGCCCTAAAGTGATGGGGTCAAAGGATCCGGGGAATATGGCTTTTCTCATTTTCTAGGTTGTGGTTAAGTGTCTAAGGGTTCTTTGAGGTTCTGAGGTCTTAGCGAACGCCGCTACAAAGATTTTCTTGAAAGCTATGTTTCACGTATACAATGATAATCTCAGAAACTCAGTCATTGAAAGCCAACTCAATCGCATTGGTAAACAAATCTTCTAAAGAAATTCCAGCTTCTCTGGCTTGCTGTGGAATCAAACTCTCCGTCGTTAATCCTGGGATCGTATTCATTTCCAACATATAAGGTTCGCCATCCACCAGGATAAATTCGCTTCTAGAAAAACCTTTCATATTCAAAATTTCGTAAGCTCGTTTGGCGACTGCATTGACTTTTTCAGCGATATCAGCCGGAATTCGAGCGGGTGTGATTTCCTGCGATTTCCCTAAGTATTTGGCTTCGTAATCAAAGAAGTCATTGTCAGAAACGATTTCGGTAATTGGCAAGACCGTGATTTTTCCTTTATAATTGATGACACCGACAGAAACTTCGGTTCCATCTAGTAAACTCTCGATGATGATTTCGTTATCTTCTTTATAGGCAACTTCAATCGCAATAGGTAATTCGGCTTCGGTTTTTACTTTAGAGATTCCGAAGCTCGACCCGTATTTGTTAGGTTTGACGAAGCAAGGTAAACCGACTTTACTCACGATTTCACTTGTATTGATGGTTTCGCCTTTATTCAAATAGTATGAGGTTGCGCATTTGATTCCGTAAGGTTTTAGAACCGACAACATATCCCGTTTGTTGAACGTCAACGCGGCTTGATAATAGTCACAAGAAGACTGCGGCAAATGAATCAAATTGAAATACGCTTGCATCAATCCATCTTCTCCAGGAGTTCCGTGAATCGCATTGAAAACAGCATCAAAGGTGATTTTACTTCCAGCAACTGTAACGGAAAAATCATTTTTGTCGATGGGATATTCGTTATCATTGTCATCAACATACACCCATTTTTCTTTCAAAATGTGAATGCGAAATCCGTTGTATTTCGATTTGTCTAGAAATTGATATACGACGTTGCCGCTTTTGAGAGAGATTTCAAATTCGCTGGAATAGCCGCCCATGATGATGGCAATGTTTTTCATTGGTGTGGAATTGTTTATTTGTTTAATCGTTGATTCGTTAAAATCGTTTAATTGTTGATTCGTTTAATCGGGAGGGCGGTTTAACGGTTAGACGATTAAACGATTCAACCCTAGCCCCGTCCTTTTGCGCCGTTGTTAACTTCGTCAGTTCGCTCCGCTCGTGTGGCGCGAAAGATTTAGCGAATAGCGGGAAATAGCTCCTAAAATCAAAACAAAATTATCATTTTTTTTCAAACAAAATGCCGCTTCTATTTTTATATCTTTGCCAAAATATTTTACCAATGAGTTTACAGGAATATCTTAAGAGTCGGACTTTCTTATTTCAAATGCTAATTGCGATGGCGATCATCGGCGTGCTGGGTTATTTGTTTATGCATTGGTTGACTTATACCACAGATCACGGGAATGAGATTACCGTACCGAATTTGCAAAAACTGAGCGAGTTGCAGGTAGAGGAGAAGTTGGATGAACTTAATTTGGATTATGTTCTTTTGGATAGTGTAGATTACAATCCAGATTTTCCGAAGCATAGTGTTGTTGAGCAAGATCCAATTGCGGGATCGAAAGTAAAAGAAGATCGAAAAATTTATATCAAGATTAATTCTTCTGGATTCACCACAGTCAAGATTCCGAATTTAATTGAAAAAACATATCGTCAAGCGGTTCCTACACTGAAAGCTCTTGGACTTGAAGAAGGAACAATCTCGTACAAACCGTATTTGGGTAAAGACATGGTTTTGGAAATGCGTTGGAATGGCAAGAAGTTGAATCCGGGTGATAAAGTCTTTAAGTCCTCAAAAATCGATTTGGTTTTAGGAGATGGTAAAGTTGGATTTGACGACACTGAATTGGACAGTATTCCACCAACTGATGAAACTCCAGTCAATGCAAACTAACGAAGACAGTCCAGAATTAGAAGACGAATTATACGAGCATTTTCGATTTGAAGTTCCGAAAGGGCAGTTGCTTTTGCGTATTGATAAGTTTTTGATGAATTTGATTCCGAATGCGACTCGAAATAAGATTCAGCAAGCAGCTACGAATGGTGATATTTATGTGAATGATGCTCCAGTAAAATCCAATTATAAAGTCAAACGTTAGATATTGTATATGAAGATGATGCTCTGTTGCTCATCAACAAACCGCCGGGATTAGTGGTGCATCCTGGGCATGGTAATTATACCGGAACTTTGGTCAACGCTTTGGCGTATCATTTTGAAAATTTACCATTGAATAGCAGCGAGCGTCCTGGTTTGGTGCATCGCATCGACAAAGATACATCTGGACTTTTGGTGATTGCCAAAACCGAAGCCGCCATGACGCATTTGGCGAAGCAATTTGAGGCGAAAACTTCAGAAAGGGAATATATCGCTATTGTTTGGGGGAATGTAAAAGAAGACGAAGGTACGATTGAAGGTAACATCGCACGCCATGTGAAAGACCGCATGCAAATGGCGGTTTTTGCTGATCCAGAAATTGGAAAGCCAGCAGTTACGCATTATAAAGTTTTAGAGCGATTTGGTTATGTGACCATGGTTTCTTGTGTTTTAGAAACCGGACGAACCCATCAAATTCGTGTGCATATGAAACATATTGGACATCCATTGTTTAATGATGCGCGGTATGGAGGTGATTTGATTTTGAAAGGAACGACTTTTACTAAATACAAGCAATTTATTGATAATTGTTTTAAGATTTTGCCTCGACAAGCATTGCATGCCAAGACTTTAGGATTTGTGCATCCGACAACAGGCGAAATGATGCGCTTTGATACCGAATTACCCGACGATATGAAAGAGCTTATAGAAAAATGGCGCGGTTATTCGAAATCGAATGCGGCAGGTGACGAGGAAGAGTAGATTTTTGGACACGCTACGCTGAAGACGCGCTACGCTTTGGACACGCTACGTTTTAGATATGTAGAAAATTCTTGTTTTGAAATGAGTTGCCTAGCCCTGATGGCAGCGGTATCCTTTGTGAGGAACGAACAAAGATATAGCGAACAGCAGGTTCCTGGCTCCTAAACATACACAGCTGCAGGCGTGTCTATATCGCAGCGTTTCTTATTTAAAAGTATCGCCCAACGTAATATCTCCTGATTTAAATCCACGATTAAACCAATTCATTCTTTGTTCAGAAGTACCATGAGTAAAGCTATCGGGAACAACATGACCTTGCATTTTGCTTTGAATCGCATCGTCACCTACAGCATTTGCCGCACTTAAGGCTTCTTCGATATCACCAGCTTCTAGCACCTGATTCATGTTTTGGTTATAGTGTGTCCATAGTCCCGCATAAAAATCGGCTTGTAGTTCAAGGGCAACTGACAATTTATTAGCCTCGGCTTCTGATTTTCCTTCTTGCAATTGACGCACTTTTGCGGATGTTCCTAAGAGAGTTTGCGTGATGTCCAACTTCATGCGCGATCACATAAGCAATGGCAAAGTCACCACCTTTTGCACCAAAACGTGACTTGAGTTCTTCGAAGAAGGCTAAGTCCATGTAGACTTTTCGATCTGCTGGACAATAAAATGGTCCCGAAGCAGCAGTGGCGGAACCACAACCAGTTTCGACATTGCTAGTAAATAGAACCATTTTTGGTTCTTCATAGGTGAGATTGTTTTCCTGAAATATTTTTTTCCACACATCTTCTGTATCAGCAAGTACAGTTGCCGCAAATTCGCCCAATTCTTTTTGCTCGGGCGTTAATGCTGCAGTTTGTTCGGTTTGTTGACCCTGATTTTGTTGAAGTTGTTCTAAAACGGGAGTTAATTGTTGCGCACTTTCTCCCCCAAAAGTATTGATCAATAAAATTATAATACCCAACAAACCGCCACCAATGGCAATCTTTCCACTCGAAGATCCACGACGGTCTTCCATATTATCACTTTGCCTTCTGCCAATCCATTTCATAATTGTTCGCTTTTTTTATTGTCTTACTAGATTGAAACCCATTTCGCAATAACCAATTCGAGTGTGTCTTTGATAATGGGTTTTGATGCATAATCATCCATACCAACTTCAAGGCATTTTTCTCTTTCTCCAACGACGGTTCCTGCGGTAAGCGCTATAATTGGAATTCTAGTAGTCTGCAATTCTCGTATTTTTTTCGTCGCTTCATAGCCATTCATGTTTGGCATTTGTACGTCCATGAAGATGATATCGACGTCATTTTCTTTGAATTTTTCGATTGCGTCTAAGCCATCAGCAGCTTCTATTAAGATGGCGTTTGGTAGAATTTGCTTGATTAATGTCTTCGCCAGCAACATGTTGATCTTATTATCTTCAGCAATAAGGACGTTGAAAGTTCTTGTGAAATTTTCATTTGTTCCTTTTGCTTTTTTCTCTGTCAACAACGTGGTCTTGGCCACTTTAGTTTTAGATTCGTTGGCTGTTTTTAACGCAACATCAAAGAAAAACTCGCTACCTTCTTTATAATTGCTAATCAACTGTAAATGGCTGCCCATTAAGTTAAGAATTTGATTTGAAATTGATAATCCTAAGCCTGTTCCGCCAAATTTTTTAGTTGTCGAAGAATCTTCTTGTGAGAAGGCTTCAAATATTTTTTCTTGATTGTTCTTCTTAATGCCAATTCCAGAATCTTTTACGCTGAACCGCAGCATTACTTTATCTTCATGAATACTCTTGAATGTAATATTGAACTCAATCGTTCCTTTTTCCGTAAACTTGACGGCATTGCTGAGAAGATTAATCAATACCTGCTTGAGTCTTATGTAGTCAATGTAAATTGTTTTTGGCACTTTCGGATCAATATTTAAAACCAATTGCAGCTGCTTTAAATTAGCTTCATATTTGACCAATTCGATGACTTGATGTGCTAGGTCAATCACATTATATTTTTCGATATTCAGTTCTAGTTTACCAGATTCAATTTTTGAGAAATCAAGAATATTGCTAATGACTTCCATCAATAAATTAGCAGATTGATTGATGGTATTCATGTATTGTTTTTGGAAGTCTTCTAGTTGTGTTTTCATTAATAAGTCCGTGAATCCAATGATACCGTTTAATGGTGTCCGGATTTCATGGCTCATATTGGCTAAAAATTCCGATTTCGCTTTGTTGGCTGCTTCGGCAATTTCTTTCTCTTTGATGATATTCTCGGATAATTTTCGTTCGGTAATATCGATAAAAATCCCACCTATATATTGGATTTTTCCATCTTTTAAAATAGGTTCTCCGAATTCTTCTACCCAAACTGTTCTTCCTTCTTTGTGAATAATGCGGTAGGTGAGATGAATTTTCTTCTTTTCATTAAACAGTTTTCGGGCAACGCCTGCGAAATCTTCAATATCATCAGGATGCACCAAATCGATATAGTAGCGTTTGTTTTCTAGAAATTCAGATTTTGGATAGCCGGTTAGTTTCTCAATTTCGTCGTTCAGGTAAATCTTAGACCATTTTTCATCATAATTGGAGAGATAAACCGTTCCCGGAATATTATTGGCTAAAAGTCTAAATTTTTCCTCACTTTGGTGGATTTCAATTTCGTTATCTAATCGTTCGAGTGAGGACGAGATATTACTAGATAAAATCTGTAAGATATTGATTTCGTCTTCGGTCCAATATCTTTCTTCATTACAAACATCCATACCGATGAAGCCTATAAAAGTATCTTTTTGGAAAATCGGAAAAATCAAAATCGACTTTATTTCATTGGCTATTAATAATCGTTTTAGGACGCCATCATTTAGATTTCTGGTATTGGTTTTTAGCGATTTTCGTAAGTTGGCTTTGGTTACAATTTCATGGAAATCTTCGTGCGAAAAGTATCGTAATTTAGTGATTTGAAGTTCGATATTTTCTCTTCCCCATTTGTATTTTTGATGGAATAAATTGGTGCTTTTATCATTTTCATAATAATGCAAATGATCAACATCAATTGCTTTTCCTATAATTGGAAAGGCTTCCCTGAAAATTTCGATTTTTTCTTTGGTGTTGATAAAATTCTCCGTACACATGACCATAGCGGACAGTAATTCGCTTTTATAAACCAGTTTTCTTTCTGATTCAATTCGCATTTGTGATTCGATTGCAATGACAATCAAATCTGTAATGGCTCGCGCAAATGCGATATCTTCATTATCCCAATTTTTAATTTTTTCTATCTGCTCAAAACAAACAATTCCCTTGAGTTGACCGTTAATAAAAATGGGAGTATCTAATAATGAAAATATGTTGTTTTTCGAAAAATAATCTAAGCAAAGCTCTTTTGTAAAGTCATTGTTAATGGCGTCACTAGCAATGATCTGCATTTCGTTTTCGATTGCTTGAAAATAGTTTGGATATTGTTCTTGCTTTAATACAAAACCTTTTTCGAATTTGTTTTTGTGTTCTTCAAATAGATTGATACATTTGATTTTATCAGGATAATATTCCCAATAACTGGCTCTTTTTGTATCCATGGTACGGCACGCAGTTTCCAAAAATTCTTTCAGAATACTATCAAAATCTTCCGAAGTGGAGTAACTTTTTGACATCAAAGCTTTGAGAACTTCATTATATTTCGATAGCTTAGTTTGACTGTTTTGTTTTTCTAATTCGATGTTCTTGAGCACAGAAATGTCTCGAGCAATAGCCGAAAAGCCGATGACTTCGCCAGCATTATTTTTTCTGTAATTTACTTTCTCAGAAACCCACAGTAAGTCACCATCTTTTTTGATAATAGGAAACTCTACCGTGGCACTATTCGCATCATTAAAATCAGTAGTATTGAGAAAAATGATTTACTTTTTCAACATAATCAGGATGAATATAGGATGAATAATTTGTTCCTGTTACTTCTTTAAGGCTGTAGCCCAGTATTTTTTCACTAAATTCATTAATAAAAGTAAAATTGCCTTTGACATCGGTTTCGTATATAAAGTCATTGGCTGTTTGAATCAAGCTCTTATACTGATCTTTTGCAATAATTTCTTCGGTAACATCTTGGCCGATACCGATTACTAAATTATCGGTAAATTTTTTGTCTTTCCACTGAATGTATTTGTATTGCCCATTTTTACATTTTAGTTTTCGGACATGCAGTCGGTTATCAATATATTCTTCGTGATAATCTTCTCCCACAAAATCTGGATCTTCGGTGAGTGTCCAAAATCCAAAACCAAGGACTTCGTCTCTCGTATAACCCAAAATTTCGGTTATTGATTCACTACAAAAAGATACTTCTCCCTTTTTATTTGTAGCAATGATCAGCGAATTGCCTTTGTGTACGATTTCGTTACTAAATCGAAATTTGTTTTGGGTGTTTAAATAGGTAATATATTGAACGTAGTGAATGAAACCAATCAAAAAGCAAAAGTTTGCGAGAATTATTAAAGTTTGAAGGGGAATCCATTCAAAAATGAACGAGCAGCTAATAAATACAATCACATAAAGCAAAAACATCCAATATAGTTTAATTGGTCGAATGACTTGTAAGGAGAAGAAAAAGGATACAATAAAGCCTATTAAGGTTACATCGTCATATTCTAGAAGCGCTAATTTCGACGCCATTTTGGTCATGTAGGCGAAGAAAATAATGATAAAAATACTTTGAACATTTCTGTTAAACCATTTGATTTTCTTACTCAAAAGGTAAATAATAATCGAGGAAATCCCTAACAAAAAGTTTGTTCTTAAAGGGCTTGATGTTCGAATTGAGTATATTTCAAGAAGTATTTCAAATATGATTAATAAAATACCAACAAAAAGAAAGTAAAGCTGGTATTCTTTGGTTGTAGATTCTTGCTCAGTGCTGGTTTCTAATTCATTATTATTAAACCGTTTGTTTATTTTGATAAAACTATATACTAATAGCGCAACAAGAATCAATAAAACAGGAACAATAATCCACATGAGAGATTGACTTATTGAAAAGTAATTTTTCAATTCAAAGGGCTCAAGCGAATAAAAAAATATCTTATTCAATACATTCATTGTCCGTCGATTAAGTAAAACATTTTACAATAGTTTTATCAAGGTTTTTGCTTTAAATTCTTCAAAACACGCTGTTTTTTACTCGAAAGTAATGGTGTTTTCGTTGAACTCTTCCTCAGTGTTTTCAGGTTCATTATCATTAATTGCCGTTGCATATATACTGTAACTGATTGCACTAAGTATTGGCATGGTGAAAACGATTCCTATGCATAAAGCAAAAATGCCAAGCATACAAAATAGCCCAGCTACAATTAATAATCCTAATATGATAAAGAACTGCTTAGAAACTAAGGTGATACTGCCTTGTATTGCATCTATTGGTTTTAAATCACCAAAGACGATTAGCGGTATTGTCAGGAACGTCATAAATGAAAAAAGTAAATTGACCACTACACCAAGAAATTTGTAATCAACCAATTCTAGTCCAACCGCAACTACCGTAGTAAAACTACTCAAGATCAATGTGGCAACGAAAATATCTTTAAAATAGGAACTGCTATAATATTCGAATGCGGTTCCGATGGAAAACCCTTCGTTTTTGGACGCATTTCTTGCCATTTTAAGTAAGCCAGCATTAAATGGACTAGTTAGTGATGTAAACAGTATCATAATGACTATATAGACAAGAATACCAACGGTGGAAAAATTTGCGATGGTGAAATTTTGAAGATCATCGAGATCAGTTCCGAAACCAATGATTCCGATCACAAGTCCACCACCAACAATCATGAGGAGTAATAAGTAAAGTAGGAATGCTACACCGCCATTTATTGCAATTTTTTTGTACGTCTCAAAAGCATGGTTAAAAACCGTTCCAAAGTCAAGATCGTAACCATGTGCTTTTATGTTTTCAATTGCCTCATTCGTGTTTTTCATAGTAAATTGCTTTAGATATTTTGATTATCAATAGTACGATTTTATTTTTAATTATAACCAATTAAGGAGCTTACGAACCCAATTTATTTTGTCCCGATACGGTGCATAACGGATAGGAATATCAAGCCAATTGGCTTTTTTTACAATTGATTTATGATTTGAAAACGTATCAAAACTAAACTTGCCATGATAGGCGCCAATACCCGATTGACCAACGCCCCCAAATGGGAGGTTTCTGTTCGCCAGATGAATGGCTATATCATTGACACAGCCGCCACCAAATGAGTATTTTAAAAGGCAAGTCTCGATAAAAGATTTTGATGTTGAAAAGACATAAAGAGCCAACGGTTTTTCATATTTCGATAACACAATTTCTAACTCATGCTCGTTTTTGTACGAGATGATTGGCAAGAGCGGACCGAAAATTTCATCTTTCATCAATGCACTTTCTAAAGCAGGTTCGTTAATCAGAGTGGGCGAAATGTAAAGCTCATTTTCATTCAATTTTCCACCAGTAATTATTTCTTGTTCTTTTAGCAATCGCTCAAGTCTTTGGAAGTTTTTTTGGTTGATTACTCTAGCAAGGTCTGGAGATAATTCAGGGTTTTCTCCATATGCAGTAGTGATTTCCTCTTGTAAGTAGGTTACCAATTGCTCTTTGATATTGGCATGAACCAAAAGATAGTCTGGAGCAACACACGTCTGTCCAGCATTTAGGAATTTTCCCCAAACTATTTTCTTTGCCGCTAATCGCAATACCGCTGTTTCGTCAACAATGCAAGGACTTTTTCCTCCTAATTCCAATGTCACTGGTGTCAAATGGATTGCCGCAGCTTTAGCTACAACTTTCCCAACAGCGACACTTCCGGTAAAAAAAATATAATCCCAACGTTCTGCCAAGAGTTTGTTTGCGGTCTCGATGCCACCTTCAATCACTTCTACTTGCGATTTTTCGAAGACAGTAGTTATAATTTTAGCAATTATACTTGAAGTATTTGGCGTGAGTTCCGATGGTTTTAAAATGACTTGATTTCCTGCTGCAAATGCTGCAATCAGTGGATACATCGCTAAATGAAAAGGGTAGTTCCAAGGGGAAAGGATCAGCACTTTTCCGTATGGTTCTTTATAGATGAAATCCGTTGAAGGAAAATTCACCAAAGTCGGCCATACCATTTGTGGCTTTGCCCATTTATTAATATTCTTAATGGTGTACTTTAATTCCGACTTAACCAAAGCGGTTTCGGTGACTACGCCTTCAAAGGCTGGTTTTTTAAAATCAGCGTACAAGGAGTTCAAGATCGACTCTTCCTGAATATCTAATTCATGTAGTAATCGAATGAGTACTTTTTTACGAACCGCTATTTCAGTTTTGGTGTGCATTTACATAAATTGCTGGAGTATTGTTTTTCTAATTCTATAGAAATGCCCAACGGAAGCCCATATTAAAATCGACTTTCTTCGTGTTACTAGTTAAAGTTGAAATTACAGAACTCGAGCCCATATAAAATCCTCCTAAACGCAGACCAAATCCGGTATTTCCGCCTGAAATTTCGTTGTGTGAAAACGGAATATAGGCTTCGAAATAGCCCAAATTGATTCTAGGAATAATACTAAAGCTATTTTGTGCAGTAATTTGTCGGTTTTCATTATTGTCGCCCATTCTTTGTTGCAAATACCCAGTAATATTAAACTTGTGAAAAACCTTAAAATCACCGTAGATACTGAAGAGTGTTGGGAGTCTTGTTTTGAAGTCTTTGTTTGATTTTTCACTGCTTAAGTACCCTTTGCTTTGCAGCAAGGATTCGACTTCGATGAGGCTTTCTGTACCATCAAATTCATCTAAATTAAGTGGATTGCTTACAGGAATATTTAAACTATAGGAATTTGACGAATTGTTTGAATCCGTGAAAGTCAAACTTCCAATATTTCTAATGGACATACCCGCATTGATTTTGTACTTTTTATCCCCATCTTTCAATTGATAGTTGACGCCAATTTCTGTCCCTATTCCGTTTAAGTTACCAAAGACAGAACTGGTGTAATCATTTACATCTGTAAATCGATTGGCTAAATTTCCTGAGTAAGAAAAGTTAACATTGACGGGAACAGTTGTAGTCAGAAAAGCACTGGAGTTAGATGGATTATTTGCGTCAAAAAAGGTGGTTACATTTCCTTGAAATTTGTCAATACCAATATTAGAATAAGAACCAGGAAACAAAAGTTTCAATGAAATTCCCGCATTGAAGCGATGTTTTTCATTTTCAAAAACTGTTCGTCCAGCAGAAAGTGCTATTTCTCCCCACGAAACACCGTTCATTCTTTGGTTATAATCGTTTTTAATGAAGTCTGTCCCGCTTTCTGTAATGTCATCTGTGTTTAGAATGGCATTCCCAAATTTAGGGTCAACATCTACAACATCAAACTTAATATGGCCTTTTGAAGAGATTCCAAATCCCCATTTTTTCCATTTCATCGCAATGCCTGGACCTGCATATTCGACATCAGCGCCAGCATTTACGATTTGGTCACCTTTGAAAAGTAAATCTTCAATGTTTGTGTCGGAATTCAAATCATCCAATCCAATTACATTATTTGAAAAATTGAGACTCAGTCCGAAAATATTAATCTCGAATTTTTTTGATAAATTGGGTAGTTCCGCTGGATTCATTCCAACGTTCAAAATTCCAACTCGAGATGAAGTAGTAACGCCCGTAAAATGGTCTTGTGCAAAAATATTATAGGCACTTAGTATTAAAGATAGTAGTATAATTTTTTTCATAAGTATTTTGTAGGTTAATCATTTAAGTAGATTTGTGCAAATGTAAAAATACAATTTTAAGAGACTTAAATCGCATCCCAAACGGAATTTTTTGGAGTAGAAGCCACAATTTCTATTTTTTCTTTTGAAACGGGATGTACGAAAACTAATTTTCTTGCGTGAAGGTGAATGCCACCATCAGGATTACTTCTGTCAAAACCATATTTCAAATCGCCCTTAATTGGACAACCAATAGCGGCTAATTGTGCTCTGATTTGATGGTGTCTTCCCGTATGTAAGTCGATTTCTAGAACAAAATAGGAGTTCAATTCTTTAATTATTTTATAATCGAGTTTAGCGATTTTGCTTTCAGGAACTTCCTTGAGATGCGCTTTAGACGTGTTGTTTTTTTCGTTGCGTTTCAGAAAATGTACGAGTGTGTATTCTGATTTTTCGGGTTTGTTTTTTACCACAGCCCAATAGGTTTTTTGTGTTTCGCGCGCACTAAACATTTCATTTAATCGAGTCAGTGCTTTACTCGTTCTTGCAAAAACGACAATGCCCGATGTAGGTCTGTCTAATCTATGAACAACACCTAGAAAGACTTCACCCGGTTTGCTGTATTTGTCTTTGATATATTCTTTGACAACTTCCGATAGCGGTTTGTCTCCCGTTTTGTCTCCTTGCACAATATCTCCCACGCGTTTGTTGACGACGATAATATGGTTGTCTTCGTGGAGAATTTGGAGGTTGGATTTTGTGGAAACTATTTTCATAAGGAAAATAAAGGCGTTGCTATTTTCAGATGTTGCGTTAGGGATTGCAGCGGAAATCCTTTTGGCTTGCTTTTTAGCAAGGCAAAAGATTGGGAGCGCAAAGCCCGACCCTTGTGGTAACGCCCCAATTATTAATTATTAATTGTTCATTATTAATTAGGAATTAATACTGTTCTCCAGAATTCGGAAAATCCTTCGACTTCACATCATCAACATACTGACCGATGGCTTTTGTCATTTCATCATATAAATTGAGGTAGCGACGCAAGAACCGTGGACTAAACTCATTATTCATCCCAACATATCATGAATCACCAATACTTGACCATCAACGCCTCCGCCAGCTCCAATTCCGATCACAGGAATCGCAATACTTTTTGCCACTTTTTCCGCCAAATGAGCCGGAATTTTTTCCAATACAATGGCAAAACAACCTAAGGTTTCCAATAATTTGGCATCTTCTAATAATTTCTCCGCTTCCGCATCTTCTTTGGCGCGCACTGTATAGGTTCCAAATTTATAGATCGACTGTGGCGTGAGTCCTAAATGTCCCATGACTGGAATTCCAGCATTTAAGATTTTTCTGATGCTGTCTTTGATTTCACCGCCACCTTCCATTTTAACCGCATGAGCACCACTTTCTTTCATGATTCTAATTGCCGATCGCAAAGCTTCTTTAGAATCCGATTGGTAACTTCCAAAAGGCAAATCCACCACTACCAAAGACCGATGAATGGCACGAACAACTCCGGAAGCATGATAAATCATCTGATCCAAAGTAATGGGAAAGGTGGTTTCATGACCCGCCATAACGTTACTGGCAGAATCGCCAACAAGAATGACGTCAACACCTGCAGCGTCTACAATCTTTGCCATTGTGAAATCGTAGGCTGTGAGCATGGAGATTTTCTCACCATTTTCCTTCATTTCAATCAATGATCTTGTAGTAATTCTTTTGTAATCTTTTTTGGCTACCGACATAGGTTTTTTATTTAGTGCTGTAAAAGTAATAAAATCACTTTGGGTTTTTAAATTAACCGTGGCGAATTGCAATATTGTTGTAACATTTCGTTTGTATTATTTACTAACGGTGTGAATTTTAAAGATCTAAAAAATGGCCATTAATCTTAAAAACTGGAAGAAAATAGGAGAAGGAAACTATTCCTTTAGCAAACAAGAGAATAGAATTGGTAATTTAACAATCAAATCAAATGTTTTTGAAAGAAAAGCAACATTTGAAATTGAAAATCAATTATATCATATAAAGCACATTGGCTTTTGGAAAAATAATATTGAGATCGTTGATACTCAAGGAAATATTGTTTTGAAAACTGAAACAGAAAAATGGTACTCGAATGCCACCATAATCGAATTTGAGGGCAAGAAATTGAAATTAATAATTCGAAATAATCCTTTGGTAGAATACGCAATTCTCGATGGTGAAACAGAAATATTATCTTACGGTTTAGACGTTAACGACGGTAAAGTAGCAACTCGAATTCAAACCGAAAGTAACAATCAATCATATCTATTAGATTTTTACCTTTGGTATTTATTTGTGCCAGTGGCGCAAGAAAATATGGGCGATGATTTTACTTTCTTATTATTGTCAACCGCTTAAATTAGTTTATGAGAAATATCACATTGTTATTATTTGTTTTTTTTACAATTTCCGTAAAGGCACAAAATGACGACATCAAACATACCATCGAAACCTTTTTTGAAGGGTTTCACCATCGTGACACGGTTTTGTTACATCAAGTTTGTGCAGACAAAATGATTTTACAATCGATTACTGAAACCGCCAATGGTAATAGTATAACAGAGGAACCGCTGCAGTTCTTTTATCGCTCCATCGCATCAATGCCTAAAAATCTCAAATTCAATGAACAAATTTTAAGTTATACGATACAAGTCGATGGCTCGATGGGACACGCGTGGACACCCTACGAATTTTACCTTGACGGCAAATTAAGCCACAAAGGCGTCAATGCTTTTACGCTATTCAAGGAAAAAGACAAATGGAAGATTGTTTACATTATCGATACAAGAAGGAAATAGTTTGGAAGGAAATTAAGATTTTACTACCGTAGGTTACTATTCTAAATTCCAAAAATCCTATAAACTTAAAGTCTGTAACTAATTTACTTACTTAAAAACAATAAATTTGCTCCGATTCACGCAATGCTGTAAGAATGAAGAAAATACTATTTGCCGCTGTCGTAGCTTTCCTCGGCACAAACCTTAGTGCCCAGGAAAAAGAAAACAATCCGCTGACTTTCTCAGGTTATGTTGAAACCTATTACAGTTATGATTTTGGAAATCCAGAGAATCATTTGCGTCCTGGTTTTGTTTATAGTCACAACAAACACAACGAATTCAACCTCAATCTAGGGTTAATCAAAGCCAATTATTCCAAAGACAACATCCGCGGAAATATTGCGGTAATGGCCGGAACCTACGCCCAATACAATATGGCAGCGGAAGAAGATTTAATGCGAAATGTTTTTGAAGCCAATGTAGGTGTGAAAATTTCTTCGAAACACAAACTTTGGGTCGATGCGGGAATTATGCCGTCACACATTGGTTTTGAAAGTGCGATTGGTAAAGACTGCGCCAATTTGACCCGAAGCATCTTGGCAGATAATTCACCTTATTTTGAAGCTGGCGTAAAAATAGGCTACACTTCGCCATCTGAAAAATGGTATTTGGCGGCGATGTATTTAAATGGTTGGCAACGTATTCAAAAACAGAAGGCAATCAAACGCCCGCTTTCGGGACACAAGTAACATACAAACCTTCTGCAAAAGCGACATTAAATTGGAGCACTTACATAGGAAACGAGCAACCTGATGCCGATAGAAAATGGCGCTATTTCAATAATTTTTACGGACAATTTGCTTTGAGTAACAAGACCAATTTGACTACTGGTTTTGATATTGGTGCGCAACAAACTGTAAACGGAAGCAGCGATTATGATGTTTGGTATTCGCCGGTTTTAATCTTGCAACACAAACCAACGGCAAAGATTCAATTGGCCGCCAGAGCGGAATTTTACCAAGACAAAAAAGGCGTTATTATTGCCACAGGAACCGAAAACGGATTTAAAACCTATGGCCTTTCAGCAAACTTCGATTATATCATTGCCGACAATGTGATGTTCAGATTGGAAGCTCGAAATTTGTCGAGTAAAGATGAGGTGTTTTTGAAAAACGGAGATCCAACGGATACGAATACTTTTTTAACGACTTCATTGGCAATTTCCTTTTAAGCATATATGCTTAGAATAAGTCGAACAAGAAAAGCAAATAAAATCTCGATGTTAGTTTACTTTTTATTTTAATTTGAACGAGGTTTAGAAGCTATTCCGGCTGTTCCCTGCAAAAAAACCGCGTCTTGCCAACATTGGTAAAGGCTGACAAGAGCTTCCGCTGGTCGCTTTCTCAGCCCAACCAAAGTAAAGGCAAGACGCGGTTTTGTTTTCCGGTTCCATCCGGGCTAGGGCAGTCAACTTCGAAGTTCATCATTCTATATTCGTCGATCAACATTCAAAAAAAATGAGAACATACATACTGCATTACACCTAGAGATTTTGATACTAATATCTAAGATCATGAAACTCGAGTTCTTTTATATTGCTTAGTATTACATTATATAAACTAATCATCTAAAAGTCATGGAAAACAACGATTTAGGGTCAAAGAAAATGAATAATAAGCACGAAGCTACTATCATTAATGCTCCTAGTGATGCAGCGTCTGCGATGCAATCTGAAATTGAAACAGATCAAAGTGGTGGTAAAAAAGTAGTTAATAGAGCCAGACATACGGAGCAAAATATTTCTATTTCTGAATTTCCTTCTTCAAAAGAATTGGGTTTAAAACCTAGTACAGCTCCAGAAACCGTTGGGAAAAAAATGGTCGAGAATAGAGACAAAAATTCGGATATTACAAGCAATCGTTATCCAAATTCACATCCTGATAATCACGAAAATAGAGGTAATTTGTGATTCAAAGAGTTTAACAATCCGCCATATTCACTGCCACAGCCAAGCCACCTTCCGAAGTTTCTTTGTATTTCGAATTCATGTCTTTCGCTGTTTGCCACATGGTATCGATGACTTTATCTAAAGGTACTTTGGCATTTTTAGCGTCAGTTTCCATGGCGAGTTCCGCAGCGTTGATGGCTTTAATCGCGCCCATCGTATTGCGTTCTATACATGGAATTTGTACCAATCCACCAATCGGATCACAGGTTAATCCTAAGTGATGTTCCATAGCGATTTCTGCTGCCATCAATACTTGGTCTGGTGTTCCGCCCATGACTTCACATAAAGCCGCTGCTGCCATTGCCGAGGAAACGCCTATTTCGGCCTGACAACCGCCCATTGCCGCAGAAATTGTGGAGCCTTTTTTGAAGATGCTGCCAATTTCTCCTGCAACTAGCAAGAATTGTTTGATTTCATTTTCTCCAGCGTCGTGATTTTCAATGACTAAGTAGTACATTAAAACGGCTGGAATGACACCGGCACTGCCATTGGTTGGCGCCGTAACAACGCGACCTAAAGCGGCATTGACTTCATTCACTGCCAAAGCAAAACACGACACCCATTTGAGGATTTGACGAAATTTTACTTCTGTTTTTCGGATGCATTCGAGCCATTCTTGTGGTGAATTGTAATTCGCGAGTCCAATGAGATTTTGATGCATATCGAACGCACGTCGACGAACATTCAGACCGCCGGGCAAAATGCCTTCAGAATGACAACCGATATACATGCATTCTAACATCGTAGTCCAAATACGCATTAATTCATGATGAATAGCTTCTTCAGCACGCATCGATTTCTCGTTTTCGTAAACAATTTCCGAAATGGTTTTGTTTTCCGAAATGGTATAGTTGAGCAGTTCTTCCGCATTTTGAATCGGGAAGGGAAAAGCACATTTGATTTGAAGTTTCTTCTTGGCATTGACACGTTCTTCCACCACTACAAAGCCACCGCCGATAGAGTAGTAGGTTTGTTCATGTTTGGAGTTGTCCTTTAAAGTGGCGGTAAAAGTCAAACCATTGGCATGAAAAGGAAGAAAGTTTTTATTAAAGACAATGTCCATCAAGAATGAGAACGGAATGGTGTGTTCGTTCCCTAAATTGATTTGGTTTGTATCTTCAATTTCTTTGATAATTCCTGCGATATCTTTTACGGGAATTGTCTCCGGATCTTGTCCACTCAAACCCAACATCACCGCTAAATCCGTGGCGTGTCCTTTGCCAGTTAGGGAAAGTGAACCATATAAATCGACTTTGACGCTGGTGGTTTGGTGTAGTATGTTTTGGTTTCGGAGTTCACCTAAAAACCGTTCTGCCGCACGCCATGGTCCGAGTGTGTGTGAGCTTGATGGACCAACACCAATTTTAAGCATGTCAAAAACCGAGATACATTCTTCCATAAAAGTAGATTTGTGTAGCAAATATAACGGAATGATTGTGGAAAATGAAAAAATCGGTTTGTAAAAATGAGAAATTGTTATTTTCTTTTAGCCGCAAAGGACACAAAGGTCTACGCTAGCAAAACAAAGTTTTTTAGGTTAAACTTAAAATCTTCATGGCGAACTTTGCGACTAACCTGGCGAACTTTGCGGTTAATTTTTTTTGACTCGCTGAGGTGTACTACATTTACGGCAAAATTTACTCGATGCGATTCAATAAATATTATCTAGCTGCACTATCTTCTTTTGTCATTTGGGGTTTTTTTAGTTTGGCTTTAAAACCGCTAAAGGACTATGCTTCGTTAGACATTTTGTTCTACCGAATTTTTTTAGCTACGGCTTTCTTGCTGCTGATTAATTTACTTTTTAGAAAAAAAGAATTGTTGAATGACATTTCCGAGTACAAAAAAATGGCTGGAAAAGTTCAAACGAGAATTGTTTTTCTTACCGTCTCGGGAGGATTTTTGCTGATCTTGAATTGGTTTCTATTTATTTATGCCATCAATCATGTCAGTTTGCAGTCGGCGTCGTTTGCGTATATGATTTGTCCGATTGTCACGACCATATTGGCGTTTTTTATTTTGAAGGAAAAGCTGAGTCGATGGCAATGGTTTTCAGTGTCACTATGTGTGGTCAGTTGCGCGATATTGGCTTATGGACATATCACAGATTTAATTTACAGTTTGGTTATTGCTTTTTCGTTTGCATTGTATTTAATCAGCCAACGCAAAAACAATCAGTTTGATCGCTTTGTGGTGTTGACAGTGCAAATGTTGATTGCCTCAATCGTAATTCTTCCTTTTTATCCTGCGTATAGCGGTATGTTACCGACAACGTCCTTGTTTTATATGTTGTTGGTTGTGATTGTCATTGTCTTTACGATTGTTCCTTTGTATTTGAATTTGTATGCATTAAAAGGAATGAATTCTTCTGCAGTTGGGATTTTGATGTATACGAATCCATTGATTCATTTTATTTTGGCGGTGTTTTATTTTAAGGAAGAAGTACATCTCAATCAGATTGTTTCTTATGGATTGATTTTGATTTCGATTGTGGTTTTTAATGAGAAGTTGTTGAGGAGACGCGCTTCGTTGTGGGGCACGCCAAGACACGCTGGACACGCTTGGCGCCCTTCGCTTTGGATTTTTGGATTATAAGTCCAAATCAGGAGAAATTTTTGTAAGTTCTATACGATCTAAGAATCTTAAGAGCAGCGTGTCCAACCCCAAAGGCGCAGTCGTGTCCTACAGTCCTAGCCCCGATTGTAGCCGGTATCCTTTTTTGGATGAGGCACGAAGACAAAAAAGATAAAGGCGTAAAGCGGGAAAAAGCTCCTAAAAAATGACATCATGTCAGCTAATTTTCTTCAAAACTGACAATTTAGAAACCCCAATTCGCTTGGCACAAAGATTGACTACTGCTCGCCGAGTTGTTAAAATAAGCACACTATAATAAACTAAAATAAAACTAAAATGGGTAAAATAATTGGAATCGATTTAGGTACAACAAACTCTTGTGTTTCTGTAATGGAAGGAAACGAAGCAGTAGTAATCCCAAACGCAGAAGGAAAAAGAACAACACCATCTATCATTGCTTTTGTAGAAGGTGGCGAAATTAAAGTAGGTGATCCTGCGAAAAGACAAGCGGTAACCAATCCGACTAAAACCATCGGATCGATTAAAAGATTTATGGGACATTCATTCTCTGAAACTACAGGTGAAGCGAAAAGAGTTCCTTACACAGTAGTAAAAGGAGACAACAATACACCACGTGTGGATATTGATGGTCGTTTGTACACTGCACAAGAATTGTCAGCTATGACACTTCAAAAAATGAAAAAAACTGCTGAAGACTATTTAGGTCAAACAGTAACTGAAGCAGTTATTACTGTTCCTGCTTACTTTAATGATGCACAACGTCAAGCTACAAAAGAAGCTGGTGAAATTGCAGGTCTTAAAGTAATGCGTATTATCAACGAACCAACTGCTGCTGCACTAGCTTATGGTTTGGATAAAAAAGGTAAAGATCAAAAAATTGCTGTTTACGATTTAGGTGGAGGTACATTTGATATTTCTATCCTTGAATTAGGAGACGGCGTTTTCGAAGTATTGTCAACTAACGGTGACACGCACTTAGGTGGAGATGATTTTGACCACCAAATCATTGACTGGTTGGCTGACGAATTCAAAGCTGAAGAAGGAATTGACTTGCGTTTAGACCCAATGTCATTGCAACGTATTAAAGAAGCTGCTGAGAAAGCAAAAATTGAATTGTCATCTTCTTCAGAAACAGAAATCAATTTGCCTTACGTTACAGCTACTGCTTCAGGACCAAAACACTTAGTAAAAAAATTGACTAGAGCTAAATTTGAGCAATTGTCAGATGCTTTGGTAAAACGTTCTATGGAACCAGTTGCTAAAGCTTTGAAAGATGCAGGTTTGTCTACAAAAGATATCGACGAAGTAATCTTAGTTGGAGGTTCTACACGTATGCCAAGAATTGCTGAAGAAGTAGAAAAATTCTTTGGTAAAAAAGCGTCTAAAGGAGTTAATCCTGATGAAGTAGTTGCTATTGGAGCTGCTATTCAAGGTGGAGTACTTTCTGGAGATGTAAAAGATGTATTGTTGTTAGACGTTACACCATTGTCTTTAGGTATCGAAACTATGGGTGGTGTTTTGACTAAATTAATTGAAGCAAATACTACAATTCCAACTAAAAAATCACAAGTATTCTCTACTGCTGCAGATTCTCAACCAACTGTTGAAATTCACGTATTGCAAGGAGCTAGAGCAATGGCTGCTGATAACAAAACTATCGGTCGTTTCCACTTAGATGGAATTCCACCAGCACCAAGAGGTGTTCCACAAATTGAAGTAACTTTTGATATTGATGCTAATGGTATCATCAAAGTTTCGGCAACTGATAAAGGAACAGGTAAATCTCACGATATTCGTATCGAAGCTTCTTCTGGATTGACAGCTGAAGAAATCGAAAGAATGAAAAAAGATGCTGAAGCGAATGCAGATTCTGACAAAATTGCTAGAGAAAGAGTTGAAAAATTGAACGAAGCTGACGGAATGATTTTCCAAACTGAAAGTCAATTGAAAGAATTAGGTGATAAATTGTCAGATGATAATAAAACGGCTATCGAGTATGCTTTGACTGAATTGAGAATGGCGCACGGTAACCAAGATTTGGACGCGATTCAAATTGCATTGGACAAAATCAATGCAGCTTGGAAAACAGCAACTGAAGCGATGTATGCTCAAGGAGAACAAGGACAAGCTCAAGACGCACAACCACAAGCAGATGCTTCTGGCGATAACACGCAAGATGTAGAGTTTGAAGAAGTGAAGTAATTGAATAAAAGTCAAAATACTTTTAGATAATAGATTAACCGAGTTAGCAATAACTCGGTTTTTTTATGCATTGTTAAAATGCAAACTCATCTCATTTATTTTTGTAATTTTCCGCAACCAAAAATAATGTTATGAAGAAATGCCTGCTTATCGTTGCTGTACTTTTGTAGCAACAACCACTTTTGCTCAGAAGAAAAAAACGCCAAAAGCTACTGCTACTTCGTCATTGGCGAAGCTAAACAATCTTTCGATGGAGCTGATTAAAGATAATCTCTATCTATTTATTGAAAACAAAGGCGCCAAAAGAGACACTATTTTGCTTAAGAAGTACGATATAAAAGGCAATCCAACCGATTGTAAAATCACGGCCTTTACAACAAAAGGAACGGCTTTACATTTGATTTCCTGGGCGGAAACTGCGGCTACAGAATCGAAGGAAAGGACAGAAAATAAAACCATGCAGTACAATGAAATCTGGAATGTCAAAACCAAAAGTAAGGCGTTTTCAAACCTGCAAACCACCACCAAAATCAAAGAAATTCAGTACTTAGATAAATTGAAAAACGCGTCTCAAACCGTTGATAAAATTCGCAACGAAGGACTCGCTTTTACTTTAACCAAAGAAGGCGATGTGAATTTGAAAAACAAAACACAAGAAAACAACTTGAGCTATAATGCATCGAGTAATGTGTATCAGAATTTGAAGGATCTTGTGAAGAAGAAGTAGTTGGACACGCTGTGCTGAAGACACGCCCTTTGGGCTCTAGACACGTCTTGCGGGCTTTAGACACGGCTACGCCTAATGACATAAACAAAAAAGAGGCTTCAAATTGAAGCCTCTTTTTATTATTTTAACTGATACAAATTGTATTTTCTTGTTAATCCCATTACGTCAATAGCGTAGCGTTTCCAAAGGCGCAGCCGTCTCTACAGCGCAGCGTGTCTCTAATTCACCCTAATCTCAAACATCTTATCCCAATTCTTCCCAGTCACAAATATTGTTTTGGTTTTTGGGTTGTACGCTATCCCATTCAAGACTTCAGCGCCAGCAAATTTGATTTTACTTCGCAGACCAGCTAAATTCAATACGCCTTCTACCGCACCAGTGCTAGGGTTTATCACTGCTATCGCATCTTTTTGCCAAATGTTGCCGTAGATTTTTCCGTCAATCCATTCGAGTTCATTGATGCTTTTGATCTGGTTGGTATTCGTATATACATTGATGTAACCTTCCATTTTTTGCGTCTCTGGATTCATCTTCCAAATCTTCTCCGTTCCATCCGATTGGTAAATGTTTTTCCCATCATTGGTCATTCCCCAACCTTCAATAGGTTTGTCATAAGCAAAAGTCTTGATTTGTTTCAATGTATTTGCGTCGTAGATAAATCCAACATTCGATTGCCAAGTCAATTGGAAAATTTTGTTGTTGATCACCGTAATTCCTTCACCAAAATGATCAGGATTGTCCATATTCACTTGCTTGTAAACTTTTCCGGTTTTGTAATCGTACTTTCTAAAATGCGACGCACCTTTTTGTCCAGTGCTTTCTATCAAAGTATCTCTAAAAAATTCAAATCCTTCTGTAAAAGCCAAGGTATCATGCGGAAATGTATTGACGATCGTGTAATTGAGCAATTTCGGTTCAATGTTCGAAACCAATTCTATGCGCGACGTCGTTTCTACATTCTCTCCTTCAAAATAAACCAAAGCTTTGAGGTTTTGATAGCCTAATTTTTTGTCTTTCAAAGGAAAACTTACTTTTTCGTTTCCTGTTTTCGAGGCGATTTTCAAATCGTTTACGTAGTAAATAATACTGTCAATTTTCTTGTTTTGTGGATTCAAGACCGACAAAGTTGCCGATTCACTAGGTTGATACACTTCTTTACAAGCCCCCGTGTCAAAACCGAAAAGACTTTCATTCTCTTTTTTAGAACTTCCGCAAGAAGCCACCATTGAAGCTAATAAAATGAGCAATAGGGAGTTATACTTTTTCATCAATAAAATTTTATAATGGCAATATACAATAGTAATTTATATGTTCAATTCCGTTTGCGAAAATACAAAAAGATTGTATATTTGCGCCGGCAAGTCCTACACGACCAGCTCCTGCAAAATCCTCCAGGATGGGAACATAGCAAAGGTATGTGGTTGAGCGGTGCGATGTAGGTCGCTTGCCATTTTTAATCTTCCTTTATGGAGGATTTTTTTTTGATTTTTTTTAGGAGCCGGGAACCTGCTATTCGCTATAGTCCTCACTGCGTTCCGGGCTGCCGCTTCTATCAGGGCTAGGGTTCTCGGTTGTCGGTTGACAGTTCACGGTTAAGTTCTGGTTAAGTAAAAGTGTTCAATCGACAACTATTTTTCACTGGTTCCCTAGAATGTAACCTACAACATACAACGTACAACTCAAAACCCACAGCCGACAACAAAAATTATTATCTTTACCCGCAAACAATCTTACAGTCTAATAATCTCAAAATCTTATAGTCTAAAAATGAAATCAATCGTACTCGTATTCTTATTCATCTCAACACTTTCCTTCGCCCAAACCGACGTGAAGGCGCAATACCAAACTTTTGCCGCAGACTTTGAAGCGTATAGCAATAATCCTGAAGTCGCTTCGGATAACAATACACTAAAACCTGGCCCATGCGGACAATATAATCTCAAGTTTATGGTCACAGGACAAGGGGAAAAACAAATGGTTAATACGCCACCAGCTCGCAAATTGTGTTTCGATTTGAACCGCTACGATAAAGCGAAAAACCCAGATATTTCAAAAGAGTGGGAATACGAAATTAAACCAATTGGAGATCGATTCTATACGATTCGTGCGACTAAAAAAGGAGCGGAAGACAAACAAGAAATGTATTATTACGAACGGAAAAAGTAAAAAGAGACAAGAGGCAAGAGACAAGAAACAACTAGAATTATGATTTTTAGAGTCTTTCTTCTTGTATCTTGATTCTTTTATCTAAACCTACAACCAAAAACATGAACAAAGTCGTTCTAATAACAGGCGCTTCCTCAGGTATCGGCAAAGCCATCGGCGAGTTCCTTCATCAAAAAGGATTCGTGGTCTATGGCACCAGTCGAAATCTGGAGAAAATTACAAACTCCGTTTTTCCTTTGATTACTTTGGATGTAAGAAATTCTGATAGCATTCAAGCTGCCGTGGCGAAAGTCATTTCCATTTCAGGTAGATTGGACATACTCATCAACAACGCCGGCATTGGCATTACGGGTCCGTTAGAAGAAATTCCAATGGAAGAAATCAAAGCGAATTTTGACACAAATTTCTTCGGGCCTATTGCGGTGATGCAAGCTGTTTTGCCACAAATGCGCGAGCAACAAACAGGTTTGATTATCAATATTTCATCCATCGCTGGTTATATGGGATTGCCCTATCGGAGTATTTATTCGGCTTCGAAAGGCGCGTTGAGTCTAGTTACCGAAGCCTTACGCATGGAAGTAAAATCTTTTGGGATTCATATTACCGATGTGGCGCCTGGCGATTTTGCTACGAATATTGCAGCAGGTCGTTTTCATGCGCCGGTAATTAAAGACTCAGCATACGAAAAACCATACGCTGCCACTTTACAAATGATGGATGCGCATGTCGATTCTGGAAGCAATCCATTAGAAATGGCGGCAGCGATTTACGCCATTATCCAAAATCCAAATCCAAAAGTGCATTATAGAGTGGGACTTTTGCTACAGAAGTTTTCGATTGTTTTAAAGAAAATTTTGCCGGATACGGTTTATGAAAGAATGTTGATGAAGCATTATAAGCTTTAAAAGATTACAGAATTTGACCTAAAAATAAATAAGCGTAACCGAAAAGCTATACGAGTAGGAAATTAAAAAAAAACATTAAATGAAAAAACAATTACTTTTTATTGCTATTGCAAGTTTAATTACTACCGTAGCATCTGCGACCGATTTGTATGTTAGAGATTTAGGTGCTGGCGGTGCTTACTCGACGGTAAGTGCTGCAATTGCTGCGGCTTCTGATGGCGACCGAATTATTATTAAACCTAAAACAACTGGTACTGGTGCTTATGTAGAAAACTTAACGATAAACAAATCGCTCACTTTTGTATCGGAAACCATTTATAATAGATATTTTATCAAAGGTACTATAAACATCACACCGCAAGCAGGAAGAGTGGTGACTATCAGTGGCTTAAGTTCTGGAAATTTTACGATTTATAATGTTACAGTTAGCGGACCAACTATTGGAGGTCGAACCACTTTAAACCTATTAAATTGTGATTTGAATAATGTTGACAACAGTTCTGCCAACACGACAACGAATATGTCAGGATGTACCGTTGGCGGGTATGTATTCTTCTCGCATGGAAGACTTACTGGTAACAATGCGCAGCGAATCACTGCGTACAATACTAGTGTTGATACTGTTCTTGCTGCAGATGATATCGAGATTATTGGTAATTTTTCCGCTTTTGTAATTATGAATCAGCAAAGCAGTTACGGTTTTAAGTTCTTGAATAATTTTACTTCAGGATTTAATATTTTCGCAAGTAAACCGAACAGTTCTAATGAAATTATAAACAATACTATATATGAGCCTAACGGAGGAGACATAGCACCAATATATCTGACCGGAAACGGGGATCCAGGTAGTGGCGGAAACGTTGCAATCATGAACAATGCGATTTCTTTTGTAGTTGTCCAAACCAATGCCTGTATCCAAACCGATGGCATAGCAACAGTAACGGCATCCTATAACGTATCTACAAATGCCTTTCTAACCGAAGGAACAATTACCCAAATCAACAATACTGGAGCCGTCAATATGAATTTTGATAATGCGTACTACACGGTTACCGGAGGTAATGTAAATGCCGGAAATCCTGCTTTAATCTATACCGATTTAGATTTAACCAGAAACGACGCAGGTCATTATGGTGGTTCGAATAGCTGGGAGAATTACTGGCCTGCCGATGGTGGAGGTATGCCACAAGTAAACTATCTAGTGACTCCAAGAGCAATTTTAAGCACCAGCACTTTGAATGTTTCGGGTTCAGGATATTCTAAATAATTTTAAAAACAATACAGATGAAAAAATTTATATATACTGCAACGGCGTTCTTAACAGTAGTCGTTTGTTTAGCTCAGAATTCAATAGCACAAGCCGAATATTTTTGGGATACCGATCCGGGCTTCGGTCTTGCCACACCAGTTTTAGCCACAGATGGTAATTTCAACAACGCCTTTGAACAATTAAACAAAACCGGAATTGATTTGCCACCGTTAGGATTGCATGTTTTCAATATTCGAATCAAAGACAATGCAGGCGTTTGGGGACCAGCTTTCAAAAATGTTATTAGTGTGCAGACAACTTTGGGAGTGGCTGATTTTGATTTGAAGAATGTAGTAGTATATCCAAATCCCGTAAAAGATATTTTGAACATCAACTTAGAACAAAATATAACCGGTGTTTCGCTTTATAACGTTTTAGGTCAAGAAATACAGAAGAAATTTTATGATAGTAAAGAAATTACAATTGATGTTTCAAATTTGCTGTCTGGAACTTATTTTGTGAAGGTAACTTCTAACGATGGCGTGAAAACTTTAAAAGTAATTAAAGAATAAAAACTATAATTTTCAATTTATAAATCCCAAATTCGACAAGAGTTTGGGATTTTTTTATGGATTATTAGGTCATTCGCGTAAGGATTATAATAATCTCCGGAACTTAGAAACTCAGGTCGTCGTATCTTAAAAATAAGTTGTAATTTTACGGTCGCGTTAGGGATAGTAGCAAGTACCGTGTACTGCGGATAGCCCGATCCGGAGTTTACGGAGGGAAACGCCCAATCGATTAAACATATCAACGATTAAACAAATTAACGAATCCACAAATAAACAGTATCCTATGAAATTTTTTATTGACACCGCCAACTTAAACGAAATCAAAGAAGCACAATCGCTCGGAATTTTAGATGGCGTTACTACGAATCCGTCATTGATGGCGAAAGAAGGCATCACGGGCAAGAATAATATTTTGAAACATTATGTGGATATCTGCAACATCGTGGATGGCGATGTGAGTGCTGAGGTTATTGCAACTGATTTTGACGGAATGGTTCGTGAAGGCGAAGAATTGTCGGAATTGCATGAGCAAATCGTTGTAAAATTGCCAATGACAAAAGATGGTGTGAAAGCCTGTAAATACTTTTCTGACAAAGGAATTCGAACCAATGTGACGTTGGTGTTTTCTGCAGGTCAAGCCTTGTTAGCAGCAAAAGCAGGTGCGACGTACGTGTCTCCATTTATTGGTCGATTGGATGATATTTCTACCGATGGTTTGATTTTGATTGAGGAAATTCGTTTGATTTATGACAACTACGGATTTGAAACCGAAATTCTAGCAGCGTCAGTGCGTCATACGATGCATATCGTCAATTGCGCTAAATTGGGCGCTGATGTCATGACAGGTCCACTTTCTGCGATTTTAGGATTGTTAAAGCATCCGTTGACAGATAATGGATTGGCGCAGTTTCTAGCGGATTACGCGAAGGGAAACCAGTAGAGGGTTGTCGGTTGACAGTTCTCAGTTAGATGAAAATAAAATAGAAAAAGCGGTTTCAGATTGGAACCGCTTTTCTTATTAAGTGCTGAAATTTCTTGTCTCTTGTTCTATTTTCTTTTATCTAAATTTACAACTCTTTCTCAAAATTGACGTCGAACAAATTCGTAAAGGCATTTTTAATCGCGCCATTTTGATCGAGAACAATCGTACGGTGTACTTTCATAATCGCCCACTTGGCTTTAAGATCTTCGAAATTGGTACAACGATATTCGGTAATTCCGGGGTAATTCATATGCGTCAGTTTGTCCTTCCACACATCTTGATCTTTGTCAAGGTTGATACCGATAAATTGGTAGTCAGGGTGTTTTGCTTTTAAAGCCTGTATTTTTTTATGAGCAGCAATTAGATGAGAAAGAGGTTTTTCGTCCAAAGGAAAATAACTGTTTTCTTCTTTAAAAATCATTAGAGGATATTAAATGGTTGTTTATCTACTAAATCTACTTTCTGGTAATTCATTTCCAACCTTTAGTAATTGAATAGCATTTCCAATTTTTAATATTTCATTTTTCTTGCTTTTATCGGTTGAAAATTTATGATAGATATCAAGAAATTTTTGATTGTTAATCATGTTTTGATCTTCAAGCAAGTAGGTGAAAGCGATGTTATTAAGAATGGTATTTTTAACCATTTCGTTTTTTATCAATGTGTCCGCAATATTAAGCTTGTTGATGTTTGTTTTTAAAGCTAAGTCAATATCCGAAAAATGATTGTGATAATTGATAGACCCCGTATTGTTTAACATATTTGACAGGTACATCACATAGGGTGAAAAATTAGCCAAGTCAGAACTGTTAAAATCAATATTTTTTCTGAAATCATAATAATTGTTTGGTAAATTATCTAAAATATCAACTCCTGTTCGAGCCTTGTGAATTACAGGATACAATTCTTTTTTGGAGTAATAGTGAAAATCTAGAGCACTTTTAGCATACATATCAAATTCATCGCTCCATTTTAATTCTTCTTTTTTAGTAGTGTAGAATTTCTTTGCCAATTTATAAGTAGAATCAATATTTTTATTGAATTTGGGAATATCATAATCAAACACTTCAAATAAATTGCTTTTATCATGTTCGTTTTTAAGGTACAATTCCATTAAGAAATTATTTTTTTCATCGCCTCTACCACAAAAAACAATGGATTCATCAAAATCTTTAGAATTAATATGTACCATGATGCTATCATTTTTATCGAAGTACACATATTGATATTCGGGCTCGTTCTTAAAGGTGTATAAACCTGGAGATAAGGAGTCAAACTTTACAAAAAACCGATTGTTTTCGTCAATCTCAATAGTATCAATAACATCTGAATTTTTACAAAACAATACATATGGACTGGTGGGATTAGTTACTTCTCCACCAAAATAAGCAGTATAATCATCGCTTTTAAATTCATTTTTACATGAACTTAAAAGAAAGGCAAGAATGATAGCAATTATCGCGGAAAGTTGCTTAATAATCAACATGTTTAAAATTACTATAGTCTACAAAAATATTTAGTTCAAATCAAAATTTCTGTTAATGCATAGTTAAATAAACCACATTGTGAAATCAAGTGCTACTTCGCTTGTAACTGCAGTATTTTTTCTACTTTTGCAAAAAAAAATAAAAATCAGAATTTCATGTTAACAGTTAATAATTTATCAGTTCAGTTTGGCAAAAGAGTTTTATTTGACGAGGTAAATACAACCTTTACCCACGGAAATATATATGGAGTGATTGGAGCTAATGGAGCTGGGAAATCAACTTTTCTTAAAATAATATCGGGAGATATAGATCCAACCTCTGGAAACATTCACTTGGAACCAGGAAAACGAATGTCGGTTTTAAACCAAAATCACAATATGTTCGATGAACATACTGTTCTAGAAACGGTTATGATGGGGAATAAGATTTTGTTTGCTGTGAAAAAAGAAATGGACGAACTCTATTTGGATTATAATGATGAAAATGCCGATAGAATAGGGGAGTTACAAGTTCAGTTTGAAGAAATGAACGGTTGGAATGCTGATTCTGATGCTGCAGCTTTGTTATCGAATTTGGGAATATCAGAGGATAATCATTATACCTTGATGGCGGATTTAGATAGTAAACTCAAAGTTAGAGTTCTCTTAGCACAAGCTCTTTTTGGCAATCCAGATGTGTTAATCATGGACGAACCTACCAATGATTTGGACTTTGAAACTATAGCATGGTTAGAAAATTTCTTAGCAAATTATGACAATACTGTAATTGTAGTGTCACACGACCGTCACTTTTTAGATGCTGTTTGTACGCATATTTCAGATATAGATTTTGGAAAAATAAACCATTATTCTGGTAACTATACATTTTGGTATGAGTCGAGTCAATTAGCAGCTAAGCAAAGAGCACAACAGAATAAAAAAGCCGAGGAAAAGAAACAAGAATTAGAAGAATTTATTCGTCGTTTTAGTGCCAATGTTGCAAAATCGAAACAAGCAACTTCTCGAAAAAAGATGATTAGCAAATTGAACATTGCAGAAATTAAACCTTCAAGCCGACGTTATCCTGCCATCATTTTTGATCAGGAACGTGAAGCTGGAGACCAAATATTGAATGTTGAAAATTTAAGTGCTTCCATTGATGGAGAAACATTGTTTACCAATGTAGATTTGAATATGGCCAAAGGAGATAAAATTGTTTTATTTTCAAGAGATTCGCGTGCTACAACAGCTTTTATGAAATTTTAAACGGAAATAAAAAACCAGATTCAGGAGCTTATGATTGGGGGATTACTACTAATCAAGCTTATTTGCCAGTTGATAATCATTCTTTTTTTGAAAATGATTATTCATTAGTGGATTGGTTGCGTCAATGGGCAAAAACGGAAGAAGAGCGTGAAGAGGTTAATATTCGAGGATTTTTAGGAAAGATGATTTTTTCGGGAGAAGAAGCTTTGAAAACCTGCCGAGTTTTATCAGGTGGAGAAAAGGTAAGATGCATGTTATCACGAATGATGATGGAACGCGCAAATGTCTTAATGCTAGATGAGCCAACCAATCATTTGGATTTGGAATCGATTACCGCATTCAATAATTCATTGAAGAATTTCAAAGGTTCCGTTATCTTTACAACCCATGATCATGAGTTTGCTCAGACTGTAGGTAATAGAGTTGTCGAATTAACTCCAAAAGGTGTAATCGACAGGTATATGACTTTTGATGACTATTTAGATGATGAAAAAGTTCAAGAACTAAGAACTAAAATGTATTCTTAAATTTTTGCCCAATATTTTTTATAGCTTCAAATTTTTCAGGATGTTATTATTCTGAAAAATTTGATAGTGGTGAATTTATATAGAGAGGTATTCTTTTACAGAAGCTTTTTATTTATTAGATGTAAAACAATTAAAAAAAATATACTTCAAACACCAATTTTTTGTACTTTTACAACCCAAACACTACTCCGCTATGAGTCAAAAGATATTGCTCACCTCTAATGAGGTCAATATTATACTACACCGTTTGGCCTGTCAATTGATAGAAAACCATCATGATTTTTCTCAAACGGTATTGGTTGGAATTCAGCCAAGAGGAATTTTTTTGGCGGAGCGTCTCAAAAAAATCGTACAGCAAGAGTACAATATTCAAGAAATTGCTCTAGGGTATCTGGATATCACTTTCTTTAGAGATGATTTTCGAAGAACAGACAAACCATTAGAAGCTAATCAAACTAAAATTGATTTTGTCGTAGAGAATAAGAAAGTCATTTTTATTGACGATGTTTGGTACACAGGAAGGAGTATTAGATCGGCTCTGACAGCCATTCAATCTTTTGGTCGACCTTCAGAAATTGAATTGTTAGTTTTGATTGATAGACGTTTTAGTCGTCATTTACCCATACAGCCCGATTATTACGGCAGGCAGGTAGATGCTATAAATAATGAAAAAGTAAAAGTAAGCTGGAAAGAAAATGAAGGTGAAGACGGAGTTTTTTTAATTAACAGTAATCATCAAAATAAAGAAATGGGCGAGTTAAGCGTAAATCATTTATTAGGAATAAAATATATCAACCGAACCGGATATAGAACTCATTTTTGAAACTGCCGACCATTTTAAAGAAGTAATTAATAGACCTATAAAGAAAGTACCTTCTTTACGAGACATTACCATAGCCAATATATTCTTCGAAAATAGTACAAGAACAAAACTTTCATTTGAATTAGCCCAAAAACGATTGTCTGCAGATGTGATTAGCTTTTCAGCTGCACAATCATCAGTAAAAAAAGGCGAAACACTTATTGATACTGTAAACAACATTCTTTCAATGAAAGTAGATATGGTAGTTATGCGCCATGCAAATCCTGGAGCGGCACATTTTTTATCACAAAATGTCAAAGCATGTATTATTAATGCTGGTGATGGAGCGCATGAACATCCAACTCAGGCGTTACTTGACAGTTATACTATTAGAGAAAAATTGGGCGAGCTAGCTGGGAAAAAAGTGATCATAGTGGGTGATATTCTCCATTCTAGAGTCGCATTGTCCAATATATATGCATTGCAAATGCAAGGTGCAAAGGTGAAAGTATGTGGGCCAAAAACACTTATTCCAAGATATATAGAGTCATTAGGTGTTAGTGTTGAGCCTAATTTAAAGAAAGCATTAGAATGGTGCGATGTAGCTAACATGCTTCGGGTGCAAAATGAAAGAATGGATGTAAATTATTTTCCCTCAACTCGAGAATATGCTCAGCAGTATGGGGTTACGAAGAATCTATTAGACTCATTGCACAAAGAAATTATAATTATGCATCCAGGTCCCATTAACAGAGGAGTAGAGATTACTAGTGATGTTGCCGATTCAAACCAATCAGTTATTTTGAATCAAGTAGAAAATGGGGTGGCCATTCGTATGGCAGTGATTTATCTTTTGGCTTCAAAAATTCAATAAATTATTTTTCATTATTCAATTTTTCTGTAAAATAATCGTAAATTAGCTACAGTTATTTCGCATGTGATTTATTCCAATTTTAACAAATTCAATATACATTCCAACATGAAAGTTGAGCAAAAAGGACATACAGTTTCTATAAAAGATACTCAAGGTGACTTAGTTTCCTTTTTGATGAAAGTAACCCATGAGCATAAATCTTTTGAAAAATACAATATGATTATTGATATTAGTTTGCATCATAATCTTTCCAAAAAAGACATCAATAGTTTTTTACCTCTTTCAAAAAAACACAAAGCAAATCGTAAATCGTTTGTTATAGTTGCTCAAAATATTGATTTTAATACGGTTACAGATAAATTGACAGTTGTACCCACCGTGTTAGAAGCTCACGATATCATTGAAATGGAAGAAATAGAAAGAGATTTGGGCTTTTGATAATTCCAAGATGAAATGAAACTAACCATACTCGGTTGTTATGCCGCCACACCCAGATCATTTACCAATCCAACTTCACAGGTTCTAGAAATTAGAAATAGACTTTTTTTAATTGATTGTGGCGAAGGTACTCAGGTACAGTTAAGAAAGAATAAAATTAAGTTTTCAAAAATCAATCATATTTTTATATCTCATTTACATGGAGATCATTTTTATGGTCTAATTGGGTTGATTTCAACCTTTATGTTACTCAACAGGACAACTCCTTTACATATTTACGGTCCGAAAGGAATTAAGGAGGTACTTCTTTTGCAATTGAAAGTATCAAATTCATGGACTAATTACGATTTGTTTTTTCATGAGTTAGAATCTAGCGATAGTGAAATTATTTTTGAAGATGATAAGGTAGTAGTAAAAACCATTCCTTTAAAACATCGTGTCTATACCAACGGTTTTTTATTT
Organism: Flavobacterium sp.; assembly: GCA_016714905.1. Classification (GTDB taxonomy): domain Bacteria; phylum Bacteroidota; class Bacteroidia; order Flavobacteriales; family Flavobacteriaceae; genus Flavobacterium. The sequence goes on from JADKBW010000020.1 coordinate 39,448, forward strand.
CAAGAAAAAGTTGGAGACAGAAAATTAAATATGGTAGCGGTTCAAAATTTTGAGATTGATACGTGTTATTATCAAAAAATTAAGAATGGTAGCGACATTCTATTAGAAGATGGTAGACTTATTGAAAATAGTCTTTTAACCTTTGACCCAGTTCTTGCCAAGAGTTATGCTTTTTGTTCTGATACTGCTTACGATGAAGATATAACGAAACATATAGTAAATGTTGATATTTTGTATCACGAGTCAACTTTTTTAAAGAAAGAGGAAGATTTAGCTATAAAGACCATGCATTCAACGGCTTCTCAGGCAGCAAAAATTGCTCTAAAAGCAAATGTTAAGCAACTTATTTTAGGTCATTTTTCAACTCGATATGACAGTATTCAGTCTTTTAAAGAAGAAGCGGAAACTGTATTTCCAGCTATTTTACTTGCTGATGACGGAGTTTCTTTTGAATTTTGACAAGTGGTATTAAACCATTCATTTTTGTAATTTTGAATATTTTAAACAATTTTTTTAAATTAAAAAGAATCATAATTTATGAATCAAGATTTAAGTAATTACAGGAAATCCTACACTAAAGGTGAGCTTTTAGAAACGGATATTCCTGAAGATCCAATTAATCTTTTTAATAGATGGTTTCATGAAGTTCAAGATTTTGGAGGAGTGGATGAAGTAAATGCTATGACGGTATCCACTATGGGTCTTGATGGTTTTCCTAAGGCTAGAGTTGTTTTATTGAAAAAGTTTTATGAAGAAGGTTTTGTTTTTTATACCAACTATAATTCCGAAAAAGGAAAGGCAATTGTAAATAACCCAAATGTTTGTTTGTCTTTTTTTTGGCATTCATTGGAGCGTCAAGTTATTATCAAAGGAATAGCAGAAAAAACGTCATCAATAGAATCCGATAATTACTTTGCATCGCGTCCAGATGGAAGCAAGTTGGGAGCTCTTGTATCCAATCAGAGTCAAGTTATTAACTCAAGAACTGAATTAGAGGAAGAACTCAAAAAGCTTGAAAATGATTTTCAAGGGAAAGATATTCCGAGACCTGATTTTTGGGGTGGTTTTTTAGTTCGCCCTGTAGAAGTTGAATTCTGGCAAGGAAGGCCCAATAGATTGCATGATAGAATTCGTTATCATTTAGAAGAAGATTATAATTGGTCAATTAATAGATTATCTCCTTAGTTTTTATTTCTCTCTAAATTTCACAGCCACTAATTTAGTGGCTTTTTGTTTTTATTTGTAAGAAATGTACATATAAAAATATTAAATTTATGTATTTCATCGATTTTATTTGTCACTTAAGCGATAAATGTAGTAATATTGACTCAAGAAATTAAAACAACGTTCTGTCAATACACTTAAAGAAGTTTGCCCCACAATCTACTTTAAACTTAAACCTACTTACTTCGAGCATTGTTGCCGATGGCGTTAGTGTTCACTTTGATATCATGTTCACCTGATTCTGCTTCAGAAGAGGTAGCTACACCTCAAGCTAGATTAATCCAAGATTATAACTACCAACCAGAGGAGTTAGAATTGGCCGACTTGATTAATGAATATAGAGCAAGTAAAGGTTTAAAAACATTGCACATTATCAATCACGTTTCATTCAAATCAGAAGAGCACAATGAGTATATGATTTCAAAAAGAGTAGTAAATCATGATTTGTTTCAAGAGCGTGCTGAAAATATAATCGAAGTATTAGGAGCAGTAAAAGTAAATGAGAATATTGCTTACAATTTTTCAACTCCAAATTCGGCATTGTATGCTTGGTTGAAAAGTTCAGGACACAAAGCAAACATAGAAGGAGATTTTACAGATTTTGGAGTTTCAATTCGAGTAGATCCAAACACAGGAGATAAGTATTATACCAACATTTTCATAAAAAAATAAATTGAGTTTAGTTTAATTACGTTTTGTTTTGACGATAAAGCCACTCGAAAGAGTGGTTTTTTTATTTACTCAAGACTTCATTCAATGCGAATTCAGATAGTAATTCGTGGCCTCCCTCAAACACAATAAGTTTTATTAGTTTAAATTCTTTAATCAAGAAAATATTTCGATCTGCGATTTTTCCGTATTCACCAAGTGGTTTTCTGTATTCTAGTAATTGCAGTTTTTCAAGTTCTGAAACATATTTTGAAGGTTCAGTCACACCTAGATCCAGCAATATTTTATTGTAAAAATTGATTGATTGCGTAATGGGTACGCTTCCTTGTATACCATCATAAATTCCTGCATAAATAAAAAGATGAGAATTTGAAAATTTATCGATGGGAGTTGACCAATAAATTGGAGATCTGAGTTTTGCATTTGTTTCATTCAAAATTCCCTGCTTTGATTCTGTACAAGCCATAATGTTGTTATGGTAATTATTACTTAAGACTTTACTTTCATGATGCCAAGCAATCAGGTCGGTAATTGATGCCCAAGCTGAAAATTTCCATATGGTGTGCTTCGACTTCATAAAAGTACTTAAAGTGGCATATCCACCGCCACTTCCACCTATCACGATTATTCTGCTGGAATCAACATGAGCATTATTGATGGCATAAGTGATAGATTCATCGATGTCACTTAATGCTAATTCACTGCAGCATGCATCTTTAGAAAAGTTAGCACCTCTAAAATTCGGATGAATATAATTGATGTCACGGTGTAAGCAAAGATTTGCTAGCTCATCTTTTTGACTGTAAAAGCCACACCATGTATGCAAACTAACGATTAGGGGTTGTGGTAATTGGGATCTAGTTTTATAGAAAAATGCCTTTTGTATTTTATGATCTATTTTTGATGGAATAGCAACTACTTCAAACTCTTTTCCCCATTTCGATTTTCGGGTATCATCTAGTTTAGTGTAAGTGGCAACAAATAGACTTTTGACGAAAGTCCATATTCTTTTGTTTTGCCTCAAAAAAACGCCTAAACAGGCACCAAATATAAAAATGATCACGGAAAATGCTAATAAAAAGATTTCATTTATCATGGTTATTCAGTTTTTTTCTAAAATGAAAATTAAATTAATTAGCGTATTGATCAAGTAGTTCGTTCATTTTCCGGATTTGATCATCTAATATTTTATTGCTCCCAAGTGAAAAATTCTTATCAAAACAAACTCTAGCATTCTTTGAGTAGAATTCCCAATCATTTAGAACTAAAGTTATTTTTTTTAAAAGATCTGAGTTATCGGATGGTTTGAAAAAATAACCATTTTCACCATCACTAAGGATTTCTTTTATGCCGCCAACATTAGGAGCAATTATTGGAGTTCCGCACGATAGTGCTTCAATATTGACTAAACCAAATGCTTCTTCAAGACTTGCATTAATATTGATTAAACTTTGCGACATAATTTTGTAGATTTCAGGCGTTTTCTTCGAACCCAAGAAGTTAACGTTTGAGGATATATTTAGATCTTTACATTTTTGCTCGAGTCTTATTTTTTCACTGCCATTTCCAACAAATGTAAAACTCAAATTCGGATACTTTTGAATTATTTTCGGAATCATGTCAACCACCAATTCTTGTCCTTTGCTTTTGTCTATTCGTCCTACAAATGAAATTTGTTGTTTTCTTTCTGCGTAACAATTTATAGGAACAGTACTGAAGTTGTCTTGAATTAACAAATAGAAAACTGTAATCTTGTTTGGGTTAATCTTGTAATGTTGAACTATTTGTTTCTTATTCTCATCAGAATTAATAAAAATATGAGTAGCAAAACTTTTCAAAATGTGTTTTTTAAAAAAATGCTGGATGAAAACTTTGATTTTATTCTTTTCAACGTCAATTTCTACGGCCTTAAACATGGTATGCCAATAGTTTAAACGGTGTGGAATTCTTAACAGCCAACTAACAAAAAGTACAATATTGGTTGATCCATACTGGCTGTATGTAACATCGGGCTTATATTTTTTGCAAATTTTATAAAAGAAAATAAAATCTTTGATTTTTATAGGTCGAGTTGATGGCCATGTTAGGATTTTGATACCCTCAATTTCTTTTAGATCATCATAATTTTGATCTACAATTATAATAACATCATTTCCGTCTTTCTTTAATTGTTTGGCAATCGAAAAAAAATAGTCAGAAGCGGATTTTCCAGGAGGGCTGGTACAAATGATGTATGATTTCATATATGTCAGTATTATCTTAAGCGATAAAATACTTTTCGGTTTTTAACAAATTTAGAAATATTATCGAATAAAAAGCAAGTTGGATTATCGCATTACTTGATTTCGATTTAAATTCTTATTATATATAAATTTAGCTGTTTTCTTTATTAGATTTATTAGCTTTACCTTCGTTCTTATATCCTGTTTTTATTAATACACTAAGATGATGCTGTGGAAAAAATATAAAAGCCTTTTGTTCGTCTTGGTGCTTTTCAGTTATCAAGCTGTCTACTGTCAAGAGCAAGGGAAAGTAAAAGATACGGCTCAGGTTTACAAAGCAATTGAAAATTACTCGAAAGGAAGTAAATTTAAAACTTTCGTTTACAAGTTGCTTTTTGAACCAATATCAAAGCAAAAAGTCACAAAAGTGGTTGTGGCAAAATTGAAAAAACAAAACTACAAGCGATTAGAGGGGAAAATAATCCGTAGAATTAAGGTCACAACTTTAGATCCATTTAGTTATTCTGTCAGCGATACCAATCAAGTTCCTACGAAAAAGTTAGCCAAAATTGGTAATAGTTTGCATCTTAAGTCCAAAAAATTCGCTGTTTATAATCTCTTACTTTTCAAAAAGAATAAGCCGTTAGATTCAATTTTGGTAAAAGAAACAGAGCGTTTAATTAGACGGCAAAGATTTGTTCGCAGCGTTGCTATCACGTCAACTCTGGTATCGAAGCATTCTGACTCAGTTGATGTCTCCATTCGAGTGCTAGATTCTTGGAGCATGGCACCCGATTTTACGTTAAGCGGATCAAAATCGACCTTTTTTGTGCGAGAAAGAAATTTTGTGGGAACGGGTCATGAAGTTGCAACTTATTTGTCAAAAAATTTAGATGGTGGTGACCAAGGATTTGGAGCAAATTATACGATTCCAACTATTAAGAACACTTATATCCGAACTACGGTTAGCTACGAAAGAGATTTTGATAACAATTATAAACAGTTCGTAAATATTGAACGTCCGTTTTATTCACCTCTGACTAAATGGGCGGGTGGTATTTATTTGGATCAAGTGTTCGAAAAAGAACAGGCAATAAATTCTTTGACGGATACGATATTAAATTCAAAGTCAAGGGTGAAAGACTTTTGGGGAGGTCGCTCCATTGCAATCTTTAAGGGGAATACTGAATTTGAACGATTCACAAACTTTGTTGTTTCGGCTCGATTTCTCAATAAAGAGTATTCGGAAGTACCCCTTGTGGGAATTGATAGTTTGGGAGTCTTTTCGAAAGAGAACTTATCTCTTATTTCATTTGGAATTTCTTCAAGAAAGTACACACAAGATAAGTACATTTTTAATTTTAATATCACAGAGGATATCGCATCAGGGTATACTTTTTCAATCACAACAGGTTCCCAAAACAAAAACCAAAGCAACAGAATGTACTTTGGCGCAAGAGCTGCATATGGCAGTTACTTCGATTTTGGGTATTTGAGTAGCAATTTAGAGTACGGAACTTTTTTCGAAGGGCAAACTACCGTGCAAAGTGCTTATAATTTCAATATCACATATTTCTCAAATTTACTTGATACTGGAAAGTGGAAGTTTAGACAATTCATAAAACCACAAGCAATTATCGGCACAAAACGCATAGATTCAAATACTGACAAAATCACCTTGAACGGTGAAAATGGGATTGCCGGTTTTAACAGTAACAAGATCTTCGGAACAAAGAAATTACTATTAACTTTTCAAACTCAAGGATACTCTCCCTGGCAAGTAATTGGTTTTCGTTTGAATCCATTTATCAATTATACTTTGGGAATGATCGGACAGCCAGGTACGGGATTTAGTAATAGTAAATTGTATTCAGAATTTGGCATTGGTGTCATCATTAGTAATGACTATTTGGTATTTAGTAATTTCCAATTCTCACTTTCTTTTTTCCCTATTTTGCCTGAGGATGCTTCAAATTCGTATAAGACCAACTCGTTAAAGACTTATGATTTTGGTTTACAAGAATTTGATATTGCTAAACCATTATTAGTGAGGTATCAGTAATCCTTACTATAAATTTGAATGCACGCAAATTGCTGTTATAGAATGAATTCCCTAATTCTATTTTCAAACGTGGTTTTCGCCTTGCATATCTTGTTACTATTCTTAAATACAGGATTGACTAACATCACCATAAATAGATCTTACAAAATTCTATTTTATCAATTTCTTCTTCAAATTCAGGAAATAGCTTTCAAAATATTGGTAGGATAGATGCGCAATAATGATGGTAGAACTAAGTACCAGAAAATTAAATATTAGTATAGAAACGTAGCTTGGAATTTTATCAATCACCGTTAATTTCAAAAATAGAAAACCTACAAATTGCATCATAATGGCATGGTACATATATATCCCATAAGAAATATTTCCTAAATAAGTCAGCACTTTATTTTCCAATATTCTTATCGGTTTTTCTGCAAAACTTGAAATTGTTAATCCGAATAGCACTGTGCTAAAAAGATGGTAAAAGATACTATTTAGACTATTTTGGAAGATTGATGTTGTAAAATATAAGATGAAAAGCACGAAAATTAAATATCTAAAATTTTGAAGGTTGATATTCTTGTTTAGTGTCACAATGGAGCAAATGCCACTGAATGAAAAATAGAAAAAGAGCATATTATATTCTTTCATAAAAGTTACCGATTCTGAAAAATAGAGTGCAAAGTAGACAACAGTAAAAAACAACAGAAATCGTGTGATATACTTAAATGGTAAAAGCAAGATTAAAGGTGCAATGAGAACGTAAAATTGTTCCTCAATTCCAATCGACCATAATATTTCAATTATTCCACCTGGATTGCATAAAGCAAATATATTTGAGAAGAACGTGTAAGATAGTAATATTCCATAAAGCAAATTGTAGTTATTTTGGTAATCAAATTTATTAAAGAAAGGAAAACCTCTATTTTCGCAAAAATGAGGAATATGAAATATAACTACCAAGAACGCCAGAATAAATCTGAGACCGGTCAAATTTGGCAGTGCTTTCATATAGTTCTATATTCGATTCCGTCTGAGTTGGTTTGATTCAAAATGTTCTAAATAGGGCGTTATTTTTTTCGACTTTTCAAATTTAAAGTTTTTAATTAAAAAGCATCTCAATTTCAGGGATAAGTTTCTCAAAACTTAAGATTGAACATGGCGCCGCACGATTACTAGCACATGATATTGTTTACATATAAATAGTGAAAAAGAAATTGCAGAGGCCAATAAGAGAAATCTTAATTAGCTAGCAGGCAGGAAATATCTATAGAAAAAGAGCTATAAAAATAGAATTAGAAATTATGCCAATGGATTGTTGTAGAATCGTTTGTTAGATTCTACAATAAGGTTGATTGTCTGCTTTGTAGGACAACTATATAAACGTACTGATTTGAAAACCATTTCTAATTCAGCAATCTTCCACCTCTTGTGAATGGAATCATTTGTTACCAAATAATCAAAAGCTATAATTTGTGGCTGTCTTTCTTAAGAATTGCTGACAAATTCCATTTAATAGGAAGTAAAAAATTATAAGATTAATTCGTTATTCCTTTTGATTAAAATAAGCAACGCCCATCCAAACCAGACCTAGTCCAATTCCTAAAGTAACTGAAAGTTGAATTGTATCGTAGATGAATCCAACAATTAGGGAGGAGATTACACAGAAAAAAAATACCATGAGTGCCTTTATAAATCCACTTTTTTGTGTTTCTTTTTGAATCTTTGAAAAAATACTTTCCTTTGTCTCTTTGTTTTCCATGGTTCTATACATTTAAAGTTTGCCTACTAGTTCAACTTTTTACTTCCACTAAAGGACTGGATAAACTATTAATTGTCAGTCGATAAGTGAATTTGATGCTAATGTAAAGTTTCCTTTCCATTAAAGCAAAACGAAAATACGAAATAAAAGATTCCGTTAAACAAATGTTATGAATTGATTATATTTTCCATTATCGCAACGCTCGAATCACTTAACAATTTTTCTTTCTGTGTGATTGCCCGTATTTGAAATAATATATAGGAAATAGTTCCCTTTCTTTATATCAAATAAATCAAGTTAATCAATTACGTTATTTTTTTTCTAATATTTTTCTTCCTAGAAGGTCAAATAACATTTTTTATTGATAATGTTATAGCCATCACATTAAAAATAAAGCATCCCGTCAGTCTGTTTTAGGACGATGCAGCGGTGGCGCGGGTCATACCGGTCGATTCTAGAGCTCCTGGCGGATTATGGAAATCTTTTTTTCCATAAACGACCGAGCGAAGTTATGAAAAGTAAACGCACCATTTACCGAAAACCTAGACATAAGTTTTAGCATGTGTTAGTGGCAGTGGCTTTAATTTTTATCCAGATATATATTTTCCAAAAGGCAGTTTATCAATACCATAAACCAAAAGAGCTGATATAACAAAACACAAAACACTTGTAATTGGTATTCCAATTAATGGATTAACAATAACATAGGAAATACTAAACTTCCCTAATACCCACAAAACCAGTACATGAATTAAATATATGCCATAGCTATACTTGCTAAAAAAAAGTATAATACAAGTTGTTCTTGTACCGGAAATTACAAAACCCTTGAAAAGTAGGAACACACCAACAGCAACAAGAATTACATTTGGACTTAAGTAGCTATAAAAAGAATCATTAAAAATACCGTGATGTTTGGTAATAAAGAAAGTTCCAAAAATTGTAATCATAATTCCTGTCAAAATAGACAAGGTATAAACAATGTTCTTTCCTTTAAAATCATAACTATAATTACTTAGGTAATATCCCAAAATTGGAAGTCCGATATATCCTGAAAAATAAGTTAAGTTAATGTTTGGAGCTATTTTATTTAAAAATGGCAATTGAGCAACAATCGTAAGAAACCAGATTACTAAAAAATATTTTAACTCGTTTTTGTTGCTATTAGTTATCCACTTACCAATAATAGGGAAAAATAAATAAAGTCCAATAATCAAATAAATATACCATAAATGATAACTTGCACCATTTTTAAGTTGGATAAATGTATACGTGAAAACTTCTATATAATTCATGTCTGCTCCATGATTTAATTTCATGAATAAATCCTTTGCAATGTATATTATACTCCAAAACAAAAACGGAAGTAATATTCTCAAAAATCGTTTTTTTAGATATTCGCTTGTGCTATTATAAGTTTTAGGTAGAATTAAAGCCCCTGTAATCATTAAAAATATGGGAACACAAAATCGAAAGGTACTATCATAAATGTTTCCTATCCACCAATCAAAATTCGAAATACTCCCATATTGATATAATATACTTGCAGCAACGTGTACAAAAATCACACTAAATGTTGCCAAAACTCTCAAAAAGTCAATCCAGTCATAATTTTTAATGAGGTGGTCTTTCTTCATAAGTATTGGTTCAAATTTTTGCTGATTGATTATTTTTTTGTGCGTTGGAGTGTTAGTTGACCACTTGTTCTTGTTGGATTATTTTGCCATTGCAACGGTCGATGCTAGAGCTCGTGGCGGCTTATGGAAATCTTTTTTTCCATAACCGACCGAGCGAAGTTATGAAAAAGAAACGCACAATTTACCGAAAACTAGCCATGAGATTTAGCAAGTGTGACCAGCTCACTTTGTTATCAGTGTGTTTGTAGCCATTCAATTAATTTTTTCGGATTTACAATACTCCATGAATTCGGATGTCTTGCATTATTTGGTTTTCTGTAGCCTTTATTTGTCGTTGTTATTAGTGTAGCATTTTGATTACCTAATCTTTGTAATTCATTAATCATTGCTGCTTGGTCTGTAATATTGTTATAAGAGCAATCATAATTTCGCTCTTTTAAATACCATTGTAAATCAGGCTCCGAGATTATCATAATCGGAATTTTGATTAAGTTTTTTATTGCTTTTTGGGTGATATCAGAAAACGAATATGGTGATTGTGAATGGAAATTTTCCAATGCTGTTTGTGGTGTTCCATTCATTTCTTTTTCAATTCTTTCTATCATATAAAAAACCTCGTCATTCACTTTAGTAGTGTCTGAAAGTCTTACAACTCTTTTTGCTCCATTATAATAGCGTTCCCAATCAAGCACTGGATTAATTGCAAAAACAGCTTTGGGCTTAAGAGTGTAATTTTCTTGAACAGACAACTCCGCATACTTAACAGCACAAGTCCCACCAATAGAAAACCCACCGATGTAAAAGTCTTTGTCTTTTAGGGGATATTTGGTAACTATAAGATCAATAATTTCTTTTAATGATTTTTGAGAAGCCGTATCACTTCCCCAATATGTAGAGCCTGTCTTTAAAACTGGCATAATTGTCAAGATGCCATTTTTTGAAGCAAATTTTGGAATTTCTGTTTGCGATAAAGCACTATTTGGTGAATTTCCAAAACCGTCTAATAGAACCATAAACGATTTTACAACTTCACCTTTAGGAAAAACCGCAACATACATATTTGAACTGCTGTCTTTCTCACTCAAGAAAACTGTCTCAATTCTCTGTCCGTATGAAATGATTGAGATGAAAAGTGTCAGGAATAGTAATTTCAGTTTTTTCATTGGTACTGTTCTCTTAAGCTTGCTGTTAGCGTTTCCTTGCTAGAGCTCGTGGCGGCTTATGGAAATCATTTTTTCCATAACCGACCGAGCGAAGTTATGAAAAGTAAACGAACAATCTACCGAAAAAAACAGCCATGAGATTTAGCATTTTGTTATCGGTTCGGGCATTTTTAAGTTTATAATTTCATTTATTGTTTTCTAATTTTGTTGTGTCAATACCTTTTATGAGTAACCATATACAAAGACTTAGTTCGCCTATAAAAATTGGAATTGCAAGGTAAACAAACAGGGGATTCACAAATCCTTTTGAGAGAAACATTGTAAAACTATTTATCAAGTAGCATAGTCCTGCTAATGCATAAGCTACTCCAATAATTTTAGGTATTGCATTAGTTTTGAAAATTATATATCCAATTAAAATACAATAAAAACCAAAGAATACTAAACCAATTCCATAACCTTGTGATTGAATATTTAAGGACAAAAGGGAAAGTGTTGCTAGTTGGTTTGTTTGAAAAGTAGTTAGGTAAGTGTCATTTTCTAATAGTAACAATGGTGTAATTTGATTTAATAGATTTACTGCAATAATTGCAGTTTGAATAATAACTAATGCCAAAGCAATTTGCAGTATAATCTTATTTGACTTTTTGAAAAAGTGATAAATTATCAATATTGTGGGTATCCCAACTACAAAATTGATAAGGTCAGCCACAAAACCCCAACGAAAAAGCATTTCATTAGTTTGAATATTGTGAGCAGTCGCTAAAGCATCGTTTGACACTCTTAATGCCTGTCTAACGTACACTTCTGAAAATAATCCTGTAGCTATTACAATTAAATAGCAAAAGCCTGCAATTCGTGCTAAATTTTTTTCTGAAATCATTTTATTGTCGGTTTGATATAGATATTGTATGTCAATTGTCGTTTTCTAATATTACACTGTTGTCTTGAAATTACAGGGTTCTTTTTGTCTGACCGCTGACGTTTCCTTGCTGGAGTTCGTGGTGGCTTATGGAAATCTTTTTTTTCATAACTGTCCGAGCGAAGTTATGAAAAGTAAGCGAACAACTTACCGAAAACTAGCCATGAGATTTAGCATTTGTTACCAGCAGTTTGTCTGTTAGCAAATCGTTATTTGTTTGACTTTGCCATTATGTTATATTCATTAATCAAATCAATTATCTGTTTTTCTTTTGCAATTGGTTTTGATCTAAATAAATTATCTAGTTTATCGTTTATTTCTTTGTTGTTATAAAGATATATTTTTAATATTTCATATACTTCTTCGGTTAATTCTAAGCCTTTACTGAAGTCGAATATTTTAAATTTTGAGCTGTTATTTATTAATTCTAATTTTGAATCATATATTGAGATATAATATTTTTTATCTTCATATGGAGCTATATTACCAAATTGACCCGGTGTACCTATTTGTTGGCCAGTTATACCAACGTTGCCTTTTTTTTATAACTTCAACAAATAGTTTTACTTTTCCGACAGTTAATCTTTGAAAAATTCATACTTTTTAGGGTTTTCATATTTCTCTAAATATAAGGTTTCGTTTCTTCTATAATCATATTTATCTGGCTCTTTAACCTCTTTTTTTTCGAGTTGTATTCTTTCGTAATACTTATTTTCTTTTGATTTATAGTAACTAATTACTTCATCAATGTCATATTTTTTCTTTTTGTCAGCAGTCTTCGTTTTAATTTCAAAGTCTGTCAAATTTATTTTATCTACATAAATGGTATCTTGAGATGTAGTGACAATAAAATCAGATTTTTGAGCATTACAATAGGAGCAAATTAAAATTGCTAGTAATGTCATTATGTTTAATTTTTTTCCTTTTGTTATGTTTCCCAATGTTGCTGTATATGTTAATTTCTGGCACATTTTTCTTTAAATTACGGGTAGTGGTAGACGCTAGAGCTCGTAGCGGCTTATGGAAAGCTTTTTTTCCATAACCGCCCGAGCGAAGTTATGAAAAGTAAACGAACAATTTACAGCAAACCAGCGATGAGATTTAGCATTTGTTAGCAGAAGTTCTAGTAGCTATCAAATTTTACTTTTCCAAAATCATCATAAATTAATGTCCAGTTTTTAAATGAATAGTTTGTAAGAATATTATCGGCATCATATTCTTTCCTTTCATATTTCCTGAAATTATTATTTGTTAGAGATCTATAAAATGTTTCTTCAAAAAGAACAAGATTTTTCAATGGATTATCTGTAGAATCATAGTTTGAAAATTCTTCTACTATTTTAGCTTGAAAAGCCGTATAATAATATTTACGAGTTACAATACTGTCCAAATTGTTAGTTGAGTTATAATATAATTTTGCAACTTCATTATAACCGTTTAATTCTCCACTTTTCGTTTCAATTATTTTTCCATTTGTATTGTATGTATAGTAAGTTGTGTCTCTTGGACGCGTTTCGAATTCTTTTAATATTGTCTTTTTATAGATTCGACCATTACTGTCCAAAAATAGATTTCTTTCAAATTTTGGAATTGAAAAAGTAGAGGTCGTTTTTTTTTCAATAAATATTTCATTTCCTGAATAGGTCAATTGGTCATAAATGTTGTCTACAAAAATATAGGGAAATCCAGTAGCAGGATCAATAGGTTGACAGATTTTTACTCTGTTTTCAATTCAAATTTAGATAAATAATTTCTTTATTCCTACGATAAGATTTATACGGCATATCTGCGTTTAAATGGACGCTAACGGGCGTTTTACCTTTTAAGCTGTCATGCGGTCTTAAAGTGTTATAAATCTTCACAGCGCGTCTTACCATTTTCTGAGCCATAGTCTTGTTTGGAATAGTTTGATTTAGTCCAAACTCATATTTCATGGTTTTGTTGATTCGTTCAGCAAGTGCGTTTTCATAAGGATCATATTGTTCAGTCATGCTTATTAGAATATCATTGTCTTGCAGTATTTTGACGTATTCTGGCCAACAATAATGGAATCCTCTGTCGGAATGATGAATTAGTTTTCTGTTGGGATATTTTCTGTTTTTTAAGGCCATTTTTAAAGCATCGATGGATAAGGAAGCTTTCATATTTGTTGCTACATGAAAGCCCATTATTTGTTTTGAATAGGCGTCAGTTACTAAAGCTAAATAGGCATTTTTCCCGTTTAATCTTAGATAAGTAATATCGCTAACCCAAAGTTCTTCTGGTTGATTTGGTATTTTATTTTGAACCAAATTTTTAAATTTTCTAAAGAGATGATTAGAGTTTGTGGTTCTGGTAAAGTTACGTTGTTTGGGTACCAGTAGGGTATGAGCCCTTAGAAAATCAAAGAAATTGTCACGTCCCATTTTGATGTTCTGTTGCTTCATTTGGTCTTGTAAAAGCAGATGTAACTTTCGACCTCCAGTTGCTTGATTGATTTCTGCTCTTTTATCGATGACCATTTTCACTAGCTTTTCATTATCAGACTTTTGCTTTTTACAAAGGTTCATTTTTTTGTAGAAGGCTTGCCTTGAGATCCCGAAGCATTGGCAGATCCATTTGATTTTAAAATGGCTTTTTTCTTTAGTTCCACTTCTTTGGCCAATGATCCGGGCAGCGACTTTTTTGCGTAATCGTTCCCTGTGTCAATCTCGGCTTCGGCAATTATCATCTGCTGGAAGTCCTTGATAAACTCCAGTTCCTCGATTCTTTCTTTTAGTTTTTTGATTTCGTCTTTCTTTGCCATTCCTTTTTGCTTTTGCTCTAAGGTAGAATATTTTTGCAACCAATAATAAATTGCATTGCGTCCGACTTGGTATTTTACCGACGCATGATTGACTGATATTTGTCCATTACAAACTTCATCAATAATCTTTAATTTTAAGTCAAATCCAACGGATTTTTTCTGACAGGTGGGTTTCTTTTCTTTCATGTTGTCCTGTAAATAGTTGTTGATTTTTTGTCAACCTATTTCAGGATTCTGCATTTTAACAATTGCTGCTAACGGTCGATGCTAGAGCTCGTGGCGGCTTATGGAAATCTTTTCAAAATAAATGTTACCTAAATTGCTAAATGTATCTCCAATTACTAAACTTGGTTTTGTTTTAATTTTAAAAGAAACATAACCATCATTGTTAAAATCATCAAATGGAAGATTTATGTTTTGAAAAATAAATTCGACTTTATTTGTATTTGAAATTCTTGTTTCAAAATTGTGACTACCTTTAATTGGAATTAATGTATTAATGTCAAATTTACTCATGTCAATTATGTCTTTCACAACAATTTTTGAGCATTTGCTGTTCCATTGTTTTCAAATCGTATTAATAATGAACATAATACCAACCATACTTGTTGTAATCGTTGTTCCTTCCAAACAAGATATATCATTTGGATCATATGAATTTACAATAGTTTGATTTAAGATAGAAATATTATCATTAGGAGTTTCGTCTGTTTGACCATTTATTGAAGCGGTATAATTTAAAATATCTCCACTATTTAATGATGGTGTTTCTGTTGGTGAATTTAAGTTTAAAATAATATTGATTTCTCTACTTTCAAATGATAATAAGTTTGCAAAATCAAAATTTAAATTTCCAGTTGATTGACTTGTAAAGTAGGATTACTAGAAATAAAATCTAAAACAGTATCATCAAATGAAAGATTGATTGTACCTGATTGTGTAGTTGTTCCTTTGTTTTTGTAAACTAATTTATAATTAGAATTAAAACCAGGTCTTGCTTGATTTATTGGAATTAAAACAATTTCTAAATCATTGTGGTTACCATTTGCAGTAATACAAAAATCTTGAATGTATGGACTTGTTGCAGTTGGGAAACTTACATTAAAAGTTGGTGGTGTTATATTGAAATACGATGGATTCTCAATAATTGGAGTAATGAAATGTGTTCCTGCTTGAACAGGAATATTGTAAGAACCAGAATTGTTCGCAATAAAAGTTCCTGTAATTGTTCCGTTTGTTATTGTGCATTTTAAATTTGGATAAATGATGTCATTGCTATCACAACCATCGCTATTGATGTCGAACTTTTCATTTCCTTGTATTGTATAGAATGTTCCTCCAGAAGTAAATGAACAATAGGAATTTACTTGGCAGTTATTCGTGTTACTATTATAATCTAATATATTTTCAAAAAACGACACATCTTCTTCATCTACACATATATATTCTAAATTTGGATTATTATCAAAGCTCACCCAAAAATTGTCCCAAAATAGATTATTGTTTTTAAGGTTCGCACTTATTAAATTGGCATTGTTACTAAAAGATAAATTGACTAATAGTTGAAGATGAGAAAAGTCCAAATTATTAAATAAATTTGAATTACAACTTATTGAAGTTAAACTGGTATTATTTATAGTATTTAAATCGGACAATAAATTATTATCACATTGGAGGTTTTTTAATATAGTGTTAGAACTCAAATCTAAATTTGTTAATTGGTTAGAAATACACCCAAAATATTCTAAATTAATTAAATTAGATATATCTATAGTTGAAACTTGATTATAATGAAAACCTAATACTTGTAAAAGAGTATTGTTATTTAAATTTAATTAATAAATTGATTTGAGCTGCAATCCAAATGAATAAGATTTAAATTTTGCGTAACATCTAAACTAGTTAATTGATTATTCCTACAGATCAGCATATTTAACAAAATGTTTTGAGATAAATTTAAATTTGATAGCTGATTATCTCTACAAAAATTTCTTAACAGATTTGTGTTTTGTGTAACATCTAAGATTGTTAATAGATTATTACTGCAATCCAAATATTTAAGATTTGTATTTTGATTAAGATTGATGCTTGGAATTAAATTATTATAGCATTCTAAATTTACCAAGTTAATGAAAGCTTCGATACCAGTTAGATTAGAAATATTTTTATTATTTATTTCTAAAGAGAGAATAGTTTGAGCTTCAGAAAC
>JADKBW010000021.1 GCA_016714905.1 Flavobacterium sp.
AACGTTGCTGATTCCTCGGCTTTTCCACGAAACGACATCGTCAACTTTTATAACAGGTGCCCCAACACTTGTTGAATACGGCAATACATTGGCATGATAGCCTCTTTCATCAGAATACACTATGTTGTCCGGAATTTCCTTTGTCATCTTAATTTTAATTATGATTTGATACTTAATTATTTGCTGCTATCGCTTTGAAATTTTGTTATTCGATATCGCTCTTTGCAATTTGCATTTGAATCGATCAATACCGCCAACTCTCGTGGCAACATGTTTTGTCTTGCAATTTTCAACGCGCTTCCTCCATAGTTTATAACTGCTGAACTTCAATTCCTTTTTCATTAAAACCTTCACTTCAGACTCTAATAGACCAAATTGAAATTTAATCGCATCAAACGGCGTTCGGTCTTCCCAAGCCATTTCAATAATTCGATCGATCTCTAGTTCACTAAATTCTCGTTGTTTTGACATCAAC
Source organism: Flavobacterium sp. (assembly GCA_016714905.1). Lineage (GTDB taxonomy): Bacteria > Bacteroidota > Bacteroidia > Flavobacteriales > Flavobacteriaceae > Flavobacterium. The sequence goes on from JADKBW010000021.1 coordinate 476, forward strand.
TATTATTGTTTATCTATTCTTTAATAATGTTAAACAAAATTAGCCATTAATCCCGACAAGAATCAAAAAGTTTTCATAAAATTGAACGACAAATAATAAAGACTATTAGAGAAAAAATCCCTTATTTTGCGAAATACTTTCAAAAACCATGATGCAAACCATCCAAGCCAATGGCTACTCTATTTTCTTTTCCGAAACGGGTTATGAAGCACTAAACCAAATACTAATAGAAGAAAAGTATTCTTCCATTTTCGTCATCGTTGACAGTCACTCGAACGACTATTGTTTGCCTCAATTTTTGCCTCATTTAGCTACAGAAATTGCCATCGAAATCATTGAATTCGAGTCGGGTGAAAGTTCGAAAAATATAGAAATTTGTGTGCAAATTTGGGAAGCTTTGACTGAACTCGGAGCAGATCGAAAAGTGTAATCATCAATTTAGGCGGTGGCGTTGTGACCGATTTGGGTGGATTTGTCGCTTCGACTTTTAAAAGAGGCATCGACTTTATTCATGTTCCAACCACGCTTCTTGCTATGGTTGATGCGTCAGTTGGAGGTAAAAATGGTGTCGATCTCGGCAACTTGAAAAACCAAATTGGCGTCATCAACGTTCCCAAAATGATTATTGTCGATTCAAGCTATTTAGAAACATTACCGAAAAATGAAATGCGCTCGGGTTTGGCAGAAATGCTCAAACATGGTTTAATTCAGGACGAAGCGTATTGGAAGCAATTTACTGATTTGCAGCGACTCGATTTTGTAGATTTTGATGCGTTGATTTACCAATCAATCCTCATCAAGAACAAAATCGTAATGCAAGACCCAACAGAAGATGGGATTCGCAAAGCCTTAAATTTTGGACATACACTAGGTCACGCGATTGAAAGCTACTTTTTGGAAAATGATCACAAAACTACGTTACTTCATGGCGAGGCAATCGCAGCAGGCATGATACTCGAGAGCTTCCTTTCATGGCAGAAAAAACTCATTAAAGAACAAGAATATCTCGAAATCAAGAACACCATCAACCATATATTTGACCGGATCCATTTTGAAGAATCTGACCTCGATCCAATACAAGAGTTGCTCATCCACGATAAAAAAAATGAATACGGAATGATTCAATTTGCATTGCTTGATTCGATTGGTAAAATAAAAATTAATCAAACCGCTGAAAAAGAATTAATTACAGCTGCTTTTTTAAATTACAAAACTTAATATTTTTTTAATAAAAGGATTGCAATTCACTTATTTTATTTTTTACATTTGCCTCAATGAATAAAAACCGAAATACCGAAACAACCTCAATCTTTGAAACACTTTCAAAGAAATCCTATCTTCATTTTTTGAAGCATGTTTTGGCTATAAACGGCAATCTGCATTTTGAAATTTATATCAATACCAAGCAGTATAGCGAAAAACTCCCCATTATTTTCGCTAATATTCGAGTTTGAATGAAGATTAAAAACAGTCCTCAACTTTTTTAATCCCTATTTAAACAACATCAATGAATACAAAATATTTCGATCTCATCAATCAAACGTATTATTTCCCGCAAGAAGAGTTTTCTTTAAACAAAGACAACCTTCAGTTTCACAATATCGATTTGATGAAATTAGTAGAACAATACGGAACGCCTTTAAAATTTACATACTTACCGCAAATTTCTAGCAATATCAAACGAGCCAAAAACTGGTTCCGAAATGCGATGGAGAAAAACAAATATGACGGAAAGTACTATTACTGTTATTGCACGAAAAGCTCGCATTTTCAGTACATCATGAATGAAGCTTTCAAGAACAATATCCACCTTGAAACGTCTTCTGCTTTCGATATCAACATCGCTGAAAATTTGCTGGCAGAAGGAAAAATAAACAAGTCGACTTATATCATTTGCAATGGTTTCAAAAGAGACCAATATATCGAAAACATCGCACGACTCATCAATAACGGCCATAAGAACGCCATTCCAATTATTGATAATTACGAAGAACTCGATTTACTGCAAGCCGAAATCAAAGGCAAATTCAAAATCGGAATTCGTATTGCTGCCGAAGAAGAACCAAAATTTGAGTTTTACACTTCTCGTTTGGGCATTGGTTACAAAAACATCGTTGCATTCTACAAAAAACAAATCCAAGAAAACAAAAACTTGGAATTGAAAATGCTGCACTTTTTCATCAACACCGGAATCAACGACAATGCTTATTATTGGAATGAATTGGTGAAATGTATTAAAGTGTACATTGCATTGAAGAAAGAATGTCCAACTCTTGACGGACTCAATATCGGCGGTGGTTTCCCAATCAAAAATTCATTGGCTTTCGAATACGACTACCAATACATGATTGACGAAATCATCAATCAAATCAAAATTGCTTGCGAAGAAGCTGAAGTTGATGTGCCGCATATATTTACCGAATTCGGTTCCTTTACCGTTGGAGAAAGCGGCGGTGCCATCTATCAAATCCTCTATCAAAAACAACAAAACGATAGAGAAAAATGGAACATGATCGATTCGTCTTTCATCACCACATTGCCAGATACTTGGGCGATTAACAAGCGATTTATCATGTTGGCTGTCAATCGTTGGAATGACCAATACGAACGTGTACTATTAGGCGGAATGACATGCGATAGCGACGATTATTACAATTCAGAGCAAAATATGAACGCCATTTACTTGCCAAAATACAACAAAGAAAAACCATTGTATATCGGATTTTTCAACACTGGCGCTTATCAAGAAACCATCGGAGGCTATGGCGGATTGCACCACTGCTTGATTCCGCAACCGAAACATATCTTAATCGACCGCGATGAAAATGGTATTTTAGCAACTGAAGTCTTTTCTGAACAACAAACCTCAGAACAAGTTTTAGAAATATTAGGATATAATAAAAAATAAATTATTTTTGAAGAAGAATTTTTAGGAGCTATTTCCTGCTGTGCGCTACTATCTTTTGCGCCGAACGACGGCACAAAAGGATAAACGCTTCCATCAGGGCTAGGACCCAGAAATCAAAAACAACATCACAATGAGTAAAGGACCTATCAGTCAATTTATCGAAAAACATTACCTGCATTTCAATTCTGCAGCCTTGGTCGATGCCGCAAAAGGCTACGAACAACAACTGGCCAATGGCGCTAAAATGATGGTCACCTTAGCCGGTGCCATGAGCACCGCAGAAATTGGAAAAATATTCGCCGAATTTATTAGAAAAGATAAAGTGCAAATTATTTCCTGTACTGGCGCTAATTTAGAAGAAGACATTATGAACTTGGTCGCGCATTCTCACTACGAGCGCGTGCCACACTACCGCGATCTCACGCCACAAGAAGAATGGGATTTATTAGAGCGCGGATTGAATCGAGTGACAGACACTTGTATCCCTGAACACGAAGCATTTCGTCGTTTGCAAAAGCATATTTACAAAATCTGGAAAGACGCTGACGACAAAGGAGAACGTTATTTTCCGCATGAATTCATGTATAAAATGCTACTTTCTGGTGTTTTAGAAGAATATTACGAAATAGATTTAAAAGACAGTTGGATGTATGCGGCTGCTGAAAAGAATTTGCCTATTATTGTACCAGGTTGGGAAGACAGCACGATGGGAAATATATTCGCTTCGTACGTCATCAAAGGCGATTTGAAAGCTTCGACGATGAAATCTGGAATTGAATACATGACATTCCTAGCTGATTGGTATCCGAAAAACAGTAAAAACGGTGTTGGATTCTTCCAAATTGGTGGTGGAATAGCTGGCGATTTTCCGATTTGCGTCGTACCGATGTTATACCAAGATATGGAAATGCATGATGTCCCGTTTTGGAGTTATTTCTGCCAAATTTCAGATTCGACCACCAGTTATGGTTCGTATTCTGGAGCTGTTCCCAACGAAAAAATTACCTGGGGTAAATTAGATATCAAAACCCCAAAATTTATTATTGAATCAGATGCGACTATTGTTGCTCCACTTATTTTTGCTTACCTACTTGATTTATAATATACTATGAGAAGAATTATTGTTGATTACTCAAAATTGACTAACGAAATTTTAACCTTATTGGTTGATAAATTTCCTGACGGATATGATGATTCTAACATTATCCGATTCAGAAATGCGCATAACGAATTAATCGAAGCAGTTGAAGTACGTACTGAAGATACCATTTACTTGGTGAAAGTCAGTACCAAACTAGCAAGTAGATTGGAAAAATTTGATGAAGAAGATATTGATGATATTGTTGAACCAATTGATGTAATTAAAGACATCGATGAAGATGCATTAACCGCCGAGGAAGATGACGAAGAAGTAGATGTAACAAAGGATCCAGGTGGTTCGGATGACGAAGATGCTGAAGATGACGACGATGACGATGATTTTGAAGACGTTGCCGACGACGATGACGATGATGACGAAGAATAACCAAAATAAAAAGGAACTCAAATGAGTTCCTTTTTTATAAATATCGCTCTTCAAAAATCCGTTGATGATGATTTTGATGCCCGATAATCACAAATCCAAAAGCACGGACCGACATAGTATTATTGGACGCTATTCCGCTCCGCAGTAATTCTTCATGTGAAAAAGTTTTGAAAAGTGATAACGTCGCTTGCCGAACTACAGCCAATTCCGTCAATAATTCCTGAATACTTCTTCGATTTGCGTTGGCTTCGATAACGTACTCATTCTCATCAAAATTAGCCAATGGGGTTTGGTCATTCCGAGAAAAACGCAAAGCACGATAAGCAAGAATTCGTTCTGTATCAATCAAATGCTGAAGAATGTCCTTGATGGTCCATTTGCCTTCCGCATATCGATAATCGAATTTGTCCATCGGAATATTTTGAACGAACTTGATGAGTCGATGAACCGAAATTTCGAGTTCTTCAATTAAAGTATATTCATCGGAAACAGATTGAACATAAGGCGCGTAATAGCTAGCATATTCATTTGATTGCAATTGATTTGATTTCATAAATTAATATTTAAGCGGAGTTTCTACTAGCATTTGTGTTTCCGAATAACGAACGCGTCACTAATTTTTGATACACTTGAATCAGTTTCTCGTCTGGCTTGGATTCTTGATTTAATTGATGAATGCGTGACAACGCATATTGCTGCACAGTCAACAAAGGTTTTACTATATTTTCACGCACTACAATCGACGCTTTACCATCGGGATAATTTTCCATCAATTCTTTGTGCCCGGCAATTTTAAGCAATAAGCGCTTGGTTTCCAAAAACTCATTGTAAATGATGAGCCAAAATTCGCCAAACTCCGGATCATCTTTCATATAAGCTGTCAAAGGGAAAAAGGACTTTGCCAAAGACATCATGCTGTTCTCTAGTAAAGTTTTAAAGAATAATGAAGTATCGAACAAATTTTGAACTTTATCCCATTGATTGGAATCTTCAAAATGTTTTAAAGCCGTTCCGACACCAAAAAATCCTGGAACATTCTGCTTGAGTTGACTCCACGATCCTACAAATGGAATGGCTCGCAATTCCGAGAAATTTAATGTTTCTGAGTTTTTTCGCTTGGCAGGACGACTACCGATATTTGTTTTGGCATAGTAATTCAAAGTGCTCATTTGTTCGAGGTACGGAATAAACTTCGGATGCTTTTTGAAATTAGAGTACTTTTCAAACCCCACGACTGCCAATTCATCGAGAATCGACTTTTCGTCTGAAGTTAAAGACGCTTGCTTTTCAGCAAATACTTGATTAGTCGCACCGGCACTCAATAAGTTTTCTAGGTTATAGCGGCAAGAATCTAAAGTACCAAAATTGGAGCTGATGGTTTGTCCTTGCACCGTCACTTGAATTTCTTGATTTTCGATAGAAGAGCCTAATGAGGCATAAAACTTATGCGTCTTTCCTCCACCTCTAGCGGGCGGTCCGCCACGTCCATCAAAGAATATCACTTTGATTCCATACTTTCTTGAGATGGTTGTAATTTGTTCTTTCGCTTTATAAATACTCCAATTCGCCATCAAATAGCCGCCGTCCTTCGTTCCGTCAGAGAATCCGAGCATTACGGTTTGTTGATTACCTCGGCGTTTCAGATGATTGACATATTCTGTGCAATTATACAATTGTTCCATAATGCAAGCAGCATTCTGAAAATCATCTATGACTTCAAAAAGCGGTACAACGTCGACGGTTGGTTGATCCCAATCGCACTGACGGATCAAGGCAAAGGCTTGTAACACCTGAGTAGCACTGTCGCAATTGCTGATGATATAGCGGTTAGAAGCTTTCTCTCCATTTTTCGATTGAATCGTTTTCATTGCGTAAATCGAGGAAAGTGTGGCGCGCGTCATTTCATCAGAAAAGTCATCTGGATTCAATTTTCCTTTTATTGACGCAATAGAATCCAAAATTTCTGATTCGGAACCAGTAATCGAAGTCGGATATATTTCGGCAAAAATTTGCTCATGTATTTTGCTGTTTTGACGAATATCTAAAGTTGAAAAATGGAAACCAAAAAGTTTTACCTTATTAATCAGTGTGTTCAATTCATCCAAATATAAAGACTGATGTTCTTCAATAATGAGAATTTTGATTTTTTGAAGTTGACTTTCCAACTCATTTAACGAAAGATATATATCACCGACAGAATAGAAAACAGACCTATAAATCTTCGACTCTAAATCTGCCAACAACTCATCCACTTTGGAAAAAGTAAGTTTTCGTTTCAATTTCCGGATGTCTTTGTAGTAGCATTTAAGAATAGATGTTCTCAAGCGATCAGCTACATTTAGCGTAATCTCAGTAGTGACAAATGGGTTCCCATCGCGGTCGCCACCAGGCCAAAAACCCAAATCGAAAATCGGATTTTGAATGCTGTCGTTGTTAAAAATATTCTTCTGAACATAACTTAAGATTTCACCGCTCGTTTCATAAAACACATTTTCAAGATACCAAATCAAGCTGACTGCTTCATCATATGGACTTGGTTTCTGTTGTTTAATAAATGGTGTTTTTCCGAGCTGAGAAAGTAATTTCTTGATATTGACTAGATCATCAATTCTGATGGCTTCTGTCAAATCGGTGATAATTCCCAAAACGGCACCGGGATAAAACTGAGTTGGATGTGCAGTCAAAACAGGTCGCACTTTGAATGATGCTAAAAACGAACGCAAGTCATCTAATTTGTCTTTGTCCTCGGCATTTTCCTTAATGTCTCGCAGCGAACCTTTTCCTTCTAAGTTATTTACAATCGCAAAAGCCGCATCCTCAATCGCATCAAAAAGAACAATTTGCCGTTCTATATATTGTATAAATCGAAATAGCAAATCAACTCGATCCCATTCTGATGTATTATCTAGGTATTTGTTACTAAAGAAATCGACAATCTGAATTGGAGTTTCTTGTTTTTTGAAACCCTTTTCGCAAACCTCAGAAAACAAAGGAAGTAAAACACCAGTATTGTCAATCGAGGCAAATGGCAAAGTCAGAAATACGCTGTTGTACACTTGGTATTTCGACAGTACATTTTGATTAAAACGTTCAATTTTGGGAAGCGTATACATGGCTAATTTGATTTTAAAAATAAAAAACCCCAAGCATCAACTTGAGGTTTCATTATAAAATGTGTTCAAGTTGCTTACATATTCTTAAAAATGGTATGCATCAAACGTTTTTTATCGTTGATACTTTCCTCAAGAGAAATCATGGTTTCGGTACGGTAAACACCTTCAATATCATCAATCATGAAAATTACATCTTTAGCATGTTTGGTATCTTTGGCTCGTATTTTACAGAAAATATTGAATTTACCAGTTGTCACTGAAGCTACCGTAATGAATGGTATTTCATTAATTCGCTCTAATACAAACTTTGTTTGTGAAGTATTGTTTAAGAAAACTCCGATATAAGCAATAAAAGAATACCCCAATTTGTCATAATCTAAGACTAACGAAGAACCCATGATAATTCCTGCATCTTCCATTTTCTTCACTCTTACATGAACCGTTCCGGCAGAGATCAATAATTTTTTTGCAATATCAGTGAACGGAATTCTAGTATTGTCAATCAACATGTCTAAAATCTGATGATCCACTTCATCTAATCGAAACTTACTCATAACTATAAAATTGTTTGTTTTTGTTTATCGCTACAATTTAGAAAAACAAATTGAACTATTTACTACAAAAACCTAAAAAAATTAATCTAATGGCAAACCATTAACAATTTTAATGTTTTTATCTAAATAAAAATCAGCTTTTTCATTTAATTTCGGAATATCATCTTCTTCATCTGAGTAATATGCATCTTTCGCATCATATTCAAAATGACCAAAATAAGCTTCCAAAATACCTATTTCACTGAAATAAGCGATAAATGAAACCTGATTATCAATCAGTTCTTCTTTAAATTGAATGGCAAAATTCGTGCTTTTTATAATACCATCATAATTTATTTTGACATTTTTATAAACAATATCGTAAAAAACGACTTTATTTTGAGGAATTCTCAAGTAATCTTCAATTTTGTTATTAACTATAACGTTTTCGTAAATATGCTGTAATCCAGAAATTAATGCTAAAAAAATATACTTTCTAGTTTCTTCCCTTTGATAATTATTTGCGAAATGTCCGCTTCAAAAAGAATCGTCGGCACAGCCAAAAACTGAAACGTGTCGCCCACACAATTTAAATTAAAGGCATCATCAAATCGACCTACTTGATTTGGGATAAGTTGTTGTAATGTATTATTCATGGCGACAATGACATCAACTGCCTGTAATCTGGTGTCATTGTACTCACATTCTTGATTATATGCTGGTGCTAGAAAGGAAACTGTCGCTGGTTGACCACTATTTCCCGCTCCATAAATTGTCCTTTGATCATGCAGGTTGAAGCAGTAATCTGGTTGAAAGTCATCAAACGCTTTTCTCAAAATCTGACTTTCTGGTTGCGACAGATTTTGTGCGTCTCGATTCAAATCAATTCCATTGGCGTTTTCTCTGGTATAAGCCAATGCTCCATCTGGATTCAAAATAGGAAAACACAATAAAGTAAAATGATTTAGAAATACCAACGCTTCATTCGACCCACTATTCAAAAACAAAAGCAAGTCCAAGAGCGCTTTGGTGGTGGTGCTCTCGTTGCCGTGCATTTGCGACCAAAGTAAAATCTTCGTTTTTCCAGTTCCAATGGTATACGAGTAGATGGGATTTTGCAAAACAGAATTCCCTTCGACTTTCAGTTGTTGGTTTGTATTCCATTGGTGTAGAATTGGCTCAATGTCCTTTAAAGTAACATATCTTCCCTGCACACTTGCTACCTTAAAATGGGCGCTAATTTCTTCAATACTCATATTACATCCTTTAAAAAAATCTATTTTGAAGCATCAATAGATTTATATTCAAAACTTTTTTCTGGCACTTTTCCCTTTACATCTTCAAAATGAGGCATTAGAATTTTTAAGTCTTCATCAATAGCTCCAGTTGGGAAAAATGGTTGCCCAATGTGCACTTCTTTTTCACCGTAATTAAACGCCACTGGAATAATCGGAACTTTCGCCTTAAGTGCAATATAATAAAAACCACTCTTTAATTCAGTCACCTTCTTTCTTGTTCCTTCGGGTGAAATAGCCATTCTAAAAACGTCTTTCTCGCCAAAAATTGCAGCGATCGAATCCACTTTATTTAAACCACCTGCTCGATCGAGAGGTGCGCCACCCATCCACCTAAAATACCAACCAAATGGAAAACGAAACAGTTCCTTTTTTCCGACAAAGTTCATTTCTAAACCGGTAACACCACGGGTAAAAATCCCTAAATAGAAGTCATGCCAACTCGTATGCGGAATCACCATCAAAATACACTTTTTGATTTCTGGATTTATAGTTCCGGTAATTTTCCAACCCATCAAACGACAGAAAATAAAGTAATAAAAGCTTTTTTTCATCTTAAACTATTTCTGTAAAATTAACATTAATCTCTTATTTTTGAAGAAAATAATTTTAATGTTCCGAAGACTTTTAAGCTATCTAGTACCAATCAACGTTTATCAGAAAAATTCTGCGATTAGCAAATCGATTGAAGTCAATTGGAACAACGGTGAACTCGTACTTGATTCTAAAAACACAAACTATTCTTATGGCAGTCTGCAGCGTATTTTGCGAATTGGATTGAAGAAAATTGGTTTTGAAAACATTCGAAAGATGGAAAGCATTCTCGTCCTCGGTGTTGGTGGCGGCAGCGTGTTCAAAACATTGGTCGATGAAATTAAGTTTAAGCATGAATTAATCGGCGTAGAAATAGATCAGGAAATGATCCAAATCGCCAACAAGTACTTTGAATTAGACAAAATACCGAATCTAACCATTTTCATTGATGATGCCTTTGAATTCGTTTTGAAAACAAAGAAAACGTATGATCTGATTATTATAGATATTTTTGAAGATACAAAAATCCCTAATTTCGTTTATGAAAAGTTCTTTATGAACCGCATAGGAGATTTACTTAATAATAAGGGATTCATGCTATTTAATACCATGCTTTTAGATGAAAAGCAAAACCAACGGAACCAAGAATACATCAAGAATTTCAACACAAAGTCGTATACAAGTTATTCAATTCCACGTGTAGAAAGGCACAATGAGATCATCATCGTTCAAAAGAATATATTGCATTAATCAACGTTTTCTAAAACATTTAATCTTTATTCATGCAAAATAAATTAGTAATACTTGTTGTCTTTGCGCTCTTCGCGGCAGTAGCTTTCAGACCTACTAAAGAAAGTAAGACTGCAAAAGCGGCGGTCAAAATGCAGGATTTCGTGATTGATATTTCAAAGTATTCAAGAACAATTGATAGTAATTTCATTGTCATACCGCAAAACGGACCAGAATTGGCATTTGAAAAATTGAATACATCCGGAAAATTTCGCAAGTCTTATTTGGATGCCATTGATGGTATTGCTGTTGAAGATTTGTTTTATGACGGGAAACCCAAAATCGACAACTATCGACTGCAAGTCCTCCGAAAACTACAAAAAGAAAAACAAGTGATGGTTTCCGATTTCATTACCCAAGAGGAGTCGATCGAAACCGTAAAAGCGCAGAGTTCAAAGGAAAGTTCTTGCTCTATCCGCGCATAAGCAGCAATGAACATTATCGTGAGATTCCTGAAGTAGTTCCAAACGAAAACAGCGATGATATTCTAAAATTGAGCGATGCGAAAAATTATCTCTATCTCATTAACCCCGCAAATATCCGAACGAAGCGCGCTTATTTAAAAGCCATTGCAGACACGAATTTTGACATGATTACGATTGATTTGTTTTTTAATGATGAACCGCTAACCGCCAAAGATATCGAACAATTAAAAAGAAAAGCCAATGGCAGAAAACGTCTTATTATTTCGTATGTCAATATTGGAGCAGCAGAAAATTGGCGTTACTATTGGAATCGAAGTTGGAAACTCAACGATCCAACTTGGATCAAGAAAAAATATGTGGGCTACGAGGACGAGTTTTATGTAGAATTTTGGCATGAGGACTGGAAAAAAATCATTTACGGAAATAACGATTCTTATCTCAAAAAAATACTTGACGCAGGCTTCGACGGCGCTTTCCTAGACAACGTGGAAGCGTATTATTTCCTATATAACAAGTAAATTATCATTTGTGGGTTAATATATTTATCGTACTTTTAGTTAATAGGAAATAGTGAAGATCACAAATCAAATTTCATAATTTATGTCCGAACCAAAACAATCTATTATAGCTAAACTTTTGATCGGAAATGTATCGCGTTTGCCCAAGTCTAAATACAATCCAATTCAGAAACGAATACTGAATATCAAAGCCATTTGGAACAACGACCATCAAGATGACAACGGAATTGAAAAAATAATTCGTTTGTTGCTCTCCTTTTCGCAAATGCTTTTTCCTGGAATTTACATCAAGTTTTTTGCTTCCAAAATAGGAAATGCATACGAAGATTTGGCTCTTGATTTATATGTTCTATTAAAAGTGAGCTTTCCTTTAGTTTTGATTTTGTGTGAAATGCATCAATTTCATTTCCTCACTTGGATTTTAATCTATTTCCTATTAGAAACAATATTATATATCCCAACACTTATTTTTGCTTCGGATTTGTTTTCACGACCGCGATCCTACAAGCGTTCAATGTTACTATTGTTCTTTAATTATTTGGAAATTGTTTTGGCATACGCCGTACTGTACTCCAACGGAAATCACCTGAACAAACCTTTTGTTCATTGGTTTGATGCGATATATTTTAGCATCATCACCTCTTCCTCTATTGGCTATGGCGATTTCTATCCCGTGACTACTTACGGAAGATTTCTTGTAAGCTCACAAGCCTTGCTCTTCTTGTTCTTCGTTGTTTTGTTCTTGAATTTTTTCTCAACGCAAATCAAAAGTAAAGGCTATTTTGACCACGAGAATAAAGAATAAACTTTGCGACACTGCGTTTTTGCAAGAATAATACTTTTTTTACTCTCGCAAAGACGCAAATAAAATAGATTTAAAAAAATGTTATGTGCAATTAGTTAGATTTAAAAACTAAAAGAAAACCACATAGAAGCATAGAAAAAAAGTTCTGTAGAGACCAATTATTGGTTCACATAGCTATGATTTGCTACTAAAAAATGAAATGCCTAAATAAATCCCATAAAAACTATGTTTCTATGTGGTTGAAAAAATAAAGAATTGAATTATATCCAACCAGTTATTTAAAGTAATTTTTTGGCGCGCTCCAAATCTTCCGGCGTATCAATGCCAATACTCACATGTGTAGTTTCGACCATTTTGATGCGTTTGCCAAATTCTAAATAACGCAATTGCTACAATTTTTCCGAAGCTTCCAGCGATTTCATCGGTAAATGATAGAAATCAATCAACGCCTGTTTTCTAAATGCATAAATCCCGATGTGCTGAAAATACCGTACGCCAACATTTTTCTCTCTCGGATATGGAATCACCGACCGTGAAAAGTACAATGCCATCCCATTTTGGTCCACGACAACTTTTACATTATTCGGATTATCAATGTCATTTTCGTCTTTAATTTCACGCATCAAAGAAGCCAAATCGACTTTCCCATCCGGATCATTTCTAAAAACGTCAATCACTTTCGCCAGCGAATCTCGATCTATAAATGGTTCGTCGCCTTGCACATTTACCACAATATCCACGTCCAAATTCTCGACCGCTTCTGCAATTCGATCGCTTCCTGATTCGTGTTCTTTGACACTTCTGATGGCTTTTCCGCCTTGCGCTACAATTTCATCAAAAATCAAATCTGAATCGGTTACGACAAAAACTTCATCAAATAATTGGGTGTTTACCGCCGCTTCATACGTTCGGATAATCACCGTTTTGCCACCTAAATCCTGCATCAGTTTGGCAGGAAATCGGGTTGAAGCGTAGCGAGCGGGAATAACAGCGATGATTTTCATTTTGGAGTTTCTGAGTTTGCAGCTGCTAAGGTACTGAGTTTTGTTTTTGCCACAAAGACAGGAAGTCGCAAAGTTTTTTTTAAATGATTAGAAGCTATTTCCTGCTATCCGCTATATCTTTTGCGTCGAACGCCGCCGCAAAAGGATAACCGCTGCTATCAGGGCTAAGGCTTCACGTAAACCAAGAAAACCTTTGTGACTTAGCGCCTTCGTGGCTAATCCTCCAAAAAATTCTCATCCTTAAAACCAATCAAATACAACTTATCTTTAGCTCGAGTAATCGCAGTATACAACCATCGAATATATTCTCTATCGATGCCATCTGGCAAATACGGTTGCTCGATAAAAACGGTGTTCCATTGCCCTCCTTGCGATTTGTGACAGGTGATGGCATAGGAAAATTTGACTTGCAACGCATTAAAATATTCATTCTCTTTCACCTTTTGAAACTTCTTATATTTGGTCTCGCCTTCGTAATCTTGCATCACTTCTTGGTACAACCGGTTGGCATCGTCATACGAAAGTGAAGGTGATTCGCTGGTAATCGTGTCCATTAACAACACCGTTTCAAAAGGTTTCTGGTTTGGATAATCGACCATTCTAATTTTGACATTCGCGAATTTGAAACCGTATAACTCTTTGATATTGAAAATCTGCAACACTTCGATAATGTCGCCATTGGCTATAAATCCAGCTTCATCGGATTCTTTCAACCAAAAGTAATTGTTCTTCACGACCATCAAATAATCGCCGGTGGAGAGTTCACTTTCCTTATCCAAAATCTTCATGCGAATTTGTTGGTTGTATTGGTTAGCGCGTTTGTTGGAGCGCACGATAAAAGCCGTGTCTTCAATACTGTAATTGCTATACGCCGAATTGATGGCATCTTGAATATCGTAGCCATCCGTCAGTCGGATAATATCGGTGAAGTGTTTCAACTGAAATTGAAAGGTGTCGAAAAAATCATCTTTCAATAACTCACGAAGTTCCGTGGCATTATACAAAATTCCAGAATTTTCTTCTTGCCGCATGACTTCGTCGAGCTCGATATGCTTGATTTCTTTGTTATAATTCAATCCCAACGAATCAATATCCAGCGCGGGCGAAATAGACAAATTGACTGGTGGCAACTGAGCTGTATCTCCAAGCAAAATCATCTTGCAATTAACACCAGCATAAACGTAGGAAATCAATTCATCGAGCAAGGAGCCATTGTCGTACAACTTACTTTCCTGATTCACATCCGAAATCATCGAAGCTTCATCGACGATAAAAATCGTGTCTTTGTGTTTGTTGGGTTGCAAGGTAAAACTCACGCCGCCTCCACTACTCTTTTTTGGGAAATAAATCTTTTTGTGAATGGTAAATGCTGGCTTCTGCGAATAATTGGCAATGACTTTCGCCGCACGACCTGTGGGCGCCAACAATACATATTTCTTTTGAATTTCGGCAAGATGATTGACAATCGTTGCAATAACGGTAGTCTTCCCCGTTCCCGCATAACCTTTTAAAACAAAGATTTCGTCTTTGTTATTATTGGTAATGAATTCCGCAATTTGTTGAAAGAAAATATCCTGTTTCTCCGTGGGTTGAAATGGAAAGTTTCGGGTTAGAATGCTATAGAAATTGTGGGAACTCATTGGGATTTTTTCTCACCGCAAAGTACGCAAAGTTTTTTTGATTTGGCTCGCAAAGACGCAAAGACGCAATGAAAAAATAATTTCTTAGAATTACTTCTTGATGATTTTTGCCGTATGCAAGACGTTGCCTTCAGCAGTGGTGATTGTTACGATATATATACCCGAGCTGCAATCTTTCAAATCTAAAGTATTTGAGTTCAAAAGATCTTTATTTGTAACAATTGTATTTCCCCGCATATCAGAGATAGTGATTAAACCTTTATAATCACTAGGATTTCAATATCAATTATTCCTGTTGTAGGGTTAGGGGAAATTTCAAATTGCATTATTTTATTCTTTGAGACTGACAAAGTGGTATTTTTATAGAAATTCATAAAATTGTTGTCGAAATTTCCAGTGGCGAGCATCTCAAAAGGATTTGTTGAATACCAAGTATAATAGGTTCTGCTGGGGGTAACAGATTTCTGCCGTATGACATTCTCAAAAGTGGCATAAGGCGTTATGAAAGTACCGTAGGCATCATAAGTTATTGTAACTATTGATGGAGGTAAAATATTCTGATTCGTATCAGTGATAACAGAATTGTAAGTATAAGGGAATTGAAATATGATATCGTAATCAGTAAAAACATCGATGGCATCCCAATCGATGTAGCCTACTAATTCGAAAGAACTGTCAGTAAGTTTATAAAAATTATAATAGTGATAATCGTTAACTTGATTGACGTAAAGAAAGCAATAATTGGCCTCTGGAAAAAGACTTGTAGCCCAAGGTATCGTATCTAATGGAATTAGCGAATAGGATTGATCTGATGCAGGAAGACTAATGGTGGAATAATCCCAGATCTGGTTTTCTCCGGGCAAACCATTGTTGAAGCCAGCGGTTAGTGGTCGATAAACATTTGCTGAATATTCGGTTGGAAAATTCACTGCATTCAAAACCGGTTGTGCATTTAAAACAACAGCAAAAAACAAAAAAACTAAGACTAAAATACTTTTCATAGAAACAAATCTAGAACATTATTTTGAGAGTGCCATATAGGGAAGCATATAGTTTATTGGAACTAATACCCCAGCCCAGATTTAGCCGCGTTTTTTTTAGGATTGTTCTTAATCAATGGGAATGGTGCTGTGACAGACGGGAGAATGCTATAGAAATTGTGGGAACTCATTGGATTATTTTCTAACCGAAAAGTACACAAAGTTTTTTGATGAAGCTCGCAAAGATGCAAAGACGCAAAGAAAAAAAATTTGGGAGAATTACTGCTTGATGATTTTTTCCGTTTGCAAAATCTGATTCTCTTTATCGGTGATTTTTACAAAATATAGACCCGCATCTAAACTACTAGAATAAATGGTTTGCATTTCGTTTTTTAGTAATTGTTTTGGAAGTACTATTTTTCCTAAAACATTATAAATGGTCACGAAAGAATCTTGAGTAAAAGCATCGTCATTATGAATGATGAAATCACTGCTGGTTGGATTAGGGAACATAGAAAACGAATGTGCTTTGAACTCCTCACTGTTTAATTGATAAGATTCATACGGGAAATATTTATAATACATACTATATGAGTTACTACCTGCCTCACCAAAAAAAATTGAACTTTTATAAAGAACACGATATGGATTAGTCGCTATAAATTCAATACTATTTACATAATTGGGCCCTTGCGAAACCGTATTACTCGATACCTTAACAGCATTAGAACAGGTTTCCCACGGGGTTGTATAATCTTCATAACCAAGATATGTAACACTAGTTTGTCCACTTGGAAAAGTAATAGTAAAAGAATTATTTAACGCAAATGGAAGTTGGAATAATAATTTATTATCAGCAACTAAGGCAGAACATCCTGAGGCTATTTGTTTATGGTAAGTGGTGGTCGTTTCGTACAAAATATAATAACATGAACCTGAATTATCTATCCTTTTGAGTGCAGAAGTCGCATTTGGAAAGTTAGACGAACCGGGTACCGATGATACAGGAACAGAAACCCAGTACATATATGGTTCTTGGTTTGAGGAAGCTGTGTTAACCAATCCATAAAAAACATTGGTATTAAAATCTGCTTCGGTCAAAATGGGTGCTTGAGCCACTAAAATTTGGCTAAAAGTAAAAAAAGCAACTACCAATAGTACATTTTTTTTCATGAAATTAGGATTTGTCTGTACGTAAATGTACTATAATAAATCTATAAATAGAGCAATAAAATTATTAAGGGTATCATCAAGCACAACCGCCCTAGCCCTGATTGAAATGGAAAGTTTTAGGTTAGAATGCTATAGAAATTGTGGGAACTCATTGGGTTATTTTCTAACCGAAAAGTACGCAAAGTTTTTTGATGAAGCTCGCAAAGATGCAAAGACGCAAAGAAAAAAATTTGGGAGAATTACTGCTTGATGATTTTTTTCCGTTTGCAAAATCTGATTCTCTTTATTGGTGATTTTTACAAAATATAGGCCGCATCTAAACTACTAGAATAAATGTTTTGCATTTTCGTTTGTTAGTAATTGTTCTGGAAGTACTGTTTTTCCTAGAACATCATAAACGGTTGCGAAAATTTCGCTATTAAAATTATTATTGTACTGAATTGCAAAGTCTCAGTTGTGGATTTGGATAAACAGTGAAAATGGGACTTGAAACTGAATTAATGCTTAAATTAGTGACATCTTTCCAAAAGTAAACAAATTGATTTTCGAAATTGCCACTAATAATAATTTGAAATGGATTACTTCTAAACCAAATATAACCTGTACCACCTTCTCCAAATATATTTTTTAATTGTACCACTTTTTGTCTAATTACGTTGTCGAATGTACCAAAAGGAGTAATTAAGGTTCCGTAAGCATCATAGGTTTCTAATTTGTGTAGTTGGTATTGCATCTGGAAATTTGATAAAGAAGTATCACTAATTTCACTATTAAATGTATAGGGAAATTGAACTATTAAACTAGTATCAACATATTGACCTACTGTAGCGCCATCCACAAAACCTAGATATTCATAAGTAACTGGATTCAAATTATATGCATAATAAGAAATCAATCCGTTATCATTCTGTTTTTCACAATAATTTGCTGAAGGAAAAGATTCATAAAGGCATAGATGTTATTGGAATTACAGTATAAGAAAAATTTCTTTCCTCAAAAGTAATCTCCGAATAATCCCAAATTTGGTTGGCTCGGGGGAACCGTTAGTAAATCCGACAGTACTTGCTCTGTTACCAATTCTTGTATATTCTATGGAAAGTTTGCATCAGTTATGATGGGCTGTGCGTGCGTTGTTGCTACAAAAAATAAAATCAACAAAATATTTTTTCTCATCTGACGCTTTTTTTGAATTATAATTTAAACGAATGTAAATCTAAATATTAATTTTTAGCAAACAAGCAGCAATCAGAATCAATTGCCCTAGCCCTGATGGCAGCGGTTACCCTTTTGCGGCGGCTTTTACTTCGCCAGTTCGCTCCACTCGGGTGGCGCAAAAGATTACCTCACAAGGTCAATGTTTTAAAAAGTGTTCGGTCAATTCGCATCGCTCGAGTTTAGTGAACAGCAGGATTAAGCTCCCAAAAAAATATAAAATACATCTAAAAAAATTGTAAGTTTGTCGCATTCGATTTTGAAACGAAAATCTACTTTATGTTAGTCAATGCTGCCAACATCACGGAAAAGAAATACCAAAAACTGACGATTCAAGTGTCTTTGACTGGGATGTCGCTTTGTACTTCTGACACGTTGAACCATAAAGTTTTAGCATTAGAAAGCATCGATTTTGACACGGCGAATACCAATTTTAAAATTGAAGATACGATTACAGAACTGCTCACAAACAATCCTTTTTTTAAAGAGCGTTATGATGAAGTTGCGGTTTTGTATGACAATCACTTATCGACCTTTGTTCCGGAACCACTTTTTGATGAAAGCTACCTCGGCAGTTATTTGCAATACAATACCAAAGTCTACGAAACTGATTTTTTTGATTTTGATACGTTGACGATCGCGCCGATTCACAACGTATTTGTTCCTTATGTGAACATCAACAATATCTTTATTGATCATTTCGGAACCTTTACTTACAAACATGTTTCGACAGTTTTAGTTTCACGTTTACTAGAACGCTCCAAGAACATTGATGATAAAAAGATGTTTGTGCATATGGCAACAAACCATTTTGAAATCGTGGTCGTGCAAAATCAACACTTATTGCTTTATAATACTTTCGAATATAAAACACCCGAAGATTTGATTTATTATCTGCTTTTTACCGCAGAACAACTGAATCTCAATCCAGAGGTTTTTAAACTAGAATTTCTAGGAAACATCGCTGAAGAAGATGCTTATTTTAAGATTGCGTATAAGTACATTAGAAATGTTAGCTTGTTAGACGTCAAAGATTTACAAGAAAATAACTCGCTTGCTACTTCAGAAAATTTAAAGCATTTTATCCTCTTGCAATCGTGAGAATTATTTCTGGTAAATTCAAAGGAAGACGTATTTCTCCTCCCAAAAACCTTCCCGTTCGTCCAACAACCGACATGAGCAAAGAGGCGTTGTTTAACGTTTTGAATAATCATTTTCATTTTGAAGATTTAAAAGTCCTCGACCTATTTTCTGGAACAGGAAATATTAGCTACGAGTTTGCGTCACGCGGTAGCAAGAACATTACGAGTGTAGATGGTGACTTCGGTTGCGTGAAGTTTATCAAACAAACCGCAGTTGAATTCGACTTTAATATCGCAGCCATCAAAAGCGATGTGATGCAATATATCAAACGTTGCCACTCCAAATACGACATTGTTTTTGCAGATCCGCCGTATGCTTTAGATCAGAAATCTTTTGATGCCATTGTGATCGCTGTTTTCGAAAGCGAATTATTAGAATCGGAAGGCATGATGATTATTGAACATTCTAAATACACCAAACTCGACCACTTGATTCACTTCTCGTTTAAGAAGAGTTATGGCGGTTCTATTTTTAGTTTTTTTGAGATGAATACTGACGAAAGCGACGAAATAGCAGAACTGTAAGACTTTAGAAATTACTCCTATTGAAATCTGTTGCCCTAGCCCTGATAATTTAGCTTCGCTCAATTCGGCTGCGCCTCGGGTGATATTAAGAGGAGGAAGCCCAGTGGGCTTCAGGTATAAGGCTAAGAGTTGAATGGAGCTAATAACTTAAAATATTACGAACTGCCCTAGCCCTGATAGTAGCGGAAAAGCCAGCAGCAGCGAGGGACTTGCAGCGGATAGCAGGTTCCCGGCTCCTGAAAACCTTAGAACCTTTGCATCTTTTCAACTTAGAACCTAAAAAAGGAAAAAAAGCAGACCTATAAGCCGGATTCTGTACCCACAAAGTGAGTCCTTATCATTTATCTAGACCAACAATTACTCATTGGTTCGAGCTTCCTACCCTTCGACAACGGGCGAGAAACCCTTAAATGCCGATATACTTGGAATTTCACCGCATAGAGTTTACCTGGTTTCACTACAGCCGAACTGTACCTGCTTTCTGTTGCACTGGTCCTCGCCTCTCGACGGACGGGCGTTACCCGCTATGCTTCTCTATGGTGTCCGGACTTTCCTCCCTTCTTACGAACGGCGATAAGGCGGTCTGCGGCGCAAAAGTAAGGAATTACGAATTAGTAATTGGGAATTACGAATTAGGAATTACGAATTAAGATTTTCAATTCGATTAGGAGCTCTTTCCCGCTTTCGTTGCAATCTTTTGTTGCGAACACCGCAACAAAAGGATTTTCCCTACAATCGGGGCTAGGGCAATTGATTGGAAGATTTCGAGACTGTAGGACTTTGAGACTGTAGATTCTTGGAAACTTCCCAAAACCAAGAATATCCAAATCAATAAAAACTTATATTTGTTCACCAATAAAAAAACATGGAACAATTTGTCGTATCGGCGCGTAAATACCGTCCGCAAACATTCAAGGATGTTGTCGGACAACAAGCCATTACGAACACTTTGCTCAATGCCATCGAAACCAATCATTTGGCTTCGGCGCTTTTGTTTACTGGTCCACGTGGTGTCGGAAAAACGACGTGCGCTCGAATTCTAGCACGCAAAATCAATCAACCCGGTTATGACGATCCGAATGAGGATTTTGCTTTTAATGTGTTTGAACTCGACGCCGCTTCGAACAATTCCGTAGACGACATTCGAAACTTGATTGATCAAGTTCGGATTCCACCGCAAACCGGACAATACAAAGTATACATTATTGACGAGGTGCATATGCTGTCCTCTGCGGCGTTCAATGCTTTTCTTAAAACATTAGAAGAACCGCCGAAGCACGCCATTTTTATTTTAGCGACTACCGAAAAACACAAAATTATTCCAACGATTTTATCGCGTTGTCAAATCTTCGATTTCAAGAGAATCACCGTCAAAGATGCCAAAGAACATTTGGCTGAAGTGGCGCAAAGTCAAGGGGTTTCGTTTGAAGATGACGCCTTACATATTATTGCGCAAAAAGCCGACGGTGCGATGCGCGATGCACTTTCTATTTTTGATCGCGTTGTTTCCTATTGTGGAAGTAACTTGACCAGACAAGCCGTGACCGAGAATCTGAACGTTTTAGACTATGAAACGTACATCAACGTGACCGATTTGATTTTGGAGAATAGGATTCCAGATTTGTTGATGGCTTACAATGATATTCTTGCAAAAGGTTTTGATGGCCATCATTTTATTGCTGGTTTGGCTTCGCATTTTAGAGATTTGTTGGTAAGTAAAACGCCGGCAACCTTGTCGTTGTTAGAAATGGGCGAGCAAGCGCAACAGCTTTACGCAAGACAATCTCAAAAAGCATCACAGGATTTCTTGTTGAAAGGAATTGATTTGGCGAATGATTCTGATTTAAAATTTAAAACTTCTCAAAACCAGCGCTTGTTGGTTGAACTTTGCTTGATGCAATTGGCCTCCATCACTTTTGATGGAGAAAAAAAAAAGTTGACGGATTCATAATTCCACCTAAATTTTTCTACGGACGCGTTTTAGAATTGGCAGTTGAGTCTCCAGAAATTATTGAAATTGTCACTGAAATTCTGCCAGAAATTGAGGATTCTGTTACAATAAGATTCCAAAAGATTCCACTATTGTCAACTTCAGCACCGTCGAACGGCAACTTTAAGGAAAACAATTCCGAAGAAAAGAAAGTTTCTGCGTTTTCTCTCGCTAGTATTCGCGCCAAAAAAGAATTACTAGAATCTAATAAAGCCAATATAAAAGAAGTTGTTCAATTGCCAACGGAAGCGTTTAATGAAACTGATATGCTTTTGCATTGGACAAAATATGCGGAGAAATTAGGTGAAAAAGGTTCTAGAATTATGGAATCTTTATTATTGATGAACGACCCAACTTTAGATGGGACAAATATCACCATCGAACTTCCCAACACGGGAGCAAAAATCGATTTTGAAGCTGAAAAGTTCGCTGTTAGGTTACTTAAAAGGGCATTTGCATAATCATGATATCACAATCGAGGTTGTTGTGAATGAAAGCGTAGAGAACAAGTTTGCATTCACTGCTCAAGATAAGTACAATCGTTTGAAAGAATTGAATCCCAATTTAGAATTGTTACGAAAAACTTTCGATTTGGATTTGTAAATTAAAATCTAATGTATCCAAGTCATATTTTGTAGACTTGATTTAAATGCTATCGTAATACATCGCTTTGATAATTCCGTCAGACAATCCAATCTTTGGCACATAGATGTGCTTGGCACCAGACCATTTCATAGCAAAAAGATAAATTTTGGTCGCTAATACGATGACATCAGCACGATCCGGATTCAAATCAATTCTGAAACGCGTTGTTCGTACGTCAATGAATTTAAGTAATTGAATCGTTTGTTTACATAGGAGTACGACAAAGGCTTGTCTTGTTGCTTGCCAGACATTTTGAATAACTTATTGATATTTCCACCAGATCCAATTAATGTCACAGATTCAAAATCGATCGTGTGATACTTTATCCAGCTTTCTATTTCGTGCCAAACTACCTCATTAACCATTTCATTTAAGAGTCGAACCGTTCCAATCTTAAAGGATTTTGAAGCAATCACAGTATTGTTAGAAAACAAGGAAAATTCTGTACTTCCACCGCCCACATCCACATACAAGTACGTGTTTCCTTTTTCTAATAAGTGCCCCAAATCAGCAGAAACAATCATTGCCGCTTCGGTTTTCCCGTCGATTAATTCAATGTCAACATCTGCTCTTTCTTTAATAATTTTAATAACTTCAGCGCTATTGGTGGCCTCACGCATGGCAGAAGTGGCAAGTGCTTTATATTTTTCAACATGATGCACTTTCATTAGAAGTTTAAACGCATTCATCGCATCTACCATTCTTTCAATATTTTCATCGGAGATGTCACCTACCGTAAATGAATCTTGGCCTAATCGAATGGGTAGACGAACCAAAGCACTTTTGGTAAAGTGAGTCGGCTTGCCCTTTTCTTCAATAATATTAGAAACAAGCAAACGCATTGCATTAGACCCAATATCAATCGCAGCGTATTTTTATGGTAATCATTTATTTGTATTGAATTGCTAGTTAGATTTGGATTTACGATTACGGGTTCTTCTGAGGAAATTGCATAACGATTTTTATAATAGTTATACGTTTCTAATTGCGCTCTAAATACAGGATCGTTGCCACGAACACGGTATTTATTATCTAGCTTATCCGAATGATAACGTGCTTTCACATTTCCTTTCCAGCCTGTATTGAAAGCGTCGATCAGTTCTTTTTTAATATTGGTGTCGTAGATGGGACAAGTTACTTCTACACGAGCATCGATATTTCTAGTCATAAAGTCTGCAGATGAAATAAATACATCTGGATCGCCATTATTAGCGAAGATAAACACACGTGCATGTTCAAGGTAATTGTCAACGATACTGATGGCTTCGATGTTTTCGCTCATTCCTTTCACACCAGGAATCAAGGAACAAATACCTCGCACTAGCAGTTGAATCTTCACTCCTGCTCTACTTGCTTCATATAGTTTATCGATCATATCAAAATCAGATAGACTATTCATTTTAAGTTTGATGTACGCTTCATTGCCTATAATAGCATTGTTAATTTCGCGATCTATTAATCTATAAAACCGGGAACGCGTGTAATGCGGAGAAACGATTAGATGTTTATATCGATAGACTCTAAAATTAACATCAAAGAAATCAAAAACTTTGTTGATGTCTTTGAGAATTTGATCGTGACAGGTAAATAAGGTCACATCTGTATAAATTTTCGCGGTCGATTCATTAAAATTTCCTGTAGAAACCAAACCATAACGCTTTAATTTACCGTCATGAACGCGCTCGATTACACAAATTTTACTGTGAACTTTTAGACCTTTGATTCCGAAAATCAAATTGATTCCTTCGGTTTGCATTTGTTCTGCATAGTAGATGTTGCTCGCGTCGTCAAATCGCGGTTGCAATTCTATTTGAACCGTTACTTTTTTCCGTTTTTGGCCGCATTAATCAATGAACTAATAATCTGAGAATTCTTAGCCAAGCGGTAAAGTGTAATTTTGATTGTGGTAACTTTTGGATCTAGTGCTGCTTCACGAAGAAACTTGATCACATAGGAAAAGGATTGATAAGGTGCATTGATGAGATAATCTTTCTTGCTGATTTTCTCTAAAATACTTCCTTCTAAACTCAAATCACAAACCGGCAGTGGCTCGTTGGTTTTGTATAACAAATCGTATCTTCCCAAATTAGGAAAACTCATATAATCCCTTCTATTGTGGTATCTCCCGCCAGGTATGATACTATCCGTTTCATGGATATTCATTTTTGTAATAAAGAACTTCAGTGTGTCTTTGCTAATTTCTTTATCGTAAACGAATCGAACTGGCTCTCCAATTCTGCGATCTTTGACACTGGTAGCAATCTTTTCCATCATGCTTTTGCTCATATCACTGTCAATTTCAAGCTGCGCATCTCTGGTAATTTTGATCATGTTTGCAGAAATACTCTCATAATCAAAAATGCTAAAAATACTATGCAAATTATGTCGAATGACATCATCTAATAGCATGATATAACTCTTTCCATCCTTGGGTGGAAGCACTACAAAGCGGTTGATTGTTTTTGGGATTTCAATAACAGCGTATGTCACTTCCTGTTTGGGTTTGACCAAGTTAAGAATGGATCGTTTGGACTGTGTAGGTTTCATCACTAATTTTACAGCTAAATAGCCCGAAGTGTCTTTTAGTAACGGAAACTCCGCCAAATCATTTAATATAATCGTCACCAAGGCAGGACTGACTGTTTGTATAAAAAAGTCCTTAATAAAAGACTCATGTTCCTCTAATATCTGATTTTCATTGATAATAAAAATATTCTCAGATTCAAGTTTCTTTTGAATAACATGAAGAATTCTCAAACTTTCGGCTTGTTGTTGAATAACAATTTGAGTGATTTCTTGCAGTAATTGCTGCGAACTTATACCACCGAGCACTTTTTCACCTGAAATTCCAGACATACTTAATCGTCGAATGGCGGCAAAACGCACTCTGAAAAATTCATCTAGATTATTGGAAAAAATACCTACAAAACGAAGTCTATCTAATAAAGGCACTGTGTCATCGCCCGCTTCTTGTAAAACTCTAGCATTAAATGCCAACCAACTTTTCTCTCTATCAATATAGGTATTCTGCGACATGTAACTAATTTAAATCTTTTGGGAAAATTACTTTTAATGTTTTACCGTTTTGTATGGATTGCCAATCTTCTGTATCAAATTGCAAAGAAACAAAACCAGAAGTGGATACATTGTCGATAAAAATGCTTCCAAATTTATTAACAAAATTTGTAATTGCCTCGTTATGTCCAAAAAGAATAACATTATTATAAGAATTTGGAAATAATTTGATGATGCTTTCTAATTTCCGTTCATCAAATGTATATAACGCTTCAGAGAATATGATATTCTCGATAGGATATGAAAAATTTTGAGCAAAAATAATGGCTGTTTCCTTCGCTCTTTTGCTGCACTTGATAGCACTTGATATTGTTTCGGTAAAAAAGACAAACAACTGTTAGCAACATCATGAGCGTCCTTTATCCCACGTTGCATTAAGGGACGATCAAAATCTTGTAGCGGTGCGTCCCAACTTGATTTAGCGTGTCTAATAAGTATTAAGTTTTTCATGACCTAGAGTTTAAAGGTACAATGTACTGATATAAATTATCATAACGAGTATCAATTCCAATTAATTCCGATTTGAATTTCAAAAAAAACAATCTATTTTATTTGATTTTTTTGTAATACAATTCTTTATTATATACAACAATAATGCATTTCATCGATGTTTTATGTTTTTAATCGTCTTTTTGTTTTGTTGAAAGCTATAGAAGGAATAGATTTGAATGTCAAAATAAAACAAAAGTGAAATACTTTTACTCAACATACAAGGAAAACAGAGAGTTCCGATGGTTCGCCATTGCGACACTTTTTTTGTTGAGCCATTATGACTTCGGATATGCTCAAGTGCGCGTACCCTTCAAAATCAGAACATCTTCAAGCACTCCAATACAAAAGAACTATAGCGTCAATGGTGACTTTAGTTTTATTGGGAATACCAATTTAACGTTAGTCCATTATAACAACATTGAGAACAACAACAACAATTCAATGCAATATGTTGATATTGATAATGATCCGTCTACGTGGAATTCTTCTTCTGCTGATCTGCATTTTTCAAATGAAAATGGTTCCCTAGATTCCTGCACGGAGATTCGCTATGCCGGATTATATTGGACTGGTCGAAGTACACCTGATGGGGCAGCGAATAGTCCAAATGAATTCTCAATTACAAAAATATTGATGGAACTGTTGTCACCAAGAACTTCAACAAGAAAAGGATACTTTTCAAAGGTCCAAATTCTAGCGTTTATGGCAAGAGTTCATTGCGGAAGAAAATGCCATTTATTATCCAAATGCTTCTGACGCTTTTATTTACTCCGCATACACCGAAGTTACTGATTATGTTCGTCAACATGGCATGGGAACTTATTTTGCTGCAGATCTCGCTTTGGTTGAAGGAAACGGAAGCGGTACTGGCTATTCAGGAGGTTGGGGACTAGTCGTAATATATGAAAATTCAAAAATGAAACACCGCGACATCACCTTGTTTGATGGGCATGCTTTTGTGTTAAATTCAACCTCAAATGGCTATAACGTGGAAGTTGATGGTTTCAATACCTTGCGTACAGGAAACGTTGGTGTCAAATTAGGCATTATGGCTAGTGAAGGAGATGTGGGATTGAATGGCGATTATTTTCAAATACAAAAAAACAGCGATTTTACCTTTAAGAGTCTGCAACATTCATTAAATTCTGAGAACAATTTTTTTAACTCTTCCAATACAAATACAACAAGAAATCCAACTTTATCTAATAATGCTGGAATTGACATTGCCACTTTTCGCTTCCAAAACGAAAATAACCTAATCATTAGTAACAATCAAACTTCTACTAATTTCAGATATGGAACTGTTGGCGATACGTACGCTATTTTTGCGATTGCACTTGCCGTAGATTCCTATCTTCCAAAAGTAGAAAATACAATTTCTGTTTCAAGTATCAATGGAATTTCTTTTAATCCAAATACCAAAGTATTACCAGGTCAAGAAATAGATTTTAATGTGGCGATCAGAAATGCTGAAAACGAGTCGATTTCTAATTTTAAAATCGTCGTGCCCATGCCTTTTAATGCAAGTTATGTTGAAGAAAGTGCACAAGGTATTATCGCTGCCAATCCGTCTGTATCCAACGCAAACAATATCGTTTTTGATTCGACAATAGGAACTTACGGTGCACTAGTTTGGAACTATGGTACCTTAACGGTTGGTGAAAACTCAGAAACAGTTTTGGCAAATCTTCGCTTCAAAATCAAAGTAACTGAGGATTGTTTTATTCTCAAAAATAATGTTTGTGATAGTACTATATATGTTGAAGGATTTTCAGCCGGAACAGGTAGTATTAGTAACGTTACTTTTGATGCTTGTCCCTTCATATTAGGTAAAAATACGGATGGAAATTGCGCAGGTGACATTGTCAAAGGCCAATAAAAATTGACATTGACGCTGCTAATTTTGTTGAAAGTAGCTGCGCGAATGACATCATTAGAAATTTTACTTTCTGCGACGGTCAAAGTGCTGTATCAATATCGGAGGTCGCTCCATATTTCCCGGCGGGATGTAAATTTTACAACTCTTTTCCAGTGACTGAAAATTCAATACTGTATTCGAATTCTGAGGGATTTCCTTTGTTCGCTGGAAGCACTATTAATTACTTTGCAGTTCCAATGAATTTAGGCGCTGGTTGCTACTATCCGTTTTCACTAACGAAGTGCACAGAACTTATCGCAAATAACGACATTGGAAATACTATTAGTAGTAATATCGGTGGGACAGCCTACAATAATATTTTAGTCAATGACACTTTAAATGGTTTTGAGATTTTACCCTTGCAAGTACAAATAACACTTATAAATCCACCTCCAGGAATTACATTAAACAACTCCAATATCCTCGTTGCTTCCGGAACTGCAGCTGGCAATTATACACTAACCTACCAAATATGTGACTTGACCGATCTTTCACGATGTCAGCAAGCCAATGTGAATTTTACTGTTACTGATACTCAAATTGTTGCAGGAAATAATGATTTTGAAATCGAATGTTCGAGCACTGGTATCGTTGGTAATATTTTGAACAATGATACAATGAATGGGTCAACTTGTCAGCCAAATGAAGTGGATATTAGTATTGTTTCGAGTACAAATCAAAGCATTCAACTCAATAATTTGACGGGTGAAATTTTAATAGACGGCGATTTAAGTTCAGGAAATTATTTGCTGGAATACAAGATTGCAGTAAAAGGAAATCCAACACTTTTTGACGTCGCTACTGTTAGTATACAAGTTGTCGACCGAACGCCACCTGCACAACCGTTGCTTATTGATTTAGTTGGTTATTGTTCTATTATTGCGACAATTCCGAGTACAACCGATTCTTGTTCAGGTAGCGTACTTGGCTATACTGAGGATCCTCTCGAGTATTCAATACCAGGAGAATATACAATTCATTGGCAGTTTACTGACGAAAGTAACAATAGCTCTTATGTTGATCAAAGAATATTATTACAAAATAGTGAAGATTCTCTTCCTGGATATGGTTATGTTGATTGCAATCTCGATAATGATGCGAGTCTAAATATTGATTTGAATTCTTACTTACCAGAAGGAACAAATCGAGCGGGAAATTGGACATCGTCGACCAGTACACCAAATTTAGATGGGTCGGTTTTTAGTCCATACCAAGCGCCGACTGGTAATTATGATTTTCAATACTTGTATAACGTAGGAGATTGTAACCAAACAGCCAATGTCACCATTGAAGTTAATAATGACTGTTACGTCGCTCCTGCCTGCAATTTGATGGTTCACAATTCATTTTCACCAAACAATGATGGCATTAATGAAGTATTTTTTATTGAAAATATTGATCAGATTAATTGCTTCCCGAAGAATAGTGTAGAAATTTATAACCGTTGGGGCGTATTAGTTTTTAAGATAAATCAATACGATAATTTGAACCGAGTATTTAGAGGAATTTCTGAAGGTCGTGCCACGTTGAACGAATCCGAACAACTGCCGACAGGAACTTATTATTATATTATTAAGTATGAGGATGAAAAGTTTAATAGTAAGGAACAAGTGGGCTACGTGTATTTAGTGATGTAAAATGCTAAAAAACAGTAAAATAAATAGTCAAATCGCACAAAATGTATTGTAGTAATAATAACAAATATTCAAAAAAGTGAGGTATAATAAACGTAAAACTGTCATTTTAACGAGTTTTCAGGTTGTTGGTAGAAAAAATGGTTGGAAAAATATTTATGTAAGTAAATTAGCCCAAAATATTTTAGCCGATTCCCAAATCTATCTAGAAAATTAAATCGAAAACCTAATAACGAATGTATTAATCTATAATGCTATGGAAAAAAGTGTCCCAAATCAATTCTTTAACCCACTGAACAATTTTCTTTTGTTCGGTCAATTTCAAATCTTATTTATGAAACGACTACTACTATTATTAGTATTGGCATTCTATTGTGCCGGTATTAGTGCCCAGGAAACGAGAGGTTCTCAAGGATCTCAAGTAATGGAGGTCAACGCCTATATGGCTTACCTGCGTGCTTCCGAAGTAAGTGCAAGAAATTTGAATTCAAATTCAAGTCGATTGGAAAATTTACTGAAAGAAGTGCAGCCCGCGATTTATTTTCGCAGTGGAGAAATAAGAACTTACGGAGAGAACCCTACGGCTCTTTACACTGACGTTGCTTCATTGCAAAGTCTTTCTTCTAGAATTACTGGAAATGAAAGTATAGAAATTATTACGATTTCAATGAATCAAACTTCAGATTTGAGTAGTCCAATAGATTTATCTGCATTTTCAAATTTCCCTAATTTGAAGTACATCTACATAATGTCTACTATTGAAACTTCAGGAAACGTCATTTCAGGTTTAATCCGAAATAACAATGCGAGATTTGGAGTTTTTTATAAGGTTGACAAAGGTTCTTAATTCCCCAAATTAAAAAAGAAATCAAGATGAAAAAATTATATTTTAATTCAAAAGCTAATAACCTATTTTTCGGTTATTTTTCAATTGTATTCCTGCTTTTGGGAATTTCATTGACAACAACGGCACAACTTAGAGTTCCTTTTACACAGAGAACATCTCAGTATACTCCAGACAAGAGAGTGTACAATGTAAAAGGTGATTTCACCATAATGGGAAACACCAACATGACACTACAAAGTTATGGTGATCAAACTCAAAATGGTAATAACACAATGATTTATGTGGATGTCGACGGAAACACCAGCAATGGAGTTGATGGGAAACCAACATTCAATTCATCGCGTTCCACTTTGACATTTTCAACAGAGAATGGTGCAACTCCATCATGTTCAAATATCATTTATGCTGGTTTGTATTGGTCAGGAAGAGCATCAGACAGTAATCCGAGTAACAACAGCTTCTCGGTAACGAAAACCATTAATGGTAGTTCAGTTACAAAGAACTTTGATAAAAGAAATATTTCTTTGAAAGGTCCAAATGCGACAGCTTATACGCAATTTACAGCAAGTGCGAGCGATATTTACTACCCAACAACTTCAGATGGATTTATGTATTCAGCTTATAAAGAAGTTACGGACTATGTTCGACTAAACGGAATTGGTGAGTATACAGCTGCAGACCTTGCTGTAAATGAAGGTAACGGTGGCGGAACAGGATTTTACGGCGGTTGGTCACTTATTGTAGTTTACGAAAATTCAAAAATGAAATATCGTGACGTGACTATTTTTGACGGACATGCTTATGTAACTAGTGGTACAGCTAGTTTTGAAATTCCAGTTACAGGCTTTAATACTGTTCAAGCTGGACCTGTTGGTGTAAAATTAGGCTTAATGGCTGGAGAAGGTGATAATGGAATTTCTGGGGATTACTTTGAAATTAAAAAACAAAGTGATAATACATTCCTTAGATTAAGTCATCCTGGAAATTCAACTGGGAATTTCTTTACTTCTGCTATTCAAACAGGAGGAAATGCCCGAACTCCGAGTTTGGTCAATAATACCGGATTGGATATTAGTATGTTCAATATACCAAACACTAATAATAGTGTATTGACGAATAATCAGACTTCAACTACTTTTAGATACGGATCAACGCAAGATACCTATGTAATATTTGCCATCGCAATGGCCGTAGATGCGTATATTCCTGAAGTTGAAAATATTTTAACTGCAACTACTGTCAATAATGTTCCTGTAACAACAGAACCTTATATCTCCTTGCCTGGTCAAGATGTAGGTTTCAATATTGATATAAAGAACTTAGGTACAGAAGCCATTAATAATTATAGAGTAGTTGTTCCTATTCCATATAACGCTTCTTATGTTCCTGGAAGCGCAGTTGGTACGATATTGTTTACACCACTTCCTACTCCAAATACTGTAACTTTCGATCCAACGCTCGGAGCTACGGGTTCTATCGTTTGGAATATCGGAACGTTGCCTTTAGGTGCTAATCCAAGTACATTACTTGCCAAACTTTCGTTTAAGTTAAAAACTACGACCGATTGTTCTATTCTATTGAATCCAACTTGCGGAAGTCCAATTTTTGTTACTGCAAGTTCAAGTGGTACAGGCGCAATTACTGGTACCACATTCGCTGGCACAAGAGCCATCAAAGGATATACAAATAATGGTGCTTGTATAGGTCAGCCAATACTTGAAACCTTAGCAATAGGAATTAATGGAGCGAATTATGTTGCAGCAAATTGCCAAAACACACCATTAATTAGAAATTTTGGATTCTGTAATACAGGTTCAACCATTGGAACATCTGCAATTTCAGCAAATTTTCCTCCTGGTTCTACATTTTATAATGAATTTCCAGTTACGTTGAGTTCTATTCAGTATTCTGATGCTAATCCATTTCCTTTGGTGGCGGGATCAACAACAACTTATTATGCTTTACCACCAAATACTACTGGATGTTTCTTTCCATTCACCATTTCAAAATGTAAAGTAATTGACGCTGTAAATGATTCAATTGGACCAATCAACGGTACAACAGGAAGCACTAATGCAGGAAATATATTCAATAATAACGGAAGTGGCATTGACACATTGGGTGGAAATTTAGTGCTAATCACTCAAGTGAATCTTACTGTATTGACTCCAGCGACGCCAATCAGCGGCGGCTTTGTTCCTTCAATTGATTTATTAACAGGTAATATTATTGTTCCTGCTGGAACTCCTGCAGGAGTATATACCATAGTATATCAAATCTGTGAGAAAATAACACCTACCAATTGTGATTCTACCTTGGCAATGATTTGTGTTGGAAATACTAATTTCTGGAAGTGATCAAGTAGCTTATGAACTTCTCCAACTCAAACTTTAACTGCCGCGACAGCACCTGGACAAACAATCGTTTGGTACAATGCGCTAACGAACGGAAATATTGTAGCTTCTCCAACACTTAATACGGTTGGTACCGTTACTTATTATGCTCAAGCAAATGTTGGAAATTGTTCTTTCCCGACTCGTACTGCTGTTACTTTGACAATCAATCCTGCTTCTGTAGTTCCAGTTTCTGGTGGAAACCAAACTGAGTGTGAGGCTTCTCCATTACAAACATTGACTGCAACTGCAACGGTTCCTGCTGGGTCAACTGTAGTATGGTATAATGCTGCTACCAATGGTAGTATCGTTACTAATCCAACACTTAATTCCGTTGGAACGGTAACTTATTATGCACAAGCAGTAAATGGTAACAACTGTTCAAGTTTATCTAGAACTCCTGTTACTTTGACAATCAATCCTGCTTCTGTAGTTCCAGTTTCTGGTGGAAACCAAACTGAGTGTGAGGCCTCTCCATTACAAACATTAACCGCAACTGCAACGGTTCCTGCTGGACAAACTGTAGTATGGTATAATGCTGCGACAAATGGTAGTGGCCATTACAACTAATCACACTTAATTCCGTTAGAACGGTAAAACTTACTACATGCGCAAAAGCAGTAAAGTGGTAACAACTGTTCAAGGATTTATCTACAGACTCCTGTTGCTTTGACCCAATCAATCCTGCTTCTGTAGTTCCAGTTTCTGGTGGAAACCAAACTGAATGTGAGGCTTCTCCATTACAAACACTAACCGCTACAGCAACGGTTCCTGCTGGTTCAACTGTAGTTTGGTATAATGCTGCGACAAATGGAAGTATCGTAACTAATCCAACGCTTAATTCTGTTGGAACGGTAACTTACTATGCACAAGCGGCTAACGCGAATAACTGTTCAAGTTTATCTAGAACTCCTGTTACTTTGACAATCAATCCTGCTTCTGTAGTTCCAGTTCTGGTGG
>JADKBW010000022.1 GCA_016714905.1 Flavobacterium sp.
TTGCAAAAGGAACAGCAATGCAATTGGAATTTGCTCTTATCTCAAATAATATCTAATTTATCATGCATCTAGATACCATTATAAATCAAACTATTCTCCTTCAAACTTCCAACCATCCAACGCCGCATCTCGAAACGGAATTGGAGATCATGCAGCGTTTGCTAGAAAATGGTAATACGATTTATTGGATTATTTGCAAAGGTAATTTTCAAACCTGTTTCCACAATCCAGAGCATAAGTTAATGCATTGTCAGGTGTGTCATTCAAGAGTAAACAAAGGTTTAAAAGCATTGAAGGCAAGCGTGAATAATAACAAAAACCTCCACGTGCTGAATTACGATCAGTTTATGACGTTGGAAGCATTCAAATCAGGTTACAAAGCAGCGCAGTTTAATACCATAAAAGAACTTAAAGCGCATCAATATAAGTCCTACGACAATGGAATGGCTGCGATGTCGTCGTTGGTTTCCTTTACAAGAGATCATCAACCAGATTTAGCAAAATACAAGAAATTTATTGAGAGCGGATTACTTACGGGTGCCTATCTCTATGACCTTTTTCATTTGGTGTTGGACAAGATCAATCCAGATCTAGTAATTATCTTTAATGGCAGATTCATAGAAAACAGACCGTTATTGCGCGTATGTGAACATCGAAACGTAGATTACGCAACTCATGAACGAGGCGGGAAAATGAAAAATTTCTTGTTCAGAGTCAATTCGATTCCGCATTCTTTCGAGGCGATTACCAATGAAATTCAGACGTTATGGAATAATAATGCTGAAGACCGCGAAGCTATAGGTGAGAAATTTTACAGTAAACGTAAAACGTGTGGAAGATGCTTGGTATTCTTTCACTAAAAATCAAAAATACGGACAATTGCCAGAAAGTTTCGAAAGAAATAAAGGAAAAAAAAATTATTACTATTTTCAATTCTTCGCTTGATGAATATGAAGGTTTGGCTGGATTTGGACCCAAGTTTTACGACAATGACAATGAAGGGATTTTGGCTATTGCCGAGAGTTTAAAGGCGTTCCCGAATATTAAGTTGTACATGCGTGTTCATCCAAATCTAAAAGGTATTGACAATACGCAAAATCGATTTATCAACGAGCGCATCAAGGCGTCCAATATCGAAGTAATAGCACCAGAAGATGTTGTTGATAGCTATGAATTGGTAGACAAGAGTGATATTATCATCGTATTTACATCTACTGTTGGAGTGGAAGCTGCCTTTTCTGGTAAAAAAGTTGTGTTGCTCGGCAGAGCAGCTTATGAGAGTCTGGATTGCGCAGTTATTCCGAAGAGTCATGATGAACTAATGACAGTATTGACCGACGATAACTATGTTTTTCCAGAAGTAAAAAGAGAAAACCCTTTGAAGTTTGGCTATTGGTTCGAAAACTTTGGAATCGACTATAAATATTACGCTCCGATGGGAATTAGTAAAGGTAAGTTTAACGGAAAATCGATTAAAGCGAATTTTATTTTACGACGGGTGAAACGATTTGTAAAGTGGTTTAGCTAGCATAAATTAGTATTAATTGTAAGGAATTAGGTTATGAAAAAAATACATGTTGGGTTTCTGTTATCGTATGACTATGAGCTATTAAAGCAATCGATTCCGCCAGTATATGAGGATTCTGATCGAATTTTTTTAGCTAGAGACAAGGAATTGCGAACATGGAAAGGACAGAATTTTAGTGTAGATCCAAGTTTCTATGAATGGCTGAAAGCATTTGACGTGGATAATAAAATTGAAATCTACGAGGATGATTTCTATGTTCCTGAAATGTCAACCATTGAAAATGATACGCGTGAACGAACCATGCTTTCTCATAAAATGGGCATTGGTAATTGGTTGATTCAAATTGATTCGGATGAATACTTTATAGACTTCAAAAAGTTTATTTCGGATTTGCGTCGCTATGATTCTTATTTAGATAATCCAGAAAAACATAAAATTCAGATTTTTGCTTTTTGGTTGATTATTTATAAATATACGGAGAATGGCATTTTGTATATCGATAAGCCCCAGAAATCAGTGTTTGCTACTAATTATCCAAATTATAAAATCTGCAGAAGAACCAACGAAAGAGTCATTTATTTGGACAGCATGGTTTTGCACGAATCTGTAGCAAGAGCGAATCTGAATTGCGTTTTAAGCTCGAGAATTGGTCACACAATATCGATGTCAACAAAGACTTTCTTAACAAGTGGATTGCCGTTGACGAAACCAACTATCAGACCATGACCGATTTTTATTATATCGAGCCAGAGCGCTGGAAGAAACTAAGTTATTTTCCGACCAAGAAGATTGAGGAAATCAAAAATTTTGTTGGAGCAGCGGAGAATTTACAAATTTCAAAAAGTTTTATATTCTTCAAGAATTTTGGACAATGGTTTAAGTTTCTTTTTAAATAGAATTACTACTTTTTCACTTTATAGAATCGGTTCAAGCCTTTAAGTTCCTTTGAAACCAGATCAAAATTAGTTTTGGAATCGTCCAATAGATTGAGTTTTTTGTCAGTAACATCAAACAGTCCAGAAGGATAAACATTGGTGATTTGCTGTTCCTCGATGATGGAAAAACGTTGGTTATAGCCACAAACAAAACTTGATCTAGCAATGGGATTGAACAGATCATGACCAAAACTATAATCAAAACTGTCGTTGATTACTCCCAAATAATTCTTCATAATTGTTGGAGCAATGTCATAATGAATGGTTTTTTGCTGATAGGTCTTAGGTGCTTTCGACGCATCAAAAAGCAACATCGGTACTTCTATTTGATATTTTGAAAAATTTCCGCCATGTTGCCAATAACCTTTTTTATTATCATTGAATTCTTGTCCATGGTCTGTTGTTATAACAATAATAGTATTTTCTAAAACTCCTTTCTCTTCTAATTGTCGCAACACTTTTCCAATTAAACTATCAATATAATGAAGCGAATTTTTATAGCGATTGATTAATAATGACGGGTCATAATCATCATCTAAGGCAAGATAATTTACTTCTGACAGCGACGGTTTGAATGCCAATGGATAGTTTTTTGGATAGTCAAAGCCATGCGCGGAATCATAGAATATAAATCCAAAAAAAGGTTTCTTTTTGTCGAACCTGTCAAAACCACTAAGCCACAAATTATTAATTTCTTCATCTCTGTCGGAAGGTTTTTCTCCCTTACTAAACAATCGGAGGTCTGGTATTCCCGCGAATGCATTGCGATTAAATGGCGGGTTCTCGAGATTTGAGCTGCTTAGGATTGAAAATTGAAATTGTTGTTTCGCTAATTCTTTGGTCAAAACCGGGGCGATTTGCTGTCCCGTAAAAGTGTCGAAGTAAGTTGCAGGATGCCGTACATCAGCGAAAAACGCCACCAGTAGTCATGTTTGAACCACTAAAATGATTATCGTAGATCTGGCATCGCTTAGAAAATTCGAAAATATTCGGAGTGATTTCGGCAGTTAGAAATCCGTCTCGCCAGGTGTCAATGACCAGATATAAGATATTCTTTCTTTGACCTGTATTTTCGGATGTAATGGCTTTTAAGGGATACTGAACTGTGTTTTCTGAAGTTGCTATTTGCATTTTTTCATTTTGCCGCATTTTTTCTAAGTCAACCAAACCTAGATTCATCATTAGTTTGTCAGCAGTTAATGGAAAAAATACGGGAAAAACATTCTTGATTTGAGTTACTGGTCGATAGTAATTTGCATCAGACCAAGCATAAACGAGATGGCTTACAAGCAGAAAAAACACGAGACACGACATCGTAGCATTTACTTTGAAAGATGACTTTCTAATCAGGATTTTTTTAGACAAATAATGTAGGCCAAATTGAAGTCCAATCAATAGAATTACAAACAAGCTTGCGATAACAATGTTTGTTGCTGAAAACTGAAAAATATCGGAAGACCTTTTTCCAAAACCAATTTTAAAACAATTGGAGAAATATGATATCGAAATTGCTCAAAAATAACGGCATCTAGCTTTACAACTATGAGTACTAATGTCGACAAAATAATGTTGACCACTTCCGTAATTCTACTCGATTTAGTGACAAAAAACAGCAATAAACTTACAAGTAACGGCAAAACACCAATAGTAAAGAAGTGACTGATTGTAGTAATTCCCAAATATACTTTTAGCATGAAACCATCTATATTTTCGAGAAAATTGATGTACTGTAACGCAATGAAAAGTAGTAGGATAAAATTAAAAAGAAAAACCAAATACAGTCGTTTGATTAGTGGTATTTTAGATTGCTGCATGGTACGTAAGTAGTGTTTTTTTATGCTTCATAGATTAATAATTACATTTTTAATACTCTCATATTCAATATGCTAATGATTAAATTAAAATAAGTACCTATTATCAACTGACTCAACTTGCAGTAAAAATAGCTATTAAATTGGAAAAACATAATGCAATAGCTACTTTTGTTCTCTCTTAAACGTATTTAATGCTATTAAAAATACATCCTAAATTCGAAAGTCATCAAGTTGCTATTGCCGAATACATTGAGCATTTCGATACGTCGGGGATTCTTTTTGTTGATGGACAACGCAATAAAATTAAGTTGTTCGAATTGGGTACAACAACAATAAACGTCAAATCTTTTAAAGTTCCGAATTTCATCAATCGAATTGCTTACCGATTTTTTAGAAAATCAAAAGCGAGACGTTCCTTCGAATTTGCTAACCTTTTGTTAGAAAAAGGAATTCTTACACCACAACCAATTGCGTTTGCAGAGGATGTAGAGACATTCGGTTTTGGAAGAAGTTTTTATATTTGTGAACACCTGAAAGTTGATTTGACCTTTAGAGAATTAGTTGAAATCGATAACTATCCTGATTACCAAAATATTTTACATCAATTTATGCAATTCTGCTTTTGTTGCACGAAAAGGGAATTGAATTTTTAGATCACTCTCCAGGAAATACTTTGATTAAGAAAGTAGAAGAGGGAAAGTACGACTTTTTTTTGGTGGACTTAAATAGAATGAATTTTCACTCTGAAATGGATTTTGAGTGCAGAATGAAAAATCTATCTCATTTGACTCCTCGGATGGATATGGTTGCTCAGATGAGTGCCGAGTATGCAAAATTATATACCATTGAAAAAGAAGAAAAAATTTTTGAACAGATGTGGTTCTATACCAACGATTTTCAGAAAAAATTTCACAGGAAAATCAGTTTGAAAAAGAAGCTAAGATTTTGGAAGTAACTTATTTCTGTTCTTCATTCTTCTTAGTTCTCGATAACGTTCCGAAACACTTATTGCATTGAGGTAACAGATGATGATACCTTTTACTCCATCCAAAAATCCTAGTCGAACAATATATTGATACAGGAATTTATACAAAGGATGTAGGATATAAAAAAACATATTCGGTGTAATCGATTTTGTAAATTCCTCCTTTGCTTTTAGTCTGCCATAACTTATCATTTTACTTTTGTAGGAATCATAATCGGTATAGGAATAGTGAATTAGTTTATGCTTTAACTTGCCGATTTCTCCAATCACTTGCAGTTTTTCATGCACCAATCGCTCGGTGATATAATGTGCTTTTCCTTTTTGAAAAAGTCTAAAAATCTTATCAGTTTGCCATCCGCTGAATCTCAATCTTTGATCTTTAAACATAAATGTTCTGTAGAACAAATAGGCACTGTGCGCATCAGGCTTTTGGATGGTTTCTATCACTTCTTCTTTTAGCTCGGGAGTAAATCGTTCATCGGCATCTATAAATAGTATCCATTTATTTGTAGCCGAATCAATGGCTATATTACGCTGCGAGCTATAATCAACAAATTTGTTTTGGATAATTCTAGCCTTGGGAAAGCCCGATACGATTGATAACGTTTTGTCGTTACTGTAAGAATCTACAACTATTATTTCCTCAGCGAAGCTAATATCTTCGAGAACCTCTTTAATATGTTTTTCTTCGTTGTAAGTTATGATCAAAGCGCTTAGTGACAATTGTACAGGCTTTATCAAAAACTCAATAAACTT
Organism: Flavobacterium sp.; assembly: GCA_016714905.1. Classification (GTDB taxonomy): domain Bacteria; phylum Bacteroidota; class Bacteroidia; order Flavobacteriales; family Flavobacteriaceae; genus Flavobacterium. The sequence goes on from JADKBW010000022.1 coordinate 6,019, forward strand.
TCCTTTTAGGGTAATATTTGTATCAATAAATTTGAAAACAGAATTAATAAATAAGTTGGTTTCAAATTGATTATAAAAGACTTCGGCGTTTTGTTTGATGTATTTTTCAGATCGCTTTTCAAACAATTCAGGTTTATATTCTTTTAGATGGACTGATACATGATGTATTCCATCTTCAAAAATAGACCAAACCTTTTTTTCAATCCATGGTGAAAAGATAATAAAAGAGGGTTTGCCGAGAGTTTTTCCAATATTTATTGCTCCTCCATCATTACCTATTATCATATCGCATTTGTCCATAATAGCGATGAATGATCTCAAATTTTCTCCTAACAGATCAAAGTAGATTTTATCTTGTGCCGCTTTTGAGCACTCTTCATAAATTTTCCTAGCATCTTCAATTTGCTCAGGAAAATAATTGAATAGTATATTTACATCATAATGAACTGCAATCTCATTGACTAAAAAAGCCATATATTTCAATGGATAGGTTTTTGAAGCCTCACTACCCAAAATACTAATCATTATTGTTGGACGATTGGCTTGTACATGATGCTTTTCAAATAGTAATTTTGCATATTGCTTTTCCTCTTCAGAAACATACAAGATTGGTTTGGATTCAATTTCAATCTCTAAATTCAAAGGTTTAAGCAATGATAATCTTCTTTCTATTGCGAGTCCTAAGTTGGTTTTCGGATAGGAAGTAAATGGAAGTTTGTCAGTGTACAAGAAATTTCGTCCGGGCTTTCGATAAGAAATTCGTCTTTTTGCATTACTAAGCAACACAATCAACCAACTTTCTAGTTTTGAATACGCATCAATTACTAAATCGTATTTTTCTTTTCTTATTTTATAGGCAATTTTAAGAAACTCGATACTACTAGATCGATGTTTTTCTTTGAATAAAATAATATTATCAATGTATGGATTTCCTTGCAAAACTCCTACAGTTGATTCATACACCAGGTAATCAACTTGTGAATCTGGATACGCTTTCTTGAGGTTATTGCATAGAATGCTGCTTATCAATACATCACCAATCATCTTCTGTTGAATAATCAAGATCTTCATAGAATACTTTATTGTACTGTTAAATCGTTTTCGATTACTCTTCTGTTAAAGGACTGGATATAAGCTTTAATAAATTTCTCCATTTCATTTCTTCTAGATTTCTCCTGCTCTAATAGATTATTCTTCAAAAAAACATCCTGTTTAAAGTTGTATAAACCAACAGATTTTTTTCCATCAAATGCCAAATAATAGTCACCTGAAATGCAATTATATAAATTATCTACGTAGGACACAACAAAATCCTTATCAGAGGTGTATGGCTTTCCAAAAGAAATAAAAGTGTCTTTGATTTTGAGATAATCCAAAACACTCGGCAATATATCGATTTGCTGGAAATTTTTGGCAGATACGCCTACTAATTCAGGGTTCGAAGGATCGAAAAAGAAGATTGGAATCTTAAATTTCCCCACGTTTGTTAAGTATTTTCCTTTTCCGGAGGACGAGGTATGGTCTGCGGTAAAAACAAACAATGTATTTTTATACCAGTCTTGTCGCTTTGCCTTTCTAAAAAATTGCTTCAATGCATAATCTGTGTAACCGATGCTTTCATGAATTTCAGTTGTTCCTTTAGGAAATTTTCCCTGGTATTTTTCGGGAATGGTGAATGGGATATGTGAAGATATCGTAAAAATGGACGTAAAGAAAGGAGTCTTAAATGTACTTACTTTATCACAAAAAAAACTCAAGAATTCTTCGTCAAATACACCCCATGTGCCGTCAAAAGAGTCCTCGCCAACATATTCGTTTTTCCCAAAATATTGTTCGAATCCGGCAACTTTGCAATACTGGTCGAAATTCTGACTACCGTTGAAGGCACCATGAAAAAATGAGGTATGGTAGCCGTGCTTCTTCAGGATTTTCGGTAAGCCATATACTTCGTTGAGTGAATATCCAGAAGATATCAGTGGTGTATTCATTAAACTTGGAATACTTGACATTGTGGAAGGAACCGCATCAATAGATACGCGACCATTGGCAAAACCATTTTTGAAGTAGTATGATTTTGTCATTAATGAATCCAAAAAAGGGGAGTATCCTAAGTGTATATTTTCGTCTCCAAAACTTTCAAGAATAATGATGACGAGATTTTTATCTGTTTGAGATTCATTCGGGTTTGTGATTACAACGGGATTAAATATAGTATTTAATTCATCCTCGGTATAAAATTTCGGATCAACGAGTGCTTCCTTGTCTTTGATAGTTTTTAGAATACAATAAGGCGTATTGAGCACGGCGGCAGTGTTTCCAATGGTTGAGTAATTAATCGCGTCAACAATTCGAATAGGCTTGTCACTAATTCCACCTCGTGCAAACAGCAAACCTACTAGTAGTGCAAGTACTAAGATTCCAGTTTGTTGCAGTAGTTCTTTTCTCGAAATTCGCTCAATCGTTGTTACGAGCTTAGGATTTGAAAGCGATTTCCAAATAAATATAGACAACAGCAGAAAGGCGATGGGTAAGTACCAATATTTTAAAAAGAATATAGGAATTAGTCCACCAATTTCGTTTTCCATTCCTTTGGCGGTAATCAATCCAAATGAGCTTCTTCTTCCTGTAAATTTGTAATATTCGAAGTCAATAAAATTCGTCGCAATAAAGATGAGATTAACAACGAAGAACGCTATTTTTAGCCTTTTTTGGTAATTCTTTCTATATTTAAAATTGCCAGGGACTAAGTGCAGTACAATGAAAAACAAATTAATGAAACTGATGGCAGAAAGGTCATAAATAATTCCTCCCCAAAAAACAGACGTGGTCACGTTTGGGAAATAACTTCTATTGAAAATGATGAAAGCTATTCTACAAATCTGGTAGATGATAAAAACAACACCAATTCTTTTGAGTAGAATTCTAAGTAAGTTATAGTAATTATTCATGTGAAGATTAGCAAATTCTTATGGAGTAACTACACTGCTACATCGTATTCTCTCAAAGCATTGTTCAATGATGTTTTTAAATCTGTAGAAGGTTTTCTTTTACCTATAATTAAAGCGCAGGGAACTTGATATTCTCCAGCTTCAAATTTTTTAGTGTAGCTTCCCGGAATGACAACAGATCGGGCAGGCACATATCCTTTCATTTCGATTGGAGTAGGTCCGGTAACATCAATAATCTTTGTCGATGCAGTTAAACAAACATTAGCTCCTAAAACGGCTTCTTTCTCGACGCGAACTCCTTCTACAACAATACATCTTGAACCAATAAAAGCGCCATCTTCAATAATAACTGGTGCTGCTTGAAGTGGTTCTAAAACACCACCAATACCAACGCCTCCAGATAAATGTACATTTTTGCCAATTTGAGCGCAACTTCCAACCGTTGCCCAAGTATCTACCATGGTGCCTTCATCAACATAGGCGCCGATATTCACATAACTTGGCATCAAAATTACGCCTTTTGCAATATAAGCACCGTGTCTAGCTACCGCATGAGGAACTACACGAATTCCTTTTTCAGCATAACCTCTTTTGAGTGGAATCTTGTCGTGATATTCAAAAATGCCCACTTCGATCGTTTCCATTTGTTGAATTGGGAAGTACAAGACGACCGCTTTTTTAACCCATTCATTGACCTGCCAACCTTGGTTTGTTGGTTCTGCGACGCGCAATTCGCCAAGGTCTAATAATTGAATAACTTCCCGTATTGCCGAAGTTGTTCCTGAATCTTGCAATAATTCACGGTTGTCCCATGCAGATTCGATGATTTTTTGAAGTGAATTCATAGTCGAAAAATTTTGGCAAATATAAGACGGATTTTACGAATGAAAATCGATAGGTAACTATAAATTCTAAAAATAACTAGTCCATGTCAGCCAACTGAAACAAACTACTTTGACACTTAAAATTGATTAGAAAACGACGTGTTTTCGCATACAAATACATTTTAATGTCGTCGATTAGCATTACCGTAATTGGATTTGATTTTTCGTCTTTACAGAGGTAAATGATTCCTTTATCTGGCAAATTAGTTTTAGAAACAATAGTAAGTTGATAGTTCTTGTCAATTTTTAAATTGATCTTATCACTAGTAAATTCTACTGTTTGCGTAGCTATTTTTTCAGCAGTTCCCCATTCTTGAAGTTCATTTCTAGATTGAACTTGGTCAAAGGAAAAAAGCTTATGCTGCGCAATTCCTCTACATGGAAGTAAAGCTATAATAAAATAGAACAGGTTTTTAAAGGACATTTAATAGATTTTGGTACTGCAATAACGCATTTTTATTTTAATTGGGGTAAGCACGCGAAATAAGTTGTTAACACTTTTATCAGCATTGTTAACAAGTATTTGAACTTTATTAATTTCGGTCGGTGTAGACGCATCGGAACTAAGTGACATGGAACTCGCTAGATTTTGTGTACTTTTGAACAATCTAAAAATGGATTTTTGATATATTTTAAATAAAAGATGCCACGAATAATTGCTATTGACTACGGACAAAAAAGAACCGGATTGCTGTCACTGATGAGTTGGAAATCATTGCATCCGGTTTGACGACGGTGCCAACAGAAACAATTTTTGATTTCTTACAATCTTATTTTAAAAAAGAAAAAGTATATAAAGTACTGATTGGTGAACCAAAACAGATGAATGGTCAGCCTTCTGAAAGCGCCAAAATGATTAACGATTTTGCAACTAAGTTTGAACAACTTTTTCCTCAAGTAAAAGTGGTACGAGTTGATGAAAGATTTACTTCTAAGATGGCATTGCAGACCATGATTGATAGTGGACTTAGTAAAAAACAACGTCAAAATAAGGCATTGCTCGACGAGATCTCGGCGACCATCATGTTGCGAGATTATTTAACCAGAAAGATGATTTGAATTTAGCTCAGTATTCTTTTTTCAAATTCAATTCCCATAAAAATTTGCTAATTATTTATTTCCAATTATTCCTTGTGCAATTTTTCACTATTTTTGCCCACTACTTTAGCATTGTTTTGCCAAAGCGCAATTAAATTTTACTAGAATGATTTTACCAATTATCGGTTATGGCGACCCTGTTTTGAGAAAAATGTGCGAGGATGTTTCGCCTGATGATCACAATTTGAAGGAAACAATTTCGAACATGTATGAAACTATGTATAATGCCTACGGTGTTGGATTAGCAGCGCCTCAAGTTGGTTTACCAATTCGGTTGTTTATTGTTGATACAACTCCTTTTGGTGAAGATGATGACTTGCCGACTGAAGAACAAAATCAGTTAAAGAATTTTAAACGCACTTTCATCAATGCCAAAATGCTCAAAGAAGAAGGTGAAGAATGGGGCTTTAACGAAGGTTGTTTGAGCATTCCTGAAGTTCGTGAAGACGTTTTTAGAAAGATACCATCACGCTCGAATATTTTGACGATGATTTTAGTAAAAAAACAGAAGTTTTCGATGGATTGGTGGCACGAGTGATTCAGCATGAATACGACCATATTGAAGGAATCTTGTTTACGGACAGAATTTCTTCTCTAAAGAAACAACTCATCAAAAAGAAGTTGCAAAATATCATGGAAGGCAAAACCCGACCAGATTATAAAATGAAGTTTATTGCCAAGAAAGGAAGATAATTTCAGTTGAATAGTAAATTCGCTTAACCGTTTAACCGAATTATCTAGTAACCAATTAAACAAACACACGATTAAACGATTAAACAAATAAACGATTAAACAATAAAAAATGAATTTAGAGAAAATATTAGCCATATCTGGAATGCCAGGAATTTACGCTTTAAAAATGCAAACTCGTACAGGATTTGTTGCGGAATCATTGTTGGATGGAAAAAGAGTGACTGTTGGTTTGAGAAGTAATGTTAGTTTATTAACAGAAATTTCGATTTATACACACGATGCAGAGAAACCTCTAGCGGAAGTGATGCGCGCTATTGCAGTAAAAGAAGATAACGGTCCCGCGATTTCTCATAAAGAAGAAAATTCTAAATTAATCGCTTATTTTAAAGAGATCATGCCAGATTATGACGAAGATCGCGTATATCCATCAGATATAAAAAAGGTTTTCAATTGGTATAATATATTGCAAGCGAAAGGTTTGGTTTCTAAAGTTGAGCCAAACGCTGCCGAAGAAGCACGGGTGGAAGAAATCGTTAAAGAGAAAGTGGCTGAAGCAAAGAAAACCAAAACGGAGGCAACCTCTAGTAAAAAGGCTACAGAAACTGCAGATGAAAAACCAGCTCCAAAAAAGAAAGCACCGAAAAAATAGTAATCAAATTACCTATAATTTAATGAATCCTGTCTCGATTTTCCTGACAGGATTTCTTATTTTTACACAAATCTTGTTTGATGTATGATCAGGCAAATTAACTTTATTCAGATGAATTCAAAACAATTGCAACTCCAGTCTTTTGAACGTTTATTGACGATTATGGATGAACTTCGCGAGAAGTGCCCATGGGACAAAAAACAAACGTTCGAATCCTTACGCCATTTAACGATTGAAGAAACCTACGAACTCGGCGACGCCATTTTGAATCATGATTTGAATGAAATTAAAAAAGAACTGGGTGACTTACTTTTGCACATCGTTTTTTACGCCAAAATTGGAAGCGAAACGGATTCTTTTGACATCGCGGATGTGTGCAATGATATTTGCGATAAACTCATTCACCGGCACCCGCATATTTATGGCGATGTCGTTGTTGCGGACGAAGAAGAAGTAAAGCAAAATTGGGAAAAACTAAAATTGAAAGAAGGAAAGAAGTCTGTTTTAGAAGGCGTTCCTGCTGGTTTGCCCGCCTTGGTAAAGGCAAGTCGAATTCAAGACAAAGTAAAAGGTGTTGGTTTTGACTGGGAAGAACCGCATCAAGTTTGGGATAAAGTTCAGGAAGAATTGAGTGAATTGCAAGTGGAAGTTGCGGAAGGCAATCAAGAAAAAATAGAAGCAGAGTTTGGAGATGTACTCTTCTCGATGATTAATTATGCCCGTTTTCTAAATGTCAATCCAGAAGATGCTTTAGAACGTACAAACAAGAAGTTTATCAAACGTTTTCAATATCTCGAAAGTAAAGCTTCAGAAGTCGGAAAACCATTGATGGATATGACTTTAGCCGAAATGGATGTGTTTTGGAATGAAGCAAAAAAGTTATAACGATGATTCCACCTTATTATGCCGTAATATTCACTTCCATTCGAACCAGCTGCGATATTGAAGGATATCGTGAAATGGCCATTAAAATGGAAGAGCTAGCACGGCAACAAGATGGATTTTTAGGCGTTGAATCAGCGCGAGAAGACATTGGAATTACAGTTTCGTATTGGAGGGACTTAGAGTCTATAAAAATCTGGAAGCAAAATCTCGATCACATAGAAGCGCAACAGAAAGGAATAGCTATTTGGTATGAGAAATATAAAGTACGAATTGCTTTGGTTGAAAGGGAGTATGAAATATAATCTAGCCCGCTATTTTTTTTAATTTCGAAATGTCATTAATCACAATTTTCTTTCCATCTAACGCAATCAAGTTTGATTTATTGAATTCAGAAAGTAAGCGAATACAACTTTCCGTTGCCGTTCCAATCATTCCAGCTAATTCTTCTCTTGAAAGTTGTATATGTAAAGAACCATCCTCGTTCACCCCAAAAGTTTCATGCATATAAATTAATGATTCCGCCAAGCGTTCTTTTACCGACTTTTGTCCCATGGAAACCACGTGATCGTCGGCCTCCTTCAAATCGCCACAAATCGTTTTCATGACATTCATCGAGAATTGGTTGTTTTCATTAAAAAAACCAAGGATTTCCGCTTTTGGAATAAAACAAACTTCCATATTTTCTAAAGCAACAGCGCTAAGGTTGGCAACTTCTTCGCTAATCATCGAGCGTTGCCCAAGCAATTCACCGGACTTGACCAATTTTACAATTTGATCCTTTCCGTTGGAACTTAATTTCGATAATTTACAAACTCCATCCTTGATACAGTATACACCGTTCAAAATATCTCCTTCTTCAAAAATGGGTTCTCCTTTTTTGATGGTATAAGAGGTTTTACAATTAGCCATTTTCAGAAGTTCGTCTTTGTTCAAAGCTTTCAATGAACTAAATTGACGGACGATACATTGCTCACATTTGCTCATAATAGATCATAATTTTCTACTGTCCCAAAAATACGCTTTTATATGATATATATCATATTTTTTAATTTTTCATAATGGCAAATTTGCATAGGTAAAATGAGCAAAGTTATGGATACAAACAACTGTTTCCATTGTGGTTTAGAATTTAATAATGAAATAGTAATAGCATTTGAGGAAAAGAATTTCTGCTGTCAAGGTTGTAAAACCGTCTACGAAATCTTTAGCTTGAATGATATGACTTGTTATTATGATTTTGAAAAATCACCTGGAGCAACGCCAATAGACATTCAAGGTAAATATGATTTTTTAGACAATGAAAGCATCGTTTCAAAATTGCTGGACTTTCAAGAAGATGCCACAGCAATTGTTTCACTTAACATTCCTCATATACATTGCAGCTCATGCATTTGGATTTTGGAGAATTTACAACGTCTTCAACAAGGAATAAATACTTCTCAGGTGAATTTTCCTGAAAAAACCGTTCGGATTAATTATAATCCCAAGATGGTGTCACTGAAAACAATCGTCAATTTGTTGAGCTCCATCGGCTACGAACCTTACATTAGTTTGGAGAATTACGAAAGTGGAAAAACAAAAGTTGATCGGACTTTGACCTACAAATTGGGCGTTGCCTTTTTCTGTTTCGGAAATATCATGTTACTTTCCTTTCCGGAGTATTTTGAAGTCAATGAATTTTGGCTCGACCAATATCGTGACTTTTTTCGGTGGTTAATTTTCGCATTGTCTTTACCGTCTTTCTTCTATTCGGCGAGTGGATATTATGTTTCAGCCTATAAGAGTATTCGTTCTAAAATGCTGAACATTGATATTCCTATCGCTTTAGGTATTGTCGTGATGTTTATCCGAAGCACTTTTGATATCATTATGAATTATGGTTCGGGCTTTTTTGATAGTCTCACTGGACTCATATTCTTTATGCTTTTGGGAAAAATGTTTCAAATCAAGACGTACAGTTTTTTAAGTTTTGAGCGGGACTTCAAGTCGTATTTCCCAGTGGCAATAACAAAAATCAACAGTAATTTATCAGAAGAATCGATTCCGATCTATGAAGTAAAAAAAGGAGATCGCTTGCTCATTCGGAACCAAGAATTGATACCAGTTGATGGGATTCTAATTTCGAATAAAGCTGAAATTGATTATAGTTTTGTCACAGGAGAAGCCATTCCGATTACAAAAAACTCTGGAGATAAGGTTTTCGCTGGAGGAAAACAAATTGGACAAGTGATTGAAATGGAAGTTTTGCATTCCGTATCGCAAAGTTATCTAACACAGTTATGGAGCAATGATGTTTTTCAGAAGCATGTCGACCAAAAGCATAAGACGATCACCGACAATATCAGTCGCTATTTTACACCGATACTTTTGTTAATCGCATTTGGTGGATTTGGCTATTGGATTTTCTTTAATGCAAATACCGCATTCAACGTATTTACTGCTGTGTTAATTGTAGCATGTCCTTGTGCATTGGCATTAACAGCGCCGTTTACTTTTGGAAATGTACTTCGTATTTTGGGCAAGAAGAAACTGTATCTCAAGAATGCACTCGTAATTGAACAACTCGCAAAAGTAGATACGATTGTTTTTGATAAAACAGGAACAATTACCACAAACAAGAAATCAAACATTTCATATGTAGGAACCCAATTTTCAGCAGATGAAAATACACTTATCAAAAACGCATTACGCGCTTCAAATCATCCTTTGAGTAGAATGTTGTATAATTATCTACCTGAAGCACCAAAACAAGAGGTACGAAATTTTGAAGAAATTTCAGGAAAGGGAATCAATGCGGTGGTAAATGAAGTGAATGTTAGAATTGGATCGGCAGAATTTCTAGATTATGAGGATCATTTGAAAAATGAACAGACCACCGTTCATATCAAAATTGACGGCATCTACTACGGAAAATTCTGCTTTAATAATGAATATCGCGAGGGTTTGTCAGCTCTTTTTGAAAAGCTAAGTAAGAATTATCAAGTCAAAGTCTTATCTGGAGATAACGAAGGAGAACGCGCTGTTTTACAAAATCTATTGCCACAAGGAACGGAATTGGTGTTCAATCAGAAGCCAGAACAAAAGTTAGAATTCATCAAGAAATTACAAGAAAGAGGAAGCAATGTCATGATGGTTGGAGACGGGTTGAATGATGCCGGTGCATTAGCTCAAAGCAACGTTGGAATTTCAATTGCTGAAAACGTTAATGTTTTTTCGCCAGCTTGTGATGCGATATTAGATGCGTCGCAATTTCGAAAAATTGATGCTTTTTTGAGATTGTCTAAAAATTCGATTACGACAATAAAAATGAGTTTTACAATTTCGCTGCTCTACAATGTAGTAGGATTATCTTTTGCTATTACTGGAAATCTGCTGCCTTTAGTGGCTGCGATTATCATGCCTTTGAGCACCATAACCATAGTGAGTTTTGTAACTTTGATGAGTAATTATTACGCAAGAAAAGTTTAGAATTATATAAGTTTTTAAAATGATGTTCAGTTATTTTTAAGGGAATAAAGCAACTATGACAAATGTCATATTTTAAGAAAGTATTGCCTAGTATTTTTGTTAACATAAATTTAAGGTATGAGTGTTATTTATCTTCTAATCTCCATCAGTATTATTGTGGCCATTGGCTTTTTCATTGCTTTTATTAAAGCAGTGAAATCTGGTCAATATGACGACGATTACACGCCATCGGTCAGAATGCTTTTTGACGATGAACTCATCAAAGACAAACCAAAATCAATAGAAACAACCCAAGAAAAACAAATTTAATTATGGAAGTACAACAGTTTTATTATGACAACAAAATTGTAAAGAAATTTCTCTACGCTACGATTCTTTTTGGCGTGGTGGGCATGTTGGTTGGACTAATCTTAGCTATTATGTTCCTTTTCCCGAATATCACCGATGGTATTTCGTGGTTGAGTTTTGGAAGGCTAAGACCTTTACATACCAACGCAGTAATTTTTGCATTTGTCGGAAATTCAATGTTTGCAGGGATTTATTATTCTTTGCAGCGACTCTTGAAAGCAAGAATGTTCAGCGACGCTTTGAGCAACATTCACTTTTGGGGCTGGCAGTTAATTATCGTTGCTGCCGCAGTTTCATTGCCTTTAGGTTATAGTACATCTAAAGAATATGCAGAATTGGAATGGCCTATTGATATTGCAATTGCTTTGATTTGGGTAGTATTCGGAATTAACATGATTGGTACGATTCTTAAAAGAAGAGAACGCCATTTGTATGTAGCCATTTGGTTTTACATCGCTACGTTTGTAACCGTTGCTGTTTTGCATATTTTCAATAGCTTGGCATTGCCGGTTTCTGCACTTAAAAGCTATTCTGTATATGCTGGCGTTCAAGACGCTTTGGTGCAATGGTGGTACGGACATAATGCCGTTGCTTTTTTCTTGACCACACCGTTTTTAGGTTTGATGTATTATTTTATTCCTAAGGCGGCTAATCGTCCGGTATATTCTTATCGATTGTCTATCGTTCACTTTTGGTCCTTAATTTTTATTTATATCTGGGCGGGACCACACCATTTATTATATTCCGCTTTGCCGACTTGGGCGCAAAATCTAGGTGTTGTTTTTTCAGTGATGCTTATTGCTCCTTCTTGGGGAGGGATGATTAATGGATTGTTGACACTTCGTGGTGCCTGGGATAAAGTTCGAGTTGAACCAATTCTAAAATTCTTTGTGGTGGCGATTACTGGATACGGAATGGCGACATTCGAAGGACCAATGTTGTCATTAAAAAATGTAAATGCAATTGCGCACTTTACGGATTGGATTATTGCTCACGTTCACGTTGGAGCATTAGCATGGAACGTATTTATGGCGTTTGGTATGATCTATTGGTTGATACCAAAAATGACGAAAGGAAAATTATATTCGCTTAAGTTAGCTAATTTCCACTTTTGGATTGGAACGTTAGGGATTATTCTGTATGCTTTACCGATGTATGTGGCTGGATTTACGCAAGCTTCAATGTGGAAACAATTTAATCCTGACGGAACGCTAACGTACGGTAATTTCCTTGAAACAGTCAATCAAATTATTCCAATGTATTGGATGAGAATGATAGGAGGAACCATGTATCTTATCGGAATGTTTGTTCTTGTTTATAATATCATCCAAACTGTACGAGCAAATGCAAATGTTGAGGATGAACTAGCGGAAGCTCCAGCATTAGAAAGATTGAGCGCTGCTAGAATCAAAGGTGAGAAATACCACACTTGGTTAGAGAGAAGACCAATACAGTTGACCCTGTTGGCGTTAGTTTCAATCTTAATTGGAGGAATTATACAAATTGTTCCGACCATCATGGTTAAGTCCAATATACCAACCATTGCAAGTGTCAAACCTTATACGCCTTTAGAATTAGAAGGACGAGATTTATATGTTCGTGAAGGTTGCGTGGGTTGCCACTCTCAAATGGTACGTCCTTTTAGAAGTGAAGTAGAGCGATACGGACCACAAGCGAAAGCGGGTGAGTTTGTTTATGATCATCCATTTTTATGGGGATCCAAACGTACTGGTCCTGATTTGTTAAGAGAAGGACTAAAGTATAATGATAGTTGGCATTTCAATCACTTTTGGGATCCGCAAAGTATCTCTGCGGGATCGATTATGCCAAGCTATAAGTGGCTTTTCGATAACAAAGCTTTAGGTATTTCTGATATTGAAGCCAAGATGAAAGCGATGAGAGCTTTAGGAGTTCCATATTCAGATTTTCAAATTGCACATGCTAAAGATGCTATTCGAGAGCAATCAAAACAAATAGAAGAGAGCTTAAAATCAGATCCTGATTTTGTAAAAAGTTATGCCAATAGTAAAGAAAAGGCTGTTGCAAAAGGGGAACAATTTGTACCTATGAGCGAAAGAGAAATTGTGGCAATGATTGCATACATCCAAAGGTTGGGAACAGATATTAAAGTAAAAGATAATCTTAAAAAATAAAGCCATGTTCGAACAAATTAAACACAATATGGAAACGATTGCCGGTGTGGAAATCTACCCGATATTATTGCTATTAATATTCTTTGTTTTCTTCCTAGCGCTCGGAATTTGGGTATTCACTTATGAAAAAGGGAAAATTCAAGAATTGAGTCAATTGCCACTTAACGATCATTAATCTCCTAATTCTAAATCATTAATAATATGAAAAAAATATTTCCAGTATATGTACGAGTTCCTGTAATTTTCTTTACAGTTATGATGGCTCTAGAATATTTTATTGATTCTGGAGATCGGCCGGCGTTTATTAAGTTTCCAGTAGTTTCAGTCTTTCTTTTTGTCTTTCTTTTTCTGCTGGTTGCGATAGAAATTACTTCTAGTGCCATTGACAATGTAACCTATCATTTATTGACAGATGAGCAGAAAAAACAATTGGATGAAGTAACAGATATTTCAATCAAGGATAGTGCTTTGTACCAAAAAATGATGAAGTTATTGACCAAATCAGTGCCAATTGAAAATGAAGGGCAATTGTTATTAGATCATGACTACGACGGCATCAAGGAATTAGATAATACGTTGCCACCATGGTGGGTGTATTTGTTCTACGGAACAATCATCTTTGCTGCAATCTATTTGGTTCGATTTGAAATAATGGGAGCCGATAATCAAGAAATGGAACTCAAAAAAGAAATGGCACAGGCCAAAGTAGATATCGAGGAATATATGAAGACAGCGCCAGATTTGATGAATGAAGAATCTGTTACTTTGTTGACCGACGCTCCATCTTTAGCGGAAGGTAAAGCAATTTTTGCAGCAAACTGCGTTGCTTGTCACAGACCCGACGGCGGAGGTCAAATCGGTCCAAACTTAACTGACGAACAATGGATTTTAGGCGGTGGAATCAAAAATGTTTTTCATACACTCGAGAACGGTGGACGAGATGGAAAGGGAATGATTTCTTGGAAGGGAACGTTAAAACCAAAAGAGATGCAGAAGGTAGCTAGTTATGTTTTGTCCTTAAAAGGCAGTAATCCGAAAGATCCTAAAGCTCCTGAAGGAGAAATTTGGGTCGACCCAGCAGCGAAAGCAGATACAGCAGTAATAACAAAAGTGGATAGTACACAAGTAAAATAAATCATGGCAAACTTACCCGACGAATCGTTTAGAGACACCATCGGAACCATCGATGAAGAAGGTCATCGCAGGTTTATTTTTCCGAAAAAACCATCTGGTAAGTTTTACGATTATCGTAAGTGGGTTAGCTATTTTCTGCTATTAGTTCTAGTAGCCAATCCGTTTGTAAAAATCAACGGAAACCAATTTATGATGTTCAATGTATTGGAGCGCAGATTCAATATTTTTGGATTCCCGTTTTGGCCGCAAGATTTTTACATATTCGTGGTTTTCATGATTGTGGGTGTTGTTTTTGTCGTCTTGTTTACCGTGATTTTTGGTCGAATTTTCTGCGGATGGATTTGTCCTCAAACCATATTCTTAGAAATGGTTTTTCGCCGAATTGAATACTGGATTGAAGGAGATCGTGGCGCTCAAATCAGATTGTCTAAACAAGAATGGAATGGAGAGAAAATAAGAAAGAAAGGATTGAAGTGGACTTTGTTTCTCATCATTTCGTTTTTTATTGCCAACATCTTTCTCGCGTATTTGATTAGTAGTGATGCCTTAATACACATGGTCGAAGAAGGTCCGGAAAATCATATGAGTACGTTGATTTCACTCGGTATTTTTACAGGCGTTTTCTATTTTGTTTTTGTTTGGTTTCGTGAACAGGTTTGTATTATCGCTTGCCCTTACGGAAGGTTGCAAGGTGTATTATTGGATAACAAATCGATAAACGTTGCCTACGATTATGTTCGGGGTGAAAAAGAATTGGGACGTGCAAAGTTCAACAAACAGGAAGATCGAGCAGCCTCAGGAAAAGGAGATTGTATTGATTGCAAGCAATGTGTTCATGTATGTCCAACAGGAATTGATATTAGAAATGGTGTCCAATTAGAATGTATCAATTGTACGGCCTGCATCGATGAATGCAATACCATCATGGATAGTGTTGGTTTGCCTCAAGGACTGATTCGCTATGCTTCTGAAGATGAAATTGAAAAGAAAGCGAAGTTCAAGTTTACAACGAGAATGAAAGGCTATACCGCCGTGTTAGTAATTCTGATTGGCGTCTTAACTGGCTTATTATTCTTACGAACAGAAGTCGAGACAACAATTTTACGATTGCCAGGGCAACTATTCCAGCATAAAGGAGATAAAATTAGCAACATTTATACTTTTAAAATAATAAATAAGACTTCAAGAGATTTTGATTCTATCCATTTTGTACTACATAATATCAAAGGGAACATAAAGATCGTTGGAGAACCTCATTTAAAAGTGATGAAGCAAGGAATGATAGCAGGTACATTATTTATTGAAATCAATCAGTTCATTTTGGAACATGACAAAACGAAATTAGAAATTGAAGTCTATAACAAAGACAAAAGATAGAAACAACACGAACCAATTTCTTGAGTCCACGTAGTTTCGATTAAAAATCATAATATCATGAGAATAAATTGGGGAACCTCTATCGTAATTGCATTCGCACTTTTTATGTCGTTTATCCTCTATTTTGTTATCAAAGTTCAAAGTAATTCGAAGTACGATAACGAGTTAGTTGTAGATGAATACTATAAGAAAGATGCCAAATTTGGTGCGGAAATGGTACGCGTTCAAAATGCAGCCGACTTATCCGAAAAACCGGCTTTTACTGCTGCCAATGGTGAAGTATCCATTGTATTTCCTAAAATCTACGATTCAAGTAAAATTACTGGAAAAGTGTCTCTATACCGGCCGTCTAACAAAAAATTGGACTTCGAAATTCCACTTTCGTTGACTAATTCTACTTTGCTCATACCTAAAAAAAGTTTGGTAGGCGGTCGATGGGACATTACTATTGATTGGCAATATGATGGAAAACTATATACAACCAAGGAAGATTTATATCTGAGATAATCATTGATTGAAGTATATGATTTATACGGCATTTATTTTTGGTTTAATTAGCAGTCTGCATTGCATCGGCATGTGCGGTCCCATTGCCATGATGCTTCCTGTTGATAGAAACAATTCTGCTAAAAAAGTCCTGCAGATTCTGACTTATCACAGTGGTCGTTTGACTGCCTATGCTTTGATAGGATTCCTTTTTGGACTTTTAGGTAAGGGACTTTTTCTTGCTGGGATTCAGCAAGAACTCTCTTTGTTTATTGGCATCATGATGATTTTGATTATTGTAATTCCAGAACGGACTTTTGCGAAGTATAATTTTTCAAAACCATTGTACCGTATCATATCGTATGTAAAAACTGCTTTGGGCAGCCAATTCAAGAAGAGAAGTTATTCTTCACTTTTTACAATCGGATTGCTGAATGGATTTCTTCCATGTGGTCTAGTGTACGTGGCATTGTTCGGTGCTATTGCAATGCAAAGCGTAAGTTTAGGTATATTTTATATGATTTTATTTGGATTGGGAACGGTACCGATGATGAGTAGTGTTGTTTACGTCAATTCATTTTTAACCATTTCCTTCCGAAGCAAAATTCAAAAAGCTATTCCTTATGTTGCAATACTTATTGGTATTTTGTTTATTTTTAGAGGATTAGGATTAGGAATTCCGTACGTTTCGCCTTCCAATCTGAATCTTTTCGTACAACAGCAACCTAATTGTCATTAAACCTTAGAATTTTTATTATTATAAACTACTTATTATTATGGAGAAACACGATTTACTACATGAGTTTCCTGAGTATCAGGATAAAATACACCAGTTAAAGATAGAAAATAGCTATTTTAGAAAATTGTTTGATGACTATCATGAGTTAGATCATCAATTACTTAGAATTAAGACAGGTATTGAAATTGCAACCGACGAAGCTTTAAAGGAATTAAAATCAAAGTCTTTACATCTTAAAGATGAATTGTACAAAATGATCAAGAACTAAAAAAGAGAATCACGCTAATTGGCGTGATTCTCTTTTTTATACTGTCATCGAAAACAGTGAAGTAGCGGGTAATTTTCTTTTTAGCCTGACATCGAAGGCCATACATATATTTCGAACAAATGGTTTTCCTTCCTCAGTAACCCTAATTCCGGAGGGTAGAATTATAAGTAATCCATCCTTTTCCATTTCATGTAGCTGTGCTACAATTTGCGGAATTTCATCCAAATAATCATCAACGTCACTCCAAGAAGTTTCAAATTGGCACATCAGATTTAGGATATGTTTTCTTATTATGAGATCTTCTCGGGTAAGCAAATGTCCTTTTACAACCGGCAATTTATTCCATTCTAGAAGTTGATAATAATCATCTAAATTCTTTTCATTTTGAGCAAAACTGTACCAGCTATCACTGATAGACGAAACCCCAAGTCCAATCATGACTTGTGTCTTCGATGCGCTGTATCCCATGAAATTACGGTGTAATCGATTGTTTTTGAAAGAGGTATATAAACTGTCAGTTTTTAAGGCAAAATGATCCATACCAATTTCATGGTAGTCATGTTCAAAAAGTAATTGTTTTCCAACCTCGTACAGTTCTCGCTTTGCGTCATCTTTTGGCACATCTTCATCTCTAAATCCACGCTGTCCATTGCCTTTAATCCAAGGAACATGCGCATAACTATAAAAGGCCAATCGATCGGGTTGTAGTGATTTGGTTTTCTCAATTGTGTCAATCACATCCTCTAATTTTTGAAATGGTAATCCAAAAATGAGATCATGTCCGATGGATGTATAGCCAATCTCTTTGGCCCAAAACGTTACTTTCGCAACATTATGAAAGGACTGATGTCTATTTATGGCATTTTGAACTGTTTCGGAGTAGTCTTGCACACCAAAGCTTACTCTACGAAAACCCAAGTCAAAAAGCTTTTGCAGATGGGCTCGAGTTGTGTTGTTGGGATGTCCTTCAAAACTGAATTCATAAGCATCCGATTTCTTTGCATGTGCGAAAATCCCGTTAATTAAATCCTCTAAATTCTTTGTTGAGAAGAAAGTTGGTGTTCCTCCACCTAAATGAATTTCCTTGATAATAGGTGTTTCACCTAAAATGGAGCAATATAACTTCCATTCTTTTAGAAGTGCCTCAATATAAGGATGTTCTACGTCATGATTTTTCGTGATACGTTTGTGACAACCGCAAAAGGTGCACATACTTTCACAAAATGGTAGGTGAATGTAGAGACTGATTCCTTCTGTGCTATTGCTTTGAAGAAATGATTTCTTTAAAGTTTCAATCCACGTTTCTGAACTAAAATGTTCATGTTCCCAATATGGAACCGTTGGATAACTAGTGTATCTAGGTCCAGGAACATTGTATTTTTGAATTAAAGAAGTAGCCATTTCATTTGAAATATGATTAGTCAAAAATAGGGGAGTGTCTTTAAAATAATACTGACAATTATCATATTTTGAAAATCAAAAAAAAAGCCTCGCAGTTATGAACCACGAGGCTTTTAATAAATTTAAAAGCGATTTACTCAGCTTTCACTTCACGTAATTTCTTTAATTTTTCCTTTAAAACATCAAGGCTTTCTTTATGCTTTGCGATGTTTTTTCGAACTTCCAGTACAATCGAATTTTCTTTCTTAGCATTCTTTGTATTGGTAAAAAACTGAATATTATTCTCTAATTGAAAGATTTCTTGCTGTGTCTCCTCAATTTTTCGAATCAAGAAGATTTTTTCACTTTCTAATTTACGAGTATCATTATTTTCTGATAGATTGCCAACTCTGTTAGTGAAACGGACTAAATCAGACTCTTTTTTACTCAAACTTAATTTTTCGAAAAGTACATCTAGAATCTTATTGAATTTCCCTTCAATATGTCTTTTTCCTTCTGGAACTCTGCCGCAACTTTTCCAATTTTCGATGTGTAATTTGATGGCATCCAAATCAGTTTTATGATCGCCCGTCATTTCGAAGGCTCTCACCGTATCTAAATATGCTTTCTTCTTTTCGTACGCTTCCGCCTCTTCAGGATCTACATTATTCTTATGCGCTTTCAAATTCTCAAAATAGACGTTGCAAGCTGCTCTAAATTCTGTCCACAATTGGTCTGAAAATTTTCTTGGAACGTGACCAATCGTTTTCCATTCTTCTTGAATTTGCTTCATGATTGGGGTTGTTGCAGCGAAATCAGTACTTTCTTGAAGTTCCTTTGCTTTGGCAACCAACGCTTGTTTCAAACTAAGATTGGTGTTTTGATCTTTTTTGATATCCTTATAGAAGTTGTTCTTCAAAACATTAAAGCTGCGAACGGCATTTTTGAAGTTAGCCCACGTTTCTTCATTGACTTCAACAGGTACTTTCCCCGCGCTAAAAAACTCATTTCTAGCCGCTTCTACTTTTGCCACTTGCGCTGTCCAAGCGGAATGTGAATCAACATTTTCTTGCGCCAGTGCCTCGATAGTGGCAATGATTTCCTTTTTCTTATTCAAGTTTTCTTGCTCAACAGCGCGAAGACTTTCGAATAGGTGTTCCCTTTTATCGTGCATTTGTTTGGTCAAATCTCTAAATTTATTCCAAACCTCTTCACGATGTTCTCTTGAAACAGGGCCAATATCTTCTTTCCAAATGCGATGTAAATCTTGCAATTCACGGAACGCTTTATTAAGATCATTTTCGTGAACCAACGCTTCAACACGAGCAATTATTTTTAGCTTCTGCTCAAGATTATGTTTGAAGTCGACGTCTCTTGCTTCACGATCTAAATGTAAATAATCGTAAAAATTCTCCACATGAAAATGATAGTTATTCCAAACGTGATTGTATTTATCTTTTGGAATTGGTCCAGCAACTTTCCATCGATCTCTTAAATCGTTGAAATGCTTTAAGGTGTCTTTGATATTTTCTTGGGGATTTATTAAGTTTTTCAACTCTTCGACAATCGCAAGACGATTTTCTAGATTTGTTTTTAGATTGGATTCAAGACTTTTAAAGTGTTTACTTTTTCTGTCTCTATATTGATTGTATAGTTGATCAAATTTCGTTTTTAATGGAAAATGATAATGGAAATCTTCAGTAGCATCGGGATTTTCAGCGTGAAACTCCTCTTTTTTCTCATCAATAAAATGATGATATTTCGCAAGGAAAGCGTTTTTTAGTTCTTCAACATGATCTTTAACGGCCATTACTTTTTCCGAAGACGTTAGCGTTTCTAATTCCGCAACTAATTCGTCCATCGACAGCGTTTCGTAATCTTGCATTGGAATATCGTGACGAATTGTTTCATCTTCACTTTCTGCAGCGTTTACGTCAAGAATAGCGGCAACAGCGACATCCTCTTGTGGTGTTTCCTCAGAAGGTGCACTGTCATTCGATGTAATTTCAACTTCAACTGCTGCTGCTTCAACAACTTCTTCAGTTGGAATTTCCATTTCAGTAACGATTGTTTTTGTAGTCTCCTCTTGAATTGCCTCAACTTCTTCCGGAACTTCTGCTATTGCTTCAATTACTTCTTCTACAACTTCTTCCGCAACTTCAACTGGTTCTTCCGCAACAATTTCTGCTACATTTTCGACAACAGGAGCCTCGTCTGAAAGGTCGTTTTCAACAGTTTCAGTATCAGCAACAATAGTTACCTCTTCCGAAATGGTTGGTTCTACATCAGCGTCGTGCATTTCTTGAATCACCGCTTCTACTTTTCCGTCTGCCTCATGATTTGTTTCTGGCAGGTTATCATTCTTTTCTTCTAACATTACAAAAATGTTTAAGGATTATTACAAATTTTCCACTTTTGGAGTGCGAAAGATAGTAAAGGCGGTTTAAAATACAAAGAAAATCGTGTAATTATAGTATTAAGTGTACAGATGGATTGACTTAGGAGCTATTTCCCGCTATACACTGCAATCTTTTGTGTCGAAAAACGCCACAAAAGGATTTCCGTTGCTATCGGGGCTAGGGCTATTACTTTGTTGATGAAGTTTTTGGTAAAATGCTATTTGTTCCAAATTTTCCAAGCTTTTTCTGCTTGAAAAACCAACATGTCCTTGCCATTCTTCGTGATGGCACCATGTTGCTGCGCTCGTTTTAGAAATTGGGTTTCCTCGGGATTGTAAATTAAATCAAAGGCAAGGTGTTTTTCGGTAAAGAACTGATAGGGAATAGGAGGGAATTCCACCACATTTGGACTGGTTCCCAATGGCGTGCAATTGACAACAATTTGAAAGTTCTCGAAAGTAGTAGCATTAAGTTGCTCATAAGTGAGACTGCTTTTTTCCTCATCGCGAGAAACAAAATCCGAAGTAATTCCGAGTTCGTCCAAAGCAAACGCCACGGCTTTAGACGAACCTCCCGTACCCAGAATTAGTGCTTTCTTATGATGTGGTTTTAACAACGGTTTAAGTGCTTTTTTGAAACCATAATAATCCGAATTGTAGCCTTTCAATTTCCCGTTTTTCATAAATCGAATGACGTTTACGGCACCAATCGCAATCGCTTTTTTGGAAAGTAAATGCAAATATGGAATCACGGATTCTTTGTATGGAATGGTTACGTTCAAACCAGTGAAATCGGGATTATTTTCAAGTATCGCACGAAAGTCATCAATACTCGAAAGGTCAAAATTCTCGTAAATACAATCCGTCGCGTTGGTATTGGCAAAGCGTTCCGTAAAGTGTTTTTTAGAAAACGAGTAGTCGATGTTTTTGCCAAGTAAGCCGAAGACTTTCATAGTTTAGTATAGAGGAGTACAATTTGCTTATAAAATTTAGCCACAAATTCACGAATATGATTTACTTAATTCGTGAAGTCGTGGCTAATACCAGAATAGTAACACATGCTATTATTTAGAATGTTTTTCAATGGCTTTCTGAACCAACTTCATGTCCCAAACTGTTGGAAAAAGATGTTCTAACAACATTCTGTTTTTGAAATTGAGGCGCAATCCGTTGCTTAAATGAAATTTTCCTTTGGCAGTTTCTTGAAGCATCAAGTACAATCCAGCTAATCGGTATTCTATTTCGTATTCTTCTGGAAAATACTCTGAAGCTTGAAGTAAAGTTTGAATCGCGGAATCAAATTCGCCTAAAAATTGTAAAATATCAACCCAGAATAACCAAGTGTCTAGCATATAATCACCGTGCTCTACTGCTTTTCTATATCCAAATTCTGCTTCTTCAAATAGACTTAATTCTTTATTAATGGTTGCAAAACGTTTCCAGTAGAATCGATTTTCATTGTCAATGCTTAAGGCTTTATTGACATAATACAGTGCCTTTTGAAAATTTTTCTGGCGTACATAAAAGTCGGTGATAGCAATCCAACCTTTGTCTAACAACGGGTCTTCATGAACTGTCTTATTGAAGAATTTTAAAGCTAAGACTTTATTGCCTAATTTCTCATGACATTTACCAATTCGCAATAATGCGTAGGAAGTCGGGTCATCCAATTCGATAGTGCGGTTATAACTTTCGATGGCTTCCTCGTAACGTTTTAGTCTTTCGAGGGTTTTTGCTTTTTCCATAAAAGCGCCTAAGAATTCGTCGTCAATGTAAGTAGCGAATTCAAAAGCACGCAAGGCTTCCGGATATTTTTTCAAACCGTAACTCAAGCGACCAATCTGATGCCAAGCAATTTCGCTATACGGATTGCGATCGATATATTGGTGCAAATAAGTAATGGCTTCTTCGTTTTGATCTAAGAACTCGAAACAATACACCACATTATATAACGCGGCTTGGTCTTCTGTGTCTTCTTCTAGGCATTTGATGAAATTCTCTTTGGCCAATTCTAAGTTGTCCATAAAGAGATATTCCATTCCGATAAGATTATATACGTCGGCGTAATCGTCGGTAAATTGTAGCGCAGTCTTTAAGATCTCAACGGCTTTTTCGTGCTGATCTCTTTTAGAATAAATACTGGCTTTTTGAATGTAAATTTCTTCGTTGTGTGGTTCGATAGCAAACAACTCATTGAGCAGTTTTTCCGCCACATCGAGTTTGTCTTCATAAATCAACATTTCTACCTGAACCAACTTTAATCCAGTAGATTTCGGATGTTGTTCTAGGGCTAATTTTAAGGCTTTCTTAGCTAAGGAAGCTTTTCCCATATCAAGATAATGCAGGATGATTTCCTCAAATTCCTCGGAGTCAAAAAAGAGTACTTTGTTGGTTTTCAACATCGACTCGAATTTGGATAAGGATAAGTTGTGATCGTCTTCTTCGTCGCTGAGTTGCATAGCTTTGGGTTTAAAATTATCCTAAATAAAATTAGGAAAGGTTATACGAGTTGGGGGAAAAGTCGGTAATTGTTGTGAACAATTTAATTAACAAATAAATTTGTATTAAAATCTACTGTTATAGCCCTGATAGGAGAGGAAATCCTTTTGCTGCGGTGTTCGCAGCGAAAGATTGCAACGGATAGCAGGAAATAGCTTCTAAAAACTAGCCTTCATTTGCAATTTCATCCAGCGATTGAAGAATGATCGCACAGCCTTCTCGAATTTCATCTTCTGAAATGGTGAGTGGTGGCGTGATTCGAATCGCATTACCTTCAAAGAGCAACCAAAACAGGATTAATCCTTTGTCTTGGCATTTGAAAATCACTTTATTGGTGATTTCAGGATGCGCCGTCATAGCAGCCAGCATCAATCCTTTTCCTCGAATTTCGAGTATCAAAGGATGTACCAGAAGTGACCTAAATAGTTTTTCTTTGATTAATGTCTGCGGAATGAGGTCAGTTTCCGTAATTTCTTGCAAAGTGGCCAAACAGGCTGCCGCAATGACAGGGTGTCCGCCAAAGGTCGTAATGTGTCCTAGTTTTGGATTGTCACTGAGCAAATCCATGTGCGCTGCTGAAGCAGTAAAAGCGCCAACAGGCATCCCGCCGCCCATGCCTTTTCCGAGAATGACGATATCAGGAACCACGTTATAGTTTTCGAATCCGAATAATTTACCCGTGCGTCCGAAACCTGGTTGTATTTCATCAATAATTAGGAGCGCTCCGACTTCATCGCATCGTTGACGTACTTTTAGGAGAAAATCGTTTTGGGGTTGAATAAACCCAGCGCCACCTTGAATACTTTCTAGAATAATTCCCGCTGTTTTAGTCGTGATTTTTTGAATATCATCTTCGTTGTTGAAGGTGATAAAATCGACGTCAGGAATTAATGGTCGAAAGATTTGTTTGCGCTCTTCAAAACCCATGACGCTCATAGAACCCATGGTATTGCCGTGATAGGCGTTGAAGCAGGAAATCAATTGACTTCTGCCTGTCACTCTTCGTGCCAATTTTAAAGCGCCTTCGGTAGCTTCGGTTCCTGAATTGACTAAATACGTTTTTTCTAATGGTTTGGGTAGGAGTGACGCGAGCAATTTGCAATATGCCACCGCAGGATTTTGAGAATACTCGCCATACACCATGACATGAGAATATTTGTCGAGTTGGTTCTTAATGGCGTCATTGACGCGCTGGTTTTGATGACCAAGAGCGCACGCTGAAACGCCAGCGACAAAGTCAAGATATTTTTTATTATTTGTATCGAATATGTAAGTACCAACCGCATGCGAAATTTCCATACCCAGAGGATATGGTGATGTTTGGGCTTGGTATTTTAGGAAATCTGGGTTCAAGATAGTTGTTTTAACCGCAAAGTTCGCAAAGGTTGACGCAAAGTTCGCTAGTGAATTTTATTTAACTACAGGTTTGTCCGTTGGGTTATTTTTGTCATAATCCAAAGTTTCTTTTCTGACTTTCATTGGGACATTTTCCTTCGCCAATTCGGCTTTACTCTCTTTGATTATTTTGTCATTCATTTCGTTTTCTTCGGGCGGGAAAATATCATCTTTGGTTTTAATTCGTTCGTCTTCACGCCAAATAAATCCACGAAGTTTACGTGCATTTTCAGGCAAATCCTTTTCTGGATAAATATCGCCATCAACATTAGTAAAGAAAGTCATACTGTCGATTTGATTTCCTTCTAATGTCAAATTAATTTTACTCACGTTTTTGTTAATTCCAATGAGTTCTTTTGCATCGTTTCTCATAAAGTAGATGACCTCAGTGTTTTTGATAATGTCCGCTTCGTAGAGCTTATTATCTCGAAACTTGCCGTAGAGATTTAGTCCTTTTACTTGATTAAATCCAGTGCCGAGTGAGTCTTTCGAAATAATAAAGGCATTATTGAGTACTTTCAGCGAGTCGAGTTTTTGCGTATTGTCATTGCCGACCAGATGCATCACGTCTCCCGTCATTTGATTTTCAAAATTCCACAAAATGGGTTTACCGACGAGTTGTGTAATATTGGTAATTTGGCTGGAATGGATGGAATCGCATTTGCCACTCATGTCGGTTTTATATATTCGAGCGTTGTTGTATGCTCTGATAATTCTTTCGTTTGGTTTTCCCGTGATTAACAACTTTTTACCGTGAATATACACTGAGTCTTTGTCTACCAAGTTGATGGCAACTGCTCTTTTGGTCACAAACATCGAATCTTTCTTTTTAAACACTTCGGCATAATGACCTTTGATGATGCCTTTATTTATCGTATCAGTAATTTTGACATTGTTCGTTGCTGAAGCGAATTCGTTATTCCTGTTGTAAAACAAACTGTCACCTTCTATCAATCGATCCTTATATTTGATATAGGATTTCCGCAAGAAATGACCAATATTTTTCTTACTGTCATAAAAGCCTTTTTCGGTATAAATGAAGTTTTCTTTGCTCGTGATTGTGGATGGACCAAATAAGTAAGAATGTCCTGAATTGTTATAATAATCGAGATGATTTGACTTAACAACGTATTTAGGATTTGTAATGGTTACTGCCGTTAAAAACTGAAACTTTTTCTCGTTGGCGTAATATTTTCCAGATTTGCTTTTAAGCACATTGTCCTTATTTGTAATCGTTCCGTAGGTATTGTAGGATGCCTGTTGGGTATTTCTATCAAAGTTTAAAGTATCGGTTGTCAAAGTCATTTCTGGTGAACGCATGACGACATTTCCGGTCGCGTAGGCTTGTTTTACGTTGCCGCTGTATTCTGCGTATTTACTGTTCATAAAAAGCGTATCACCTTGAATCATTCGCACATCTCCAAAAGCCTTGACGTAATTTTCATTTTGGAAATAGTATGCTTTGTTGCAGAACATTCGAACGCCATCATGAATGATTCGCACATTTCCTGTAAGTAAAAATGCGTCGGGAATTTCTATTTGATTGACATCTCCAAAATCAGAATGTTCAATGATGATTTTTTTCGGTTCTTGGGCAAGAATAGCTGGTAGTCCAAGTAAAAGGAAAAAAAATACAAGTAAATAAGTTGCGTTTTTCAACAGTTAAAATTTTTGCCAAATTTATGAAAAAGCCCGCAACGAAAACGGTTATTAAGAATTATTTATTAGAAGATTGGAAGTGTGCTTCTAATTTTTATATTTGTATATCGGTCTTTAAAAAATAAAGAAAAAATGAAAAAAGTCTTATTGCTCGCGTTGATAGGTTTTACCTTATCTACGAATGCCCAAATTAAAAAGAAGAAAGCCATGCCAGCAAAAAAAACGGAAGCAGTTTCAAAAAAGAGTGCAACACCCGTAGAAAAAAAAGTTGTTGTTTATCAAGTGTTTACACGATTGTTTGGAAATAAAAACACAACGAATGCGCCGTGGGGAACTATCGAGAAAAATGGCGTGGGAAAATTTAATGATTTTACCGATAAAGCGCTGCAAGAAATCAAAAATCTGGGAGTAACTCATATTTGGTATACTGGAGTTCCGCATCATGCATTGGTGAATGATTATACAAAATATGGGATTTCTAACGATGATCCAGATGTGGTGAAAGGCCGCGCAGGATCGCCTTATGCGGTAAAAGATTACTATAATGTGAATCCTGATTTAGCGGAAAATCCTGCAAACCGTTTGCAAGAATTTGAAGCGTTAATTGCACGAACGCATAAAAATGGATTGAAAATTAATCGACATTGTCCCGAATCATGTGGCGAGAAAATATGAAAACCGGATATCAATGATTGGTACGAAACAGTCAAAATTAATTATGGAATTCGACCTGATGGTTCTAAAGATTTTCCGGAATTACCAGCAGGATTTGATAAAAAATCATACCAAGAACATTATGCTTTTTGGACAAACAAAAATGTCCCAAGTTCATGGAAAAAATTCAGAGACATCGCTTTATATTGGACTGCAAAAGGTGTTGATGGATTTCGTTACGACATGGCAGAAATGGTGCCTTATGAATTTTGGAGTTATATGAACTCGTCTATTAAAATGAAGAATCCAAATGCATTTTTATTGGCTGAAGTCTATAATCCGAATGAATATAGAAATTACATCAAGTTAGGAAAAATGGATTATTTGTACGATAAAGTTGATTTGTATGATCACCTAAAACTGGTAATTCAAGGAAAAGCGTTGCCAGACCCAATCACTGAGATTCAAGCAAAGTTTGCAGATATTGAGCACCACATGTTACACTTCTTAGACAATCATGATGAACAACGTTTGGCGAGTGCAGCTTTTGCAGGAACTCCTGAAAAAGGAAAACCTTTAATGGTGGTTTCTACTACCTTGAGTTCATCTCCAACCATGATTTATTTTGGACAAGAGGTAGGCGAGGCAGGCAATGAAGATGGTGGATTTGGGAAACCAACAAGAACATCAATTTTTGACTACGTTGGAGTTCCAAGTCACCAGCGATGGATGAACGATGGACTTTTTGATGGTGGGAAGCTGACCGATGCTGAAAAGAATTTGCGGGATTTCTATTCTAGATTGTTGAATTTCTCAATTAATAGTTCTGCTTTGATGGATAAATTTCAGGAAATACAAACAGTTAACAGAAATCCTCCACCTGTAAATAATACTAGTCAGGAAGCAAATGCTACTGTTTCTGAAACTACTTCAAGTGCCACGGGAAAGAGCGCCTATAGTGAAGGACTGTATTCTTTTGTGCGTTGGTCTAACACGCAAAAATTAATTGTTGTTGCTAA
>JADKBW010000023.1 GCA_016714905.1 Flavobacterium sp.
AGTGCTACGTTATATTTTTTTTGCTTAAAGTAATAGTCGCCCAAATTGTAATTTACTAATGCAGCTCCAAATAAATTATCTAATGCTAAGTACGATTTTAAAGCTTCATTGTAGTAGTGAAGCGCTTCGGATGCGTTTCCTTTTTTGGAATAAAACTCGGCCATATAATTGAGAAGCAATCCGTAATTTCTACTTTTTTCTGTTTTTTCGAATTCTGATTTGGCTTTCGAATAATAAGTCCAAGCCAATTCGAGGTTTCCTTGCTCAAAGTAAATTGCACCAATATTGGTTAAGGTGACAGGCAATGTACTTTCTTTCAATTCGTTTTGAATTTGAAGTGCTTTCAACAAATAATCGATGGCTTTGCCGTAGTTTTTTTGCGATTTGTAAACCACACCAATATTGTTGTAGGCCTTTGAAATACTGTTTTTGTTATTGATTTCTTGATATACTTTAAGCGCTTTGAAGTAGTAATCGAGTGCAATCGAGTAGTTATTCACTTCCGAATAAACGACACCAATGCTGGCATAAGCGCGAGCTAAGCCGTTCTTTATAGACTTCGATTTTTCGTTGGAATTTAGAGATTTTATTTTATTGTAGAAATCAATGGCATTATTAAAATGCAAAATGGCTTCTTTGTAATTGCTGTTGATAATGCCCACATTTCCAAGCGTCATTTCCGCATTGGCAAGCCCAAGGTTGTCATTGATTTGAATGGCAATGGAAGTTGCTTTTCTAGCGAAATAATAAGCAGAATCAGGATGTGTTTCTTTGTATAAGTCGGCTAAGGCATTATAAGAATTGACCTTTGTCGCATCTACTTTTGAATTTCTAAGTACTTTTTGTAAGCTGTCAACGGCTGTGTTCTGTCCATTCGTTGTGAAAAAAACGAAGAAAAGAAATAATAGCCATTGGAAACTTGTATGTTTATTTTTCAAAGTATAGTTGGATTTATAGATTGCCTCACAAATATACTTTAAGATTCAGTGCAGAAACCTTGCGAATTAGAATTCGATGCTTTTGACTTAGAATTCGATGAGAATTGGACTATTTTATCGCAAACTTAAATCCAATGCCATGCAAGTTTTCAATCGCAATGCCTTTTTCATCGGCAAGGATTTTTCTTAAACGAGAAATAAAAACGTCCAAACTTCGGCCCATAAAATAATCATCATCACCCCAAAGTGATTTTAGAATGACTTCTCGTTTCAAGACTTGGTTTTGGTGTTCAATAAAAAATTGGAGCAGTTGTGATTCTCTTTGTGTTAATTTGATTTTTTCATTTTCGTGAATCATCAAGTAATTGGTAGGATCGAAGGTGTATTTTCCCAATAGATAAGTTTGTTGCTCCAACGCTTTATTTTTCTGCGAGCGTTTGAGGAATATTTCAATTTTCAAGAGCAATTCTTCAATGCTAAATGGTTTGACTAAATAATCATCGGCGCCCAATCGCAATCCTTTGATTCGGTCTTCTTTCAACGTTTTGGCGGATAGAAAAATGATTGGAATATCGGCATTGCGTTTTCGAATTTCGGTTGCTAATTCAAAACCATCCATTTTCGGAAGCATAATATCAAGAATACAAATATCGTAGGTGTTTTTTTTAAATACATCCAAGCAAATCTGCCCATTATTGCAGTGCATCACTTCATAATGATACTGCTCTAGATTGTCTTTAGTGAGAAAACCTAAAGTTTCGTCGTCTTCAGCGTATAAAATTTTGTATTTCGACATTAGGCTGTGGGAATTATGATTGAAATGGTGATTCCGTTCGTTGGATTATTTTTAGCAGTTATTTTCCAATGATGCAAGGTGCAAATTTTCTTGACATAATACAGACCAAGTCCAAAGCCATTGACTTCATTGCTTTTTGTACTTGGAATGCGATAGAATTTATCAAAAATAAAAGGCAAGTTTTTGTTTGAAATTCCGATGCCATTGTCTGTAAAATGGAGTTGAATTTGGTTCGCTTCTTTCACAATACCAATCGAAATGACTGGTTGCTGTTCACAATATTTAATAGCATTATCCAGCAGGTTATAGACAATATTGTTGAAATGAAAAGTGTCTGCTTCGAATACAACTTCCGTTTCTGAGGTCACAATTTGTAAGTCGCTTTCCGGGTATTTCAATTGAATATTTTCGATAACATCGCGTAGGATAGGAAGCATGTCCATTTCTTTTTTGTCCAATTGCAATGGTGAATTATCAGATTTGGCACTATTCAAAATGGTTTCGATATGCGTATTGAGTTTCTTGCTTTGTGCAATGATGATATTGGTGTATTTCTCTAATTTTTCGTCGCTTTGGATGGTTGGTTGTTGTTTTAGATAATTCGACGCGATCAATATCGATGATAGCGGTGTCTTGAATTCATGTGTCATATTATTGATGAAATCCCGTTGCAATTCTGAGTATTTTTTTTGTTGCAAGATGGTTACGATGGAATAAACGTACACCAAAAGAATGATGATTAAAGCAAAGGAAAGGACAAACCAAAACTTTAGTGAGCTAAATAAGAAACTGGTTTCATTTGGAAATCGAATGGCGAAATAATACACCAGATTTTTGTGTTTGGGAAAATAGACAGATGGTTTTTGTTTATTAACCTCAGACATCGAAACATAATTACCATATACCATTTCGTCGCTTTCGCAGTTGTACATGGCATATTCGTAATCAGTATTGATATTTACTTTTTCGAACTCCGACTTTAAGTAAAAGTCTAAAATCTTTGGCTCAAAATCGTTGTCAATGTTGACAATATAGTAATCATTAGAAACCTTTTGAACCGGATTTTCAGCAGGTAATTCGTGATTGGTTCCTTCGTAAAGTTTTTTCGCGACTTCTAGTAAAGCGATGTGCACTTTTTGGCTGAACTTCTTTTCCTCAATAGAATAGGCTTGTTTGGTCCAAAGCAATTGCGCGACTAGAATTCCGATAATGGCTACTAGTCCGAGAACAATGATGCTGGTTAGTTTGTTTTTCTTTATCATGGAGAAAATTCCAAATTTTTAAATTCCAAATTCCAATTGTAGAAATTAGATTTTAGATAATCATTCAAAGTGTAATATTACTCAAAAATACGTTGTCATTTCCCCATTAACAACTCATTAACAATCATTAGATGGCGGTTAACAAGACGTCAAGCATAATCAATCTACTTTTGGAGTGTTCAAATAAATCAACCTTTACTAATCATTAAATTTTATTATTATGAAAGCAATTAAAATGTCAATCGTCGTTTGTGTTTTAGGATTAATGTCTTTTACGGTTTTACCAACAAGCAGCAAAAGCATCGATTCGATTAAAGACGCTAACGGAATTACCTGGAAGAGCGAATCCATCGATTTGGGAGAGATTCCGCAAAACAAACCCAAAGAAGTCGATTTTGAATTTAAGAATACTGGAAAAACGGCTGTGGTTATTACTAATGTAAAAGCTTCCTGCGGCTGTACTGCGACCGATTACACAAAAACACCAGTACAACCAGGAGCCACTGCAACGGTAAAAGCAACCTACAATGCTGCGGCAAAAGGAGCTTTTTCAAAAACAGTGACGGTAACAACCAATGCTGATGACGCGCCAAAAGTATTATCCTTCAAAGGAACGGTTATATAAATTGAGTTAGTTAGTGAAAAGACTCCAAGCGAAAGTTTGGAGTTTTTTTTTGCATTAAAATCAAAGTCAACATTTAATTTTTATATTTAGCGAAAATTAGATTTATACCTATGTGATCTTGGATCTATGAAAAAAATCGTTGCCCTCAACACCTACTTTAAACTCTTATTGCTGATCGTCGGAACAAGTATATTGTTCCTTCTGCTGTATCTATCTCTTTACGTTTACACCATTCAACAAGAGAAGGAAGTATACAAAACAACCTATGACCAGTACAATAGTGAAGTTTCTTCTTTGTTTGAATTGAATTCAAAAACCCATATCGCTACGATAAAAGATGTTACTTATTGGACTGAATTAGTTCGATTTATAGCTTCAAAAGACGAAAGTTGGTTTAAAGAAAATATTGTTAAGGAATTTGAGACCTACGAAGTCGATTACATTGGAATTTATGGTTTAGATCAGCAACTCATCAATAAAGTAACAACTTCCAATATCAAGACTACTGATTTCCTTCCTAAATCTGTTTTTGAAAAACTGTACAAGGACAAATTGATGCGTTTTTATATTCAGATTCCCGAGGGAGTTGTTGAGGTTTTTGGCGCAACTATTCATACTTCTGATGATCCTAAAAAAGTAAAAACTTTGCCAGCGGGATACTTTATTATGGCACGATTGATTAATCAGCCGTTTCTAGACAATCTAAATAGTATTAGTAATTCTAAAACAACTTTAGTTCCTGCCAGTATTTTGCCATCAGAAAATCTTGAGTCTGTTATTATTTATAAGAGATTAGAGAATTGGCGAAATGAAAATGTAGGTCAATTGGCTTTTGAGCGTCCCTTTAATTTAGATTTTAAAAGTACTAAGAAAATACTGACCATTATCATTATTGCCTTTATAATCAACATATTGGTTTATTTGTATTTTTCAAGAAAATGGGTTTATTCTCCGCTTAGGATTATAACTAGAGTTTTAGAAACGGGGAATCAAGACGCGATTGATGAACTCAAAGCAGAGCCGGGCGAATTTGGATATATTGGGAATCTATTTGAAGAGAGTAACAACCAACAAAAACAACTCGAAATATCTAAAAAGAAAGCAGAAGAAAGCGATCACTTGAAATCTTCCTTTTTGGCCAACTTGTCGCATGAAATCCGCACGCCAATGAATGCGATTATCGGCTTTAGCGATTTGCTCAATGACAAGAAATTGAGTGACAATGATAAGAGTGAATACATCAAAATCATTCGAAACAGTGGCAGTAATTTAGTGTCGATCATCGAAGACTTAATTGAAATGTCTAAAATTGATGCGCAGCAGATTACGCCGAAAATGGACGGATTTGATCTCGAAAGTTGTTGTCAAGAATTGTATGAAGCTATTAAAGTAACGATTCCGAAAGAAAAGAAAGTAACGCTACAATTGATCAAACCATCAAGCCCGATTTCGAAGAAAATCCTAACGGACAAAATCAAACTGCGGCAGATTATTACCAATTTGATTACCAATGCGATTAAATATACAGAGACAGGAACGATAGCATTTGGATTTCGGATTGATGAAAAAAATCACAAGATATTGTTTAGCGTGAAAGACTCCGGTGTTGGAATTGACGAAAAAAATCTCAAAGTAATTTTTGATCGTTTCCGACGCGTTGAAGATGACTTTTCTGTAGAGTTGAGCGGCTTAGGTTTAGGCTTGGCAATAAGCAAAGCCTATGTCGAGATGTTGGGCGGAACTATTTCAGTGACTTCTAAAGTTGGAGAAGGTTCAACGTTTGAGTTTTCCATTCCATTGCAATATGACATGACTAAAGCAGAGGAAATTGTCTCTGAAATCACTGTTGATTTGGAAGCCAATAGCGATAAAGTAATCTTGGTGGCAGAAGATGATAATATTAACTTCTTGCTTTTGAAAAAAATGCTGCAACTGAGAAACTACACCATAATTAGAGCAGTCAACGGACAAGAAGCTGTAACTGTTTGTTCAACCAATCCGTCGATTAACTTGGTGTTTATGGACATCAAAATGCCGATCATGGATGGCTATGCCGCGTTTGAGAAAATCAAAACGTTTCTACCTCATATGCCTGTAATTGCCCAGACGGCGCATTCCTCGATGGAAGACAAAGAGCGCGTAATGCAGGCTGGTTTTACCGATTATATTACGAAGCCACTCGACAAGGAAAAGATTTTTGAAGTGATTGATACTGTCTTTAAAACAAACAGTTAACAATTGTTAAAAACCTTTTCATTAGTATTTTATTGATTCCGATTCTCAATCGTTTTTTGTCATAATTTTCGAAAGAATAATAATAGCTTTTTTTATAAAAATGACGAATGTAAAAAAGACGTATCCCAAAATATTACTCTTGATATTTTCATCGAGTGTTTTTTTTATTCTGCTTTATATTTCCCTTTTCTATTATACCAAGCAAGCGGAATCGAAAGTGTATTCAAATTCAGCACAACAGTTTGACAACGAGATTGCTAAGCTCATTGAACTCGACAACAAACCCATTAAAGTTGCTATTAATAATGATACCAACTGGGATGAATTCGTAGATTTCACCAAGACAAAAGATTCAATCTGGTACAATGAAACCATTGGTAATGAATTAAGCATTTACAATGCGGATTATTTAGGTACGTATGATGTCGATTTTAATTTTATTATTCGCACGCCTTCAGCGAAAATGAAATCCAAAGACATCATTCCGAAAGAAGCAATGGTTCAATTGAAGCGTTTGGGTTTTAGCAAATTTTACTTAAAAATACCCGAAGGTTTTGTAGAAGTTAGTGGCGCTTCTATTCATCCATCTGATGATCCATTGAAGAATAAGACAGCTCCATTTGGTTATTTTTTTGTTGCTAGAATTCTTGATTCATCTTATGTAAATTATTTTCAAAAAGTCTCTGAATCCAAAGTGAAATTTATCAATTCGGACCATAAAAAAATCGAAGGAAAACACGCTATTTATTCAGAATATTCCCTTAAGGATTATAATGGTAAAGTCATCGCTAACTTGCTTTTTGAGAGAAAGTTTGATGTGTATTTTGACAATATGTTGACCATTCTATATCTCATCATCTTTGCTTTCGTCGTGAATTTGATCATCAATATTTTCTATACCCGTAAATTAGTTTATTCACCGCTGGATATGATGACCAGAGTTTTAGAAACAGGCAATAAGAAGGCAATTAAAGAATTGAAAGCAACTACCGGCGAATTCAGCTACATTGGAAATCTTTTTGAGGAAAATGCAAATCAAAAAATTGAGTTAGTTAAGTCGAAGTTGAAAGCTGAAGAAGGCGAGCGACTGAAAGCATCGTTTTTAGCAAATTTGTCGCATGAGATTAGAACTCCGATGAATGCCATCAATGGTTTTACGGATTTGATTATCAATACAAAATTGAGCAAAGAGGAACAGGTTGAATATTTGAAAGTCATCGAAAAAAGCGGGAAAAATTTGGTGTCAATTATAGATGATTTGATTGAAATGTCGAAGATTGATTCCAATCAAATTCAACCCAACTATTCCGATGTCAATATTGAATCCTGTATCAGTGAATTGTATGAGACCATCAAAATTACGATTCCAAAAACAAAGAACATCGACTTCTTTATTATCCCTAATGACAAGCCTGCCGAATTCCCTATTGTTACGGATGAAGTCAAACTAAAACAGGTCATTGTCAATTTGGTAACCAATGCAATCAAATTTACAAGCGAAGGACATGTTGCGTTTGGATACCGCATCGATGACAAAAAGAAAAAAGTCATATTTACCATTAAGGATACGGGTCCTGGAATTGACAAGAATAATCATCAACATATTTTCGATCGTTTTAAAAGAGTTGAAAATGATGCTTCGATCAAAGCGGGCGGCTTGGGATTGGGACTTGCGATATCTAAAGCATATGTTGAAATGATGGGAGGGATGATCTCATTAGAATCGAAAGTAGAGCAGGGATCCACTTTTTCTTTTTCTATTCCACTGAAATACAATGAAATTCACAATATCACTGTAAAACCAATTAAGAGTAAATCCGAGCAAATTCATGACGACGGTATGACAATATTGATTGCAGAAGATGATAATATCAATTTTCTGCTATTCCAAAAGGTTATTCAGTCGAAGAATTATACCATTATTCGAGCTGAAAACGGACTAGAAGCAGTTGAAATTAGTATCAATAATCCTGATATTGACTTAGTCTTAATGGATATTAAAATGCCCGTTATGAATGGATTTGAAGCGTTGGAAAAAATAAAAATGATTCGCCCCGAATTGGTCATCATTGCTCAAACTGCTTATGCGTCGGCGGAAGATGAAGCGAGAATTTATAAAGCAGGATTTTATGGCTATCTGACTAAGCCCATTAACCGAGAGAAATTGTTTGAGGCGATTGATCGTGTTCTAAAAAACAAAAAGTAAAAATGAAAGACTTATTCAAAGTGACGTTTCTATTTTGCGTTCTAGTACATTCAAATTTATGCGCGCAAAATGAAGTCGTACCTAATGATTCTATTTCCAAAATAAGGAAAGCAAATTTGAGTTCAATTTAGATATCTTCAACCGATATTTATGGCGCGGACAATGTTGGGGAGGCGATTACACCGTTGTGCAACCAACCATTACTTACGCTGCCACCGATAAGATTACGGTGGGTTTTTGGGCGACATCAAACTTCAAGAGCGACTATTTTTATCCTGATGGTGAAACTTCCTACAAAGGATATCAAGAGATTGATTTCAATATCAATTATCAGGCGACACCGTTCCTTTCGGTGCAGCTGTGGGACTATTATTGGCCGTCTGTGTCAAAAGTAGAAGGCGTAGATAATGGTTTTTTCAACTACGGGAAAGATGGTGTGAAGACCGTCGATGCGATGCTTGTTTTTGATTTTTCGGAATATGATTTTCCGTTAAATGCAACGCTGAGCACGCTAGTTGCTGGAAATGATTTCAGGTACGACCAAAACGGAGAAAATCCAAAACAGAATTTCACTACTTATTTCGAAGCAGGATATACTTGGGAAGAGTTGTATCAGAAAATAACGTTGGATGTATTGGCAGGTGTAGTCTTCAACAATCAAGCGGCATACTATTCTTACACAGATTATGACAAACCCTCACTGACCAATATGAGTATTAAGACGGAAAGAGAATTTCAGTTGAGTGAGCGCATTGTGATGCCTGTGTCTTTGAATTATATCCACAATGCAGGAAAGGAAAACACCGAAGCTTTTGGTCGAAATTTCTTAGTAGCTGGTATCAGCTTCAATTACAAGTAGTTTTAGTAGAAGCTATTCCTGACGCCCGTTTCATTCGAGCGAAGCGAAGCAATCGATTACAAGTTCAGTATAAAGAGGATTCCACTGCCACCCGCCTTGCCGAGAGGCAGGTCAGGGCTGAAAAAAGACTGCTATACTAACGAATAGAAGTCTCCACATTAGTATTGCTTTGAGCCATTTACAGTTCAAAAAGCAAAGTCATCGAAATCGTATTGTTTTTGGTAGTAACAGCGGGTCCATCCGTAAATCCCTGAGAAAAGAAACTTTGTTGCGATTTTCTTTGTGAATACGCATACGCCAGATCCAATCGGGTGGTGCCAAAATTGTAGCCAAATCCTGTCGAAAATCCAGATAAATCTCCAACTACTTTTTTATCTTTATATGGACTTTCTTCGTAGCGATATCCACCTCTTAAACTCCATTCTTTGATTCGATATTCTGCTCCGATTCGCAATTCGCTCGCTGCGTTAAACTGTGATTCCATGCTATTATTTAAAGGTCGGAAAAAAGAATCGTTGGGTTTGAATCTCGTTTTGCTGTAGTCCTTTATGCTGTAATCTAAACTAATCAGACCTTGTTTGCCAAAGACATAGGCTAAACTTCCCGTCCATTTGCTCGGAGTTTGAATATTGTATGTTGGATAAATCAAAAGAAAATCAGAGTCCACTGTTTGCTCACTCAAATTTGGATTGCTCGGATTTCCATAATTATAGCCAGCAGTGCTCAAAAATTGTTGTTTTTCGTCAGTTAATCGATACCATGTTGGAGATTCGTAGGACAGTCCTGTTCTGAATTTATCGGTTACTTTTGCTATAGCGCCTAATTGAAAGGAAAATCCGTTACCATAGGTGTTTTGATAATTTTCAAAAAGCAATCTCTTGAGGCCACTATTTGGGCTATTATCGTTCTCTTCATAAAACGTTGTGGTTTTGGTATAATCGGTAAAATGCGAATTTATATTTAAACCAAAATAGAATTTATCTTTGTATTGGGTAGCAAAATTGACGGAAACCTTACCATTAAGGCCACTACTTTCCATATAATTTTCGTGATAAAAATTCCCGCTAGCGACATTAGCAACGTAGGTATCATTACTTGGATCGTTTGGGTCAACATTAACCACATAGCCTTGATAACCTAAATAGGCTTGCTGATTTCTGATGTCTAAGTCTTCATAGAAAGAATCTGCAACAGTAGAAAGCGGAATGGTTGTGTTGTACAATCCAGGATTGGCATAACTCAAAAAATAGTTTGCAATTGAATTATTCGGATTGTTTCCAAAAGAGTCCAAAGAATTATCGAGGTTAGAAGTGTTTTCATAATTTATGGCGAAAACAATTTTTTTCCAGTCGTTTTTTGTGTTTTGATTATTGAACACCAGTACGCCTCCCGCCTGATTAATGTCGAAAGCGTTGTTTTCAGTTGTAACTTTTGAACCGAAGTAATTGGATTTGTTCCTTGTGTTAAAATTGCTTAAGGTAAAGCCAACTTGGTTATTCAAAAATACTGCGCTTCCGGCTGGATTAACATTGATAGAAGAAAAATCACCTCCCAAAGCTCCAAATGCTCCGCTCATACTCCGGTAGCGCGCAGTTCCGCTGAGATTGTCATTAGCATATAGCAGTGCATCAGCCAAAGTTTGCGAATTTGCGGCCGAAATGGTGGCAAGGATTATTAAGGTGCTAAAATACTTTTTCATAGGAAAGGTTATTAAAAAATCCTTAGTGTTAAAAAAAACTGTACATTGGATTCAAATGAATTGAACTGTTATCTTCGACCGCCAGAGGATCTTCCTCCGCCGTAACTTCCTCCACTATAATTCCCTCCTGAAGATCTGCCGCCAGAATTGTAGCTGCCAGAGCTTGATGAATTGCTTCTTGTTGGTGTGCTATTGAAGTTTCTCGTCGAATTGCCTTGGGTTCTCGGAGCTGTATTAGAATTAAATCGTGGAGTTGTATTACTTGGATTTATGTTTGCACTATTTCGAATTGGATTTCTTGGTGTCCCTAAATTAGTGTTTGATCTCGGATTTCGGATTGCTGCGTCGGTTCTGGTTCCGCTGTAATTATTGCTGGCAGCTCTAGTACCAGATGCATTATTTCTTCTACCGCTATCAGATCGATTTCCACTATAATTCTGGTTGTTGTTTACTGCGGCAAAACTTCTTGTTCCATGATGGTACTGTTGAAAATACGGCTGATAATATCCACCACACCATGGATTTCCATACCAATTATTCCATCCCCAACCCCAATTTGGGCCGTACCAATTATTCCAACCCCAGCCCCAGTTTGGTCCATACCATGAGTTCCAACCCCAGCCAATATTCCAGTTCCAATAATTGTTCCATCCCCAATTGTTTCCTGCCCAACCATTGTCATAAATGTTAACAACGGTGGTGCCTGAATCACTTCCCCAAACGCTGTTGCTACTGCTGTCTTCATTATTGTATGAGTCGGAACTGTATCGCTCTACATCTGTAAAAGTGGAGTCTTTTTTTGTACTTGGATCTTGTAGCGATTCGAAGTAATTCTGGTATTGATTGCTTTCAGATGGATTTTCAGAAACAGCCACTGCTTTATTTTGTGGTTCCGACCGCCCGTATATTCCATCTCTATCATAATAAGAAGTGTTTTGATAGCTTCCACAAGAAACTACAAAAACACTTAAAAGGGATAGAAACAGCGAAACGGGATATTTATTTTGGGGAATGGAAATAGTTTTCATAACATTCGTTTTTTATTGTTGAACTACACAAAATTAGTTAGTTTTGCCAAACTATTTAGTTAAAAAGAGTTAAACAATATTTGTGCCAATAAATTCATTATGAGCAAGAACCTAACTACAAGATCTGAGGATTATTCGAAGTGGTATAACGAGCTAGTGGTCAAAGCTGACCTTGCTGAAAATTCTGGTGTTAGAGGCTGTATGGTTATCAAACCCTATGGATACGCAATTTGGGAAAAAATGCAAGCAGAATTAGATAGGATGTTTAAGGAAACAGGTCATAGTAATGCCTACTTTCCTTTGTTTGTGCCCAAGAGTATGTTTGAAGCAGAAGAAAAAAATGCAGAAGGGTTTGCTAAAGAATGTGCCATCGTTACGCATTATCGATTAAAAAACGACCCTGATAAACCAGGTAAATTGATGGTTGACCCAAATGCCAAATTGGAAGAAGAACTTATTGTTCGTCCAACCAGTGAAGCGATTATTTGGTCTACTTATAAGAATTGGGTGCAGTCTTATAGGGATTTGCCATTGCTTATTAATCAATGGGCGAATGTAGTGCGATGGGAAATGAGAACGAGATTGTTTTTGCGAACTGCTGAATTTCTTTGGCAGGAAGGGCATACGGCACATGCCACTAAAGCGGAAGCCATAGAGGAGTCGGAAAGATGATGAATGTATATGCTGATTTTGCCGAAAATTTTATGGCAATTCCCGTAATAAAAGGGATTAAGACAGAAACGGAGCGTTTTGCGGGAGCGGAAGAAACGTATTGCATTGAAGCTTTGATGCAAGATGGTAAAGCACTGCAAGCTGGAACCTCTCACTTTTTGGGACAGAATTTTGCGAAAGCATTTGATGTAAAGTTCGCCAATGCCGAAGGAAAACAAGATTTTGTATGGGGTACGTCATGGGGTGTTTCCACTCGTCTGATGGGCGCTTTGGTCATGACCCACTCAGATGATCAAGGTTTAGTACTGCCTCCGAATTTGGCGCCTATTCAGGTGGTCATTGTGCCGATCTATAAGTCAGAGGAACAATTAGAAGAGATAAGCGCCGCCGTTGCCGAATTAACTGCACAGTTAAGAAGCTTAAAAATAGCAGTAAAGTATGATGATAGAACAACACATAAACCTGGCTTCAAGTTTAATGAATATGAATTAAAGGGAGTTCCAATCAGAATTGCCGTAGGTCCAAAGGATCTTGAAAATGGCACTTTTGAAGTGGCAAGAAGAGATACTTTAACGAAGGAATTGGTCGCAAAGGATAATATTGTGAATTATGTTAAGGAATTGTTGAATCAAATACAGAAAGATTTGTTTACGAAAGCACTTCAATATAGAGAAAGTCATATTACGGAGGTAAATTCTTTTGAAGAGTTTAAGGATGTATTAGAAAATAAAGGAGGATTTATCTCAGCACATTGGGATGGAACTCCAGAAACGGAAGATAAAATTAAAGAATTAACCAAAGCAACCATCCGATGCATGCCTTTAATGGGCAAAAAAGAGGCCGGCAATTGTGTGTTGACAGGCGCTAACTCTGCTGGTAGAGTGCTGTTTGCAAAGGCATATTAAAAAAAAATAAAAAAAAATACTTCAGCTATTGTACGAATAGAAAATAGTTGTATTTTTGCATCCGCATTACAGAAGTATGGCCCGTTCGTCTATCGGTTAGGACGCCAGGTTTTCATCCTGGTAAGAGGGGTTCGATTCCCCTACGGGCTACAAAAAAATAAATTTTAGAAAAAAAACAAAATGGCAAATCATAAGTCAGCTTTAAAGAGAATCAGAAGTAACGATAAGAAAAGAGTTTTAAATCGTTATCAACATAAAACTACACGTAATGCGATTAAAGCTTTACGTTTAGAAACAGACAAATCGGGTGCCTCAGCAAAACTTTCTGCTGTAATCTCAATGATTGACAAATTGGCTAAGAAGAATGTTATCCATGATAACAAAGCGTCAAACCTGAAATCAAAGTTAACAAAGCACGTTGCAAAATTGTAATTGTGTCTTTTATTATA
The DNA here is from genome assembly GCA_016714905.1 of Flavobacterium sp. GTDB lineage: Bacteria > Bacteroidota > Bacteroidia > Flavobacteriales > Flavobacteriaceae > Flavobacterium. The sequence continues at coordinate 13,675 of JADKBW010000023.1, forward strand.
AATAAAAAAAAACTCTCCAATTTTGGAGAGTTTTTTTTTATAATAAAGTCGCTTTAAGGCCTTCCAACATTTCCTTAGAAATAGGTTTCGACAAGAAGTCTAGTACCATTGGGTATGTTTTAGCCTTTCTAATATCTTCGGGGTCAATGGTAGAAGATAATACAATAACCTTGCAGTCATTAAATGCACTACGATATTCTTCTTTTGAGAAATGATCCAAAAATTCCCATCCACCCATGACAGGCATATTTAAATCGAGAAAAATTAATTTTGGATAATCTGAAATTGTAGTGCCAAGATTATTTAGTTTGAGGTCGTCAAAGTAATTTAATGCTTCTTCTCCATTTTGAGCAGTGATGATTGTCTTTGCAAACTCCGAACGTGTAATAACCATTTTACAAAGCATTAATGTAATAGGATCGTCGTCGACACATAAAATTAAATCCAGCATTATAATGTACTTTTAAATATTATTGTAAAGGTTGTGCCTTTATCCACTTCACTTTCAACACTAATTGTTCCACCCATACTTTCTACCTGCGATTTTACTAAGTACAGTCCTAAACCTTTACTGTCCGAGTAATTATGGAACCTTTGATATAGGCCAAATATCTTATCCCGATTGCGCTCTAAATCAATCCCAATTCCATTGTCTTTGAACGTCAACACAATCTTATTATTGATTTCTTTTGAAGACACAAAAATTCGTAAAATCCGCTTCGGTGATCTGTATTTGATCGCATTGGTAAATAAATTTAATAGGATACTTTCCAAATACGCCTTATTGATATTCAAGATTGAGACTTTCTCCAATTCTATTTTAAGGATGGGTTTGTGTAAGCTAATCAAATAGCTCAACTGATTGAACACATTTTCAAAAACATCTTTGATCAGTACTTCTTCCTTGTCGATCGATGGATTGTCTTTAATAATGACCACTTTCACCAAATCATTAATGGTTTCATTCAATAAATTGGTAGAAGTTGAAAAGCCATTGATAATTTCTCGTAACTCAGGATTTTCGACAGGATATTCATGCATCAAATTCAGTAAGCCCGTCAAATTAGACAATGGCGCTCTCAAATTATGAGAGGTAATATAAGAGAATTGTTTTAAATCCTTGTTGTTTTGCGTCAATTCACGAATCAATTGTTCCTTTTCTTTTTCTTGTTTCTTTTCTTCGGTAATATCTCTTTGAATCGAAATCCAATGCGAATGGTTTCCCTCTTGATTCGTAATAGGTATCATCGAAAAATTGACCCAATATTCTTCTCCGTTTTTCTTGTGGTTTAAGGTTTCAAATTTAAATTCTTCTCGACCTTTCAGTGCTTTCGACAAACTTGATATATCGTTTTTTACCGACTTTCTCCCCATAAAAACAATTGGCGTTTTCCCTATAACATCTTGCGATTTATATCCTGTCATTTCTGTAAAGGCTGGATTCACAAAAACAATTTTTGGAATGGTCTTATGTGAATTCTCCGACTCCGTTATGATAACAGCATCTTTGGTTTGCGTAATTACTGTTTCTAAAAGTTTCAATCGCTGTTCTTCTTCTTTTTGTTTGGTGACATCTTGGATCGCTCCAATCATTCGAATAGCATTACCATCTTCATCTTTCACCAGAAAACCTCTATCAAATACGTATTTGTAGCTGCCATCCGCACATTTAAAGCGGTATTCATCTTGCCATTTCTCCGTTTTTTGTTCGATAAACGAATACAGTTTAATCGACATCTTGATACTGTCCTCAGGATGAATTCGGTCAAACCACCATTTCGAAGTTTTTCCTACATCTTCTTTCTTATATCCAAAAACGCCCTGTATTCCTTTGTTCCAAATAAAATCGTCTTCTTGAATTTTCCAATCCCAAATGGTATCACTCGTTGCCTTTGCTACAATATCGTAGCGCTCGTTTGATTCTTTTATTTCCTCATTGGTGGCTTTTAACCTTTCAAAAATCAAATTATTTCGGTTGTCATTTTTGGTAAGCACCACTTTGAAAATAATCCCGGAAAAAACAATAAAAACAACATCCTTTAGAAAACTAAAATTGAGAAATACTAAGTCATTAGTAGTGTGGAATTTATCTAAGATGTAATAGCCAACAACCGCCAGCGCTATGGAAAAAAGGATGTAAAGAAGTGTGATTTTATTCGCCTTGTTTTTCATTACTCAAATATAGAGATTAATTCATAAAAATAAAATAAAGCCCCATCAACTTAATTAAAATTTCTCTTTTTAAAGATTTGAGTTATCAAATGGTAAACTATTTTTTAAAGATATTTTATGTAAAAATAAAGTGTACCTTTGCACCCATTAAAAATAACAGATGGAATCTATCAGAAACATTGCAATTATTGCACACGTCGATCACGGAAAAACTACTTTAGTTGATAAAATTATGTATCACTGTCAACTATTTCGCGACAACGAAAATACCGGTGACCTAATCCTAGACAACAACGACCTCGAACGTGAAAGAGGAATTACAATTACATCAAAAAATGTTTCTGTAGTTTATAAAGGAACAAAAATCAATATTATCGATACGCCTGGTCACGCGGATTTCGGAGGTGAAGTTGAACGTGTACTGAACATGGCAGACGGTGTTTGTCTTTTGGTAGACGCTTTCGAAGGACCAATGCCACAAACGCGTTTCGTGTTGCAAAAAGCACTCGACCTAGGTTTGAAACCTTGCGTCGTAATCAATAAAGTAGACAAAGAAAACTGTACACCGGAAGAAGTACACGAAAAAGTATTCGACCTGATGTTCGAACTAGGAGCCGAAGAATGGCAACTTGATTTTCCAACAGTTTACGGTTCAGCAAAAAATAACTGGATGTCAGATGATTTTAGAAATGAAACCACCAGTATAGAACCATTACTAGATATGGTGATCAAAAATGTTCCAGCGCCAAAAGTGTCTACAGGAACACCACAAATGTTGATTACCTCTTTAGACTTTTCTGCTTTTACAGGTCGTATTGCTATTGGTCGTCTTGAAAGAGGTGTTTTAAAAGAAGGTATGCCAATTTCATTAGTAAAAAGAGATGGTACCATAATGAAATCAAGAATTAAAGAATTACACACTTTTGAAGGACTTGGTCGTAAGAAAGTTCTAGAAGTAATTGCTGGTGATATTTGTGCCATTGTTGGAGTGGAAGGATTTGAAATTGGTGATACCATCGCAGATTTTGAAAATCCGGAAGCATTGCAAACCATTGCGATAGATGAGCCAACAATGAGTATGTTGTTTACTATTAATGACTCTCCATTTTTTGGTAAAGAAGGAAAATTTGTTACTTCGCGACATATTAGAGACCGTTTGACAAAAGAACTTGAGAAAAACTTAGCTATGAAATTGGGTGAAACTGATTCTGCTGATAAGTTTATGGTATTCGGTCGTGGTGTTTTGCACTTGTCTGTACTTATCGAAACGATGCGTAGAGAAGGTTACGAACTTCAAATTGGTCAACCTCAAGTTATTATCAAAGAAATTGATGGTAAAAAATGTGAACCTATCGAAGAATTAACTATCGATTTACCTGAAAGTCTTTCTGGTAGAGCGGTAGAATTTGTTACACTTCGCAAAGGTGAAATGCTTTCTATGGAAACTAAAGGTGAACGTATGATTGTAAAATTTAATATACCTTCACGTGGAATTATTGGATTGCGTAATCAATTGTTAACTGCAACTGCTGGTGAAGCAATTATGGCACATCGTTTTTTAGGATATGAGCCTTACAAAGGTGAAATTTCTGGACGTAACAAAGGTTCATTGATCTCTATGGAAAAAGGAAAAGCTATTCCTTATTCTATTGATAAATTACAAGATCGTGGTAAATTCTTTGTTGAGCCAAATGCAGAAATCTATGAAGGTCAAGTAATTGGAGAAAACTCTCGTGGTGATGATATGTGTGTCAACGTGACTAAAGAGAAAAAACAATCCAACGTTCGTTCGTCTGGAAATGACGAAAAAGCCAGAATTATTCCACCAATTATTTTCTCACTTGAAGAAGCGTTAGAGTACATTCAAAAAGACGAATATGTTGAGGTAACACCAAAATCAATTCGTTTGAGAAAAATTTATTTGACAGAAAACGATAGAAAACGATTCAAAGTCTAATCTTGAATTTTAATTATAAAGAAACCCATTCGTCAATGAATGGGTTTTTTATTTTGCTTCGCCAGTTCGCTTTGCTCGCGTGGAGCTGATTCCAGCTGTTCGCTATATCTTTTGCGGCGAACAACGCCACAAAAGGATGCCGCTGCCATCTGGGCTAGGGCAGTCGATTAAAAACGAAGCAAAAACTCCAACGGAATCAAAAATCGCTCTCGCCAAGATTGCTCTGAATGGTCTTTTCCTGCAAAGAATTGTGTTTTCCAATTTTTGGTCGAAAATCCTTTTGCTTTCATCACAACATCAACTTTTTCTTGCCAACGACGATACAAACTATCCAACGTTTTGTCTCCATAATCAAAGTAGATTTTATGATTTTTTGGATTTGGTAGATTTTTTTTCAAATAAGAAATAATGGCATCTGGAATGGGATTGTGTTGTTTTGGTAAATACCAGTCCAATGTGTCGACAAACAAGCAGCGCCACCAAAAACACTTGGGTATTCACAAATGGCATACAAGGAAATTAAGCCTCCCATACTTGAACCCGAAATAAAAGTGTGTTTTTGATCAGTGTAAGTAGCGTAGGTCCTGTCAATATAAGGTTTTAATTCTTCGACAATAAACCTCAAATAATTATCGGAAATTGGGTTAAACTCTGTGTCAATCTTACCTCTTTTAATCAATATGTCCGAAATGAATTTCTTTTGTTCAAGTGAAAATGTCGCATATACATTTTGCGGAAAATACTCTGGATGTCTTTTCTTATCATTGTTCCAAATACCAATAATAATACATTTTTGAATCTTATTTTCTGAAATTAATTGTCCAGCGATGCTATCCACCTGCCAAGCTTGCTTATTCCATGTTGATGCTGGATCGAACAGCATTTGTCCGTCGTGCATATACAAAACAGCATATTTGTCTGAAGTAGAATATCCTTCCGGCAACCAAACATCTACATGTCTCGCATCAACAAATTGCGACTTAAATTTTTCGAGGCGTTCCACTTTTCCAGTCGTGACTTTGATCGATTGGGCTTGAGTGAATAGGGTGATCATAACAAAAAGGAATGCCGTTTTTATCATGCTTCAATTATCTAAACAAAGTAAAATGACCTTTATAAACACGCTGATCTTCCAGCGTAATCACATACCAGTAATCATCAGAAGGTAGAGGTCTGCCATTTAATGTTCCGTCCCAACCTTCGCCGTCTCCAAATTGTTGGTGGATAAATTTCCCATGACGGTCAAAGATGAGAATTTCCGCATTTTTGTTGAAGTTGGCACTACTTCCCACAAGGTTCCAAGTGTCGTTGACACCATCGCCGTCAGGTGTAAAAAACTTTGGAATTCCCAAAACATAGATTTCGATTGGACCAACCAATCCGCAGCCGTTGCTATCTTTTACATACACTTGATGTATTCCGTACGGAACATTGTAAAATATATTTGAATATTGAAAATCACTAAGATCGTCAATTGAATACACCAAGTCGCCGTTGCCGGTAGCAATGATTTCGACCGTATTCGAGTCCGTTAAGTCACTAATCTTGATATCTTGAATTTGAGCAATTTCAGAAGCAGTGACATCAACAATTCTGGTTTTTAAACAACCTTTAGAAGTTATTACGTCAACGGTGTAGACTCCTTCAATATTAATTTCTAATTCATAATCTGTACCTCCTACGATTGGATTTCCATCAAGATACCATTGATAAGTATAATTCGAAATTGAACTTCCATCCACAATATCAGCATCGATTGTAATTGAAAATCCAGGGTTGTCAGAACAAATCAAATCACTTCCCAGTAAATTAATCTTTGGCATCGGATTGACAACAAACGGAATTTGAATACTGGCAGGACAAGTCCCATTCAGTGGATTTTGTACCACGGCTGTGATGTTTTGAGAAATTGTTGGAAACGGATTTGGCAGTGGGCTCTCAATAGGTTGTCCAGCCTGGTCGTAGTAATAGACATCAAGTTGTGCGCTTTGTCCATTCAAAATTTGTGATTCTATTGCTGCGGTATCAAATCCATACATTCCGTCTTGCAGAATTGGATCATCTTCGTCATCACAAACTGTGAATAAAGAGGTGTCCACCGGAAAAGCCTGCGGCAAATCGTCTACAATAAATTGCAACGTTTCTTCTTCATAACACGGTCCATTAGGGTCGAATGTGATGGAATTCGTTGCTCTAACGGTAATAGTCTTACTGCCGTTTACTGTAAATGGATTGGGAAGTGGACTTGGAAGTGGCGTTCCGCTTTGATCAAAATAACTGATGGTGACGTTGGTTTGTCCGTTTAAAGTAATGGCTTCAATTTGAGAGGTGTCAAAAGCAAAGATGCCATCATGATTGTCATCACACTTGCGAATAATATTAGTATCGTTGTAAGGATGTGCGATTGGTAATGATTCTACTATTAAAGTTACATAGGGACCGATGCCATAACAGGCATTATCAAGCGTACTTTCCACTCGAACCCAAATCTGTTGCTGCGTTGGATAATCGCGATTTCTGAAATTGTAAATACTCTCAGCCGCTGTAATATTCTGCGAAGTTTCTAACGAATTCCCATCAGTATCAACTTCTGCAGAAGCATCTTGAAAGTTTTTGTAATATTTCACGCTGTATACGGAAGTGCTTGGCAGCAAGGCAATAATATCAGCTGTTGCGCTACTGAAATTAAAAGTGGCAATTCCATCCCGATTGTTATTATTGCTATTGTTGTTTCCGTCAACATCGAGGAAATCATCACACTTATGAAATTGACGGTTATAAGTACTAATTATTTGTGTGTTGGATACGACCACATTCAATTCAGCGATACTAAAACAACCGTGAATTTGGTCTACTACTCGAACCCAAATTGTCGTAGAATTGGTGAAATAACTCAGAGGGTTATCAATGAAGTTAGGTGTGCTTTCGTTTCCAAGTTTTGCAGACGCAAATGTTTTATAGTAAGTAAATACGCGGTCCGTAATTGTAGCAAGATCACTTTCTTTTTGCCTTAAATTGACGGTCGTAAATCCGTTATTGTCATTGTCACATTGCACCAATGTTGTTGGCGAATTTAAAATAGGAACATTATATAACTCTAAAATTACTTCATTAGAAATGACCTCACAGATATTTCCGTTTTTTCTCAGAATGACCCGATATCTATTTCCATTAAATGAAAAAGGGATCGCAGTGAGCTGTAGTGTAGTTGTGTTGCTTTGCGAATAATTGGCATCATCTACAATAGACACCCAATTACCGCCAATAAATACTTGCCATTGATAGAAATCGACAGGCGATGTCGTAATCGTAATCGAGGAGTTTTGAAAGGCACAGAACGGAGCAACAGTTGGCTGCGTTAAAATAGAAATAGGAGCGCTACTGATGTAATTTGAGTTCGGTAACGTATAACCGCTGCCGCTGGTTACAACGCCATTGACATTAACAGTAATCGGATTATTGCCAAGCATTCCGTCGCCGTCGGAATCGATAAATCCCGCTTCGATGACATCATTACAACCATCACCATCACTTTCTAATGCAATATAATTTTCGATATCATCGCTATTGGAATCTCTTACTACGTAATTTAGAATTCCTGAATTGGCGGAAGTTTCTATTGCATTAAAAACACCATTGGCACCAAAGTTAGCAGGAATCCCATCAATTCTTCCGTCACCATTGCTGTCCGTTGCAGGACTTCCTGCTTCAATGATATCAAAAATTCCATCGTTATCGCTATCTAAGTCCAAATTATTGGGCACTCCGTCGCCATCGGTATCTGCCGGCAGGAGTCCATTGCCAAAAGCATCGTCTAAGCCATCAATATTTGCATCAATATTTGACGGGACAATTGGACTTGTACCGAGCGCTTCCATTTGGTCTAAGATTCCGTCGTTATCGCTATCCAAATCTAAGGCATCCTGAACACCATCTCCATCGGTATCTTTCGCGACACAGGTTGTGACCAATCTAAAAGTCGCATTATTGCTTTCTGCATCCGAAAGGTTCGTATGTTTTAGTGTAATACTGTTAGTAGCAGCTGACTTAAATCTAAATGTACCAGTTCCGGCTGCTAAAGGTGTTGCACTATTTACGCGAAAGCGAATTTCGTACGAGGAATAAACGGTTACGTTGCTTTCGTATATATCGTCATAATTCGTGTCGATGAGGAGTTGATTATCTGGATTTTGAACCGTAATAGTTTTGTTTATATCGGATGTAACCACAAAGTCTGCATTGAAATTAATCAAGTTTGCTGTTAAGGCAGTGCCAACATATTCTAGAGATATGTTTGTTGGAGTGGCAAATGTTTTTTCAAAAGTCACTGCATTATTTTTTCCAACTGGCGTTTTTGTTATGAAGTTACCATTGGCATTGCCCAAGAAAGGAACTGGGTCTGGTGTATTAGCCCCCGAAGTGTTTATGGTGATGGTAGTACTATCGGTCAAATCAATTCCTACATCACCAATCGATTCGTCGCAATTGGGTATTCCATCGTTATCAAAATCGATATCGATATTATCGTTCGCGAGGTCGCCGTCTGAATCAAGTGGACAAGAACTTATGGGAATTTCATCAGAAGATATTTCATTAGTGCCACAATTTCCGATGGCCGCTTTTACATAATAGTAACCCGGTTGCAGTGGATTGTAAAAGTTTTGATTGGCTCCAGCAATGGCAACACCATTAAAATACCACTGAAAAGTGTCAAATGAACTAAGCGAGTTAACACCAAGTTCCGCATTTGGAATGCAATTCTCTTGAGTAACATTGACTAAGCTAAAAGTAATTTCAGGTTTAAATATAAATCCAGAGTAAAAACCACCAAAAGTCGCTGCACCATCGGTTCCGTAAGCCGCCAAATACAACTCCTCCGTAGAGTAGACGCCGATATTTCCTGTTAATCCAATAATAACATAAGTGTCATAATTACCCAAAGATGTGGCTACAGTTGTTGGTCCGGCGACAGTGACACCCGGAATTGAAGAAAGCGCTGCCAATGTATTATTAACACCATTAATTTGAAAGTTTAATGATGCTCCCGCCTTTGTAATTAATGTAATTTTTGAAATAGAATAAACTCTTGTTCCAATTTGATTGATGAGCGGGATATTGTCAATCAATTTTGGTGTTTCACAACTTAACGGCGGAACAAAAAACAATTCTTGATTGGCAAAATCGGTTCGGCTGTCATCACCGATGGTTTGATAGGCAAATACATTTTTGGAGGATTGAACGTATAGATTTCCTTGAGCGTTGAAATTGCTTCCATTTAAATCAAGGTATTCTCCTGAGTTTATGACAAAATCGGGTGCCCCAGTATTTCCGTTAAGTCGAATTTCTGTACCGTCAAAATGTGCCACTAAAAGAACTCTTTCAACAACATCTTGACCGGTACTTTTAATGAAAATATAATCTTTTCCAGTGCGCTCAACGGAAACAATTTGATCAAAACCCAAATCTAAATTGTTATCAGCGTTGGTTCCTGCAAACGAACCACAATTTACTGCAATGGGTTTATCGGAAGTTACTAACGAACCAATCAGCCCGTCTCTATTCGCCGTAAGTTGCTCAGGTGCGAGTGGGTCTAATGGGCCTTCTACCGCCATGACAAAACTTTCACCACTATTCAAAATAATAGACGACGGCGTATTTCCTGCGGCAGCATTATTAATGAGTACTACGCCTGTTTTGATATCATCAAATTGCACTACGGTGTTATTCTCTGTTGCAAGTACAGAAACGAAAGTATAATGTCGCTGACCGAAAGAAAGATTAGGATTTGTGTTTTGTAATGAACCTATTCTGAATTTCGTGCCTAAACAGGCAAGTCCTTTAGATATAACTGCACCGGATTGATTTCCATTACCTGCAATAAGTCGAACCGAAACATAAACCAAATCATCCGCATCAATGATATATCCTTTAGTGGTTTGAATGGTATTGACGTCGCTTTTTTGAACCATTAATTGGGTACTCACCCCAAACCCAGCGTTGAAAACATAAGGATTTGTTTTTGAAACGGTTGCATTGATGGTTGTACCTCCAAGTTGTATAATTCTAAAATTGACCGGAGTGGCAGATGGCGTTGAAATATAAAGGTATTGCTCTTGTGCACTTCCTGAAACGTCATTGGTTCCTGACAAAGGCGGGATGTAGTGTATTTTGCTAAACTGAGCAAAACATCCAATAGAAAACAGTAGAAAAAATAGTAGGTTTATCTTTTTCATTGGATAAAATTAGCAAATAAAATACAAATATTATCGTTTGAGTGAAAAATGCCCTCTTATTGTTCGCTCGTTATTGAGTTCTAAGACAAACCAATAGTCGTCAGCTGGTAATTTTGTTCCAGTTAAAGTTCCATCCCATCCATTTTGTGGCGCTATTTGCTTCAACAATTTTCCAAAACGATCAAAAATTCGAATGGTGGCATTGGGATAAAAATCTAAATTTTCAATTTTCCAAACATCGTTATAGGTATCATCATTTGGTGTAAAAAAGAGTGGATAATCCAGGATAAAAAAAGTATATGAATCGTCTCCACAATTGAATAAGTCTCTGACATACATTTGATATTCTCCAGGACCAAGGTTGCTGAAAGTGGGACTACTTTGAAAATTAATTCCATCCAACGAGTATTCCCATGTTCCGAGTCCTTCTACATTCACTGTAACTGTGTTGGCGTCGCCTTGAAAATCATTAATATCGACCGAAATTATGGTTGGACTACCCGAAGCAATTGCGATGAATTTCTTAGTAGCTTCACATCCGTCGCTATTGGTAACCGTTACCGTATATTCTCCGGGCGTTGTTAGGTCGGTTGTAAAGTCGTTATCTCCATTGCTCCAATTATAAGAAAAGAAAGTGGTTGCAATAGCTACCGTTAAGGGAATATCATCGCAAAGATAAATTTCTTCATCTTCGAAATTAGGTGGCGAATTACTATTTACGTACAAATCCACGGATCGAATTCCATAACAATCACTTCCGTTGATGATTTTGGCGTAAATTCTGGATATATATTGTGTTTCATTGACATACGATCCAGACAAAACATTGGTTTGTAGCAATGCGTCGTTATACGTGGGGTAATAATTTACAATTAGTCCAGTCGGGAGTCCAATCAGAACAGAAGCATCAATATCACTCAATTGGAAAGCATAAAATCCGTCGACGTTAGCATCTAAATCACAGCTTTCAAAGTCTATAACATTTGGAAAAGAATTGTTTGATACTTGTAGCGAAATAGTGACAACAGTCAAACATCCAAAACTATTCGTAAGACTCGCGTAAATAGTCTTGGTGTTACTCAAATAGGAACTTGGAGTGGCAATTGCATTATTTGTAATTTGGTTCTGCGCGTCAACAAGGTTTTCGTAATAAGTAATCAAACCGAAACTTGGATCGTTATTCGTAATGATGCTGTTGAGTGTGGTCAGATTAAATAGCGTAGTACCATCTTGATTCTCATCACATTGTACGATACTCGCTGTTGATGCCGCGAGTGGCGCATATTCCACCACAATTGAGCCTCTTGATATACAAGTGGTTCCTCCTAAGGTAATTTCTACCGTGTAAGTTCCTGGACTTGACACCACCAAGTTTGAATTTGTTTCTGTAGGAATTTCAACACCATCTTTAAACCATTTGTATGTGTTTGTGCCACTTTCGTTCGTTTGAATGTTAAACGTCTCGTTTGCACAGATTGGATTATTCGTTGCTATGAGTCGATCTGGACCTAAGTTAGTTCCAACATCGAAACTGCCGCCACCTAAAAATATTGCTGAATCGTAAAGATTATTTCCTTGATCTGCTATTACTAATTTAATATGATATAAAGTTCCAGGAACAACTGTTGCTTGGGCTTTCATTATCGTGGTTTGCCCATTAAAGTTTGTAGGATGATCACTGCTGTTGAAACCGCCAAAATAAGATTCATTTGCAGCTGGGCAAATAGTACCAGAACCTCTTACGGTATTCACACTCACTGGAATTGATGTGTCGGGAATAATTGCGAGGTTTTGATAAGGATTTGTGCCAGCTGCTTCTTTTAGCAAGAATGCAAAACCATCAGTAAAACGGCATTGATTGCTGGTTGGATTTGATAAATATTGCTCTGATGAAAAAATGTAGTCAAAGCTGATTTTGTTGGTTAATGGTAAAAAATCAAATTCTATAATGGTTGCATTTACAGTATTGTTTACATCAAGCGCTTGCGCTAAATCAGTATCACCGAGCCAAGAAGTACTACCTTCACTTAAAATACCATTATTCGGACCAACAGCCGAAACTGCTTTTCCGGTGCTTAGGACAATCCCATCTGCAAAAGGGAAAGCACTACTGCCATTAGTAAAATAACCATAACTTTGTTGTGAACCAAAATTTCCTCCGCTAACTGAAAAATTAGTAGCATTAGCACAAGGACTATTTATAAGTATATCTTCTACAAGTTGTTGAGCTGTATAGGTATCATTTACTTGTATGTATTGCGCATTACTACTGACAGAAAAGCAGTAGCTAACAGCTATCAAGATGGCACATTTTAGAAATTTCATAGCACCGGCAAAGATACTATAAATCTCTATTTTTAAGTAGCTTGTAGGATAATAACATGAAAATAAATGTCCATGCTAAAACGATTAAGATTCCATACCAATGGATTCCATAATCTTTGACATCTGTAACACCAATTTGCGTACTGATTGTTTTAACGAAAGACAGTCGAGAGAAGGGTTCCACGATCAAATTTGACATCGATTCTAAAGGGAAAAACATGGTAATGTAGGAGGCAGTATTGCCCTCTGGAAATAATTTGAAGTTCAATATTCCACTCGCGATGCCTTCAATAATTCCCCATACTAATAAAAATCCGAGTGCAAATGCGGAACGTTTTACAAGAATTCCTAAAAACAAACAGAAAGAGAAAAAGCCCATGAGTTTGACAAAATAGGCGAGAATGTATTCCAACTCAGAAAAAATAATTCCGATTTCAGTGTAGGAAGAAAAGCACAATCCAAGAATGAGCGACATGATGAAAACAAATACGGCAGAACTAGCGGCAAATACAAAAACCGTCAAGAATTTAGACAAAACAAATTCTTTTTTACTCATTCCGTCGATGAGATTTTGTTTTAACGTGCCATAACTATATTCATTTGCCATCATCGAAACGATGACAATCGCCAAAAAGAACTTGAGCATTGATGCGATATAGGTATTGAAATGCCAGATATACGGAAAATTAAAAATGCCTTCGTCGGCGATTCTCAGTTGAAAACTCCCAATATTAAATTTTACGGACGCTATTAATGCGATAAAAGACAAGATGATAAAGTAAGCCAGTGTCAAAACACGACTCGCTTTGTTTTTCCATATTTTTTGTAGTTCGATGGAGAGCAATCTTTTCATATCTTATTTTTTTGATTTGGGTTGGTTGGTTAATTCTAGAAATTGCTCTTCGAGACTGTGTTTCCTTTTGACTAAATGACTTAAGATGATTCCTTTTTCAAAAAGCAATTGATTTAGTTCTTTTGATTCTACAGGTTTTTTCAAATACGCATACACTTTTCCATTCTCTTCCGCTAGTTTTTCGATTGATTCGTGAGATGAAAGCGCGCTCATCAATTGATGATTATCATCGCTTTGCAATTCAAAAAAGCCTTCGTTCGATGTCATCGCATCAACACTGCCTGAATAGAGAACTTCTCCTTTTCGAAGAATTAACACGTGTGAACATACTTTTTCTACTTCATCCAACAAGTGCGAAGCCAACAAAATGGTTGTTCCTTGTGAGGCAATGAGTTTGATGATATCCCTGATTTGGTGAATTCCCTGTGGATCTAGTCCGTTGGTGGGTTCGTCTAAAATTAAGATTTCAGGATCGTTGAGAAGGGCAGAAGCAATAGCGAGGCGTTGTTTCATTCCCAATGAAAAAGTTCTGAATTTGCTATTTTCACGGTCTAGTAAACCTACTAATTCTAACTTTTCATGAACTTTAGAATAGGAAATACTCTTAATTTTGCAGACCAATTCTAAGTTTTCCCTTGCGATCATATAAGGGTAAAAATTCGGACGCTCAATAATGGCACCTACCTTTTTCAATGCGTCATGTGTTTCCATAGCGCCGCCAAACCAACTGTATGCTCCAGAAGTTTTGTTGACCACGTTTAAGACAATTCCTAAAGTTGTTGATTTTCCCGAACCATTTGGTCCTAGAATTCCGTAAACATTGCCTTTTTGTATTTCGAGGGAAACGTCTTTAACCGCATGAATGGGTCCAAAACGTTTGTTGAGATTTCTAATTGAAAGAATCGTTTCCAAAGTGTTCGTTTTTTAGATTGGGAATAAGTCGAACAAGTTAAGGAAAAGTTACGATTTAAAATAGGCTATATCGAATGATGCCGCTTTTGGTAGAATTGATTCAGGGTTTCATTAATGTCTCGATGAAAAGCGGTTAACGAGATTTTTTTTCCGGTTTCATCGTTGGTCAATTCCAATCCACATTGAATGCATTTAAATTCTTTAAAATGGTCTGTAATAATTCTTGTAGTCACAAACCGATGGCCAGTGAATTGGCAACCAATTTTTCCAACAAGATATATCGACTTTAATAAATGATTTTTCATTCTGTGAATGCGTTTTTATTAAAGCGAAACTACTGTGTTACTGTACAGTATGCAAATTTCATCGACGAAATACACTAATTACGAAAATTTATAATTGATTACTTACAAAATTGACATAAAAAATCCGCTATGGAAATACAATTGAGGATTGTCATTACTGTCCTATGATTTAATACTTTGGCTTAAATTTCTTTTCTCTTGCGCCATTTTCATATTCAACAATCAAAATTTGATTGTAGGTATCTTCAGGAACCTTTTGTCCTAATAGATTATAGACACCTAGTATTTTACTTTGGGAATTTTGCACAAACTCATCCAGTCCTAATTCTTCGGAATCAACAGAAACCAGAGATCCGTAATTTTCCGTGAATGTGGAGGTGGCAATTTCAGTGGGTAGGTTTAACAATGTTTCAACGTTGGTCTCTATATTAAATTTTACGATGATATTTTCATTAACAAATGAAGGACTTCCATAATATAGACAAGCGATTTCCTTCGTTTCTGCCAGAAAGACGATTTGACTGCCGGGATAATAGAGGTTTGCAATTGCTGGGTTTAAGGTATTTGTCGCCAGTACAGCTCCTGTTTGGCTATCGATTTCTACCAGGTAATTATTCGATTGACCATTCGCAAAATCTTTCTTTCGAACAAAGAGTCTGCCTTCTGCACAAATCACTCCTGGATAGAATGTTCCGAAATCAGCACCAGGTAAATTATAGACATTTAGTTCTTGGGTAATAATATTGTATTTTGAAAGATTGTTTCCAAGGACAATATATATTTCATTGGTCAACGGTGAAAAGGAGGATCCCCAACCATTAGTAGTGATTACCACTGTCCATGTTTGCGTATCTATTATTGAACCGTCATTTTTATCTATTTCAAAAAGTGTGATTTCGTAATTAAACCCACTCGTATTGTATGACCGCATCGCAAAAAAACGATTTTTTATAGCAATAATTTGATCATAAGGGTAGAGGAAATCTACAGAACCACCCATTGCACTGTTATCTGAAAAATTGTCGACATTGTGTCTAAATATCCGAGTGCCGCTATAAGTATAAATGGAATTGGATTGTATATCGAATACCGGACCTCTAGGACTATAGTTTGTGGGTTCATTGGTAATCACTTGAAAGTCATTCATAATACTGCCATCTGTCGTATTTATTTTGGAAAAATAAGCAGTTACAGTTGAATTGTCATTGACAAACTTTGTTATGAATAGCTTTTGACTGCTTAGGACTGCAGAAAACAGGATAAAAACGATGCAATATATTCTTTTCATGTCCAATCAAATTAATGTGTAAATATCAAATATAAAAAAATCCCCAATAGGATTAGCATTGAGGATTTAATTTGTTGACAATTAGAAATCTAACTCTTCTGTTCTTTGTTGAAATATACCAAATAGTAATACATCTGTTTTTCCTCATCCCATCCTTTTTCTACATATTTTTCGGCACTTTCGGGATTGATAAAATCCATCTTGATTTGAATATGCGTATCCAAATTAATGACGTTCTTTATTGATTTTCGCGCATCTGAAACCGCCGCATTGGCAATTGGAAATGTAGTCACGTCTTCGATGGAATACTTTTCCCCTTTATCAACTTTATAATTCTTGAATTCTGGAATCAAGTCAGGGTTGTCTAATACTTCATTTAAAAAATTCGATTCTTCAAATTGATCATTTTTGGCAAAATAATTTACCGATCGATTCATAAACATGACTTCTTCTTTCTTGTCTTCCGCTGGAAAAACAACGTCTTTGGCAAATCCTTGGCAGAATTTCAGGTACTTTTTAGTGATAAAATTTTCATCTTCAAAAGCATCAACTGAAAGAAAGTGCTCTAACCAGTAGCGCGCATCATATCGGTTACTATCAACTGACAAAATTTTGTAGCCTTCTTCTTTTTTGTGATTGAAAATCAAACAGCCTTTGTCTAATTTGTTGAGGCTAATTCCTTGTTGCAGAATCATCTCGAGCGTGGTTCCTTTCTCTTCAAATTGCATGAAATCACTTTGTATTTCACTCTTAAAAATACCAACTGCATCAACAATGGTGTTGTCGATATTCAAATGGGTCAAATAGGTCACATACACTTCACCATTCTTGATGTGCGGATGGTTGGACTGCTCAAACAAATGTTTGGTAATTTTTTTAGAAACGTCGTGAACACTACTTGGATTGTCAAAAATTTCAGTGACTAATTTATAGTCATTCAAATTGTACGTTTGTTCTGATAAAAATATGGCTTCGTTTCGGCTTTTATTTCCCACTCTGTGAATGGATAGGTTTTCGATGTGGGTGTTGTAGAGGTTAATCATTTTTGGAAAGGTTTTAAGGTTAAAGGTTCTAAGGCATAAGGTTGTTAATTAACAAGCCGGGCTGGTTTTTTTTTTTTTTTTTTTTTTTGTTGGGTTTGTTCGGGCTGGTTTCCCTTTCGTCGTTTGTAATCAATATTTTTGGCTATTTCTAGTTGGTTTGTAATTCAAAAAGCGAGTAAAATAAAAAAAATATTCTCTGTTACTGTTTCTCAAATCCTTCTGCAATATTATCGGAATTGAGAGCTCTTCTTGGATTTTGTAAACCGAAAATTTCTTTGGAAAAATGGTTGTTGAATTTAATAAAATTATCAATGACATGGGTATCAATTATAAATTTCAATTATCAATTATCAATTATCAATTGAATTAATTCCAATTCTCCTCAAACCCATAATCTTCAAAACTTTCTCCACTTTCATTATCATCAAACATGTCGAGGTCGTCTTGATCCAAATCATCTTCAAATTCACCGTAAATATCATCGGTCATATCGGCTTCAAATGATTTGTCACCGGCATCCATCGGCATAATTCCATGAGAAAATAAGGTGCTTGGATAGGTTTCTCCGGCTTCAATTTCTTCAATCGCAGCCAATTCAACCAAAAACGTCCACATATTCAGAAAATCATAGACATATATAATCTTTGTATGTTCTTTATCTAGAATTGAAGACAAAGGATAATCTGCCATCGTTTTCATTTCACCAGCAACATCTCCTGTGTCAAAAAGCGGAATTTCTTCGTCTTGATTCCACTGGTTGTCACAGGTATAAAAAGACGCCAATTCCAATCCATCAAAGTCAAATGCATTAACGATAGCGTTGTGTAAGTCTTCTAGGGTGTCGTCATCAAGTATGGCGATGTCTCTAAAAATATCTTCTTCCGTATCGAGAATAACTCTGAATTTATAAACCATTTTCTTGTTTTTTTGAAGTGCCAAAGGTAAAATTTAATTTTAGATTTAGGATTTCAGAATTGGGATTTGTTGAAAAGATTTTAGCCACGAATTCACGAATTAAAATTTGAATTAATTTTCAAAAATTCGTGAATTCGTGGCTAACTATCATAAACCACTTGGGTTTTTCTATTATTTTTTCTCAGAGCAAAGCCCAACAATTTCATGAAATACATCATGAAGTTCCGCCAATGATTTTGTCAATTCTGCATCAGATGCTTTAGCTACCACCATTTTGTGCAATGCTTTGCTTTTCAATTGTAATTTTTCTGCCGAAGCTAAGATCGCAGGAGTTTTAAATTCTGCTGGAATATCCGATTTTAAAATCGCCGCAGCTTTCGTGGCCATTTCTTCCGAACGTGTTTTTAAAGGCTCTAAATTGCCTTCTTCAGACGGGTGGAAAGTTTGCGACATTACTCCGTGAAATTCTTTAATAGTGGGCCATTTATCAAAAGTGGATTGCGCACTCATCGTGTTGATTGCCATTACAAAAAGTACTATGGCTAGGGATTTCATTTTCATTTTTATGTTTTTTAAAGTTAAAATTCTACTTACAAATATATCCAAATTACCGCAAAATTGCACCAAGTTCTGAGGTTAAATTCTTCTGTACTTTACCCATCACTTTGTCGATTTGTTCGTCGGTTAGTGTTTTTGAAGTATCTTGTATAGTGAAGCTCACTGCATAGGATTTTTTTCCTTCAGGTAAGTTATTTCCTGTGTACACATCAAAAAGAACAACATTCTTAAGGAGGCTTTTTTCACTTTGTCTTGCAATGGCGTAAATGGCATCAAAACTCACCGACTCATCGACCAAGAGCGCTAGGTCTCGTCGCACTTCAGGATATCTTGCGATGTCGACAAATTTGATTTTCGTATTGACTATTTTCAGCACAACATTCCAATTAAAATCGGCATAAAAGACGTCTTGTTTGATGTCAAAATGCTTTAAAATGCTTTTTTTAAGGGTGCCAAATTCAACCAATGTTTCTTCTCCTACAGCCATGCGCAAACCTTCTGCAAACACGTCCGATTTTAGCGGTTCCGTTTTGATTTTAGCAATGCCTAATCTCGAGAGGATGGCATCAACATAGCCTTTAAACAAAAGAAATCGGTCGGTTTCTGAGCGTTGGTCCAGTTTTCCGCATTTCGATCACCGCTAAGAAATAAAGTTAAATGTTTTTGTTCTTCGTAACCAGTATCAAAATTGTGATAAGACTTCCCAAATTCAAATAGTTTGAGATCTGAATTTCGTCTATTGATATTATACGAAATCGCTTCCAATCCCGAAAACAACAACGATTGACGCATCGTAGATAAATCAGCACTCAACGGATTTAACATCGTAACATTATGTTCTTCCTTGAGCATTTCAGTGAGTGACACATATTCCGGACTCGTCAAGGAGTTCGCCATCATTTCATGAAAACCCAATGAATTCAATTGATTTCCAATAATATTTTGCAATTTGTAATCCTCTGTTCTCGCTGAATTAGAAACGGTCGCATTTAATTTCTTAGTAAAATTAATGTTGTTGTATCCGTAAACGCGCAAGATTTCTTCAATCACGTCAATTTCTCTTTGCACATCAACTCGATAAGCAGGGATCGTAAGTCCAAGACCAGCATCGGTAACACTATTTACTTTGATATCAAGCGAAGCCAAGATTTTCTTGATGATTTCTTTGGAAAGCTCTTGACCAATTAATCTCGCGGTTTTGGCAAAATTCAAGAAAACAGGAAAGTCTTCTATTTTTTTAGGATAAATGTCGATGACGTCAGAAGTAATTTCACCTCCGGCCACTTCTTGAATCAATAATGCTGCACGCTTTAAGGCAAACTCAGTGATGGTCGGGTCAATTCCTCGCTCAAAACGAAACGAAGCGTCTGTGCTCAATCCGTGTCTTTTAGCTGTTTTACGAACGCTTACTGGATTGAAATAGGCACTCTCTAAAAATATATTCGTAGTACTTTCACTAACTCCAGAATTTTTACCTCCAAAAACACCAGCAATACACATCGGACCTTTTTCGTCACAAATCATCAAATCTTCTTCATGCAAGGTTCTTTCAACTTCATCCAAGGTCGTAAATTTCGTTCCCGCAGGCATGGTTTTGACCAATATTTTGCCATTGATTTTTGAAGCGTCGAAGGCGTGAAGTGGTTGTCCCAATTCGTGTAAAACGTAATTGGTCACGTCGACGATATTGTTTTTCGGATTCAGTCCAATCGATTTCAATCGGTTTTGCAACCATTCTGGTGAAGGTTTCACAGTGATTCCAGAAATGGTCACACCACAATAGCGTGGTGCTAACTTTCCGTTTTCGACTTTCACATCGATTTTCAATGTACGCTTGTCAATTCTAAAATTACTGACCGAAGGCGTAATCAATTCGACATTTACGCCACTTTGAATTAGTCCCGCTCTTAAATCTCTTGCAGTTCCTAAGTGACTCATCGCATCGGCTCGATTTGGTGTTAAACCAATTTCGAAGATTTCGTCATTTTCGATTTTAAAAACTTTTGCAACGGAAGTTCCAGGTTTCAAATTGGCATCCAAAACCATAATCCCGTCATGACTGGTTCCCAAACCAATTTCATCTTCCGCGCAAATCATTCCATGGCTTTCTTCATCGCGAATTTTCCCTTTCTTAATAACAAATGCATTTCCGTCTTTATCGTACAAAGTCGAACCAATTGTCGCCACAGGCACTTTTTGCCCAACAGCTACATTGCTCGCACCACAAACGATTTGAACGGGAATTCCATCCCCAAGATCAACGGTTGTTACCTTCAATCGATCGGCATTCGGATGTTGCACACAAGTCAAAACATGTCCAACCACAATTCCTTCCAATCCACCTTTCACAGATTGGTATTTTTCGACTACTTCTACTTCTAAACCCAAATCAGTCAGCAAGGCGGCTGTTTCATCAGATTTCCAATCGATTTTGATAAATTGTTTTAACCAGTTGTAAGAGATTTTCATGAGCGTTGTCCGTCTGTTTTAAAGGTCGCAAATATAAGCATTGCGCTTTGGAGTTCGAAATAAATCTGTATTTTTTTTAGAAGCTTTTGCTTACGCCAGTTCGCCCTTTTAGGAGCTCGGGTCCAGCTGTTCACTATATCTTTTGCGGCGAACACCGCCACAAAAGGATGCCGTTTCCATCTGGGCTAGGGCATCAGTTCACCCACATGTTTTTTGATATTTTCAGCAATTTTTCTAGTCGGTAAATCATTGGCATCACCACCAAACGGATCTTCAATTTCTTCCGCAATCAATTCCAAACTCGCTAATACATAAAAGATAAAAACGACCACGGGTGCAGTATAATAACCCAAACTAAACGAATAACCAAAAGGCAAAGTCATCACGTAAAAGAAAATAAATTTCTTGATAAACGCACTGTACGAGTAGGGAATAGGCGTGTTTTTTATTCTTTCACAAGCACCGCAAATGTCCGTAAACGATTGTATTTCGGCATTTAAAATAATCAATTGATCGCCAGAGATTTTTTTTTCGTCGTACAAATCATTCAATTTTTGAAACATCTTTTTTGCCACTTGATTGGGTCTGTGCAAATGATGGTCAATTTCCAAATCAACATCATCAAACAATTGTTGACTTGTGTCATCATTGCTCAAATGTTGATGTAACACCGCAGCATACGTTGGAATCATGCGTTTGAAATAATGCTGATCCTGTCGGTCTTTTAGAATCACTGCGAGTTTCAATGCAAAATTCCTGCTGTTGTTGACCAAGGCGCCCCACAATTTCCGTCCTTCCCACCAACGGTCATAAGCCGTATTGGTTCTGAAAACGAGCAACAACGAAATCACAAAACCCAACATTCCGTGCATGATCGTGATGTTTTTGATATAACTCGTATCTGCCAGTTTCCAATAGACAACTTCCATATAGCCCACAAATCCGGCGTAAATGCCAATTGCAATCATAATCGGAAACAGCGTCCGAAACGTATCCGCTTTGTGAAATCGAAAAATGAATGTAAACCAATCTTTGGTATTGTAGGAAATCATACTAACAAGTTTTGATGCCACGAATGCTCGAATTATTTATATCCATTTAAGAAAATTCGTGTATTTGTGGCTAAAGTTTAAGCCACAAATCTAATCAAAAACTCAAATTACCAGCCAATTCTTTCAATGCAATTTCTGATAATTTCGCTTGGTATTGTGTGTTGGTGTTGCGCACTTTGGCATTGATATAATTCAATTGCGCCGTTCTGAATTCTAAAGTTGTAATTGTACCAATTCTAAATTTCTCTAAAGTAATATCTAGATTTTGTTTGGCTATCGCTTCATTTTTGGCTTCCAATTCCACCAACTGAATATTGGTTAAATATGTTTGAAAGGCCGAATTCAACTGACTTTCCAATGTTTTATTTTGTTGGTCAATCGCAACTTGCGTATTTTCTATTTCTAGTTTTGCCACTTTTTCAGCACGATTCTGATTGAATCCGTCAAACAAATTCAATGAGGCGCTAAATCCATAATTCAATCCGCGGGACGACGTTTGTGTGGTAAAACCCAAGTCTGACCTAGTTTCAGCAAAATTATAACCGCTGAGTACTCTCACAGTCGGGTAACGGGTGCCTTTTACTTGCTTCAATTGCAATTCAGAAATCCTTTTGTTCACCACCATTTTTTGCAATTCTAGATTTTGTTTGAAAGCCAATTCCGTCAAATTCTGCAACAGCAATTGATTGTCTATTTTAATTTCAGGTAACACTTTAAAATCCAGTTTCGTATCTCTAGCCAATTGCTCATTAAGTGCAATTTTAGTATTTGCAAACAATTCTTTTTGACGCAATAGGGTTGTGGTGTCGGTATTCAAATCGACTTGCGCATTGAGCACTTCCAATTTAGACGCTTTTCCAATGGTAAATCGGTTTTGAGCCAAGTTCAAGCGCTGTTTCGAAATGACAATCGTCGTATCTAACGCATTCAATTGTTGCTGTTGCTGCACCAAATCATAATAAATCGCAGTCACGTCACTGACTTTCATCAGGATGGTTTGCTTCAGTTGGGTTTCGCCTAGTTCCTTTAAAGCCTTGAGTTGATCATGTTTGGCAAACATGCTAAAGCCATCGAAAATCGTCCAATCCAAACCAACACCATAATTCAAACTGTTGTTTTTGGCGTTGTCAAGGGAAAGTACAGTGCCGTCAGCCCGTGTTTGCGACAAGTTTTGTATACCGTTATTATCGACAACTGTAGCAGTTACTTTTGGCAACATTCCCGAATTGCCTGCAGAAATATTGGTTTCGGTTATTTTGACATTGTTGCCAGCGATTTTAATCTCGTAGTTGTTCTCCAAAGCGGTTTTGATTGCCTCTTCCAAAGTCAGTGTTTGCTGCGCACTCATTTCGAAAACGCAAAGCAACAGCAAGAAAAAGGGTATCGATTTCATATTATTTAGTCTCTTTTTCATAGTCTTCCAAATGATCAAATTCAGGGTAGTGTTTTCTGGCTTTCGACCACATCAAATATAAAGCTGGAATCACGAATAGCGTCAATACCAATGAGAAAATCGTTCCGCCAACAATGACAACTCCCATTCCAATGCGACTTGTCGATGCAGCTCCAAGCGACAATGCAATTGGTAGCGCACCCAAAGAAATGGCCAAACTTGTCATCAAAATCGGACGCAATCGCGCTTCTGAAGCTTCTAAAATCGCTTCTAGTTTTGGTTTGCCTTGTTCTCGAAGTTGGTTCGCAAATTCTACGATCAAGATGCCGTTTTTCGTCACCAAACCAATCAGCATGACCGTTCCAATTTGACTGAAGATATTCCACGTTTGGTCGAACAACCATAAAGAAAATAACGCTCCGGCAACCGCCATTGGCACGGTCAAAATGATGATAAACGGATCGATGAAACTTTCAAACTGGGCGGCAAGAATCAGAAAAATCAACAGCAACGCCAAACCAAATGCAAAAGAAGTATTCGAACCACTTTCTACAAAATCTCTCGATTCGCCACCTAAATCCGTGGTAAATGAATCATCAAGGACTTTGGCTTTGATTCGATTCATAGCGTCAATTCCATCGCTGATACTTTTTCCAGGCGCCAATCCAGCAGAAACTGTGGCCGACATATTTCGGTTGTTATGATACAATTGCGGTGGATTGCTCTTCTCAGAGATGCTCACAATATTGTCCATTTGTATCAATTCACCTTTGCTATTGCGTACAAAAATAGAAGTTAAGTCGAGTGGTTTCGACCGGTCTTTTTGATCAAATTGTCCGATGACCTGATATTGTTTTCCATTCATAATGAAATAACCAAAACGTTGTCCGCTAAACGAAAGTTGTAAAGTTTGTGCGATGTCGAGAACAGAAATCCCCATGCTTTCCGCTTTTTCTCGGTCTATCGTTACATTGATTTCGGGTTTGTTGAATTTCAAATTGACATCGGTCATCGCAAACGTTGGGTCTTTCGCGGCTTCTTCCATAAATTGTGGAATCTTTTCTTGCAACTTCTCAAAGTTTGGTGCTTGAATGATGTATTGAATTGGCAAACCACCACGTTTGTTCACGGCAATGGTTGGTTGCTCTGTTACTGAAGTTTTTGCTTCAGGATATTTTTTGGTCCATTTGGTCAGTTTTTCTGCAATTTCTTTTTGCGAACGAGCTCGATCTTCAGGTTGAACCAAAGCAATTCTCACCCTACCACTATTGGTGGCAGAAGCGTTAAATCCAGGAGCGGTGATGATTAAACTTACTTTTTTCTCTGGAATTGAGTCATCAATCAACTGCGAAAGTTCTTGCATGAAACGGTTGGTATATTCGTACGATGAACCTTCGGCAGTAGTAGCAATCATCACCAATGCGCTTCGATCATCGTAAGGCGCAGTTTCTTTTTGTAGGATATTGAAAAACAAATAAATCAAACCAAAACAAACGATAAGAATCGGGAAACTCAGCCATTTTCTTTTCATGAAACTTTTCAAATTACTGGCGTAACTCGTGTTCATTTTTACGAAAAAAGGTTCGGTGAAATTATAAAATTTTGATTTCTTTTGTTCACCGCTTTTCATCAAATAGGCATTCAACATCGGAGTTAAAGTCAATGATACAAAGGCCGAAATCAAAACCGCTGCGCCAATGACGACGCCAAATTCACGGAATAATCGTCCGACAAATCCATCCAAGAAAATTACAGGTAAAAATACGGCAGCTAAGGTGATTGAAATCGAAATCACGGCGAAGAAAATTTCATTAGAACCTTTAATTGCGGCTTCAATGGGCGACATGCCTTCTTCGACTTTTTTGAAGATGTTTTCAGTGACTACAATGCCGTCATCTACCACCAAACCTGTCGCGAGCACAATGGCTAATAATGTCAATACATTAATTGAAAATCCAAACAGCCACATGATGAAAAAGGTCGCAATCAATGATACTGGAATATCAATTAATGGTCGGAACGCAATCGCCCAATCTCTAAAGAACAAATAGATAATCAATATCACAAGTAGAATTGAAATGCCTAGCGTTTCCGCCACTTCAAGTACAGATTTCTTGACGAAAATCGTATTGTCAATCGCGATATTGAGGTTGATATCTTTAGGTAAATCTTTCTTTAAAGCTTCGAATTTTTTATAAAACTCTTTTGAAATATCAAGGTAATTCGCGCCCGGAAGTGGCACAATCGCCACGCCAACCAAAGGCAAACCCGATTGCGACATTTGGGTTTCTAAATTTTCTGGACCTAAATTGGCGGAACCTATATCGCTAAAACGAACGGTTTTTTCGCCGTCACTTTTGATGATGATGTTGTTGAATTGTTCCGGTTTGTCGAGATTGCCGACTGTTTTTACAGTTAACTCGGTGTTGTTTCCGGTTAGTTTTCCTGAAGGCAATTCGACATTTTGTTGGTTTAAAGCGTCTCTAACATCGGAAACAGTGCAACCGTAAGCAGCCAGTTTTATTGGGTCGATCCACAATCGCATGGCGTATTTTTTTTGCCCCCAAATTTGAATACCGCTGACGCCTGGAATTGTTTCCAATCTTGGACCTACTACATTTTCTGCAAAGTCACTCAGTTCTAATGGACTGCGGGTATCGCTCTGAATTGTCATCGAAATAATCGCATCCGCATTGGCATCGGCTTTAGAAACTACTGGTGGTGCGTCGATATCTTTGGGCAAACTTTTGGCGGCGATGGCCACTTTGTCGCGGACATCATTCGCAGCAGTTTCTAAATCTTTATTCAAATTGAATTCGACCGTAATATTGCTTGTGCCTTGAACGCTAGAAGACGTAATGTTTTTGATACCATCGATTGAGTTGATTGCTTTTTCAATTGGCTCTGTGATCTGCGATTCGATAATATCTGCGTTTGCACCTGCATAATCAGTTCTGATCGAGATTTGTGCGGGATCAATCGATGGGAATTCACGAACACCTAAAAAAGTATATCCAATCACGCCGAACAAAATGATGGTCAGATTGAGCACAATCGTGAGTACAGGGCGTTTGATACTTAACGTGGATAAACTCATTTGAATTTGAGATTTAGGATTTGAAAAGCTTTATTTTTTGACTTTTACTTTGACACCAGTGTCTGCTTTTAACGCCATGACTCCGGATGTAATTAAGGTATCTCCGGCTTTTAAACCCGAAAGTACTAAAATAGAGGCATCGGTTCTCGTTGCGGTTTCCACTCTGATTTCTTTAGCTTTTCCATGTTCGGAGATAAAAACTTTTTTACCATTTTGTATCGGAACAATTGCTTCTGTTGGCACTATAATAGCATCTTTGATACTGCTCAATGGTAATTCAACGTTAGCAAAAGTGCCTGGAAACAATTTTCCGTCGCTGTTTGCTGCAATAGCTCTAACTTGAAGCGTTCGGGTGGCAGCTTGAATTCCGGGTTCGATA
>JADKBW010000024.1 GCA_016714905.1 Flavobacterium sp.
GCTGATACTAACACGCCTTTATATACGGTAAAAGATGGAATCATCGTGGTGAAAAAAGGGGCGATATTGCCTGATGGATTCACGGTGTAATAGCTTTAATGGAAAGACTTCCGAAACAATATTAATCAAAATAAAACCACAACATGAAAACCAAGAACTACCTTTTTTTACTATTAATATTGGTCTCCGGAAAAGTATTTTCGCAAGATTATATTCCTGTTTTAGATAATGCATCATGGATTGTCAAGGCATATTTTTTCGGCGGAAGCCAGACTTTCAGTATCATCCAAGATGGCGAACAAACCGTCGGACCGCATACTTATAAAAAATATGTTACACCGGGTACAAGCGCGGTATATTTGCTTAGGGAAGATTCCGCTGCCAGAAAAGTATATAAATTGATTGACAATGTTGATGTTCTATTTTTTGACTTTAATCTGAACGCATCGGATAATATTACGCTTAGCAACGGACAAAATTATACCGTAATCTCTGTTAGCAATATCGATGTAACCGGAGGTCAAAGAAGACAATGGTATTTGAACAACAATAGTCCATTTGGCTATGATGAAGTCTGGATTGAAGGCGTTGGATGTAACGAACATCCCGTGAAGGCTTCGTATGAAATGATTGTGGAAGAGGTATATCTTTTACAATGCAGTTCACAAAATGGTGTTTACGTTTACAATCAAGGATTGGCAAATGGCGGAACACCCACGGATTGCTTGTCTTTGGGCATTGACGAAAATGCTTATTCGACCCCTCAAATTACCTTCGCCCCTAACCCATTTCAAACTGATTTGATGATTTCTTCTGAATTGAGTTTCAATAATTCAACATTAAAAATGTACAATGCGATGGGGCAAATCGTGAAGCAAATAGATCATTTGAGTGGTAATAAAATTGCACTTACTAGAGATCATTTGACTAGCGGATTGTATTTGATTCAGTTGTTTGAGAATGGGAAGTTAGTAACTTCTAATAAAATACTAGTTAGAGATTAGTTCATAAAAATCCTTAAAACCGGAACTTACTTTACTACAATTAAATAAAAAAACATCCCAATAATTGGGATGTTTTTTTTATTTAAGATTTTAATTGAATTACAACTGCGCGTAAATATAATTCGAAATACTGGCCATTTGCATATCGCTCAAATGCGCTTTTCCCTGCATAGATACTAAAATAGGCGCCCAGTTTTCTTTAGAATAGTCCGTCGGTTTAAACAGGTCGTGGCATTTGGCACAATTGTTTTCATACAAATCTTTGCCTTCCGCCAGCGCTGGCGTCAGTACCATTGGCTTCGCTTCTTTTGTTGGAGCAGCCGCTACGGTTTCTTGTTTTGACTTGTCGTCCTGTGATTTCTTTGCTGTTGTTGAACTTACTGCTGCTGGTGTTCCGCATGATTCGAATAAAGAAAAGACAGCAATTCCAAAAAGGTAAATAGATTTCATTGGTCAAATATTTAGTTTGTAAATATAAAAAAATCCCAATAGCATTTACCATTGAGATTTATTTTATGAAAATAAAAATTGTTCTTCAAAACTTATTTTACGTCCATCAATTCAACGTCAAATACCAAAGTTGCATTTGGCGGAATCACACCACCAGCTCCTCTAGAACCGTAACCTAAATGCGACGGAATAACGAATCGAGCCTTGTCACCTACTTGTAATAAAGCGATTCCTTCGTCCCAACCTTCAATCACGTTTCCTTGTCCCAATGGAAATTCGATTGGTTTTTTTCTGGTGTAGGACGAATCGAAAACTTTTCCGTTTTCTAACGAACCTGAATAATGAACAGAAACCGTTTTGCCGTTTTCTGCTTTTTTACCGTTTCCTTTTTGGATCATTTTATATCGCAAACCGCTTTCTGTTTTTCGAAACCGGCTGCTAATTTCTCCATGGCTGCTTCAACTTCAGCACGTGCTGCTGCTTCTCTTTTTGCGCGTGAACCTTCGAAAGTTCTAAACGCTTCGATGGCATTCCATTTTTGAGCTTCCTCACCCACTCGGATGATTTCGACAGAATCTAAAGAATCACCTTGTGCTATAGCATCAACCACCTCTTGTCCTTCAACTACATTCCCAAAAACCGTGTGTTTGTCATCTAACCATGGTGTTGCCACGTGCGTGATGAAGAATTGCGAACCATTGCTTCCTGGTCCAGAGTTTGCCATCGACAAAACCCCTGGCGTATCATGACGCAAATCTTGGTGAAACTCATCATCAAAATTATATCCTGGACCACCCGTTCCGATTCCTTGTGGACAACCACCTTGTATCATAAAGTCTGGAATAACACGGTGAAATTTCAATCCATCGTAATATTTATTCCCTTGCGGTTTAACTTTGTTTTCTAAGTTTCCTTCTGCCAATCCGACGAAGTTTCCAACCGTTCCTGGCGTTAAGTCGTGCGTTAGTTTTACTACAATTGCACCTTTTGCAGTGTTGAATTTAGCGTATATCCCGTTTTCCATTTTTGTGTTTTTAAATTGTGGTGCAAATTTAATATAATATTGTAGATATACTTCAAAATCGTACTTTTGGTTACACCTAATTTTAAAGTTTATCCGAAAGTGAAGCAGCAACCCGATTATATCAACACCAATAAACAAACTTGGAACAAAAAAACGGAAGTACATCTCACTTCAGATTTTTATGATGTTCCGAGTTTTTTAGGAGGAAAATCTTCCCTAAACTCTATAGAAGTTGCATTGTTAGGCGATGTTAAAGACAAGAAAATTTTGCATTTGCAATGTCATTTTGGACAAGATTCTTTATCATTGGCTCGATTGGGAGCAAAAGTGACGGGCGTTGATTTTTCAGAAAAAGCGATAGAAAAAGCGAAAGAGTTTGCCGAAAAACTGCAACTTGACGCGACGTTTATTTGTTGTGATTTGTACGATTCCCCTCAATTTATAGCCGAGCAATTTGATATTGTTTTCACGAGTTACGGCACCATTGGTTGGCTACCTGATTTAGATAAATGGGCAACCATTGTTTCTCGCTTTCTAAAACCCAATGGCAAATTCGTTATGGCTGATTTTCATCCGGTGGTTTGGATGTTTGACAATGATTTTAAGGAAGTCTTTTATAGTTATTTTAATGTGGAGCCGATTTACGAAACAGAAACAGGCTCTTATGCAGAACGTGAAGCTAACATTGAAACCCATACCATTTCTTGGAATCATTCTATTGCGGATTTATTGAACGCTCTAATTAGAAATGGCATTGAAATCAATTCGTTTCAAGAATACAACTATTCTCCATACAATTGTTTTAATCAAAG
The DNA here is from genome assembly GCA_016714905.1 of Flavobacterium sp. Taxonomy (GTDB): domain Bacteria; phylum Bacteroidota; class Bacteroidia; order Flavobacteriales; family Flavobacteriaceae; genus Flavobacterium. The sequence continues at coordinate 3,291 of JADKBW010000024.1, forward strand.
CGAAGAATTTGAAGAAGGGAAATATCGAATCAAGCATTTTCAGAACAAGATTCCAATGGTGTATGCAATTCTAGGAACAAAGAATTAGTTAGGAAATCGAAAGTCCTAGCCCCGATAGTAGTGGAAATCCTTTTGTGGCAGAAAATCCCTTCAACTGCGCTCAGGGCGACAATCACAAAAGATTGCAACGAATAGCGGGAATGGCTCCTAAAAAAACTTCGTACATTTGTTGACCAAAACTGCAAAACAATGCGCATCGATATTATTACCGTTTTACCAGAATTACTGCGGAGTCCGTTTGAGGCTTCGATTATGAAACGTGCCATCGACAAAGGTTTGGTGGAAGTGCATATTCACAACTTGCGAGATTATACGACCAACAAACAAAAGAGTGTTGATGATTATCCGTTCGGCGGCGGTGCTGGCATGGTGATGATGGTGCAGCCGATAGATGCTTGCATTACCCATTTAAAAAGCGAACGCGAGTACGACGAAATCATTTATATGACGCCCGATGGAGAAACTTTAGATCAGAAAATGGCGAATACCATGTCGATGTTGGGTAATATTATCATTTTATGTGGGCATTATAAAGGCGTCGACCAGCGTGTTCGGGATCATTTTATCACGAAAGAAATATCGATTGGCGACTATGTTTTGAGTGGCGGTGAATTGGGTGCTTTGGTGCTGTCCGATGCTTTGATTCGATTGATTCCCGGTGTTTTGAGCGATGAGACTTCGGCGTTGACAGATAGTTTTCAAGATGGACTACTTTCAGGCCCAATATATACTCGGCCTGCGGATTATAAAGGTTGGAAAGTCCCTGATATTTTGACCAGCGGACATTTTGCGAAGATTGACAAATGGCGGGAGGATAAGGCTTATGAGCATACGAAAAATCGCAGACCAGATTTATTAGAATAATTGACAATTGATAATTGATAATTGATAATTAGGATTACTTGTTGATAATGAGATTGTTGAAACTTTAAGTTGTTTGTTATTTTTTTTTAATTATCCATTGTTAATTATCAATTATTAATTACATTTGCGCCCACTTAGACCAACCTCTGGCGAAACTCGTGAATGTTGCTCTGATTTAAAACCATAATTAAAACAATTATCATGGCAGATTTAATGAAATTCGTTCAAGACGAATTAGTTGCAAGAAAAGACTTCCCTGAATTCGGAGCTGGAGATACCATCACAGTTTACTACGAAATTAAAGAGGGTGAAAAAACAAGAACTCAGTTTTTTAAAGGAGTGGTTATTCAAAGAAGAGGTTCTGGTAATACAGAAACTTTCACGATTCGTAAAATGTCAGGAGCTATTGGAGTTGAGCGTATCTTCCCAGTAAATTTACCTGCTTTGCAAAAAATCGAAATCAACAAAAAAGGTCACGTTCGTAGAGCTCGTATTTTCTACTTTAGAGAACTTACTGGTAAAAAAGCGAAAATTAGAGATAAAAGAAGATAATCACTTCTTGAAGTTTGTAGAAAGTCCCAATGTTATTTTGGGACTTTTTTTTTGTTTTGCACCTAATTCACGAATTATAACAACATTAATAATTTGCAAATTCGTAGCAAGCTATTTTTAATGCATTATTCCGAAAATAAAAGTAAAAAATCGTGGCTTTCGTATTTTTAAAGTGTCAAAATATCAAATTCATAAATCAATCGATTTCGCTGGTTAACTAAATCGGTATCTACTTGATTTTATTATATTTGTTCCCACAAAAATAGAAACCCAAAAACAATTTAATAATGGCAAAAATTAAAGTAGCCAATCCAGTAGTAGAATTGGATGGTGATGAAATGACTCGAATTATTTGGACCTTTATCAAAGAAAAATTAATCCTTCCCTATTTAGATCTTGACATCAAATACTACGATTTAGGAATCGAAAGTCGTGAAGCAACCAAGGATCAAATTACCATTGATTCGGCTGAAGCCATAAAAAAATATAACGTTGGAATTAAATGTGCTACCATTACTCCAGATGAAGAGCGCGTGAAAGAGTTCAATCTTTCTAAAATGTGGAAATCACCGAACGGAACCATTAGAAACATTGTGGGCGGAACGGTTTTCCGTGAACCCATCATCATGAGCAACGTACCACGTTATGTGCAAGGCTGGACGAAACCTATTGTTATTGGACGTCACGCTTTTGGTGATCAATACAAAGCAACAGACACCGTAATCAAAGGAAAAGGGAAACTGACCATGAGCTTTACGAATGAAGCGGGAGAAACACAAACTTGGGAAGTCTATGATTTTGAAGGCGATGGGGTTGCGATGTCGATGTATAATACGGATGAAAGTATTTATGGATTTGCACATTCTTCTTTTCAAATGGCGTTAACTAAAAAATGGCCGTTGTATTTATCTACGAAAAACACAATTCTGAAAGCCTACGACGGAAGATTTAAAGATATTTTTGAGGAAGTTTTTCAAAAACATTATAAAGCTGATTTCGACGCCAATGGCATGGTTTACGAGCACAGACTTATCGACGATATGGTCGCTTCGTGCATGAAATGGAATGGTGGATTTGTTTGGGCGTGCAAGAACTACGACGGAGATGTGCAATCAGATACGGTTGCGCAAGGATTTGGCTCGTTAGGTTTAATGACTTCTGTACTGGTAACGCCAGACGGAAAAACTGTAGAAGCGGAAGCAGCACACGGAACAGTAACACGTCACTATCGCGAACATCAAAAAGGAAGAGCCACTTCTACCAATCCGATTGCATCAATTTTTGCATGGACAAGAGGATTAGAACACCGAGGTAAACTAGATGAAAATCAAGCTTTAATTGATTTTTGCCATGCGCTCGAAAAGGTTTGCATCGATACCGTAGAAAGCGGTAAAATGACCAAAGATTTAGCGATGCTGGTAAAACCTGAAGGTTTAACAAGTGCAGATTATTTGACAACCGAAGGTTTCTTGGAAGCCATTAAGGAAAATTTAGATGCTAAATTAGGGTAAATCCTAAACATTTATATAGAAAAAAGAGGTTGTGCAAACAGCCTCTTTTTTTATTTCTTTTTTTGCGACGGGCAAAACACATAACCCAATCCAACTTCCGAAAAATCAGCTTGTCCCAGGTTGGCATTAATAAAAGCACCGATAAACAAATTGTGAACAGGAGATTTATTATTGTCGAAGGCATAATACTTCAACCCTAAACGAGAAGAAATCAAATGCTTGACATTATAGTACCAATTGAGTTCTCCCAATTGATAGGAGCCATCGTAGATAATTTCCCCTTGATTCAATTTCCAATCGACTTTGTAAAATGGTTTATAGAAATTGAGTCCAATTTGCATCTCAAGACCAATGTGACTTAACAACACCTCGCCATCGGCAAATACCCCAAAACTTGATGCTTTTAGAATTGGATTTTTCTTTAGGTCGGGATACATGTCATTAATCAATTCGCCTTCCTTTTGAATGTGATTGTAGTAACTTTCATAAAAACGATAATACATGCCAACACCGTATTTAAAAGTCTTGTTTTTAATTCTACCTAAGGAAGCACTAACCGTATACACCTCGCGTTTATGATCATCAAACTTGGTCAACACATTTTGTCCTAATCCGAAACGGTAACAATAGTAGGTTTGTAAACTTGAATTTTTATTGGTTATTGGAGCATCAAAACTCAAATCAGTGACAGCTTTTTTATTAAAATTGAACTCTGTGTTAAGTCCAAGTAAAAAAGTATTCAAACCATAGTTTGGCAATCGCACATGTCCATTGGAGTTATGGTAATAACCCAACACAATTTGACTTTTTCCGTTTTTGAACCGCAAAAAATCATAGCGAATGTTAGAACGAAATGCCCAAGTAATATGCGTCGAAATGGCTTGATTCGTCACATTCGATTCGAGATCGTAGATCACATCGAAATAGGAAGCGCCAATACCAATATTCGCATCAAATCGGTTGCTCCATTTTCTAAAAATAGGAAAATCTAAGAACGGTATGACTGAAATTGCGCTGCCGATTTTTTCTTTATTACCAAAATCACTGTAGGAAACTGAAATCCCTGTTCGTGGAAAATTGAGTTGCCGCGCCCATTCCAATTCGTTGGTGAAATTGGTTTTCCCAAAAGTAAATTCGATTCCTTGGAAAGCCTTGGTCTTCGGGAAATAAGTGTTCGCAGGGGAAGTCCGACCTAGATCGTATTGAAAAGAGACAAAAGAAAAATTGGAAACAGAAGTAGCGGATTCCTGGGCCAAGCAGAATACAGTTGAAAATAACAAAACGAAAAGAAAACCGGTCACTTTATTCATGCAAAACAAATCAAAAAACGTCAATCAAAAATTGACTTGGTACGTTGTAAATATATGCAAATCAAAACAATTAAAATCAGTAATAAAAATTGAGACAGGAATTGAAAAACAACCTAAAGTAAGGCGTCAAGATTTTTCATAACTTATATTTAACAATATACCATGTAACAAATACTACTTTTGCATTTCTTACGGCACGAATACAAACCTTTATCTATTTTATGATTACAAAAGCCATTTCGTACTTAACCATTGTTTCTTTGTTATTTCTTAACGCTGTTGTCGCTCAGATCAAAGGCAACGAACCTTCTAAACAAAAATTTACTTTAAGCGGAACCATCACTGATACTAAAAGTAATGAAACTGTAATCGGCGTTAATGTATACATCGCTGAACTAAAAACAGGGACAACGACCAACGAATACGGTTTCTACTCGATTACCATTCCAAACGGAACATACACGGTTCAGTGCAGCGCAATGGGATTTGAAACAATAGAAGAGAAAATTGTGCTCGACAAAAACATCAAAAACAATTTCAAACTCACCGCTTCAGAAGAACAATTAAAAGAAGTGGTCATTACGGATAATAGAAAAGCAACAAACATCCGAAAAGCAGAAATGAGTGTCAACAAACTTTCAGCCGCAACGATAAAAAAGATGCCCGTTGTTTTGGGTGAAGTGGATATTCTAAAATCGATCTTGCTGCTTCCTGGAGTCACCAATGCAGGCGAAGGCGCTTCAGGTTTTAATGTCCGTGGCGGCGGCGCAGATCAAAACTTAATCCTACTCGACGAAGCCAATATATTCAACTCTTCTCATGTTTTTGGATTCTTTTCGGTTTTCAATCCCGACGCAGTAAAAGATTTGAAACTATACAAAGGAGGCATTCCCGCGCGTTATGGCGGTCGCGCATCTTCGGTCTTAGACATTTATCAAAAAGATGGAAACAGCAATAATTTTCACGCTAGTGGCGGCATTGGACTCATCACGAGTCGATTGCTATTAGAAGGTCCAATCGTCAAAGACAAAGGTTCGTTTCTTGTCGGTGGACGCGGTTCTTACGCGCATTTATTTTTAAAATTAAACGAAGAACAAAAAGACAATACGGCTTACTTCTATGATTTGAATACCAAACTAAGCTACAAACTCAATCCAAATAACAATTTGTATTTGTCGGGTTATTTTGGACGCGATGTGTTTAGAATTCAAAAGAGCTTCACCAATACTTACGGAAATTCGACTTTGAATTTGAGATGGAATCACTTGTTTTCCGAGAAATTATTCTCAAATCTTTCGTTGATTTATAGCGATTACTACTACGGTTTAGCGCTAGATTTTATAGGTTTTACCTGGGATTCTGGAATCAAAAACTATAATATTAAGTACGATTTCAAAAATTATATCAGCGATAATTTTAAACTGAATTACGGTGTCAATGCCATCTACTACGATTTCAATCCAGGAACGATTCGCCCATTTGGTGCTGATTCAGGAATCAATTTCAAACAACTAGAAAAGAAAAAAGCACTGGAACCTGCCTTGTATATTGATGCGGAACAAAACTTATCCAAGAAAATTTCTGTTTCTTACGGGATGCGATACAGTTTGTTTTACCGCATGGGACAATCCACGATCAACAACTATGAAAACAATCAAGCGGTAGTATTCAATCAAGAACAACAAATTTACGAGTCAGCAACACCAATCAGCACAAGTTATTATGGAAAAAACAAAACCATAGCCGACTTTTCTAACCTTGAACCTCGAGCTGCCATTGCTTATCAACTCAATGATAATCAATCGGTGAAAGCAAGCTACAATCGCATGGTGCAGTATCTTCAATTAATTTCGAATACCTCATCTCCTACTCCATTAGATGTTTGGACACCAAGCGACTCGTTTATCAAGCCTCAAATCGCCGACCAAGTGGCCGTTGGCTACTTCAGAAATTTCAAAGACGATGAGTATTCCCTTGAAGTAGAATCGTTTTATAAAACCATCAAAAACCGTATCGATTATATTGACGGCGCGAATTTGATTGCCAATGAAGCCATCGAACAAATCATCCTCAACGGGAGAATGCGCTCTTACGGATTGGAAGTGATGTTTCGAAAAAACGAAGGAAAATTGACAGGTTGGATTTCTTACACATTATCCAAATCCCAGCAACAAACACCAGGCAGAAATGCGACAGAAACCGGAATCAATAACGGAGAATGGTACAATTCGCTCTACGACAAAACACACAATCTTGCCGTAACGAGTGCCTACACTTTATCTAAAAAATGGAGTTTTGGTGCCAATTTCGCCTTGCAAACGGGACAACCGGTTACTTATCCAAATGGTCAATACCAATATCAAGACATCACCGTTCCGAGTTACGGATTGCGAAACGAAAACCGACTGCCGATTTATCATCACTTAGATATTTCCGCCACGTTGACACCAAGAAAAAACGCCAATAGAAACTGGAAAGGCGAATGGGTTTTCAGTATTTATAATGTTTACAACAGAAGAAATGCAGCGTCAATCAACTTCCGTCAAAATGCCGACACAGGCGTGAATGAAGCGGTAAAAACGTCGATATTCGGAATAGTTCCAGCGGTGAGTTATAACTTCAAATTTTAGTCTTATGAAATCGCAAGTAACAACAACTTTGTGCAAACAGACCTCAATAAGTAAAAAAGCGATAAAAGCTTCGACCGCTAAAAAAATTAAATTTACACACATGAAAACTATCTTTTATATTTCCACTATCATATTTTCGTTGTTTTTAACAAGCTGCGAAGAAGTAGTCGATGTCGACTTAGACACAGCCGCGCCACGATTGGTCGTTGATGCCTCCATCAATTGGGAACAAGGAACGGACGGTGCACAGCAAAAAATCAAATTAACGACCACCACAAGTTACTATAGTTCATCAGTCCCCATGGTTACTGGCGCGACAGTTTTTGTGAAAAACAGTAGTGATACCATTTTCAATTTTATCGAAGTCCCAAATACAGGGGAATATGTTTGCGCTAATTTTGTTCCGCAACTCAACGAAACTTATACATTAACAGTCATTAGCAATGGGCAGACCTACAATGCCACTGAGTCATTAAGATCAGTAGCTTCCATTCAAGATATGGTACAAAATAATGAAGGTGGAATTACCGGCGATCAAATTGAAATCAAAACTTTCTTTACTGATCCTGATGTAGAAGACAATTATTATATGTTCAAATACAAATATTCCAACAAAAACAAATTAGATTATCAGGTTAGCGACGATAAGTTCTTCCAAGGAAATTCCTTTTTCAGTCTTACAAATAACGAAGATTTGAGTCCTGGAGACCAGATAGATGTTACCCATTACGGAATTTCACGGAGCTATTACAACTATATGAATATTCTGTTGAGTGTGGCAGGAAATGCGGGTGGAAGTCCATTTCAATCTCCACCAGCAACCGTTCGCGGGAATATTATCAACGCCACTAATTTTGATAACTACGCCTTGGGTTACTTCCGATTGAGCGAAACAGATTCAGACAGTTACATAGTTGAATAAGTAGCAATTCCAGCTGTTCCTTACAAAAAAACCGCGTCTTGCTCACATTGGTAAAGTCTGGCAAGAGCTTCCGCTGGTCGCTTCGCCAGCCCAACCAAAGTAAAAGCAACACGCGGTTTTGTTTTCCAGTGCCATCTGGGCTAAATAATTAAAAATTATGAATTACAAATTATAAATATATCTCCATTAACCAGTACATTCGTAATTCGTAATTCGTAATTAAAAAAAATGTCTTCCCACCACATCGTACGCGACGACCAAGAACCAGCACTCATCATTGCTAATGGCGCCGCTTGTCATGAAGAATTATTGGGTCAGTTACTCGAGTGGCAACCTTTGGTCATTGTATTAGATTCGGCGATAGAAAGAGTCATCGCTTTAAACATTAAAGTAGATGTGCTACTTGGCGATTTCGATCGTGGTTTTGATCCAAAAGAAATATTACAATCGCAATTTCCCATCGAAATTATCCACAAACCAGATCAAAACAAAACCGATCTCGAAAAAAGCCTTTGATTATCTCATTGAAAGGAAAATTCCCGCAGTCAATGTGGTTTGGGCAACAGGACGAAGAGCCGATCATACAATTACCAATCTAACAAGCATCGTGAGCTACCGCAACCAATTAAAGATTGTTATTCACGACGACCACTCCAAAATATATCTCTTGCCGCAAAAATTCCAGAAATGGTATCCCGCAAAAACCAATATTTCTTTGATTCCGATTGGTATCGTCAAAGGAATTACTACAAAAAATTTGTTATATCCACTCAACGACGAATCGCTCACGATGGGCTATCGCACCGGAAGTAGTAATGCCGTTGTCGAAGATGGCTTGGTAACAATTCTACATGACGTAGGCGATTTGTTGCTCATGGAATGTGTCGACTAAATAGTCATAAGAGTTCCTGTTTTTTATAGCTTACTCTTTAACAATAATAATCGTAGCTTTAAATCCTGTACCCAAATTCCATTGGTTGGAAGAAACCAAAGAACCTTTATCGTCGAAGATCATAAATTGAGCTGTATTTGGACCTGAGAAACCTTGATTCAAAGCTTCAAAATCCACTTTGTTAAATCCGGGTTCCAGTCCAAGTTCAATGCGCTGGTAATCGCTATCTAAATAAACCCGTTCAATCATCACTTTGTCATTGACCCAAACGCGGATTTCATCACCATCCACTTTCCAAAATCACGACAGCTAATTTTGACGAAGCGATTTGGTCTTAAAATCGCCAAAATACTGGTTCTTGCCTAAATGCTTTGGCAGAAACCACTTTCTTTTTGATTTAGTTTATCCCGACCAAATCTCCTGGATTTTTAAATTTATTGTCAAGTGCAAACTGCATTTTCTGAGTTTCAATAGTAGAGGACGACATCGGTTTTGGTGTCGAACCCGGCGTATATAAAGAAGGTGTGTTTGATTTTGGAAGACTAAATCCACTCCCTTTCGGTGGAATGGTATTGGTAGGATTCAAAAATTCACTCTGCGACGAAACAACATCGACGAAAAAAAAGTGAATACTAGCAACAGAAAATATTTGGGATGAATCATAGTAATCTTTGAAATACAAAATCTGACGATCAGCGCGTAAAATTATGGCTTTTAAGCGCAAACAAAATCTTTTTATCATTTTTTTATCATAATACGATTGCATACTTTTACCTCTAGACTTGCGTTATCCAAGCAAAATTGTACACCATGACCAATCCATCCATCGACATCACAAACATTGAAGTTCTTTCCAACAATTGGTACACGTTGCGAAAAATAACGTACAAATATCAGAAAAAAGACAACACTTGGGAAACGCAAATCCGAGAAGCGTACGACCGGGGCAATGGCGCAACGATTTTACTTTACAACAGAATAGATAAAAACGTAATCCTGACCCGCCAATTTCGCATGCCCACATTTTTAAATGGGAACGAAACAGGGATGATGATCGAAGCCTGCGCTGGACTTTTAGACAAAGACAATGCGGAAGATTGCATCAAAAGAGAAACAGAAGAAGAAACGGGTTATCAGGTGAAAGACGTTCGCAAAATTTTTGAAGTCTACATGTCGCCTGGATCCGTAACCGAAATAGTTCATTTTTTCGTTGGGGAATATACCAAAGATATGAAAGTCAATGATGGTGGCGGTGTTGCAGATGAACAAGAAAACATTGAGGTTCTAGAACTGCCTTTTGAAAAAGCCTATGACATGATTGCTTCGGGCGAGATTAAGGACGCTAAAACCATAATGCTATTGCAGTACGCAAAAATCAATAATTTAATCGACTAAGACGCCAGTTGGAATTACTATCTTTGCGACCACTTCTTGTATATGAAAACAAAAACCAATCCCGAGAAAACCAATTTACATCCACGAAATTTGCATCGGTTTGGTTATGATTTTCCAGTTTTAATCGAATCGTCTCCAGAGTTAAAGTCGTTTGTTATTGTCAATCGTACAATCGACAATACAGCAAACCATTGATTTTAGTAATCCTGACGCGGTGAAAGCGCTCAATAAAGCACTTTTAAAAAAGTACTACGGAATAGAACATTGGGACATTCCAAATCAATATTTATGTCCACCAATTCCCAGTCGTGTCGATTATATCCATCATCTCGCTGATCTTTTGGCTTCCAACAATAATGGTGAAATTCCAACGGGCGAAAATGTTCAGGGTTTGGATATTGGTATCGGCGCCAATGCGATTTATCCATTGCTCGGAAATGCCTGTTACGGCTGGAGTTTTGTAGGAACTGACACCGATGAAACTGCGCTACAAAACTGCAAAAAAATCTTTGCCGCCAATCCACAGTTGATGGATTTCATGAGTTTGCAATTGCAAGTTGAACCTCGATTTATTTTTAAAACATCATTACAGCGGAAGACCGTTTCGCGTTTACAATTTGTAATCCTCCTTTTCATGCTTCTGAAGCGGAAGCGAATAAAGCCAATCTTCGTAAAGTCAATTCACTAGAAAATTCTAAAATTCAAATTCCAAAATTGAACTTTGGAGGCCAAAATGCAGAGTTGTGGTGTGAAGGCGGTGAATTAAAATTCATCACGCAGATGATTTTTGAAAGTGTCAAATATGCACAACAAGTACTTTGGTTTACGACTTTGGTGTCGAAAAAAGACCATCTTTCGAGTCTTTATAGAACGCTGAGTAAAGTCAACGCGGCGGAAATTAAGACAATTGAAATGATTCATGGACAAAAAACCAGTCGCATCATCGCATGGACATTCATGACAAAAACACAGCAACGAGATTGGAAATTTTAATACTTACTACAAATTCGTACATTAAAAAATTCAATAAAAAATCTGCGAATCTGCGGTTAAAATCTATAAAGCAATACGCTAACTTTGTAACTTAGCCACTCAGAACCTCAGCAACTCAGTAACTCAGCACCTCTAAAATGAACTTCCAAGTCATCTCCGATTATCAACCCAAAGGCGATCAACCGCAAGCCATTGAAAAATTGACGCAAGGCATTCTCGAAGACGAAAGATACCAAACGCTGTTGGGCGTTACAGGATCTGGAAAGACATTTACCGTTGCCAATGTGATTCAAGAAGTGCAACGTCCAACTTTGGTTTTAGCACATAATAAAACCCTAGCAGCGCAATTGTATTCGGAATTCAAGCAGTTTTTTCCAAACAATGCCGTCGAATATTTTGTATCGTATTACGACTATTACCAACCCGAAGCATTCATGCCGGTAACTGGTGTTTTCATTGAAAAAGATTTGTCTATCAATGAAGAATTGGAGAAAATGCGAATGTCGACGGTTTCGTCTTTACTTTCGGGACGACGCGATATCATTGTGATTTCCTCTGTTTCTTGTTTGTATGGAATCGGAAATCCGGTGGAATTTCAAAAGAATGTTATCCCGATTGAAAAAGGTCAAATTATATCTCGAACAAAACTATTGCATCAGTTTGTGCAAAGTTTGTATTCGAGAACCGAAGCCGATTTTACGCCTGGAAGTTTCCGAATTAAAGGCGATACGATAGAAATTTATCCGAGTTATGCCGACGATGCGTTTCGTATTCACTTTTTTGGCGATGAAATTGAAGAAATAGAACGCTTCGATATCAAAAACGCGCAAGTAATTGAAAAGTTCGAAAAGCTGACGATTTATCCCGCGAATATGTTCGTGACTTCACCCGATGTTTTACAAAATGCGATATGGGAAATCCAACAAGATTTGATGAAACAAGTCGATTATTTTAAAGAAATCGGCAAACACCTTGAAGCGAAAAGACTGGAAGAACGCACCAATTTCGACTTAGAGATGATCCGAGAATTGGGCTATTGCTCTGGGATTGAAAATTACTCGCGCTATTTAGATGGAAGACAAGCAGGCACGCGTCCATTTTGCTTACTCGATTACTTTCCCAAAGATTATTTGATGGTTGTGGATGAAAGTCACGTGACCATTTCGCAAGTTCATGCTATGTATGGCGGCGATCGAAGTCGAAAGGAAAACCTTGTTGAATATGGTTTTAGATTGCCCGCTGCCATGGACAATCGTCCGCTGAAATTTGAAGAATTCGAGTCGATGCAAAACCAAGTGATTTATGTTTCTGCAACGCCTGCAGATTATGAATTGCAGAAATGCGACGGAATTTATGTCGAGCAAGTCATTCGGCCGACGGGATTGCTCGATCCGATTATTGAAATTCGTCCGAGTTTGAATCAAATTGATGATTTGATTGAAGAAATACAACAACGCGCTGAAATTGACGAACGCGTTTTGGTCACCACTTTAACCAAAAGAATGGCGGAAGAATTGGCGAAATATTTGACCAAAGTAAGTATTCGTTGTCGGTATATTCATTCTGAAGTCGATACTTTGGAGCGCATTGAAATCATGCAAGATTTGCGAAAAGGCATCTTTGATGTGTTGATTGGTGTGAATTTGCTACGGGAAGGTTTGGATTTACCCGAAGTCTCCCTTGTATCTATACTCGATGCGGACAAAGAAGGTTTTTTGCGAAGTCATCGATCGTTAACACAAACGATAGGTCGTGCGGCTCGAAACCTTAAAGGAAAAGCGATTATGTATGCCGACAAAATTACCGTAAGCATGCAAAAAACCATTGACGAAACCAATTATCGTCGGGAGAAGCAGATCAATTTTAATGTTGCTAATAACGTGGTTCCGATGGCATTGAACAAAAAAATCGAAAGTGCGTTTACTAAAATTCCTTTGATTGATGCGGAGTTGGGCTATCTGCCGAACATTGCAGCGGAACCGATTACTGAGTATTTATCTAAAGCTGAAATCGACAAACGCATTCGTGAAAAACGCAAAGCGATGGAAAAAGCCGCTAAAGAATTAGACTTCTTACAAGCGGCGAAATTTCGTGATGAAATAAAGGCGTTGCAGGAAAAGGTTTAAATTTTCTTACCTAAACCTCACTTACTGTACTATTTTATGTAAGTTTATATTAAAAGAATATTAATATTCCTTTTAAAGAAACAAACATACTGTGCTGTATATAAACAAAATAGGCTATGACTAAACCTGCACTTTCTCATTGGATTAAAGAATTCATTTTAATAAGCATCTTCTCATTATTTCAAGCTCATGTGCAGGCGCAACAATCTGAAATGGATAGTTTGAAAGCCATAATATCAAAAAACAAAAAGAATTCCGAAACAGTAGATGCCTTGACATCTGTTGGAACCCTATATTCTTTGACTGATATTAATAAAAGTAATATCTACTTAAAAAGTGCTGTTCGAATAGGCCAACAAATAAATGAACCTGAAGGCGTGGCTTGGGCAGAAGAACTTTTAGCGATAAATCAGTCCTATATTGGCAATTATTCTAAAGCTATTGAAATGTTACTCAAAACATTAAAAACTGGAGAACAATTAAAAAAAATACCTCTCCAAAGAGCCTGTTTATTGGATTTGTGTTACATCTACGATGATTTAGAAGACTATTCGAAAGGATTTTATTACTCGGATAAAGCGTATCATATTTCAAAATCAAAAATAATTAAAAGTAGCTGTTTGCATATCAATGGGTATTTTCTGTGTAAAATGAATCGTCCCGACAAGGCGTTACCTTATTTTGAAAAAGAATTAAACATTGCCAAAAATCTATCAAAAAAGGAAGGTATTTCTATGAAAAATCAAAAGCTTGGCTATGCTTATACCGGTTTTGGAATGGCCTATTCATATAAAGGAAACTATGAAAATGCCTTACTTTTTTTTAGAAAAGGAGAAGCATATCTGTTGAAAGGTGACTATGATGTTCCTTTAATTGAGAACTATTATTATACCGCATTAACTTATAAAAAAATGAAGGAAAAGGATTCCAGTATTTTTTATTATAAAATGGCATTAGAGCAATCAGTTAAAATTAATTATGTAAAAGGAAAACTAGATTGCTACAAAGAATTAGCCAACTTAAATTCGGAAGCTAATCCAGTAATGGCGGTTCACTATTTTAAACTTACACAGAAATTAAATGATAGTTTGTTTAATTATAAGAAGAAAAGTGAAATTCAGGCCTTAACCCTAAACGAAGAAGAAAGGCAAGAAGAAATCATAAAAAAACAAAAAGAAGAAGCCGAAATACGCAAGCAAAACATCCAATATGCCCTGATTGCCTTGGGCTTGGTGACTTTTGTGATTTTTATTTTGATATTTAGTCGAGGCTTAATCAAGAGTACAAAGGTCATTAAGTTTTTTGGCATTATTGCCTTATTGATTTTGTTTGAATTCATCAACTTATTAATACATCCTTTTCTGGAAAAAATAACCCATCATTCCCCTATTCTCATGTTGCTTGCTTTGGTTAGCATAGCTTTTTTGATTGTACCATTACATCATAAATTAGAGAAATGGGCGGTTGAAAAATTGATTGAAAGAAACAAAATCTCAAGGTTAAAAACATCTCAATAATTAGGTATAAGTGCTAATAGCTAGAAGCCAAAGATCTAGATTGTATGTATGCAGCGAAATTACGTGATGAGATTAAGGCGCTGTAAAAGAAAGATTAGTTTTTTTATACAGAATTTTATTACTTTTGAAAATGTAGCGACTCACTTCAATAATCTTAATGGATTTAAAAATTAACATTTTCAACATTATCATACTGATGGGAATTCTTCAGGGAGTTGTCTTTAGTTTGGTGGTGCTATTGAGCAAAAAATATAGTTCTAGGACAAATTCTTACCTTGCTTATACGGTAATAAGTCTAATTGTAAGCAATTTGCAATACTGGTTTATTGATACGCGATTGAGCCACAGTCTTCCTTTCTTATCGTATTTAAGAATTCCCAGTGAACTGTTGATCCTGCCGATGTTTTATTTATTTGTGCGGCATTATCTGGAAAAAAAATGCTCTAAAAATCTACAACTTGTAATTATTCTCCCTTTTTTAATTGATTTTTTAATACAATCATTATTAGCAATCAATGATTTTACTATTAAATTGAAAGTGAATGAACTTTATTATTATTTAGAAGAGTTGTTTTCATTTGGTTTTTCTTTACTATTAATTATAAAGACATTCCAGCTTATCATTCAATATGAAAAGGAAAACAAAAAATTCAATTACAGTAAAGTTACCGCACAAACCAAATGGATTAAACAACTTTTGCTCCTTGGTTTTTTTGCCTGTATATTTTGGGTTTTTGTCCTTGTTTATATGAAAGCTTACGATGATGTTTCAATTTATTACTGTTTATGGATCAGCATTTCTTTTATTGTGTATTGGATTTCTTATGTTGGTTTGTTTCAGTCGTCTTTATTTACAGAAAGAAAGATCTTCCGTAATGAATTGATATCAAACAAATCGGAATTGATTTTTGAACCCATAACCAAGAAAAAAATCACTGATGAATCCAATCAAAAATTAATCACTGATTTTGAATCCATTACCAATCAACTTTTTACAAATCCTAATTTAAGATTGGAAGATGTGGCACAGGAAATGGGAATCAGCAGCAATTATCTATCTCAGGTTTTGAGCGCCAATGCCATTCGTTTTAATCATTACGTTAATGAAATTCGCGTTGAGAAAGTAAAAAAATTGCTTACTAGTGAATCTTTTTCGCAATACACTATAACTTCAATAGGATTAGAAGCCGGGTTTAATTCTAACGCCAGTTTTTACAGGTCATTCAAAAGAATAACTGGGGTTTCCCCTATCGTATACCGAAATACCAATCTTTAAAATTTATCTCAATATCTGACAATCTAATCTTTTGAGACAGGCATCTTATTAAATACAAATACTTTAGAACTTTCAAAATCAAAATCATGATGATAAGTTTTAAATTTATAAGAGCTATTCTTTTTGCTTTGCTGCTCCCAATCGTAAGCACCTATTCTCAGGTTGGCATCAGCACAACAGACCCAAAAGCCACTTTAGATATCAAGGCGAGCAATGTTGCTACTCCTGCCAATACCGACGGGATATTGATTCCGCGAGTCTATGCATTGCCAGCCACCAATCCGACCATTGACCAAGACCGAATGTTGCTTTATTTGACCACAACTTCGGGAACTTATGCTCCGGGCTTTTATTATTGGGACAATGCCAATAGTATTTGGAAAGGATTCGGACAGGATAAGGAATGGAGCGTAACTGGTAATGCAGGAACCAATGCAACGACCAATTTTATTGGAACTACAGACAACAATGATCTAGTTTTTAAACGAAACAATACAACTGCGGGCCGATTCGGAAGCAGCAATTTGGCTTTGGGTATAAACTCAAATCCTACTTTCACCGGAACCAATAACATTTCTTTTGGAGCAGAATCATTATTTTCAAATACTATTGGTTCAAGAAATACGGCCATTGGTTACAGGACCTTACATGACAATACAACCGGAAATGACAATAGTGCAAATGGTTATCAAGCTTTATATAGCAATACAACAGGAAACAGAAATATTGCAAATGGTTATCAAGCCTTATATAGCAATACAACAGGAGATAGTAATATTGCAAATGGCCTTTGGTCGTTGAGCCTAAATACAACAGGTTCAAACAATACCGCCTTTGGCTATAGCACTTTATACAATAACACTAGTGGTTCCGACAACACAGCTATTGGTTTGCAAACTTTGTATAATAATACCACAGGTGATAACAATTTTGGTAATGGCAACAAGGCTTTATTTTCAAACACTACCGGAGGCTACAACATAGCCAATGGTTTCCAAACATTATATTCGAATACAACTGGTTCCCGAAACATAGCTAGTGGCTATAATGCTTTATACAGTAATAATGCAAGCGACAACATTGCAAATGGTCATCAAGCGATGTATAGCAATACCACTGGAGTATACAATATCGCCAATGGAACCAGTGCTTTATATTCAAATACAGCAGGTATTAGTAATATCGCTAATGGTAGCTCGGCATTACGTGAAAATACTACTGGGAGAGATAATATTGCAAATGGCTATTTCGCTTTAGATCCAATACAACAGGCAATTATAATATTGCCAACGGTGCCAATGCCATGGAATACAATACGACGGGTAGCCATAATATTGCCAACGGACAATATGCGTTGCTTAACAACATTACAGGGGACTACAATATTGCCAGTGGTAATTATGCATTACGTAATAATACAACAGGAAGTGATAATATTGCTAATGGTTATCAAGCATTATACTCAAACTCAACAGGAACTAATAACATAGCCAGTGGTAATAATGCATTACGTAATAATACAACAGGAAGTGATAATATTGCTAATGGTTATCAAGCTTTATACTCAAACACAACGGGAACCAATAACATAGCCAGTGGTTACAATGCATTACGTAACAACACAACGGGAAGTAATAATATAGCAAATGGTTATCGAACATTATTCAACAATAATTCAGGAACCGACAACACCGCTATTGGTTTTCAAGCTTTGTATAACAATACTACAGGCGATAACAATTTTGCTAATGGTAACGGTGCTTTAAATTCAAATGCAACTGGGTCCAATAATACCGCTATTGGATATTGGGCTTTACATGATAATACAATTGGATCATTCAATAGTGCTAATGGTCTTGAAGCTTTATCTAATAACACAATAGGTCGAAACAACACAGCCATTGGTTATCGAGCATTATTCAGGAACACTACAGGAACCGACAACACCGCTATTGGTTTTCAAGCTTTGTATGACAATACCACAGGTGACAACAATTTTGCTAATGGTTACGGTGCATTATATTCAAATACAACTGGTCAAAATAATACCGCTTCTGGCTATCGTGCTTTATACAGCAATACAACAGGGAACAATAACACTGCTTGTGGATACCAATCGTTATACTATAACACAACAGGTTTTAATAACTTTTCATTCGGTTATCAAAGTCTATACAATAATACAACTGGATGGCAAAATATTGGCATTGGCATAGAAACCCTATTTTTAAACACTACTGGAGCCATAAATATTGCCATTGGAAATAATGCCTTACATTCAAATACAACTGGGGATTATAATATTGCAAATGGAAATCAAGCCTTGTATTTAAATACAACTGGTGAAGGTAATAATGCTAAAGGAAGTGGTTCGTTGTATAATAATACTACTGGTTCATATAATTCTACTATTGGTCAATCCTCTTTATACTCTAATACAACTGGTTCAAATAATTCGGCTATCGGTTATAGAGCCTTATATTTCAATACAACTGCTAATAATAATATTGCTATTGGACAAGAGGCTTTATACAATAACTCCGCTGCAAGTAACAATATTGCATTGGGCTATGAGTCATTGCATGCGAACACTACTGGCGCAAATAATATCGCTTCTGGTTACCAAGCTTTAAACAAAAATACTACTGCAAGCAATAGTATCGCTTTAGGCTATCAGTCTCTTTTTAACAATTCCATAGGTGAAAGCAATATTGCCAATGGAGTATTTGCTTTGTACAACAATACCAATGGAAATTACAATATTGCAACGGGTTATCAGGCGCTATATGCTAATACAACTGGTGATCATAATATTGCAAACGGATATATTGCACTAACCAGTAATACAACAGGTAGCAATAACTTAGCTTACGGTCGACAAGCTTTAGAAGT
Organism: Flavobacterium sp.; assembly: GCA_016714905.1. Taxonomy (GTDB): domain Bacteria; phylum Bacteroidota; class Bacteroidia; order Flavobacteriales; family Flavobacteriaceae; genus Flavobacterium. The sequence goes on from JADKBW010000024.1 coordinate 22,231, forward strand.
TAATACGACTGGTAATTATAATACAGCTATTGGAATTCGCTCTGTAGAATCGAATACAACTGGAGTGAATAATACGGGAATTGGGACTTTTTCTCTACAAACTCCCACCACTGGAACCAACAATACCGCTTTGGGCTACAGTAGCGATGTAAGTTTGGCTACTGCGACTAATGCTACTGCGCTCGGGTACAACGCCACAGCTCCAGCATCCAACTATGTTCGTGTGGGAAATACTGCTGTAACTGCTATTGTGGGACAAGTAAATTTCACAACATCTGATGGGCGCTTTAAAACCAATGTGCAAAACAATGTGCCTGGTTTAGATTTTATTTTGAAACTAAAACCCGTAACCTATCATTTTGAAAAAGCAAGATACAGCGCTTTCATTGGCGAAAAACAAGAAGCGAGTTATGTCAGCGAACTACAACAACAAGACGCAGAAAACAAACTCAGTAGTGGTTTTATTGCACAAGAAGTAGAAGCCACAGCCAATGAACTGCATTATGATTTTGATGGCGTTTACAAACCCCAAAACGAAAAAGATTCTTATGCTTTGGGTTACCAGCAATTTGTAGTGCCTTTGGTCAAAGCCGTTCAGGAACTCAAGGCTGAAAACGATACGCTGAAAGTGCAAAACAAAACACTTGAAAACCGGTTAAAAATCATAGAAGAAATGTTGAATAAGTAAGATTAACGCAACTGCGTCATATAAATCTCCAACAAGTAGTTTGATAAATCACTCTATTGCTACAACTGGTTCACTTTACAACTTCGTTCAGGCTGAACTTAGCCCCTGATATAGATTTTATGCAGGCAGCGAAATTGAGAGATGAAATTAAAGTGTTGCAGGAGAGCACTTAATAGAATAAATCAAAACTATTGTAACTTAAAACTGTTACATAATTCTCAATAAAAATAAATTTTAGTAAGTAGAATTGTATAAGTTTACTTACTAAAATTTATTGTGTAAAAACAAATGAAATCAATATTAATATTTGCAACTTTTTTCTATTCCTTACTTTTATTTTCTCAAAATAATGGAGCAAAACCAATCGAAATAAATTTAAAGTCTGAAACCCTTGAAGTCTCGAATAACTTTTTATTCCTATTGACCAATGACAAAAAAATAAACCACAAAAATTTACATTCTTTCGAAAATAAAATGGAACCTTATTGCGACTGCAAAAAGGATGAAAAATTAGAGCTTCCTAAAACATTATGGCTAAAAGCGCACTTAATCAATACTTCGAATGACACTTTAAATCTAGTTTTCAGAACCTCAAACGCTCAAAAAGTTGAAGCTTGGGTGTTTTCTAAAAATGACACTTTAAAAAAAACAATAGGATTCATACAGAAAAACGAGGATCGTTATTCGAAAGAAATTTTCAACTCCTTTTCGTTTCAAATGCTACCCTTTCAAGAAAAGCAAATAGTCTTAAAACAAAATGTTTTTACTATTGATTATATGATTGCTAAACTTGATATCAGTTCCGAAGCCGCATTTAAAGAATATATCTTAGACGGTTATCAATATTATCATGGCAATCGATTGCTTTTATCTTTGTTGTGTGGAGGTGTCTTTATGTTGTTTTTTTATAATTTATTCGTGTATTTTAGAACAAAAACAAAAAACAACTTATATTATTCTTGCTACTTACTATTCACGTTTATCTATATTCTACTTGAAATTGACCGAAACCAATATTTTTTCTTTGGCTCAATAATTCTTTATTATGATTTAATCAAAGAAATATCTTATTGTTTATGCATTGTCTTTTACTGCTTATTCATTCGGTCGATATTGATTGACAGCAAATCCAATTATAATCTCTTTTTCAGATATTTTATAATAATATCGCTTATATATTTAACATATTTATCGGCTTCCTATTGGTATGATTTTTATGGATTCAGTGCCTTTTCAAAAGCATTACTTTCCATTTATAAAGCAGTTTCTTTTGCATTTATACTATTAGCAATATTTCAATTGTATAAAAACAGTAAAGTAATATTTATAAAATACATCTTTATAGGAAGCTTAATTTTAGTTTCTTCTTATTTACTGCAAGAAATTTTGATCACGTTTGGAAAAAAAATATTCGATTTAGACAATTATAGAATATACATTAAGACCAACTTATCTATCTTAATAGGAACGTTAATTTAAATTTTACTTTTAAGTTACGCTTTGTATATAAAAACCTCACAATTAGAAAAAGAGAAATATATTTCCGAGAACTTAAGTGAAATTAAATCTCGCTTCTTCGCCAATATTTCACACGAGTTTAGAACGCCACTAACCTTGATTAAAAGCCCCATTCAAAGTTTACAAAATGAAATTAAAGATGAAAACCAGCATAACAAACTAAATCTTATTGATGTTAACGCGAATAGAATGCTTGAACTTGTTGATCAATTACTGGAACTTTCAAAAATAGATAGCGGGAATTTAAAACTCATTTTGAAAGACGGAAACATCAGTTCATTTTTCCATTTAATCATAGAACCATTTGATTTTCAAGCCAAAGAAAACCAACTCGATTTTTCATATACAATCGAAAAAACAACTGATAATCATTTGTTTGATAAAGATGTCATCGAAAAAATTGTCACCAATTTAATCTCCAATGCTTTTAAATACAGTTCCAAAAATGAAGCGATAAGGTTTCGTGCTGCAGTTGAAAATTCAAATTTAAAAATTGTTGTTTCCAATGCAAACAGTGAGATAAAAAAAGAAGATTTACCCAAAATTTTTGAGCGTTTTTATCAAAGAAATGAGACTAATTCTGGTGTTGGAATTGGTTTAGCTCTGGTAAAAGAATTAGTCGATTTGTATCAAGGAACGGTTAGAACTTCACTTGAAAACGGGGAACTTTCATTTATTGTGAATTTGCCTTTGACTGTCACAATTGAAAATGCCGTTGTTATTCAGTCAAAACTGGCAACTCCAACTATTGAAAATTCAATTGATAATGAAACTGAGCTTCCTATTTTACTAATTGCAGATGATAATGCTGAAATTCGGTCGGTTTTGCGAGAAATTTTCAAAACCGACTATCGAATTTTAGAAGCTAAAGACGGCGAAGAAGCGTTACAAGTTGCCTTGAAAGAAATTCCAGATTGCATTATTTCCGATGTAATGATGCCAAAAATGGATGGATTTGAATTTACCAAACAAACCAAGAATAACGAATTAACCTCGTTTATACCTGTAATTCTGTTGACAGCCAAAACCTCTGACGAAGCACATTAGGAAGGTTTAAAAAGTACCGCCGATGCTTATTTGACAAAACCATTTAATAATGAAATTGTAAAATCGACTGTAAATCAATTGATCGCCGAGCGTAAAAAATTGCATTTGCGGTACAGTCAAGAATTAATCTTGAAGCCTGTTGATATTGTCGTAAATTCAGTCGATGAGAAATTTATAGAGAAACTGCAACACATTCTTAAAAAGGAACTTTCTAATTCGGAATTTTCTATGGAAGATTTTGCCACTTCTACGGGAATGAGTCGAATGCAATTGCATCGTAAATTGAAGTCCCTTTTGGGTGTTTCTGCTACTGAGTTTTTAAGAAACGAACGATTAAAATTAGCCGCAGAATTACTCAAAAAAGGCAATGGCAACATTTCTGAAATAGCATATGCAGTTGGATTTAACGATGTTTCTTATTTCTCGAAATGCTTTAAAGAAATGTTTTCAGCAACACCTTCTGATTATTTAAATTCGAAAAATCACTTTTAACCATATTATTTCATTGACTGTAACAGCAATGTTACATATCTCATAGTTCTTGTTACAATAGTAGCAAGGACTTTTTTTTGTTTGAAATAGTTTTGCTTCATCAAAATTTGAAACGTCAAATCGCATGTCAAAAAAGAAACTTCTCGGATATAATGTCGAAGTAGAAAAACTTCCGGACAAGAAAATTTTCCTCAACATTAATGCGATGGAAAAAGGCGATTATGAACTCAACATCATCCACCAAAACAAATTGATTAAAAAAACCACTTTCAAAAAATCTTAGCCATGAGAACATTACTAACCTTCTTTGTATTTCTTCCTTTTTTAGCCTTCGCCCAAGTAGGAGTCAATACGACTACGCCAAATGCAGCATTAGATATTCAATCGACCAATAACGGCGTTTTGATTCCTAGAGTTCAATTGACCGATGCTTTAGATATTGCAACGGTTGTTAATCCGGCGGGCGGTGCGCTAGCGACAGCTACTTTAATCTACAATATTGCTGGTGCAGGTGTTCTTCCAAATAATGTTGTAGCAGGTTTTTATTATTGGAACGGAGCAAAGTGGATTCCAATTGCTGGCAACGCTACTGGGGACGATGATTGGTATGAAAACGGAACTACAACGGCACCAAATGCTATTTCTGACAATATGCACCATCTGGGTAAAGTGGCAATCGGTACCGCTACTCCATCGACAAATGCGGCATTTCAGGTCGAATTGGGAACATCAAATACTGATGGAGTACTGTATTCTGGTACTTTCAATGCAGCGGCTACTGTACCTAATTTTGGAGCGGGAACTCGAATGATGTTCTTTCCAGGCAAAAATGCATTCCGTGCAAGTACTGTTACTGGTACAGAATGGGACAATGCTAATGTGGGTATCAATTCTGTTGCCATGGGAAGAAACACAATTGCATCTGGTGACAATGCTACAGCATTTGGTCGCTCTTATTCAACTGGTATAAATTCGACCTCATTAGGACTTTCTACTGCTACGGGAACCAATTCTACTGCAATGGGAACTGCATCAGCTAATGGTAATGGAAGTACCGCAACTGGTTTTTCGACTGCAAATGGAGAAAATTCAATTTCGGGTGGAACTTTAAGTATAGCAGCTGGTGATAACTCTTTTGCAATAGGTACTGGTTCACAAGCCATTGGTGCTAATGCTGTGGCAATGGGAAACAATGCGACAGCAACTGCTGATCATTCTGTGGCTGGGAAATTCCACTTCAACTGGTCAGAATTCTACAGCTATAAATGCTTCAACTGCAGATGGCGAATTATCAACTTCTATGGGAATTGCCACAGCAAATGGATATGGTAGTCTCGCAACAGGATTTTCTACTACTCAAGGAAACTACGCTATTTCTGGTGGAAATGGAAGTATTGCTAGTGGGAATAATTCGTTAGCAACAGGTAACACAACCGAAGCTAGCGGAATAAATTCAGTAGCCTTTGGAAACTTTTCGGTCGCATCAGGTAATAATTCTGCTGCCATCGGAGCTTCTCTTGCCACTGGTCAGAACACAGTTTCCATGAATCTTGCAACGGCAAATGGTGAAAATACTACTGCGGTAGGACAAAGTACAGCCAATGGCAACTTAAGTTTATCCTCAGGATTTTCTACTACTAATGGACAATATTCCTTTTCGAGCGGGTTTGACACTACTGCTCAATCGATTGGTGAAACTTCATTGGGGTTTTACAACAGATTGTATACAATGTCAGCAGCTGGTGTAACTACCTTTAATGGTAATGACCACTTATTTAATTTAGGAAACGGTACTTCTCCAGTAACTAGACACAATGCTTTAACGGTTTATAAAGACGGAAGACTAAATATTAATGAAGAATACACGCTGCCAAACACAGATGGAACTGCTTCCCAAATTTTACAAACCGATGGTGCTGGAAATGTAACTTGGCAAAATCCAACATCGTTTGGTTGGGAATTAGACGGGAACACAGCTATTACTTCTCCTGTTTCTCCCGCAACTTATGGAACTTCAACCATTGCAGCAACCGAAAATTTTATAGGTACAACAGATGCGAATGACTTTACATTTGGAACTGACAATATTGAACGAATGCGAGTAAAAAGCACAACCGGAAATGTCGGTATTGGAACAGCAAATCCGTTGCAACCTTTTCACGTTTATAAAAATTTTAATGCTTCTAAAAGTACAATTTTAGGAGAAGCCATTCAAACGAGTACGCTAACAGATTTTCAAAACCGAGGAATTGAAGGTTATGGCAGCGGAACAGCTGCTGGCGGTGGATATGGATACGGAATTGGAGTATTAGGAATCGGAGACAGACTCAATAGCTATTATGCAACTGGTGTTTTAGGATATTTAGGAACAACATCCCCAAATGCACCCGCAACAAACCAAGCATTACTTGCCAATGGAAACAATCTTGGAAATGCTGCTATTTTAACCAATGGTAATGTAGGGATTGGCATTCCATTAGGAACAAATCCAACAAATCAATTACATGTTAATAGTGCTATCGCTGGCGCTGTTAGAATTGTGGATGGTACACAAGCGGCGGGAAGAGTGCTTACATCAACTGCAACAGGTGTTGGAACCTGGCAACCGCCGATTCCATCTGGTTTCACACATTATCTGGGCGAATTGTACCTTGGCGGAATCATCTTTGAACTCTACAAAGGCAGTGACGGACTAGAACACGGTTTGATTGTTTCGCTAACTGAAAGCGGAATGTTAGCATGGCAAACTACTAATGTACTTGTTGGCGCCAATCGCAGTGAAGATGGCGCATTTAATACTGCATTAATGACAAGCAGTCCCGCAGCAACCTATATTGCAACATTGGGTGCTGGTTGGTATTTACCAAGCATTGATGAATTATATTTACTAAACAGTCACCGATATTATGCTAACAAAGGGTTGCGTCTAGGTGGTTACACCCTTGTCTCATCCACAAGAGTCTATTGGAGTAGTACAGAAAATGATGCAACGTCTGCACGTGCTCTGAATATCAATTTAGGAACTACCTTGCTAGATAGTAAACCAGAACCAAATCATGTTCGTGGAATCCGAGCATTTTAAATAAACATTATAAACAAAACCGTAACCTTTAAAAACAATTACCCATGAAAAAAACAATTTTGAAATCCGTTCTAGTCGCTTTTGTAGCCACAACAGGTCTATTTTCTTGTAGCAATGACAATGAAGTTGAAAATGCTCCTTTGAATACTATTGCTTCAAAACCAACGCCACCTGGATTAGGCGAATTTTATTACCGATACAACGGTGTGCTTCCTTACACCAGTATTCCAGAATCATTCGCAATCGCTTCCTAATAATGCCATCTACGCAATGGACGGGTCTTTTAATGTTATCAAAATACCGTTAAGCTCTTTAGCAGTAGGGACTTATTTCATTGGTGGTTCGAATATTTTCAATTATTATTTACCTACGAATCCAAATACTTGGTATGCCTATGACGGTTATGTAAAAATAACGGAGAATGATTCGAATCAAATTTCAGGTATTTTTAAAGTGGAAGGAAACGGAATTGGATATAAAGGCGTTACTTCAATAAGTGGCTACTTTAATTCAGTATCAATTCTTCCATAATTTTAGTTATTGCACTAATTTACAGAATAAGCACCCGGAAGGTGCTTTTTTAATTTAGTTGCTCCTGAAAAACTTCCAATAAATAATCTGGAGAAATCATCCCTGTTTCAGAAAGCTCCATCGCTTTTAAAACGCGTTTCATCGCAAAAGGATTCAAACCCATGTTGATACCAATTTCATGAATGGAATTTCGTTCTCTTTCATGTAATACGCCATCACAATGCATCAATAAAGCCAATCGATAGAACTGCTGAATGCGCTGAAACTCAGATTTTGTAACAGATGGATACCATTCTTGATGAAACAATTGCTTAAAGTCTTCGGGCTTGATTTGAAGTTCATCTGCGACCAAAGTCAGAAATTGCAACTCACGATCGTGCAACTTCCCATCCACCACAGAAAAGGACACCATCTCTGCTAATAAGCTCAATTTTTTTTCGTGTTATGCTGTTCATCATTATTGCACACTGAATTTATTTTAGCGAAAATATTCATGTGTCATTGTTGAATTCAAAAAAATAGAAATTCAATTGAAACTTTCTAAACATTAAACTCTTCAACCGGATCTTGTTTGCCTAGAAATAATCTTACTGGTCAAGAAAGCACAGCATCAAAGCAAGTGTCAACATTTACGCTGGATTCGCCACAATTGCAATCCACCAAAAAAATCTGGTTGTATTTGCCAAAGAATTACACCACTTCCACAAAAAAATACCCAGTCATCTACATGCACGACGCCCAAAATTTGTTTGATGCGAAAACATCTTTTGCAGGCGAATGGAACATCGATGAAAAACTCGACAGTCTCAATGCGCAAGTAATCGTAGTGGGCATTGAAAATACTGAAAAACGAACGGAAGAACTCACCCCATTTGTCCATGCAAGACACGGCGGAGGAAAAGCCAATAACTATCTCGACTTTATCGTAAACACACTCAAACCGAAGATTGACGGAACTTACAGAACCAAAACCAATCCGAGAAATACCATCATGATTGGAAGTTCTTTGGGTGGAATGACTTCCTTCTACGCACTTTTAAAATACCCAAATGTTTTCGGAAAAGCAGGCGTATTCTCTCCTGCCTTTTGGTTTAATAGAAACGAACTAGTTGACTTGCTCAAACAAACCAAAAAATTCGATGCTAAAATTTACTTTATTCATGGCGACAATGAAGGCGATCCAGACATGGAGCCTGACTTGAATCAAATTGAAAATCTCGTAAACACTAAACGTTGCGAATGTAAAAAACTGAATAAAAAAGTAGTTGTTAAAGGCGGACAGCACAATGAAAAATTATGGCGCGATGGATTTGTAAAAGCGTATCTTTGGCTGAATTAAGAAAGAGAAAAGAGCCAAGAAAATAGAACCAAGGGAAAAAATTCACAATCGAATTCAATCTTGCTTCTTTCAGCGCAGCGGTCTATTCTCTTTTTTCTAAAAACAAAAATATGAACAACAACGATATCTTCAAAAAACTCCGCGTCGCACTGATGTTGCGCGATGATCAAATTATAGAAATTCTTGAACTCGTCGACTTTCGCATGTCGAAAGGCGAAATCGGCAATATTTTCCGAAGCCAAGACCATCCTGATTTTATGGAATGTGGCGACCAAGTGTTGCGTAATTTCTTAAACGGATTAGTGATTCACTTGCGTGGCACCAAAGAAAATCCCAAGAACCCGAATGAAGTATTGGCGAAACATCGCGCTGAAATTCCGGTAAAAGAAAATGCGAAACCACGCGTTGAATTTAAAGCAACTCCAAAAACGGATTTCAAGAAAAAGCCAGCTTCTAAGAGCAATTCACGCGACAAGAAACCAACACCAAAAATTCAAGTCGTAGAAAAAGTAAAATTTAATAACGGCAAGAAGAAGCCTTAATTTTCTCCGGAATGGAAGCACTTATTCATTTAGTAAACAAACTAGAAAACAACATCGATTCGAAAGATGTTTTCAATAGTCAAGTGTCGCAGGTCAACGTTTCATGGCATTTGGCGCACAGCTTGAAAGTCCTTCACAACATCAGCAAAGTGTTGCAAAGTTCCAACCCAGACGACTACCGTTGGAGATTCAATAGCAACAGAAGCTTTGTTTATTTTATTAACTTCATTCCAAGAGGTAAAGGAAAAGCACCAAAAGCAGTGATGCCAGCAGAGGATATTTCAAAAGAAGAACTTCATAAAGACATTGCAACGGTAAGACAACTTTTGAATGAACTACAACATTTGGATGCAAAAAGTAATTTCACGCATCCGTACTTTGGACAATTAAATCTCAAGCAAACCAAAAAGTTCTTAGCAATTCATACCAAACATCACCTCAAGATTATCGATGACATCATTCGATCTTAAAAAAGTTAGCCACGAATTCTCGAAATAAAATATTCGCAAATTCGTGGCTACTATATAAATTAACTTTTTTCTTAAGAACCTAAAGCTTTCTGAACCTGATCCGCCGCTTCTTGAAACTCCACCGCAGACAAAATTGGCATGCCTGAATTGTCAATTAATTCTTTTGCAATTTCCGCATTGGTTCCTTGCAAACGCACGATAATTGGCACTTTAATCGCGTCGCCCATATTTTTATAAGCATCAACAACACCTTGTGCTACTCTATCGCAACGAACAATTCCACCAAAAATATTAATCAAAATCGCTTTTACATTTGGATCTTTTAAGATGATACGGAACGCCAATTCTACACGTTTCGCATCCGCAGTTCCACCAACGTCTAGGAAGTTCGCTGGTTCAAATCCGGCGTATTTAATCAAATCCATCGTTGCCATCGCCAATCCAGCGCCATTCACCATACATCCAACCGTTCCATCCAAATCCACGTAATTCAATCCCGCTTCTTTGGCTTCCACTTCAATCGGATTTTCTTCTCTGATGTCACGCATGTCGGCATATTTCGGCTGACGGTATAAAGCATTGTCATCAATATTTACTTTGGCATCAACAGCCATAATTTTGTTATCAGACGTTTTCAAAACTGGATTGATTTCAAACATCGAAGCATCACAACCAACATAAGCATTATACAACGAATCGATAAATTTCACCATTTCTTTGAAAGCATTTCCAGAAAGTCCCAAATTGAAAGCAATTCTTCTCGCTTGAAAGCCTTGCAAACCAACCGAAGGATCGATTTCTTCATTGTGAATCAAGTGTGGCGTGTGCTCTGCCACTTCCTCGATATCCATTCCACCTTCTGTAGAATAGACGATCATATTTCTTCCTGTCGCTCTGTTCAACAAAACCGACATATAAAATTCAGAAGTTTCACTTTCACCAGGATAATATACATCTTCCGCAATCAACACTTTGTGCACTTTTTTACCTTCCGCAGAAGTTTGTGGTGTAATCAATTGCATTCCGATGATTTGCTCAGACAACTCAGTCACCTGATCTAAGTTTTTCGCCAATTTCACGCCGCCACCTTTTCCGCGTCCGCCAGCATGTATTTGCGCTTTGATCACGTACCATTGTGTTCCGGTTTCTGTGGTCAATTGCTTTGCAGCAGCGACTGCTTCTACTGGACTATTGGCTACGATTCCACGTTGTACGCGTACGCCGTATTTGGCTAAAATCTCTTTTCCTTGGTATTCGTGTATGTTCATATGGATGTAATTTGGCTATTTAAAAGTGCCACAAAAATAATAAAAAACTACAAACTATGGATGGGGATTTATAGTTTTATTTCGAGCTGATTCCCGCTATCCGCAGTATCTTTTTTCAACCCTTTCAGAAAATTAAGCGCCAAAAGGGTTTTGAACTTTCAAAGGGTTAAAAAAAAGGATACTTGCTCCTATCGGGGCTAGGCTTTGTAACTAAAAACAACTATATCGATTGAAATACGAATTCTTCCCTAATTATTTGGAAGTCAATCGCAGTAACAATAGATTTGCGAAAAAGATAAGACTATGCAACCCAAAGAACTCGTCGATTTAGCTACCGAATTCGGATGTCCATTATATGTGTATGATGCCGCAAAAATCGAATCACAATACCAACGACTGACCGCAGCCTTTTCTAAAGTAGAACGCGTTCGCATCAATTATGCGGTGAAAGCATTGTCAAATATTGCGATATTGCAACTCTTTAAACAAATCGGAGCCAACATCGACACGGTTTCCATACAAGAAGTACAACTCGGCTTGCATGCGGGTTTCGAACCACATCAAATCATTTATACGCCCAACGGCGTTTCGTTTGAAGAAATCGAAGAAGCGGCAGAACTTGGCGTACAAATCAATATTGACAATCTTTCTATTCTAGAGCATTTCGGCACGAAACATCCTAAGGTGCCGGTTTGTATTCGGATTAATCCACATGTCATGGCAGGTGGAAATACCAATATTTCTGTTGGACACATCGATAGTAAATTTGGAATTTCAATTCATCAAATGCCACACATTTTGCGCATTGTTGAAAATACCGGCATGCACATCAACGGGATTCACATGCACACCGGTTCGGACATTTTAGATATTGAAGTGTTTTTATACGCGGCTGAAATTTTGTTTGAAGCGGCGGTTCATTTTAAAACCTTAGATTTTCTTGATTTTGGTAGTGGATTCAAAGTGCCGTATCACAAGGGCGACATCGAAACCAACATTGAGGAATTCGGACGTAAACTAACGAAACGCTTCAACGCTTTTGAAAAAGAATATGGTCGACCATTGACTTTAGCTTTCGAACCAGGCAAATTTTTGGTAAGCGAAGCTGGGTTTTTCTTAGCCAAAGTGAATGTAGTAAAACAAACCACTTCAACGGTTTTTGCCAGTATCGACAGTGGTTTCAATCACTTAATTCGACCGATGTTATACGGATCGCAACACTACATCGAAAACATTTCCAATCCAAAAGGGAAAGAACGGTTTTATAGTGTAGTCGGTTATATCTGCGAAACCGATACGTTTGCTAATAATCGTCGCATTAATGAAATCAAAGAAGGTGATATTTTGTGCTTTAGAAATGCGGGAGCCTATTGTTTTGCCATGGCTTCCAATTACAATTCACGTTACAAACCTGCCGAAGTTTTGTGGAAAGACGGTAAAGGAATTCTCATTCGTGAACGAGAAACTTTTGAAGATTTGTTGAAGAATCAGATTTTGTTGAAATAGTTATTTCTTTACGAATTTGGCGGTACTATTCGTGCCCATGTTTCTGAACTTTAACAAGATATATTCCTGTATTTAACTGCGAAACATCCAGCCATTCGGTAAAACTATTGAGCGTTTTCTTGTCTAAAATAATCTGCCCAATATTATTAAAAACTTGTATGGTCGAATTGGATTGAAATTCACCAACGATTCTTAGTTGACTCGATACTGGATTCGGATATAGTACTAAATTCCTTGTTGTATTAAAATCATCATTTGCTAAAATCTCGCAACTTCCATCCGCGATAAAAGTAGGAAACCAGCGCAACGCATCTTCTTGAGTTGATTGCGATTCATTATTTTCTACATCGCGGCACAACCAAGCACTAGTGATTCCCGTTTCTGGGCATTTAGGTGTCAATGCAAAGCCTTCAATATTGTCATTATTGCCCGTTGGATTGGTAATGAGGTAATCTTTTGAATAGACAAATTTCCTTGCAGCTCCATTGAATGTTGTCGATAAGTTTGTCACTTCTAATCGATTATTTCCTGCAATATTATGTAAGATATACAAAAGTCCAGTCGATCGATCAAATGCCAAATCGCAACTTTCCTCGTGGTTAGTTTGGTACTTTCCTACATAAGCAAAATCATTGTTAGTATTCGGATTAACATCAAAAACCCATACATTCCCTTCGTCTTGGTGGGCTACAAAAAACAATCCGCCCAATCCTTTTACGGAAGTATACAATTGCCCCGTTTGTTGGCTGACAAACCCAATCGAACTCAAAAAACTATCTGGAATGAAAGTAATACCCTCTGGTCCAATGTTGCCGGTATCTTGCATTGGCGAAGGCGCATTCAAAAGATTCCAATGTTTGAATTCAGTCACTGTTGAAAAATTAGGGGTATGCGTATAGCGTCTGATTTCGTAATTATTTTCATCAATCGTATAAAACTCGTTCGCATAAAGATTGGCTTGGGTAATTCCTTCTGGACCGCCGTCGATTGCTTCGTTGGCTATTTGCGCAAATGTATTCGTTGTTGTATTCCATTGCAAAACACGAAGTCTTCCATCGCCTTGAACTGCGTACAATCTGTTATTAGTGGGATTGAAATGCAATCCACTCAAATCTGTAACTCCACCTGCATCCATGATGGTTGTCAGATTTGTCGCCGTCGACCAAGATGAAGCTGGCCAAATCTGTGCGTTTATATTCTGTATTGAAAAAAGAAATATAAAGAATGCAGACAGTTTAAGAATTCCACTTGAAGTTTTCATTGGTTCAATTATTTTGCATTCATTATCTCGGTCAATACTTTCGCCTCGGTCCCATTAGGAAAACTGATGTTTATTTTTTGAGCAATCGTTGGTGCAATTTCCGTAATTTCTTTTCGATCATGCGTTTCACCAAACTTGATGTTCCATCCAAAGAAAATTAGCGGAACATGCGTGTCATACGGATAAGTCGTTCCGTGAGACGTTCCCGTTGCGCCGTACTCGATGTAGCCCGGTTTATCAATAACAACTAAATCGCCGCCTTCTGACGGATCATAACCTCGAGCAATGCAATGCAGATGATAATCATTGCCATTATCCGCCAAAATTTCTTCCTCGGCATAAGCTCTTTTGACATGACCTTGCGTCATCAAAAAGTCTTTAAAGGATTGCTTTACTTTTACCAAATCAAGCGATTTTGTTTTGATTTTCTCTTTATCAAAATAAATATTGAAATTGGAATAATTTACTATCAAATCTTCACCGTAAGTATCTGTCGAAAACTTTTTCAATCCTTTTGTAATATCCTTCGGTTCAACATTCGTTACGCTGTATTTGTTATCTTTTAAAAACTGAACATTTTCTGCTCCAGCATGATCTGCGGTGAGGAACAACAGATAATTTCCTTTTCCAACCGTCTTGTCAAGATAGTTCAAGAAGTCCGCAATGGTCTCGTCAAGACGCAAATAAGTGTCTTGCAATTCAACTGATCTTGGTCCTAAAATATGTCCCACATAATCTGTCGATGAAAAACTCACTGCCAAGAAGTCGGTCACCTCGTCTTTCCCTAATGCTTCCTTCTCAATCGCTTTCTTTGCAAAATCAGCCAAGAGATTATTACCAAAAGGCGTCGTTCGAATAACACCAGGGTCATTTTTATCGAGCATGCTTTTCAAATCGTAAGGAAATACTGGTTTATCGGCTTTATACAATTTCCCTTCGTAAGGATTTATCATCGAGAGACTTTCATCATAAGTTGCAATAGGTTTCAGTAGTTCCCAGTTTTTACTTAGATAAGGTAAATAGTGTTTTTCATCGTTAAACTCATTCACCCAAGTAGGCAACGTTGGACCGTAAAAAGTACTCGAAATAAAACTTCCCGTTTTGCTATACCAGAATGCCCAATTCGCAAAATGTCCCGCGGGAAGAATCGCACCTCGGTCTTTGATGCTCATTCCTATTACTTTTCCTTTAAAATTGGTTGACAATCTCAATTCATCAGTAATCGTCGTAGATAAAAGATTCTTTGGCGACATGGGGTCATCTCCTTTACTACTATTCCCGATGATTTGAACATCTGCATCATCGGTGCAATAGCGCTCTTTTTGCAATCGACGGCTAAACCAATCGTTGCCCACAATACCGTGAATGGATGGTGTTGCTCCTGTATAAATAGAAGCATGACCCGGAGCAGTATAAGTAGGCAAATAATTGTAATGGGTATTGTGAAAAGTATAGCCTTCTTTCACCAATCGTTTGAAACCGTTGTCGCCGAAGTCATTATAAAATCGCTGTAGATAATCTGGTTTCATTTGATCGACCACAATTCCAACCACTAATTTTGGTCTTTGTTGCTGAGCAAACAATGATATCGTCAGCAATAGTAGCACAAAATGGCTCATTCGTTTCATATAAATTGAATTTGAATTTAAAACGATAAAGATATACTAGTTATCAATTGTGAAAGTAAGGAAATTGTAATATTTACAAATTGATTGCTATTATAGTCTAAAAAATAAAAAAAAAAAAAGCCACTATCCCTAGTGGCTTTTTTAACCCAATTTATTTCAATATAATAAACTCACAACGCCGGTTAATGGAATGTTCTTGTTCGGTACAGGCAGCTCCACATCTAACTAATGGAACAGTCTCGCCAAATCCCTTAGACCGTAGTCGTTTTCTTTTAATGCCATTCGAAACAAGGTACTCCAATGTAGAGGCTGCCCGTCTGTTTGATAACATAATATTGTAGTAATCAGAGGCGCGTGAATCGGTGTGAGCCCCTATTTCAATTTCCATTTCAGGATATTTCTTTAACAAATCGACCAAAACATTTAGAATTCGCTCTGCATCTGGTTTGATGTTCGATTTGTTTAAATCGAAATAAATATTTTCCAATACAATTTGCACTTTTCCATCTTGGCGTTTGGTGATGATCTCTTCCGCATCGTCATAGCACTCCATAAACAACTCGATGGTGTAACGCAACTTACCATCTTCATTCGTCATGAATTCTTCACTGTGCGGAATATAAAAATCACGCATCGCTTCAATACGATATTTCTTGTTTGGTTCCGTAGCAAAAACATAATCTGCTTCTCCGCCAACCACCATTTGTCCGATTAAAATGTTGTTTTCGTCATAAAGCGATACCAAGGTTCCAGGCAACAAAATCTGCGTATTTTTATCTCTTACATCGCCTTCTACCACATAACGTTCTTGGTTTTCTTCTCTTGTGAAACTATACAAAGCGTCACCGATTTTTCGATTGGACGAAAAGTAACCCAGATTCTTTTTCTCATCAACAACGTAGCTGAAATCATCCATATTACTGTTGATGGTTTCTCCGAGGTTGAGCGGTTTTGCAAATGGACCACCATTGAGTGATTTGCTCATAAAAATATCTAAGCCTCCCATTCCTTGATGACCGTCAGAAGCGAAATATAAGATGCTTCCATCGTTTGATATTTCTGGGAATTGCTCTCTGTGAATTGTGTTGATGGTTTCTCCTAAATTTACTGGCGTTCCGTAGGTTCCGTCTTCGTTTACATCCACAACATATAAATCAAAAGACCCAATAGAACCTGGCATATCACTAGAAAAATAGAGCTTTTTCCCGTCTTTTGTCAACACAGGATGTTCGGTTGAATACAAATCACTACAAAATGGCAGCGCTGTAATATTCGACCAAACGCCATTGACGAATTCGGCTTTGTAAATCTTAATATTTGCCACCTTTTCGTTTCCAACTTTTACCATTTTAGCATTGGTTCTGTTGAAATACATAATTTTTCCATCTTGGCTAAAAGTCACTGAACTTTCGTGTGTTTTTGTATTAATTTCTTTTGGAAAAGGCTCGATATCGACCAACAAACCCTTATCATTTACATTGGCACTAAATAAATCTAAATAGGGTTTTTCATTCCAACCAAATGATTTTGAACTTGCATTTCTTAGCGATGCGAAAGCCACTTTATCGCCATAGAACGACATTCCGAAATCGCCATTCGAAGTATTCTTAGACATAGGCTGAACCACGTAATTGAACGGCACATTCGTCTTTAGATTGGCGATAAATTTAGGTGTACTGACATTATATTTCAAGTACTCGCCCATGATTTGATCTGCCTTTTCATAGTTGGCTTCCCCGAGCAATGCATGAGAATATTTAAAATAATACTCGGTTTTCACACTATCTTTAAAAGTCAAGAATAATTTTCCGTAAGCGCGCGCCGCTTCTTTCATTTGAGAATTATTGTAATAGCAGTCGCCCAAATTTTGCAATATCTTTTGACCATCACCTAGTTGTTCGTACATCTCAGCGGCCTTAACATAGGCTTTATTACCGAATAGTACATCTGCTTTTTTCACAGTCGCCTTTTGTGCAAAAAGTCCACTGCAGAAACAAATTATAAAAAGTATAGAATAAAAATTTCTCATTTTCTTAGTTGTTAGAAGAACCTTGGTGATTTTTCATAGCCTTTCGATTTCAGATTCGAAGTATCTAAATCAAACAATAAAAATATTTCATGTGAGCCTGAATTGAATTCACCTAAATTCGTAAGCGTATAATCGTAAGAGTATCCTATTCTGAAATTTGGAGTAATTGAAAAGGCAACTAAACCACTTACGGAATCATCTACTCTATAACCAGCACCCACTTCAAATTTATTGTTAAACAAGAAATTAGCGGTCAAGTCGATTGAAAGTGGTGCGCCAGTAACCGCTTTCGTCATAAAAGCGGGCTTGAAACGAATACTTTGACTTAAATCAAATACATATCCTCCCGTAAAGAAGTAATGCACTTCTTCGACGCCAGTGGTTTTAAGTCCATCCTTCGATTCCAAATGTTTTGTCGTCAAGAAATTTGGGACGGATAATCCTAAGTAGTAATTTTCTCCAAAATAGAAAGCACCTGCTCCTACGTTTGGAAAATTCTGATTGATGTTACCTGCAAACGCTTGATCTGGCGTAGCATCGGTGTATTTAAATCCATTAAAATCAGCGTCGAATAAAGTGATTCCTGCTTTCACACCAAAGGATAACTTTTTCGTTTCAGAAAGTGGAATGACGTAAGCCACGTCCGCATAAATATTATTCTCATGAACAACATCTCCAATTGCATCACTAATAATGGACAATCCCACTTCAACTCTTTTCGCAATCGGCGAATGTACAAATAGCGTCCCTGTTTTAGGAGCTCCTACTGCTCCAACCCACTGCGTTCTGTATAATCCTCCAAGGTTAATGACACCGGCATTATCAGTGGCATATCCCGGATTAATCACACTCATATTATACATATAATGTGTGAACTGTGGATCTTGTTGTGCTTTAACATGCAATGATGCAAGTACAAACACCGTAAAGATAATATAGTTAAAAGGTCTTATTTTCATCTTGTTATTCATAGGATGATACTCTTTTTTATTGGGCAATGCTTGCGCATGGTCTTGTTTTAAATTTGAACGCTACATTGGCGTTATCCAAAATCTTATCTACTCAAATATAAGCGGCCTTGCTTGGCTTCTCGCTCTCCATCATTAAAATTGAGTATATAAAAATATACTCCAACTGGTACGACATTGTTCCCTAGTTTCATTCCGCCTTCGGTTGTTGTACCATCCCAATTTGGGGTATTTATATTTCCTTTGTACAAAATATTACCGTAGCGATTATAGATTTCTAATGTAAAAGCTGGATAACCGATTTCGATATCTTTAATGACAAACTCGTCATTAACTGTATCGCCATTTGGTGAAAATCCATCTGGAATTAGAATATCTTCACATTTAGTAAGATCTACCGTCACAGGCAATCTCGAAGCACTTTCACAACCAGAAGCAGAAATATAAGCTGCATAATAGGTTGTCGTATCAATCAGTAGATCTGTATCTGCATACGCAGTTCCTCCACTCTCAGCATTATACCAAACTACTGTTTGCGTTCCGGAAATATTAGTTGTTAAGTTCGAAATTGTCGGACTGTCAGAAATACAAAACTCATTTCCTCTCGGTAATAGAATTGGCGTTTCTAATTCAGATACCTCGAAAGTGATTGGTTCAATTCCGATAGCTACCGCACCGCATGCTCCAATTGTCGACGTTATTTGAGTAATGGTTACTGTAACAGAACCAGCTACATTTAAAGTTGACGCTGGTATTGTAAATACTCCTAAATTATCGGCTATGTTTACCGTATCGGTCAGTGTAGTCGTAACGGAACCAGATAATTCGTACGTAATTAAATAACTTCCATCGGTTAGCGTTTGACCTAGCTCATTGGTAACTGAAATATCATTTGAAAAATTAATACAAGCGGTATCTGAACTAAGGATTGCATTCGACAAATCTGGTATCGCATATATTTCAAAATTTGTGGAAGCATCTTCAGTGAGGTTATTGCAACCGCCAGACAGATTTATTATCGAATCAATTGTTACCGAATAACTACCAAAATTTGAAAAAACAGTATCTGCCACTGTAAATTGTCCAACTCCTCCAACTATACTTATTTCAGCCGTTGTATCAACAGTAGGTGTTGCACTAGGTATAGAATAAACAAATTGATAGGTTCCATCGGTCAATCCTGTTGCTCCACTAATTTGAACAATAACACTATTTCCAAAACATACATTGCTTACGCTTAAATTGACACTTTCTAAATTTGAACTTGGCTGAATAATAAAGTCGGCACTAATATTTGGATTCAGTATGGTTGTACATGAAGTACTAGCATTTGATATACTTAAGAAAGTTATCCTAGTTGTTCCAACTAAGGGCACTACACTCGAGTTAATCTCTAATGTTCCAATTCCGTCTACAATAGTCACATTTGCACTTTGATTTAACAAGACATTTGTCAACGTCAAATCAAAATTCAAAACATATTCACCATCGACCATATTTGAAAAACTAACTACGACGTTCTCTCCGCTACAATTAGGAGAAGAAACTATAATATTATTAGAATTAAAAATTGGATTAGGCAAGATTGTAAATTGAACCGTTTCATTATCTTCTGGCAAGCAAGAATTACTCACCGTATAAGTGTAACTATAGGTGTTGGGTTCGAAAGCAGAAATATCAATTGTGCTCGTAACTGAATTATCATTTGAATCGGTCCATGAACCTCCTGCTTGATTCCCCGTCAATAATGAAAACAAATCAAAAGTACCTTGCGAAGTACAAACATCTTGATTTCCAACAAAAGTTCCTGCATTTGGAAGTTGATCAACTGCAACCGTTACCGTCGCAGTATCATTGTCACACGGTTGGTTTCCACTTAAAGTATAAGTATAAACTCCAGCAGCATCAATTGCTGGGTCAAAAACACCTGTGCCACTTACTAATGTTGGAGTCCAAACCCCTCCAGCTTGCGGAGTTCCACCTAAACTTAAAAATAAATCTTGAGGCGTATTTGAAATACAAAAAGTAACCGAACCTGATGTGCCTGCCTCTGGTCCAGGAACAATTGTAATCGTTAGTGTAGCAATATCGGGAGTACAAAACGGAGCACCAACGGTATACGTATAAACTCCAGCTGAATCTATCGTCGGATCAAAAAGCCCTGTTCCGCTCGCTAAAGTGGGTGTCCATATTCCTCCTGACTGTGGCGTACCAGACAAATAGGTTATTAGATCAACAGAATCAATATTTGAGCAAATCAATGCATTTGAATCCTCGCCGGCGTCTGGTAGTGGATTAACTATAACAGTGACAGTCGCTGTATCGTCGTCGCATGGTTGATTACCACTAAAAGTGTAAGTATAAACTCCTTGAGGATCTATTGCAGGATCAAAAACTCCTGTACCACTAGCTAATGCAGGTGTCCAAGTACCTCCAACTTGAGGACTTCCTCCTAAACTCAAGAACAAATCTTGTGCTGGGTTATTAACGCAAAGCGTGACACTTCCAGAAGTTCCTGCATTTGGCCCGGGAGTAATAGATACAGTGACAGTTGCTGTATCATTTCCGCAAGGCGCAGTACCATTCACCGTATAAGTATATACTCCCGCCAAATCACTTTCTGGGTTGAATATGCCTGTTCCACTCGGTAAACTCGGTGACCATGTCCCGCCCAATTGCGGTGAACCTCCAAGATAAGTGATTAAATCTACTGGATCAAGATTTGAACATAAATTAGCAACTCCATCATTTCCTGCGTTTGCCTGCGGTACGATTGTAACGGTTACCAAAGCGGTATCGTTTACACAAGGAGGCGTCCCAGCAACGGTATAAATATAATTCCCAGGAGGATCAATCGTTGGATCAAAAATTCCGGTACCACTTGCCAATACTGGAGACCAAGTGCCACCAGGTTGCGCGTTTACGCCTAATAATTCAAATAAATTTTGCGTAGTTCCATTACTACATAGTGATATTGCAGCGTTACTTCCTGCTACTGGCGGCTGTGTTACGTTTAGGGTTGTAGATCCAGACAATAATTGCGAACAACTTGGCGGACCATCTAAAATAATACTTACTAAATTAAATGTTGAAGTTGCCAAAAGAGGTATACTTAAAGTAAAAATTCCCGACGGACCAATATTTAATGTACTGTCTGATCCATTATTAATATTATAGGTCACAATTGTGTTTGGTGTACCTGTAAATAGTATTGAAGCAGAACTACCTGAACATACCGTTCCAGAAGAAGATACAGTTGCGGTCGGTAGTGGATTAACCGTTAATGTACTGGAACCACTTGCGCTCTCGCAACCAGTACTTGAATCGGTAATGATGACACTATAAGCACCTGCAATACTCGACGTAAAACTTGACACATCACCCGGATTTACTACGCCAGCCGGTACCGTCCAAGCAAAAGAATAAGTGCCCGATTGACCAGGAACTGCTGTTATAGTTGAATTATCACCTAAACAAACTGCTGGAGAAGTAACACTTACTGTTGGCGTTGGACTAATCACCACTGTTCCAAAATCTATAGTGCTAGCGCAGGTTGATGTTACGTTTGTTATTACGACACCATAAATTCCAGCAAAAGTCGTATTAAATGTGGACACATTCCCAGGATTTGGAGCACCTCCCGGAACGGTCCATGAATAATTATAATCCGAAGGCAAACCAGTACCAGGTGTTGCGGTAATTGTCGCCTCTGCACCTGAACAAATAGACACATCGTTTACGGTTACTGTGGGAGCTGGACTAGCAATTACTTCCCCTGATGCGCTACTGCTTTGACAAGTTGTCGCTAAGTCGGTGATCACAACACTATATATTCCTAATACTGAAGTAGAAAATGTTGCCACATCACCTGGAGGCGTTGCTCCAGCAGGCACTGTCCATGAATAAGAATAAGTCCCTGGAGTACCTGGCGTCGCAATAATTGTTGCGTCAAGACCCGGACAAACAGAAGGATTATTTACAGTTACCGTTGGCGGTGGATTGATAGTTACAGTACCCGCAGTTGTACTCGCACATGTCGTAATTATATCAGTAATTTGAACACTATATGTTCCCGGAATTGTCGTTGTAAATGTATTGACATTGCCTGGATTGGTAACGCCGGTTGGCACCGTCCAAACATAAGAATAATTACCCGGAACTCCTGGTGTGGCTGTAATGGTCGCTGTCCCTCCGGAACAGATTAACGAACTTGCTACAGTTACCGTCGGTGTAGGATTGATAACTACTGTAACTGCTGCACTGGCGCTTGGACAATTGGTAGTTGTATCAGTCATAATCAAACTGTAATTACCAGCAGTTGAAGTTGAAAAAGTAGCTACATTTCCAGGATTAGTGGCGCCAGCAGGAACTGTCCATTGGTAGTTATAATTACCTGCTACACTTGGTGTCGCTGTAACAGTAGCATTCAAACCTGAACATACAGGCGAACTAGTTACAGTAACAACTGGCAAAGCATTAATGACTACTGTAGTGGACGCACTTGCACTTGAGCAATTTGTAACTGTATTGGTAGCAACTACGCTGTACAATCCAGGAATTGAAGTTGAAAAACTTGCCACATTTCCAGGATTAGTTGCGCCCGCTGGAAAGGTCCATACAAAGTTGTAATTTCCCGCAGGAGCTGGCGTAGCGGTAACAGTAGCATTACCTCCAGCGCAAACAGGTGGAGAGCTTACTGTTACCGTTGGTAGCGGACTTATAGTCAAAGTTCCCGCAGCACTTAAACTTGTGCAAAGCGTTACTGTATTCGTAATCGTTACATTATATGTACCTGCCACTGTAGCAGAAAATGTAGCCACATTACCAGGATTCGTTGCTCCAGCTGGGACAGTCCAAGTGTAAGTATACGTACCAGCCGAACCCGGAGTCGCAGTTACTGTAGCACTTTGACCAGGACAAATGGTAGGATTAACTATCGATACAACGACCGTTGGTTGAGGATTAATGCTAACCGTCACTGGCACACTTATGCTTTGACAACTCGTTGTTGTATTTGTAACTACTACACTGTACAATCCAGCAATTGAAGTAGAAAAACTTGCAACATTTCCAGGATTAGTACCTCCTGCAGGAAAGGTCCATGCATAGGAATAATTACCAGCTGGAAGAGGCGTTGCTGTTACAGTAGCATTGGTACCAGTACAAACTGGAGGACTTGTCACCGTTACCGTTGGCTGTACATTGATTACGACTGTAACGGCGGCAGATGCACTCTGACAATTTGTATTTGAATCTGTCATTACTACACTATATGATCCAGCAACAGATGTTGTAAATGTTGCTACATTGCCAGGATTAGTTGCGCCAGCGGGAACAGTCCACAAATAAGAATAAGTACCTGCCACACCTGGCGTTGCAGTAACTGTAGCATTCGTTCCGGCACACACAGGAGATGAACTAACAGAAACTGTAGGCAATGGACTAATGGTTAACGTTGCCGTTGCCAAAGTACTAACACAAGTAGTTGAAGTATTTGTAATTACAACACTATAAGCACCCGCAATCGTCGTATTAAAAGTAGCAACATTGCCGGGCGGTGTTACTCCGGCCGGAACAATCCAAGCATAACTATAAGTCCCAGCTGCTCCCGGAACTGCGGTAACAGCAGCACTTTGCCCCGGACAAATTGTTGAATTTACAATAGAAACACTCACTGTTGGCAGTGGATTAATTACCACATTAACAGGAACACTAGCGCTAGGACAAGTCGTTGTCAAATTTGTCATGATTACGCTGTAAGTACCAGGAACCGCAGTTGAAAACGAAGCAACGTTTCCAGGATTAGTAGCTCCAGCGGGAAAAGTCCAACTATAACTATAATTCCCCGGCGCACCAGGCGTAGCAGTCACAGTAGCATTTGTCCCCGAACAAACTGGCGTACTGGCAACAGTAACAGTCGGCAATGCTACCACGGTAAAACTTACCGAACCAGAAGCAGTATTTGTACAACTTGGCACACCACTAGAAGACACGCTGACCAAAGTATAGGTCGTATCTAAAGTAAGAAAGCTTGTATTTAAGGCGAAAGTGCCCGACCCATTTAAAGTGACAACTTGATTTGGTCCGCTACCTGTTGAATAAGTAACTGTTGCACCTGGTGTTCCTACAAAATCAACAACGCCATTCCGTCCAAAACAAACATTAGCATTCGTTGTACTAATAGATACCGTTGGCAAAGGTAATATGATAATTGTAACTGTAGAACTCACATCAGGACAGGGCGCTGCCGAAACAGTATAGGTAAAAGTGTACGGACTTCCAGCAAGTGTCAAAGTCGAAACATTGACCGTTCCAAGATTACCTCCACTAGTTACTAAAGGCCCGCTCCAAGTTCCTGTTGTGTCAGGACCTCCTGTTAGTTCATCAAATAAATTAAAGGTTGGAAAGGTTGACAAATCATTCACACAAATTCTCTTAACCGCATCTACCCCTGGATTACCTGGCTCGACTAAAATCGTTTGCACTTGTAATCGATTTTCGCTCTCACATGGCAAATCAACAGTAGTAGCATAATAACTTTGACCTGAAACCAAAGGAGTTGAAGGACTAATAGGAAAACCTCCTGAACTTGCTAAATACCAATTATTATTTCCGCTAGCAATCACATCTTCAAGTAGCGGTGGATCAGCTAAATCATTACAAAAAAATTGAATAGGATCCCCAGTTGGAACTGGAACAATCCCAATAGTTGCCTGAACACTCCTTCTTGAGGTCTCACAACCCGTAAATGGATTGGTTTGACTAGCGTAATAAAAAGCATTGTCAATCAGCACCGTTGTCAATGGCAACGGCAAACCACCTGATGCTGCAGCATACCATTGAATATTATTACCAGTGGCGCTCAAGTCAGCTATCGTAGCTTCAGACTGCGAATCAACACAAGGCCCTTGAAAAGGCTGCGCGAGTGGTTTGTCATAAATTGTTACCGCAACACTTGGTCTTGCGGAACAGGTACCACCTATATCATCCGCATAATAAACCGCGCCAGTAACTAAAACAAATCCATTTGCTAATGGAGTAGTAGATGTCGCAGAATCATACCAAACAACTCCCCCACCATTATCAGTAGCAGCAAGATTAGCAATTGTTGGCGAACTGGGGAAAAATTGAATGTCACAAAAAGTCTGCGGACTCACTACAGTTGGACACTGACCATAAGTAGCCGCAATCGAAAAGAACAAAAAGAAGCAGAGTATTTTTTTACTAAGAGTATTAATTCTCATAAGCATAACAAATTGACCAATTAAGAAATTTAAAAAGACTATCAAATAGTTCTTTTATAATAAAAATCTACCGTTTTTAATATCCTGACAAGCGATCAAACTTGACAGAATTATTCAAAAAACTATAGTCTAAATTACACTACTATATTACTTCATTTTACCTTTTCAATTTTTGGCTTTTTTATATATTATGAACAAAATCATTAACAATTTGTTAAAAACAAAAGGACAACTTTTCAAACGCAAATCATTAAGGAACATACACTTAGGTGTAGTTCTATGAGTTTATCAACATAAATATGCAGTTGTATAACCCACAGAAAGTAACGATCTTATTGTAGTAGATTCTAAAAAAAAACTCCAAAAACAAGTTTTGGAGTTGTGAGAAAGCGAAATTCGCTCAAATTGCCAGTAGAAATAAAACAATTGATATGCTATCTTTCTCCTTTTTCTATGTAGTTGACAATATTGTAAACAATAATGAAATTTTGGTGATTGATATACAGTTGCTTTCTGTTGTTTTGGTTTTTCCTCGTAATAATGGACAAAGTAAAAGGAACTCCATCATCGTCTTTGCATGAAAAAGGATAAATCAAATCGCTGTCATTCTCTTCTTTCTCCTCGTAGCTTAAAATATCATAAAGTTGAATTTCTTGCGAATAAATGATAAACCTGTTTTTTGTCGTGTCAAGCGAGATAAGGATAGAAGTATCTTGCAAATCAGACCATTTACCCCAATCTCCATTTTCATTTTTTGCCATGACGCTAAAACCTGTTGTTTGAAACTTATAAGTCTGACAATAAATCTGAACAAGAGTTACTAGAAATAAGATCAAACCGAACCAATATTTTACTTTCATGTATTTACTTTTTTATTCTCTTTAAAAGTCTAGTGAATCAAGCTCTTGCTTCGCCATCGTAAATTCTGACATGACGTTATTAATTATTTGACTAACAGGAATGATTTCATCAATCAATCCTGCGATTTGTCCAATTTCCAATTCTCCTTCAACCAAATCTCCTTCAAACATCCCTTTCTTCGCTCTGGCTCTTCCTAACAAAACCTTTAATTCTTCGGTTGTGGGACATTTCTCATACAACGCCTGTAAATCATTAAAAAATTTATTTTTAATCAAACGAACAGGTGCGAGCTCTTTCAATGTAAGTTGGGTTCCACCTTCCTCCACTTCCAAAATGGTTTTCTTAAAATTCTCATGTGATGAGGACTCGACAGAGGCTGCAAATCGACTTCCCATTTGAACCCCATCGGCTCCCAAAACCATAGCCGCCAACATGCCTCTTCCCGTCGCAATGCCTCCTGCCGCAATCAATGGAATCGAAATATTGCTTTTGACCATTGGAATTAGCGTCATGGTGGTCGTTTCTTCTCTTCCGTTGTGACCACCCGCTTCAAAACCTTCAGCAACAACTGCATCTACGCCTGCTTCTTGCGCTTTAAGTGCAAATTTTGAACTACTAACAACATGCACGACGGTAATTCCGTTTTGCTTCAATAAAGCAGTCCAAGTCTTTGGATTACCCGCAGACGTAAAAACAATCTTCACTCCTTCTTCAATAATTATTGAAATAATTTCTTCAATATTAGGATACAGCATCGGAACATTAACACCAAAAGGTTTATCAGTAGCTTTCTTGCATTTTTGAATATGCTCCCGCAAAACTTCTGGATACATAGAGCCCGCTCCAATCAAACCTAAACCGCCTGAATTACTGACAGCGCTGGCAAGTTTATATCCACTGTTCCAAATCATACCACCTTGAATAATTGGATATTGAATTTTGAAAAGCTCCGTAATTCTATTCATTATTGAATGGTTATTTTTCCGGACTGTGAAGCACTTGCGCTTTCAATTTTATATAGATACATACCCGACGAAAAACCACTTAGTGCTACACTTTTGCTTTCACTCGTTAATTCTCTAGATAATATTAACTGACCCATCGTATTGTATAGATATATTGTAGCATTGTCATATCCTGTTGGAAATGCAATCGAAACAGAATCAGTAGCGGGATTTGGATAAATCATAAACCTTTCTTTATCCACAATATTTACATTCAACAAACCACTATTCATTGCTAAATTAAAATCTGGAATTCCATACCCCAATTCATTTGTTGGATTGTTAAAAATACTGCCAGATTCTTTAATCAACTGAATGATTTCCGTATTGGTTGCATTGGGTAATGCTTGCCATAAACAAGCTACCATTCCAGCAGTAATTGGACCTGAAAATGAGGTGCCGCTCGCAGTAGTAATATTGCCACTAGTCGAAGATAAAACAGACTGTTGTCCTTGTGCCACAACATCGGGCTTTACCCTTCCATCGAATGAGGGACCTTGAGAACTAAAAGTAGCGTAATCTCCAGCTGCATTCACAGCACCAATAGCCAACGCATTAATTGCATCCGCTGGCGCAGAGATGTAAAACCATGGATTGTTTCCTGAATTTCCTGCCGAATTAACACAGACCATTCCACGGCTAAAAGCAATATCTAGTCCTTTAGAAATAAAGGTGGTCGTCCCATTCATATCCGCATAAGTAAAATTATAATTAGGGTTGTCAAACTCTGTGTAGCCTAATGAAGTATTAATGATATCCACGCCCAAACGATCCGCTTCTTCCGCCGCTTCCACCCACAATGACAATTCTAATGGCCATTCGTTGGCGCCATCTTCTGTAATAAACAAATAGTAAGAAGCGTCAGGAGCAGTTCCGACCAATTCATTGTCTTTGAATCCACCCATTGTCGACAAAACCAACGTTCCATGGGATAATCCAGTATAAAAATCAGGACTGCGATTGACGTAATCATAACCACCCAAAATTTGATTATTATCCCTCAATCTAGAAAATGTAGAAGCCGAATTAACTCCAGGAAAACCGCCGTCCATCACCGCAATAATCTTTCCCGATCCCGTGAAATTCTGTTGATGCAAAAGATGCCCGTTCAGCATTTCTATTTGATTGGCAGAATTTCCATAATTAAAGACGACATCCGTTTCAAAGACTTTATTCACCTTTTTCATTTTTTTCTTTGGAACCACTGTTCTTAATGGATTATTCAACAATCGATTGGCAAAGTCAACACGCTCAACAAAACTCAAATCAGTCAATGCACGTATGTCATTTTCCGATCCTTGGATGTGCAATGCGTTAAACCATTTTGATTTTGCCAGCACGATAATTCCTTGCGTCGCCGTAATTTGGTCAATATAGGATTGGTGGATTGGAGCATCCTTGATATCTAATACAATATTTTGATTCGCTCTTCTATCTAAAGACCTTTGCGACAATTCAGAAAGTGGGTTGTCAAAGAACATTTGTGCATTTGGTTTTGCATTAAAGTAAACCCAGGCATCTTCCTGACCATACATGGTGAAAGTACATATAATCACCAATATTAATACAATTCTTTTCATATTCCATTTTTTTAATTGAGTAAACTTACGAAATAACTCCAGATCCAACTAATTCGTCATCAAGATACCAAGCAACAAATTGCCCGGAAGTTATCGCTGATTGCGGTTCATCGAATGAAACAAATAAGCCTTTTTCAAATTGGTGTAAAGTCGCCGACTGCAATTCTTGTCTATATCTAATCCGTGCTTTAACTTTCAATGTTTGTCCGTTTTCAATTCTCAAATCTTCACGAATCCAGTGTACCTCTTCTGATTCTACAAAAAGCGATTTTTTGAATAATCCTGGGTGTTGACTTCCTTGCCCTGTGTATATGGTATTCGAGTCCACGTCGGTAGCAATAACGAATAAAGCTTCAGGAGTACCGCCTACATTCAATCCTTTGCGCTGACCGGTTGTAAAGTAATGCGCGCCTTGATGCTTGCCCACCACTTTTCCCATGGTTGGCGTGTATTGGATTGAAGTTGATTCCAATTCTAAATCTTCTTCGAGTGAACTAGACGCTCCTTTTGGCTGCGTATATAGCGGCAAATCTGCATCTACTTCAAAAATCAAACCTGGCTTGGGCTGTAATTTTTGCTGTAAAAACTCAGGCAAACGAACTTTTCCTATAAAACAGAGACCTTGTGAATCTTTCTTTTCCGCGGTTACCAATTCCATTTCAGTAGCGATTGCCCTAACTTCAGGCTTGGTTAATTCGCCAATCGGAAAAAGTGATTTCGATAATTGTTCTTGTGATAACTGACAAAGAAAATAAGACTGATCTTTATTCGAGTCAACGCCCGCTAGCAATTGATAGATTGTTTTTCCTTCTTTCTGGATCTCGCCTTTTCGACAATAATGACCCGTCGCGACGAAATCAGCACCCAAACTCAATGCAATTTTCATAAAAACATCAAACTTGATTTCGCGGTTGCATAAAATGTCTGGATTGGGTGTGCGACCTTTCTCGTATTCGTTGAACATATAGTCAACGATTTTTTCCTTATACTGTTCGCTTAAATCAACTGTTTGAAAAGGAATGCCAAGTTTTTGGGCAACCAAAAGTGCATCGTTGCTGTCTTCCAGCCATGGGCATTCATTCGAAATCGTCACGGAATCGTCGTGCCAATTTTTCATGAAAAGACCGATTACTTCGTAGCCTTGCTTCTGCAACAAATACGCTGCAACACTCGAATCTACTCCACCAGAAAGCCCTACAACAACTCGTTTCATTATGCCAAATTTGCCCAAAAATACGATAAAATTTTATTTGGATTTTGCTTTTACAACTTTCTTAACCTTTGACATGTTTTCTTCGCTGGACAATTTCCCGTTCTCGTAAAACTGCCAAATTCCTTTCTTCTTTCCATTGACGTAAATGCCTTGCGCTACGATATTGCCTTTGGGATCTCGATAGATGGCTTTGCCGTCGAATTGACCGTTTTTATAGATTGATTCTTCCAAAACAATACCTTCTGCCGTATATTTCTTGTAGGCACCTGACTTAATGCCTTTAGCATAATTTGTCGTTTCCGCTAATTTTCCATTGGGATAAAAAACACTCCGAACACCTTCGAGTTTTCCGTTCACGTAATTCTCTAAAGTCATGATTGCTTTGGAATTTTCGTGATAATACTTCCAAACCCCGTCGTATAATTTGTTCACGACTTTGCCTTCACTGACGAGATTATTGGACTGATTGTAAAACATCGTATAAGCAGAATTGTCCTTTTTGTTGAATTCTCTCGTGGCTATAATGGACTGCGCTTGCGTATCGTCGTAAAACCGAAAAACACCTACTTCTCTACCATGATCAAAAGTACCGTCGTACCGCAATCTTTTAGACTCGGGATAATAACCTTTCCATGGGCCATTTTTACTGCCTTTATCATCAAGTTGATTGAATTCAGTTTGTGCAACTGCAGCAGCATTCATTACAAAGAAAACTATAATAGAAAGGAGGCTTTTATTAATTTTCATAAATTGAGCAATCATATTAACTTGTAAAACTTCTTGAAGTGTTTTTTAGTATGCCAAAAGTACATTAATATTTTTATTGGACATCAAGTACAATTCACCTTTGACCGGAGGGACCGTCATTAATAGAAAATCTTCTTATTCCGATATCGAAATGAAAGTAAACACTTCGAAAAAAAATGCTAAAGTTTTTCGGGATTGGGTTGATTTAAGATAATATTATCATTTCCGTAAATTTTGTTTGATAAATTTGCAATCTAATTAAACACTTTATAAACTATGAAAACAAACATGAAATTTTTATTGGTAGCACTTGTTGCTTTTGTTTCTTTCTCTTCGGTATCTTGTAGTAGCGATGATGATTCAACTCCGGCTCCAACACCTAAGACAATCGCTCAAATCGCACAAGGAAATGCAAATTTGTCTATTTTGGTGGAAGCACTTACAAAAGCAGACCTTGTTACTACCTTAAACACTGCTGGAACTTACACGGTTTTTGCTCCAGACAACACTGCATTTACTGCTGCTGGAATTACAAGCGATTACATTGCTAATCAAACAACGCCTGAACAAATTGCTGCACTGAGAAACGTTCTTTAAACCATGTTCTTGCAACAAAATTCACGGCGGCTCAGTTGACGACAAGTTATAAAAAACATTCACTCCTGCGGACCTGCGAGTCGCATCAGGAAAATCGATTTATATTGAGAAAAAATGAAGTTTATAAAGTTTCTTCTGAGCATTTGAAGTTGGGCCAAATATTGCTGCTTCAAATGGAATAGTCCACGTTGTCGATGCGGTAATTTCATTACCTTCAATTGTTACCTTTGTGGGCTGCCGATCCAAATTTAAGTTCTTTATTTACAGCATTAACAAGACTTGATCAAGCACCAGCTGAGTTTTGTTGGTCTTCTTAACTGGAACCTTCTTCTCCTTTACAGTTTTTGCCCCAACAATGCTGCCTTTACGCTGATTGATGAACGGGGAATTCCTGAGTGACTTAACTGAGCGAATTAGCTAAGATACTAAAAAATCCTTTAGTCAAAACCTAAAATCGACAATATTGGACGGGAAATCTACTCCATTCAACTTTTTTTGAAGACCCTCAACTATTAGTATCTTAACAGAGATTATCTCAAAACTAAAAATTAAATTTCAAATTAATGGAGCTAAGATCTTATTCAAGTTTGATATCCTAACAAAATTGGAAGCATTCATCAAATCACCAATGTTTTGAAACCAAACTTGTTATAATCTATTGAATAAAAATACAAAAAAGCCTTCCTAACCGAAGGCTTTTTTTATTCCCTTTTCTCATCCAATAACCGTTGCAAATGCGTTTTTTCTCGAATGGGCAACTTGGCTTTCATTTCGATAAAAATCGCTCTGTTTTTCGGATCTTGTATCAATGTTCGAATATTATCCTTACAAAATTTTACAAATTGCCAACGATGGTGTGCCGTTCCGTACGCCAAACTTCGAAACACATCTTCGGTGTGGACTTCTAATTGTAACAATCGTTCTAGCGCTTCTTGCTGCACATTCGAATCGAAATTGGTGCCCGTATACCGCAACAATTCCAAATAAGCATCCATTTTTTTCTTCGAATCGGTGTCGGTCAAAAAGGACAAATACAAGTGCAACATTTTTAGGTTCTTATTTTCAAAACCCATCCAATCCTTTGAAATTTCCATATAATGCGCTCTGTGCTCGGGAAACTGCTTCCATAAATTAAAAAGCGCCACTTCCTTAGTGAAGTAACTGTCGTCATTCAATAAATTTTCATAAGAAGCACGAAACTGCTCTGGAATTTCTTTCACTGCATTCGCTACGGCTTGTCGAACTTGCAATTCGTTCGTATTCAAAGCCGCATTCAGCAAAAATTCCTTACTTTCAAAAGGAAGCGAAATGGTTTGAAAAACCAACAATTCCTTGATGGGATAGTAAGCAGAACTGTCGAGGATTTTCATAATTTTATCTTGATCGTTTGTCAAATCGAGTGGCGCGTCTTGAATTGCTAAATATTGTTTTATAAAATCGTTCTTAAGAAGTAATTCTCGTGCTTCTTCCGCAGGAAAAACGCTCACTTCCAACCATTTACTTTTAAAACTTCTCGTATCAAAATCAGAGACAAGTTTAATCTCATTTAAGAAATCATCTGTACTTACGGTCTGAAATGCGTACTTCTTCAAATAGCTTTTACTGCTTTATTGAATTGATCTCTACCGACACGCTCGCGTAAAACATGCAATGCCCAAGCTCCTTTTTGATAGAATGACAAGGAACTCGCCTTTTCATTCAATATCGGAATCGTATCGGTCTTTGCGGCTTCGATCAATTGTCCAGACATGGTGTACAATTTTTCATAAAAATAATCATCCCCAAAAACAGCACGTTCCGCCAATAGCGCATAGTAAGTCGCAAATCCTTCCTGCAACCAATGGTCTTTTCCAGATTTAGCGGTAACCAAATTGCCGAACCATTGATGCGCTAGTTCATGAGCATTGACATTGGCATAGTTTCGATCCACATAACCAACACGATCAACCAAAAAATCTCGTGAAAAAATAGTAGAAGTCGTATTCTCCATCCCCGCATAAAGAAAATCATGTACGGGAATTTGGCGGTAGATTTTCCATGGATAAGGAATCCCAATTTCGTTTTCTAAAAAATCAAAAATGGCTTTGCTATATCGATAGGTCGGTTCTAGTACCAAGGAATCTTTCTTTTCGTAATAATTAACCAAAGGAATCCCTGATTTCGCAGTCAATTCTTGTTTTTCAAAATGACCAATCGCCAACATAACCAGATAGCTACTCATCGGATTCGTCATTTGATAATGCCAGGTAAAATCATCTCCTTCCGTCTCTTTTCTCAGCAAATTGCCGTTAGAAATGACCTCAAAACTCTTGTGAAATTTAACTGCTAATCCAAATATGACTTTCTCATTGACATCGTCAAAACTCGGCAACCAATGACTCGTATATTTTCCTTGTCCTTGCGTCCAAATTTGTCCTTGAACTTCTTCAGGCGTATCAATTTCCTCGGTGAAATCCCAATTGACAAAATACATCGCTTGCGTAGGAAAGGCATCATAGTGAAAATTCAAGGTGTTTTTTCCTTTTTTAAAACCTTCGTACAGCAACAATTGTTTTTTGTTTTCTTTAAATTTTACTTCTTTCCCATTGATTTTGAGATGGGTAAAAACCATCTTCTGCGCGTCGATTCTAATGGTGTCAATTTGCTGCTTTACTTCGAAAGTGTAGGATACGTCGCCAATAACATTGCGCTTAATCGGATTAATTTCAATTGACGCATGCATCGTCTTAAAATCGACAGATTGAAGTTGTTGTGAAAAGGCTAGCGTACTAACGAAGAGTAAAAAATAATATCGCATTGTTTCGTTGATTTCCGAATGATTTGCAAATATACAGCGAGATACTGCAATTTTATTGTTTTAAAACTTTCATATTTCCAAGTTTTAAAATTATAGCTTATATTCGCTTTTAATATTGTAAGCCATTCAAAAATCCTTTAATTTCTTCCGCTGCCATGTCGAATCTGCTACAAACCCCCATCGAATATTTAAAAGGTGTTGGACCTAATCGCGGCGATTTACTTCGCAAAGAGTTGGGCATCCGCTTCTATGAAGATCTAATTCAACATTATCCCAATCGATACATCGACCGGACGCGCTATTACAAAATCAATGAATTGCGCAACCAACCGGCAGAAGTTCAGCTGATTGGAAAGATTATCAACATCAAAATGGTCGAACAAAAGCGTGGCAAAAGATTGGTTGCTACGTTTGCTGATGAAACTGGACAAATGGAATTGGTGTGGTTCCAAGGCCACAAGTGGATAAAAGACAGTTTACAACTCAATGTTCCTATTGTCATCTTTGGAAAATGCACCCTGTTTAATTACGTTTTTAGCATGTCGCATCCAGAAATTGAGTTGCTATCGGAACATGAAAAAAGTCTGCGTTCTGCCTTGCAACCCGTTTATCCATCGACTGAAACATTGACCAATCGTGGCGTCTCAAGTCGAGTGGTTTCTAAAATGATGCAACAATTATTTCTAGAAACGCAAAACCTCTTTACTGAATCTTTGCCCACTTATTTGATTTCTGAACTGAAATTGATGTCGAAAAAAGAAGCATTATTTAATATTCATTTTCCCACCAGCAATGACGCTTTGGCCAAAGCACAATTTCGATTAAAGTTTGAAGAATTGTTTTTTATTCAACTGCAATTGATAACGAAAAATCTGATTCGCAAACACAAAATCAAAGGCCATCCTTTTACCCAAGTTGGAGCGTATTTTAATGATTTCTTTCAAAACCATTTGCCTTTTGAATTGACCAACGCACAAAAGCGTGTGCTCAAAGAAATTCGAAACGACATGGGAAATCCCGCGCAAATGAATCGACTTTTGCAAGGCGATGTGGGTTCAGGAAAAACAATTGTTGCGTTTATGAGTATGTTGTTAGCGTTAGATAATGGCTTCCAATCCTGTTTGATGGCACCCACGGAAATCTTAGCCAATCAACATTTTTTTGGCTTAAGCGAATTGGCTAAAGACTTAAATATCAACATTAAAATTCTGACTGGCTCAACCAAAACTTCCGAAAGAAAAATCATTCACGAAGCATTAGAAGATGGCAGTTTGCATATTATCATCGGAACACACGCGCTCTTGGAAGACAAAGTTCAATTTAAGAATCTTGGTCTAGCGATTATTGACGAGCAACATCGTTTTGGTGTAGAACAACGTTCGAACCTGTGGAAGAAAAACACCATTCCGCCGCACGTTTTAGTCATGACCGCTACGCCTATTCCGCGCACATTGGCGATGAGTTTATACGGTGATTTAGACATTTCAGTCATTGATGAATTGCCACCGGGACGAAAACCAATTCAAACCGTGCATCGCTTTGATTCGAACCGTTTGAAAGTTTGGAAATTTATTCGAGACGAAATTGAAAAAGGCCGGCAAATTTATATCGTGTATCCCTTAATACAAGAATCAGAAAAAATGGATTTCAAGGATTTAATGGATGGATATGAAAGTATTTCTAGAGATTTTCCATTGCCAAAATATTCCATTTCAATTGTGCATGGTAAAATGAAACCCGCCGACAAAGACGCTGAAATGAGACGATTTTCAGAAGGCAAAACCAATATCATGGTAGCTACCACCGTGATTGAAGTTGGCGTGAATATTCCCAATGCTAGCGTGATGATTATTGAAAGTGCCGAACGATTTGGATTGTCGCAATTGCACCAATTACGCGGTCGTGTGGGTCGTGGCGCCGAACAGAGTTATTGCATATTGATGACCTCGCACAAATTGTCTTCTGATAGCAAAACCAGGATGGAAACCATGTGTGCGACCAATGATGGATTCGAAATTGCCGAAGTCGATTTGAAATTGCGTGGTCCCGGAGATTTAATGGGAACCCAACAAAGCGGTGTTTTGCAACTTCAAATTGCTGATATTGTTCGAGATAAAGATATTCTGCTTTTGGCTAGACAAGAAGCGATGAAACTTTTACGTGCAGATGCATCCATGGACAGACCAGAACATGCCGCTTTGAAGTCCGTTTTTATGGCACTCTCTAAGAAAAAAAACATTTGGAATTATATCAGTTAACAGTCCAAAAGAAATTGTTAGTATTACTGTTAAATATATCAAACGTACCGGATTTTCAAATTTGTAAAAGCTAAATTTGTACGCTGTTCATAATCTCAAGCACTATGAAAATAAGATACTTCGCATACACCTTAATCCTAATCGCCTTTGGCGCATTTATCGCTTACCGCATTTCTGAAAACAAAAAGAAAGAGGATTCTGGCAAGGACAAAGGCGGAAAAAATAAGATGATGTCAGTCAATGGAATTGTTGTCGAATTACAAACATTTGACAACAATATTTCACTTTCTGGTTCTATAGAAGCGAACGAACAGGTAGAAATTCGTAGCGAAGTTTCAGGAATTGTTGAAAGCATTAATTTTCAAGAAGGCAGCCAAGTAAGCAAAGGACAATTGTTGTTTA
>JADKBW010000025.1 GCA_016714905.1 Flavobacterium sp.
CTCATTCATCTGCACAAAAATTGCTCCTAGTCCAAGTATTCCTAGCATCAATTCTTTGTTTGCTTCATTTCGTTAATTCAATATAAACAAAATATACTTTGTGTGAATATTGGAATAAATAGAAACAACTGCTAGTAACGGTGGTTTTGCGCTATTGGGGCAGTTGTGGTAAATAGACGTTATATCTTGCTTTTGAACTAATCAACAAAGCAGAAAGTACGCTGCTCTTAAATCCCCAACAGACGCAAAGCCAGCCGTTACTAGCAATTGTAAACCTCCGCATCACGTTTACGTTAAATACAACATTTATCTTTCCGCATAACTTCTTCCGAAACCAAACAGACGCAGACAATCGAACCGCATAAAAAGAAATAGGAAGTATTTTCATATTGACATTGTAAGTATAAAAATTGCTTTTAGTGTTTATTGTTTTTTTGGTTAAAGCAATTTTCTATACCCACAATCCCAATAGTGCCAGTAAGAGTATTCTTTTTTATTTGCCACAAAACCCCAAGTCATTGGCTTTCCGTCTGCTTGATACCTAGCGTTTTCAAAACAATAATTGTAGTAACATTCAAGTTTTATCTTTCTATTTACGTGCAGGCATCAAGCAGCCAAGAAAACCAATCAGAACAACCTAATAAGCAAATAAAAAAGAATACCCTTACTTCGAGCTTCTGCCAACGCACTAGGAAAGAGTTTTCATTGTTTTTTGAAGATGCCACAACATTTCCGAATAACATTTTGATAAAATAGAAAAACCTCATTTCGCAGGAACAATAAGGCATCCTCAAAAATCAAATTTGCCCACAAGAGTATAGTTTTTTATTTGCCAGAACCACAAAATATAAATCAACAATCCGATAAGCAAATAAAAAACTACACACTTGTTTCGCTACTGCCAGCGCACTAGGTAAGTTCAGTTGGGGAAATCTTCCATTTCCCCAAACCCCATAGGATGCAATTTTTTTCAGAAAGAATGCCACAAAACCTCCACTCCGATTGACGATAATCGGTAAGCATTCTTTCTAAAAAAAACAGCTCAAATTGAAGTCTTATCCGAATGTTGATTGATAAATGGAAAGTTAAGGGCATACTTGGATTTTTTCTTTGGATAAAAAAACGATTTGTTCTTTTTCTCTCAATAGATAGATATTCCGCACTTATTTGCACCATTAGCCCTATATAAGTCGCCATTATAGACAAATTGATGCAAAACAAAAAACCCTCTCTTTCGAAAGGGTAATTGGTTTTAAAGTAGTAAACTTTACAAACTGATGGTCTTTTTTAGAACACTTCTTGAATTTTCATAGCATTACCTGCATTGAATAAATAGTAGTTCACTCCTACTTGCTGATAAAATTCAATTCCAATACTTCCCAAAACCGCAACATTAGTTGTTAATGTTGGCGCACCTGGTAAAGTTGAAACAACATCAATTAAAGAAGTTACAACATAAACAGGAGTATAAGCAGAATATGCAATGTTTGAAGTTTCATTTAACATTGGTTCTGCTGGCTCATAAGCTCCAGTTGCAGGATTAAAAACAAAATCCGAGATTACAGATAAAGCATTGATAATTCTGAAATGTGTTGCACCTGATGGAATATTTAAAAAGTTCAAAGGATTAAATGCCGGAACACTTAAAGTACTTTCGTTTCTGTCTACGTTAGCAGTTAAAGTAAACGGAGCAGAAAAAATGCCATTAAAGGAAATATTTCTATTGAAATCTAAACCTTTCAAATATTGTGGTTGTTGCGAAACCAAAACAGCTCTTTGACCTCTTGCCTCTGAACCATCCTCAATATTTATTTTTTTCATAATAGCAGTTAGTCTTCCTGTAAATTGACTATCTGTCATTTGTTTCATTAAAGCAGACAAACCAATTCTCACTGATTTACCAGCATTAGCACAAGCTGCAAACTCGGACATATTTTCACGAGTACGAATAAAGCCTGGTGCAGTTTTTACTTGCTCGGCAGTTGGACCACCTTTTAGACCAGCAAAGTAACCTTCATTACCTTTAATTTTGAAGTGACGAACTTCTCCTAACGTCCCAACATATTTAATATGTCCTTTTTGTTTTGCCATTTGTTGTGTGTTTTAGCAATTATACAATAATTTTTATTAAATTTACATTGTAATTAACTGATAAACAACAACTTAAATAAAGCAATATAATGCAATTAAATGCTAAAGAAACCACCATTACAAAAAGTCTACTCAAAATTGTAAAATTTGTTGATGGAGATGGAATAATTTTAGAAGATTTTGTATCAAAAAAAGAATTTGAAGTTCGTTTATATGGCATTGATGCACCAGAAATAAACTACTGCAACAAGATAAAAAAAGACGAAATTGAATTACAAGTTCCAGCTGCATTACTAATCAAACTTGGTTATTTATCATTTAACTTTTTAAAAGATCAAGTTAATTTGGGTGATGTTTGCACACTAGTACAGGAACAAAATAATTTAGTTGATAAATACGGAAGACATTTAGGCTATCTTATTTTAAACGATGGTAGAGTTTTAAACGAAATTATGATAAAAGAAGGCTATGCAAAGCCATATAACGATGTTTTCTGTGAAATGCTTCCATTGTATCAAGAATGGAATTTACAAGCTAAAAAACAGTTCAAAAGGATTATATTCGATAGTAAACAAATTTTAAATATTTTGTCTATATTTGTCTTGTATTTATTGATGTTCAGCCCATTTTGATGGCTATTTGTTGCCCAATCTTCGGTAACTATTGTAAATGCTAAAACCTTCAAATATTGTATCGGGAAGTAATAGTAATAAAACATCTTTAAAGTATGTTAGAATTTTCTATTTATGAAAACGACAGCAGTTCCATTTAGAATAAACTGTACTTTTATAGTTTGATGATTTTTCAACACCAAATTCAACGTTTTTATCGCTTATTTTTACAAAGTAAAATCCTTTTGCAATACTTTTAAATCAATTGTAAATGTTTGTTTATCAGCTCCATCAGTATTAATTTTTGTATTAGTACTACTTTTCCAAATACATCATAGACAGTCACAACAGCATCGTTACTTAGTATTTGGAAAGTATGAATAATTAAAGTTTCAGCAACTGATTTGGGTAAATATTAAACCCGTTCGACTTATTTAATGTTTCGTTACCTAATATGGTGCAAACCCCTGGTAAGTTAGCATCCATCCAATTTAATCGTTCATTAATCCATTGTTTCATGTTGACTAATTCTTCCAAGTAGGTGTTTGCGAGAGGTGAAGGATTGGGCCAAACATAGGTTCCAAAATCGGCCACTGTAGAAAATGTCGTTCTTTAGATTCGTTCAAATAAGCAGCCATGGCATCAATTTTACTAAACATAGAAGTATGACTTAAAATATTGGCGCAACCATTCCATCTACATTTCAAACGGTTTTTAAATTGTTATCTAACAAAAACGTTTCCACCAAAAAGAAATATCGGTGTTACAAACATCGTTTTTACGGTATATCCAACCGTCTGCTGCATCACCGTACAATAATCCGCATTACATGCCAAGCAAGGTTATAATCCCAGTTAGGTCCCATCTGCAATTTGCCACCATTACTGTCTTTATCTTTAAAGAAAAATGTTGATAAAGTATAGGCGTCCACATTCTTGGTAAGTTCATTCAATAAGAAATAATCTATAAAAGAGTTTTCATCACCATATTTTCGCCAACCAATTAAAGGATCTGTAAAGTCGCTGAAGCTAACGCAGTTTCAAACTATTCACATATTGCTGTATATAATTAAATTGAACAGGCAATATATTTTCAGGTTTTGGATAAAATGCATTGATAAACAATTTGATTATTAAATACGTTGACTTGATCTGGCGGAAAATTTGAAAACCCACGAAGGTCCAGAAACACGGTCTATTTTTACAATATATCCACCCGTTAAATCATCACCCGCAATATCATCAGCCGTAAGTTTGCAATATTTAAAACGATTAGTACCTCGTTTGATATTTTCTGTTAATTCATAAATAC
Organism: Flavobacterium sp.; assembly: GCA_016714905.1. GTDB lineage: Bacteria > Bacteroidota > Bacteroidia > Flavobacteriales > Flavobacteriaceae > Flavobacterium. The sequence continues at coordinate 4,014 of JADKBW010000025.1, forward strand.
CTTGATACTCGCCATTCAAAATTACTTCGCAAAACTTCTCTGACAGCCCAACGGCTCATATCGTTACTTAGATCATAAGTAAGTCGATTGCGCATTAAACTTTTATCGGTGTAAGGCGCATATAAAATCCAATCATTGTCAGCAGCTGCTTCCAATAAACTGACATCTAAGTTCTCCCCAACATTATCACGTGTTTCAACCCGAATACTGCTTTTGAGGAAAGCCACCTGAACTAGAACCTCGTATTTCTATACCAATAAAACCATCGTAAACATTGTACGAATCGGTAATATTATTTGTGTTTCCGGGTCCGTTATCAATAATACCCATCCTCGCAGTATTTTTTCGACACCAGATATACTTTGTCCATCAGTATTTAGTATCACCAAAGGGATATTTGTTTCTGTAACAAAAAAGGCGGTTGCTGGTGTGTTCCCAAAAGTAATGCTCCAGTCTAGTAAATCACCAGTGTCTACAAAAGGATAATTATCAAAAATATGTAATTTCCATACCCGTTTGGGTTTTGACCATTATTTACAATACCTAATTGCCCTTGCGGTTTATAAGTTCCCGTAAAGGTGGGGTTCCTTGAGCAATATTTGTTGTAGCAAAATAATTAAAGCAGGTATTTGTATAGTTATCTTCTCCAACTCCATTTCCAATAGATAAAGAAACTTGACTACCATCTGGAGCAACTAAATAAAATTCAAGATCACTATCATAAGTGTGTATTGCATTGATGCAAACAGTTTCGACACCAAAATTTAAAGTATTAATTGATGTTGGTAAGCCCGAAACGGTAATCAAATAATCAACGCTGTTTCCACTATCTGAATTGGTCCACCACTACCATTAAAGGTCAGGAAAAAAGACGAATGATGAAATGCAAATGCAAAAAAAAATGAAAAATATTTGACGACTGAAACCTTTTCAAAGTTGATTCCATCATAATTTGCTTTGATATTAAGTTTAGTTCTATTGGGCTTATATTAATTGCCTTCTAGCACCACTTTTTTTTTTTTATTAATAAAAAACGAATTTAAAATAAAAGAATCGAACAAAATACCTAATCATAAATTTGATTACGCGAATTGAAAATTCAAACGTGGTCTTTGTTAAGCGACAACTCCTTTTATTGCGGCTTAATCACCACATAACAAAACCAAATTATACCGAAAGAGCGCAATGTAAAGATTGCAAAAAGTAAATGGCCAATAGTTTTACAAGGTTTTACTTTCAAAAATTTTCATCATTTGATTGGCTTTTTCGATTTGTCCAATCGCTTTCAAACACTGTGCAAAACGATAATAATAGACGGAATCTACCTTCTTACTCAATTCAAACAATTTCGCATACCATTTGGCACCAATTTCAAGATCACCATCAAAGAAACGGCGATTCGCAACAATATGCAGCATGTCGAGTGATTCATAGCCTTTTTCTAAAATCCTTTCGTAAGATCGTGCAACATCAATATCGACGTAATCCTTTTTTCTTTTTGGGATAACTAAATCAATAGTGGTAGGTTTTAAATTTTTAGCATCAACCTTAATGGGTTGTAGTGCTATTTTGTTATTGGCAACTGGTTTGGCACGCACGTATTTAGGGGTCACCACGCGAACATTGTTGGGACCTAAGTCGTTGGTGCTCACCAAGCTTAAAGTTGACACTTCGTAAGTGGTAATTCGTCCACCAAAATTCATGTTGATGCGCTCCTCAACGCGATACGATTCTATATCTGCGATAGTAAGGTCGGAATTGTCTGCGACAAATTCTTTATTTTCATTCAAAGCATTTGGCAAAATTTCTTTACTTGGTTGCGCAAAAATGCACAAGGAAAAAAAACTGGCAAATGCTACAAAAAATGGGGCGGTATTTTTCATAGTTTCTCGATTAAGATTGTATTTATATTTCTTAATTCGAGGGCTAAGTTACTGCGCCATCAACCATAAAATAAATTTATTCTATCACTAGCCAGAAAACTCGTTGAACTACACAAAGTCTTGATACCATTGGGATAAGACGTTATTTCATCGATTTTTTGTGCCGTTTATCTCCTGCAAATAACAAGGTAAGTCGAGTGTGTAAAATGCTTTATAAATGAATGCTTTATTCTTTTATAATCTTCACTATTCTGGTCCCGATTGAAGTTTCAATTTTTAGTAAATATTGGCCTGAGTGAAGTGAACTTAAGTCAGCGGAATTATTTTGTACTGCTTCAGTATAAAGTTCACGCCCCATCATGTCATAAATCATGATGCGTTTGATACTTTGAGTCGTAGCAAAATTAAGGAAGTTCTTTACCGGATTTGGGTAAATCACCAGGCGTTCTTCATTAAACTGATCCGTAGATAAACTTGAAAACCATTGCTGACCGGCATTGGCTCCCCAAATATAATCCGCTAAATTAGGATAATCAATAAATGGATTTCTATTGACTTGCCAGGTGTAGATATAGTTATTTCGATTCATTTCAAAATCGTCTTTCGGATCAGTTTGATTCCACTGTAACAACAAAGCCAAATCGCCCAATTGCCCAACTGTTGTATTCGCTGGATTACCATTCACAACGCTCAATGCATTATAGCGAACCGCCATATAAAAAACAGCGCGCGCCACGTCACCGCGCCAACTGCCCTGATTGCCTGTTGGTCCCATGTATTCGCCGTAATCTTTATTGCCACGTGAACTATTTTCGGGTCCATCTTCCGCACGAATGTGATGCGCATCGGCATGGCCTGCCAGAATATCATTGGCATCTGTTGTAGCCCAGACATTAATGCCGTCGGGGATACTTTCAGTTCCATCTGCAAAACCGCCTCGAGATTGCGGATAAATATGCTCTCTATTCCATTTTCCGGTGTTGATGCCTGTTTCCTGAATATCCAGTTTTGAGCGAGGAATTTCTGTATACATCAACCAAACTTGGTTGCTATTTAAAGGATTCTGATCCGCTTTTTTAAGTATAGTTTCAATATCTCCATAATTATGGGCATGCACTACTGCTGGATTGGCAATAATATCCTGAATGGCTTGTTTCAAAACTGCGCCAGATTTCCCTTCTAGTGAATCGTAATAACCCACGGGTGCCGTACTTGAAACCAATCCATAGGTCGGGTTTAAAGGTGTTCCCCAAGGCGCTACTGCAAAATCATTATCTACAATTCGCACGATTACATTGTCATTCATTCGAACATATTGAGATGGAATGGTACTGATGTTAATTTTCATATTTTCATCACCTTCATCAACAACATCATCAACTAAAGTAATTGTTTTCACTGCGGAGTTTGTGCCAGTCGCGATCGTTACTGACAAACTACCAGTATAATCAGAGGTATTGAAATTACCACTAGATAAAGAATAATTGAAAGTCAATGGCGAAGTAACATTGGTTTGCGTAGTGAACGTGATGTCCAAACTTTGCCCTTCCGTATACTCTGACGCTGCGACATTGATTGACAATCCGTTGTAAATAAAACCACTTCCGTCGTTGGTTGCACCTGGAGTGGGCAGTTTTACTTCGTAGGTTCCGTCATTTTTTCGTTGAATGGACTGGGTGGTTTGAAGACCATTTAAGTTCTCATCTATTTGCACCGTTACGCCTAATGCGGTCATCAGAGCACTGGCATCGGCATCATTCGTGTCATAGAGCAAGGCATCGATCAAGTTCGTAGTTGTTGCTGTTGTCCCTGCTGGAAAATCAGTGGCGTTTCCGAGATAAATAGCAGCACCGTCTGGTCCATTTTGAAATGTACTATCCGTTATTAATTCGGCGGGAACTGGTGAAACCAAACTGTTTCCAATTAATGCTAACCCATTTAAATCAGTGGTTATTCCGTCGAGATCTAAGGCATAATAACTTAAGTTTGCTTGACTTCCCGTACCATTAAATAACACCAAAACATAGCCATTCAACGGAAAACTTGGAGTTGCTGATTTGAGTTCGATGAACTGCTTGTCATTGGTACTAGGCGTATCTGAATCGAATTCATTGATCACTAGCTGAGCAGAGGAAATAGAAGAAATCAATAACAACAATGCGAATAGTAATTTTTTCATGAAATATTTTTAATTTATTGCACAAATATAGGCAATAAAATAAGGGATTCTGAAAGCACTGTTGTTAAAGTGTTACCATTAAAACAAGAAACGGAAAATAAATATTAAATAACTTACTAAAAGATGTACTTTTGCAAAAAAATTGAAATATCACAAATTTGGAATTCAATTTTAAATATTAAAAATCAATACGTTACCGTTCTATATGAAAAAAATCGTGGAATACAGAAAACTGTTGAATGTTGAAAAGACAGTTACTCTAAAGGAATTAAAAACCATTTATCGCAATGCGATGAAAGAAAGTCATCCTGATAAATTCTCCGGTGACGATGCAGGTTTAAAGCAAGCAGAAGAAAATAGTAAAGAAATCATTGAGGCGTATCATTTCTTAGTAAGCATCAATGCGGAAACTATTGAACAAGGATTACCAGAATACAAAGACACTATAGCCAACGCAACGGTAACGGATTACAAATACGAAAACATTCGATTGATTGTGAACTTTTCGAACGGAAGTGTATACGAATATATCAGTGTTCCAAAAGCAACGTATATTAAGATGGTGAACGCTGAATCGCCTGCTCGATTTGCGAAACGACATATTTTTACCGCTTTTCCCTACCGAAAAGTAAGTAATATAGAATAAATGAAAAAGGGTTTGTAAATTACAAACCCTTTCTTTTTATAGTTTACTCAAGTAACTACCAAACTTGTCTTTAAATTGGTATCCTTCATCCATTCGGTCTTTACTCAATTTATCGTATTCTACTAGTCCCCAAAGCAGAAACTCTTTCATAAAATAAACGTCTTTTTGATCGACTTGTGGTTGGTATTTTTTGATTAAGATAGTCAATGGAGCAATAGCATCTAACGTTTCTCTATAAGATTCGTCACTGCAATCGTCTAGTAATTCAAAGCCACTTTCCGCGAAAAACCAATCGATAATATCTGAATACGGCGTTTTCTCATTCGACTTTTCCAACTTTTCAACTTTAGGAAAATACGCAGGAAAAAAGGTGTGAATGGCATCACCCAAAAGATGTTGCGCTACTTGAGCGGCGCCTTCTTGCTCGCCTTCATACACCAATTCAACTTTGCCAGTGATTGCGGGAATGATTCCCATAAAATCGGATAAACGCACGGTGGTATGATCTGAACCATTTTGCAGGGCACGACGTTCTGCAGTACTCACTAAATTTTCATAAGCGGTAATACTCATTCTTGCACTCACGCCGCTTTTGTTGTCGATATATTCGCTTTCTCTGGCTTCAAAACTAATTTGCTCCAAAAGATCTTTGGCTAAAGACGGAACATAAACCAATTCGCTTTGAGTTTCATTTAATGCCGCTTCTTGCTCCGTAATGGTGCGAGCTATGGCAATGGTCTCGGGATAATGCGTTAGAATTTGAGAACCGATTCGGTCTTTCAATGGTGTAACAATGCTGCCACGATTGGTATAATCTTCAGGATTTGCGGTGAATATAAATTGCATATCCAACGGCATCCGCAATTTGAATCCACGAATTTGTATGTCGCCTTCCTGCAGAATATTAAAAAGTGCCACTTGAATTCTAGCCTGCAAATCTGGAAGTTCATTGACTACAAAAATACAACGGTTAGCACGTGGAATCATGCCGAAGTGAATCACACGATCATCGGCGTATGAAAGTTTCAAATTAGCCGCTTTAATCGGATCTACATCACCAATCAAATCAGCTACGGTAACATCTGGCGTGGCTAATTTTTCTGAGAAACGATCGCTTCGGTGCAGCCATTCAATCGGCGTATCATCTCCTTTTTCTGCAATCAAATCTTTCGCAAAACGAGAAATCGGATGCAAAGGATCATCATTGATTTCAGAACCAGCAACCACCGGAATATATTCATCCAACAATTCAATCATTTTCCTAGCCAATCGCGTTTTCGCTTGCCCTCGCAGTCCTAACAAATTGATATTGTGACGTGACAAAATCGCACGCTCCAATTCCGGAATGACCGTATTTTCAAAACCATGAACACCTTCAAAAACAGGTTTTCCCGATTTGATTTTCTCCCGAAGATTGTCCCGCAATTCGTCTTTAATACTTCTACTTACATATCCCGACTTAATTAGTGCTCCCAAAGTCTTAATTGTCTCTATATTCATTGCTATCTATTAAATTCCTAATTCCTAAATTCCTAATTCGTAATTCCTATTTCCCAATTCGTAATTCGTAATTCCTAATTCCTAATTCTCCTATTCTATCTCACTCTCTTCTTCCGATTCGCCTCATAATCTTCAAAAATCATCTCCCCCAATCCTTTCAAACCAGTATAAAAAGCTTTTCCTTGATTGGCTTCTGTAAAATGATTCACAAACCGCTGCAAATACGGATCTTGCGCAATCATAAAAGTGGTAATGGGAATATGTAATTTCCGAGCTTGCTGCGCTTGATTGTAGCATTTATCGACGATATATTCGTCCAAACCGTTGCTGTTCATGTAATAGGAACCGTCGCGTTCTCGCACGCAACTCGGTTTTCCATCGGTAATCATAAAAATCTGTTTGTTGGTATTTCGTTTTCTTCGAAGAATATCCATCGCCAATTGCAAACCCGCTACGGTATTTGTGTGATAAGGTCCCACTTTTAGATAAGGCAGATCACGAATAGCAATGGTCCATGCGTCATTTCCAAACACCAAAATATCTAAAGTGTCTTTTGGATAACGCGTTGTAATTAACTCAGCTAAAGCCATTGCAACTTTTTTCGCTGGAGTGATTCGATCCTCGCCATACAAAATCATACTGTGACTAATGTCAATCATTAGCACGGTACTCATTTGTGCTTTGAATTGCGTTTCTTCGACCACCAAATCATTCTCAGTAAGTTGAAATGCATCAACACCATTATTGATTTGCGCATTGCGCAGACTTTCCGTTAAGGATATACGTTCGAGGCCATCGCCAAAATGAAACTCCCGAAACTCTCCCGTGTGTTCATCGCCATTTCCAGCTTGTTTGGTTTTGTGATTTCCCGCGCCCGCTCTTTTTAAATTTCCGAAAATCTGATCTAGGGCTTGCTGACGAATGGCTCGCTCTGTTTTAGCAGTAATTCCCATTCCTGAACTCCCATCATCCTTCAACTCCTCGCGGATGTACCCTTTTTTCTTTAGGTCTTCAATAAAATCATCAATAGTATAGTTCTCATCGGTCAGTTGATATTCCTGATCCAATTGTCGCAACCAGTCGATGGCTTCGTCAAAATCGCCCGAAGTGTGGGTAATTAACTCTTTAAAAATAGGAAACAACTTATCAAACGGCGACAGATTTGGCGCCTGATAGTTTTTGAAAACAAACCCTTTTCTAATTTGGTTTTCCATAGCTTATAAAAGTAGTTCTTTTGAGAAAGTTGACTTCGAGAACGAATATTAATTTTTAGTTAAAAGAATTTTAAACAGATTCATCTTGTTGTTTTGTCAGTTTATGTAGCTTTGTAATCAATCCTATTCCGCAACAAAATGAATCCCACTGTCAAGAGTTTATTTCCAAATTTTTCCAAAGAATTAATCGACGCAGTTGAAACTAATGCGACCTATCAAACGATTAAATCAGGCGAAGTCATTATGCGAACGGGGCAATATTTCAAAAATACAGTGCTTGTCTTAAGCGGGCAAATCAAAATCTATAGAGAAGACGATGATGGCGGCGAATTCTTAATGTACTATTTACAGCCAGGACAAGCTTGCGCCCTATCGATGATTTGCGCTACTAAAAATGAAAAAGCCAAATCATGGCGAAGTAATTGAAGACGCAGAATTGATGCTCATTCCGTTGCCTTTAATGGACAAGTGGATGATGCAACATCGAAGTTGGTATGAATTCGTGATTGAAACCTACCGAAGTCGATTTGAAGAAGTCTTGGAAGTCATTGATAACATTGCTTTTAGAGCGATGGATGAAAGATTAGAATTTTATTTAAAACGCCATCAAGAAGCTTGTGGTTGCAACGAAATCAAACTTTCTCATCAAGAAATCGCGTCTGAACTCAATACCTCAAGAGAAGTAATCTCTCGTCTACTAAAAAAAATGGAACAACGTGGACTTCTAAAATTACATCGAAATCAAATCGAAGTACTCAAATAAAAAATAATTCATGGAATACTTCGGTTATTTCGCTTCTATACTCATCGGCATTACTTTAGGCCTAATTGGCGGCGGCGGTAGTATTCTAACCGTACCGATTTTAGTTTACTTATTTCAAATCGATCCAGAGAATGCGACGAGTTATTCTTTGTTTATTGTCGGAATTACCGCCTTGGTAGGATCTTATCGCCACTATAAATTGGGAAATCTTCAACTCAAATCGGCGTTATATTTCGCCATTCCCTCGGTTTTGTCACTCCTTTTCGTCCGTAAACTGGTCTTGCCAAACATTCCTGATTTGCTTTTTACTATCGACCAGTTGGAAGTCACGAAGAACTTATTGATCATGTTTGTATTTGCGATTTTGATGATCGCTGCCTCAGTGTCGATGATTCGAAAATCAAAAACGGAGAAAAACCCATCAGCACTCAATATTCCACGTTTGGCTTTTATTGGTTTTTTAGTTGGATTTGTTACTGGTTTCTTAGGCGCAGGCGGTGGTTTCTTGATTATTCCTGCCCTACTCTTTTTTGCCAATTTACCGATGAAACAAGCGGTAGGCACTTCTCTATTTATTATTTTCATTAATTCACTCATTGGTTTTACTGGCGACATCATCATGGGAATCACAATTAATTATCAATTATTATTTACAATTACTACCATCGCGATTGTCGGAATGCTCATCGGAACCCAATTATCGAAGAAAATTGATGGCGCCAAATTGAAACCTGCATTTGGTTGGTTTGTACTCGTGATGGGCATCTACATCATCACTAAAGAGCTCTTTTTGAAATAATTGCGTTGTGTGACAAAAGTCATAGTTCTACAATTTTTCTGCACTTAACTTTGCGGTAAACTATAAAATGACACCATGAAAGTAGAACAAATTTATACCAGTTGTATTGCGCACGCTGCTTATTACATAGAAAGTAATGGTGAAGCGGCTATTTTTGATCCATTGCGTGAAGTGCAACCTTATCTCGACCGAGCGGCAAAAGACAATGCCAAAATTAAGTATGTTTTTGAAACGCATTTTCATGCCGATTTTGTTTCGGGTCATTTAGATTTGGCTCAGAAATCGAAGGCAAAAATAGTTTACGGACCAACCGCTAAGCCCAATTTTGAAGCGATTGTCGCCGAAGACAATCAAGTATTTGAAGTAGGAAACTACAAGGTAAAAGTACTGCATACTCCGGGTCACACCATGGAAAGCACTACCTATCTGTTGATTGATGAAACAGGTCGAGAACACGCCATAATTACTGGTGACACATTATTTATTGGAGACGTGGGAAGACCTGATTTGGCGCAACATGTCATTGCCGATTTAACTCAGGATAAACTCGCACGTTTGCTCTATCACTCTTTGCGCGAGAAGATTATGCCTTTGCCTGATGACTTAATTGTATATCCAAATCACGGTGCTGGTAGCGCTTGTGGGAAAAACATGAGTAAAGAAACCACTGATACTTTAGGTAATCAAAAAAGAACGAATTACGCATTAAACCCAAAATTGACTGAAGACGAATTCGTCAAAGAATTGCTGACAGGTTTGACAACTCCTCCTGGCTATTTTCCAAAAAATGTGTTGATGAATATCAACGGTTATGAAAGTTTGGATGCAGTTATGGCAAGAGGAAAAAAACCATTAACTCCGATAGAATTCGAAACCATTGCTAATAAAACTAGCGTATTGATTCTAGACACACGCCCTTCAGGAGATTTTGCGAAAGGCTTTATTCCGAATAGTATCAATATTGGTTTGGATGGCAATTTCGCCATGTGGGTGGGTGAAATGATTACCGATATCCAACAAGAAATACTGTTAGTCACTGAATCTGGCAAAGAAGAAGAAACGATGATAAGATTGTCAAGAGTGGGTTACGACCATACTATTGGTTATCTCAGCGGCGGTTTCACTTCATGGTTAAAAACCGGAAAAGAAATCGACACAATTCAACGAATTTCTTCACTTGAATTGGAATATCATATGGCTAAGGAAAAAATGACCATTATCGACGTGCGGAAGAAATCAGAATTCGATTCCGAACATCTCGTTGATGCCATCAATATCCCGCTCAATGAAATCAACAATCGCTTAGCGGAATTTCCGAAAGACAAAAATTTTGTCTTGCATTGCGCTGGTGGTTATCGAAGTATCATCGCTGGTTCTTTGCTCAAACAAAGAGGTTGGGACAATTTTGTTGATGTTTCAGATGGATTTGCTGGGATAAAGAACACAATGCTACCAAAGACCAATTATGTTTGTCCAACCACTCTTTTATAAATAGAAATTATGTTTGAATTATTTAAAAATTTATTTGCTAAAACCGAGGGAAATTCACTTAGTGAAATACTTGCTGACCATCCTTTTTTTAGTCGATGTTCGTTCTAAGGACGAATTTAATTCTGGCAGTTGCAAAGGCGCGGTAAATATTCCGGTCGATCAAATTCAGAATCAATTGTCAAAATTCAAAGACAAGAAAAACATTGTAGTATTTTGCCGAAGCGGCATGAGAAGTAGTCAAGCAAAATCTATATTAGAAAAAAATGGCATTTTGAATGTGACTAACGGGGGTGCTGTAGGTAATGTACAACGATTGCTAAACGAATAATACAGAAAATTATGAAAAAAAACATGGGTTACACCGATAAGAAAATACGAATTACCGCCGCGATTGCAATTGCGATTCTGTACTTCACTGGCGTCATCACTGGCGTTCTTGGCTTAGTACTATTGAGCCTTGGAGTTGTTTTTGTACTCACTAGTTTAGTTAGTTTTTGTCCATTGTATGTGCCATTTGGAATTTCAACTTGCAAAAAAGTCTAACCATCATGGAACAACAATTTATAGTCGAAAACATCAAGTGTAGCGGCTGTAGTAATTCGATCCGAACTGACTTGCTCAAAATACCAAAAGTAGAAAATGTATCCGTAGATATTGACACGGGATGTATTACCATAACAGGAAATCCAGACCGAAATGCTGTGATTGCTAAATTGAATAATATGGGATATCCCGAAGCAGGTCATAACACACTGGTCAAAAAAGCAAAATCTTATGTGAGTTGCGCCATTGGCAAAATGACTAAAGAATGAACACCGAATTCAACACGCTGATAAAATCTGAAAAACCAATTTTGGTTGATTTCTTTGCTACTTGGTGTGGACCATGCCAAGCACTTGCGCCAGTTTTAAAGCAAGTTAAAGATCAACTGGGAGATCAAATCAAGATCGTAAAAATTGATGTAGACAAAAACCAGAACATTGCTTCACAATGGCAAGTACGCGGTGTTCCCACCATGATTTTATATCAAAACGGTAAACAACTTTGGAGGCAATCAGGCGTGCTTTCAAAAGAACAAATACTCAATGTGATCTTAGAGAAAACAAAATAATGTTAAACTAAATTTTGACATTAAAAAAAAATATACATTTGACTTATTATTAATCAAAAAACTAATTAAAATGAAAAAATTGATATCGGTTTTCACCTTAGTGGCTTTAGTATTCTCAATTACGCTTTCTGCACAAGAAGAGCCAAAGCAAGAGAAAAAAGCGAAAACAGAAAAATCATGCTCAACTGCTGAAAAAAAATCATGCGGGACTGCGAAAAAAGGTGGATGTTGTGCCTCTAAAAAAGCTACCGAAGATAAAAAAGCTTAATTTTTAAAGTCATAAATGAAGGGTGTTTAAGTAATTAAACACCCTTTTTTTATGCAATAGAATCAGCCATTTCATTTGTCACAAAATCAAACCTATGTGATATATATCACAGTTCAAAAAAAATACTCTAAATACATTTGTTGCAAGATAAGTTGGCACAGGTGAATTATTATTTTGATTCACGCAAAATACAATGAACCAAATTCAACGCTAACAGAAAATAAGAAGTAACATGTCATTCTAAATATCAAAACAACAATGTGATTAATTGCAATCCTATCGCATATTTAAAAAAGGAAAATATGAAAAATAAAATAATCGCTCTGGGTAGCGTAGCTGTATTTGCTTATGTTCTGTCAAGCTTTAATGATATTAATGTCGAAAAAAGTTACTCCGCAATTGAAAATAATAATTTAAAATGGCATAAAATCGACGCTGAACAATCAGCAGTTGGCTGTACACAATGTCACAACTGCCTAGGGAATGATTCACTAGTTGTTGAAAATGATTCAATTAGTGGTTGAAATTACTTTTCCAATTTGAATGTACTAAGTACCGAAAATGACAAAACAGCAACTGAGATTGTGAATCAAGTTGATCGAAAAAGTAATGACCTTAAAAGTCTCGATAATTCTAAATCACTTTAAAATGAAAAAGCAACTTTTACTTCTAATCGTCCTTTTGTCAATTAAAATAGTAACTGCACAAAATACCTTTCCTTACGATGTGCAGCTTACGCCCATTACAATTGCGAATCTTCCAGGCTTGCATTCCTACGCTTTTGCACAACACAATGGAAAATGGCTGATCTTGGGCGGACGAAAAGATGGTATTCATGCGCGACAGCCTTTCAATGCCTTTCCAAACGCACAAAACAACACCAATATTTACGTGGTTGATATTGCTACACAGCAATCATGGTCTGCCTCTGTAAACGCTTTACCTACGAGCATCAAAGAGCAGTTACAATCCACCAACATGAACTTTCATCAAGACGGAAGTACCTTGTATATTATTGGTGGTTATGCATTTTCAGCGACAGCCAACGATCATATCACATTCAACAAGTTGACAACCGTGGATGTGCCAAACGTGATCGATGCGGTGATTAATGGGACCACAATCACAAACTACTTTAAACAAATTGCAGATCCAATTTTTCAAAATACCGGCGGTCAGTTGGGAAAAATTGGAAATGACTTTTATCTCGTTGGGGGACAAACTTTTACAGGACGATACAATCCGATGGGCAATCCGACTTTTGTACAAACGTATGTTCCGAAAATCCAAAAATTCACTATTGACAATTCTGGAACACAACTTAGCTTTAGTAACTACTCAGCCGTTACCGATGCGGTTCACTTGCATCGCAGAGACTATAACTTAGTACCACAAGTTTTTCCCGATGGTGAAGAAGGCTATACCATTTCATCTGGTGTTTTTCAAATTAATGCAGACTTGCCTTTTTGTATCCTGTTGATGTAAGAAGTAATGGTTATTTTCCACAAACGCAATTCAACCAATATTTGAGTAATTATCATTGTGGAAAAATTAGCTTGTACGACCAAACGGAAAACCGAATGCATAGCATTTTCTTTGGTGGAATCAGCCAATATTACTACAACGGTACGGCTCTGGTACAAGATAATAATGTGCCATTTGTAAAAACAATCAGCCGGGTTACGCGACTAGCGGATGGCACCTTATCCGAGCATAATTTTCCAGTAGAAATGCCGAATTTAAAAGGTGCTGGAGCTGAATTTATTCCAAACACGGCTTTGCCTCACTATACAAACGAAGTTATTAAATTGAATGAGTCTCCGGGAACCGAATTTGTTATTGGACATTTGTATGGAGGTATTCAAAGTCCAACCATCAATCCGTTTTCCAACAATCAAACGACAACTACATCAGCAGACCCGACAATCTATGAAGTCAAGTTGATGTACAATCCTAGTTTAAGCGTGCCTACTATGGAAGGTAAAAATCCATTTTCCTTTCAGGTAACGCCCAACCCTACTTCAAATGATAATGTTAGACTTCAATTTGATTTGCCATACCTAGCCACTTTAGATTATTTTATCTCGTCGTTGGATGGGAAAATTATAGATGATGGTGAAATCACTGGACTAAAAGTAGGCAGTAATGCTATGAATTTCAACATAGGCAATGCTAAGGCCGAGATGGTCATTGTCACCTTGGTCTTTGACAACAAATTCTATGTTTCAGAGAAAGTAATCAGAAATTAGAATCACAAATTATAGTAAAAATCAATTAAAAAATATCAAAGTGAAAAAATCAATAATAATACCCGCATTACTAGCTTTTCTATTTGTAATGAATGTAAATGCTCAGGAAGAACCTAAACAACAGAAAAAAGAGAAGGTTAAAAAGGAATGCAATGTAAACGGAAAAAAATGCTGTGCTGGAGGAGAAAAAAAAGGATGCGCTTCTGAAGCTACAGAGAAAAAAAGCGGGCATTGTGACGCTAAGAAAGAAATGTAATCCAATTGATTATAAAAAGAGCTTGAGAAATCAGGCTCTTTGCGTTATGCTGGTGCTCCTTTTGGAAAATATTTTTTGAAAGGACAAAAGTCAGATTTTCGAGCGTATTAAATTATTTTTTTGCAATCTTTGTTTACTTGAAAACAACAATCGCCATATTTTTCTTAGTAACTTACTTGTTCACCGCAAGCCAACTGAGTGAGTTATTTAAACTGCCCATTTTGGCAGAGCATTTTGTTGAACACCAAAATGAAAATCCGAACCTCAGTTTCATGGACTTCATTCGGATTCACTACATGCAAGGAGATGTCTTCGATGATGACTTTGACAAAGACATGAAATTACCTTTCAAGTCCCAAAGCTCGTGTAATTACAGTAACATCACTTTTTTTCAACCTGTTGGTAGTTTTGAATTACCACAACACATCGCGCTGTCACTGCTTCAAAAATCGAGAAACTTTGGTTATCATTTTTCTTTTTCGACAAACTTCTTGATTTCTATTTGGCAACCACCTAAATTTATTTATTAATTTTTATTCTGATTAAACAGCGATAGTCTCATATGCCTGTTGCTTCTTTTTTGTCACATTAAGAATCGATAAATAAATTTACTTATGCTAAATAATATTATTGCGTTCTCGGTAAAGAACAAACTCCTCATCGGACTTATGGTTCTTGCTTTGGTGGGAACCGGCATTTTTCAAGCCACGAAATTACCTATTGATGCAGTACCTGACATCACAGACAATCAAGTTCAGGTCATAACCATCGCTCCTTCATTTGGTGCTACCGATATCGAGCGACTGGTCACCTTCCCTATCGAACAAGCCAATACAAACATCGCTGGATTGAAAGAAATACGTAGTTTCTCTCGTTTCGGATTGTCGCTAGTGACGATTGTTTTTGATGATGAAACTGATATTTACTGGGCACGTCAGCAGGTGGCAGAGCGTTTACAAAAAGTCCAAACAGAAATTCCAAAAGGTATCGGAACTCCCGAATTAGGACCAGTTTCAACTGGACTTGGAGAAATCTATCAATATGTGGTTCGTCCCAAAAAGGCAACGAAAACAAATATGATGAAACCGAGTTGCGAACCATACAAGATTGGATTGTCAGAAGACAATTATTGGGTGTGCAAGGTGTGGCAGAAGTTAGTAGCTTTGGTGGAAAACTGAAACAATACGAAATTGCCGTCAACCCCAACAAACTGCAATCCTACGGCATTACCATCGCCGATGTCTTTTCAGCCATTGAAAAAAACAACCAAAACACAGGCGGTTCGTATATCGAAAAAGGAGCTACTGCTCTATTTATTCGCAGCGAAGGTCTCCTTGGAAAACCTGAGGATATTGAAAAAATTGCTATTCATTCTGCTTCGACAGCAACTCCACTATTTATTAGAGATGTCGCAGAAGTGCGAATTGGATATGCGACGCGTTACGGCGCGCTCTGTTATAATGATCAGGGAGAAGTCGCTGGCGCTGTTGTCATGATGCTCAAAGGTGCGAACAGCAGCGATGTCATAAAAAATGTAAAAGAAAGAGTGGCGCAAATACAAAAAACCTTACCCGAAGGTGTGATGATTGAACCGTTTCTCGATCGAACAAAAATGGTTAACAATGCCATAGGAACGGTAGAAAAAAATTTATTAGAAGGCGCATTAATTGTCATTTTCGTTTTAGTTCTTTTTTTAGGAAATGTACGAGCCGGCTTATTGGTAGCATCGGTCATTCCGCTTGCCATGCTATTTGCCATTACGCTAATGAACACTTTCGGGGTGAGCGGAAACCTAATGAGTTTAGGAGCACTCGACTTTGGACTAATTGTCGACGGAGCGGTCATTATTGTAGAGGCAGTCATGCATCAATTGGCACATAGTAAGAAGTTTAGCAACGTCGGAAAACTATCGCAAGAAAACATGGATAAAACCGTGCAAAGTTCCGCGAGCAAAATGATGAACAGTGCCGTATTTGGACAAATCATCATTCTAATTGTGTATTTGCCCATCTTTGCTTTGGAAGGAATTGAAGGCAAGATGTTCAAGCCCATGGCTCAAACCGTAGCATTTGCTTTATTGGGCGCATTCCTTTTGTCTCTGACATACGTGCCCATGATGAGCGCTCTGTTTTTAAGTAAAAAAATAAAGCATCAACCCAATTTATCGGATCGATTACTCATTGCTTTGGAAATAAAATACCAGCATGCACTCGAAAAAATCCTTAAATTTCCAAAAGTGGTGATTGGTAGTGTAATCGGTTTGTTTATTTTTTCGATTATTACTTTGGGATTTTTAGGAGGGGAATTCATTCCTGCTTTAGAAGAAGGTGATTTTGCCGTTGATACGCGGGTTCTTACGGGTAGTAATTTGACAACGACGATAGAAAGTACCCAAAAAGCAGCACACATTCTGAAAACACAATTTCCCGAAGTTGAAAAAGTAGTGACAAAAATAGGCAGTGGTGAAGTGCCTACCGATCCGATGCCTATGGAAGCCAGCGATATGATGGTCATCATGAAAGACAAAAGCGAATGGAAAAGCGCCACTACCTTTGATGAAATGGCAGAAAAAATGGGAAAAGCAATTGAAGATGTGCCTGGAATAACCGCCGGTTTTCAATATCCAGTGCAGATGCGTTTTAATGAACTGATGACTGGGGCAAGACAAGATGTCGTTTGTAAAATTTTTGGAGAAAATCTTGACACCTTGGCGGTTTATGCACAAAAATTAGGTGCAATAGTATCAACAGTGGACGGCGCGCAGAATTTATTTGTAGAACCAGTTACAGGAATGCCACAAGTTGTCATTGAATACAATCGAAATACTATTGCACAATTTAATTTAAGTATCGATGACGTTAATCAAGTGGTCAATACAGCCTTCGCCGGACAAACAACCGGTTTAGTCTTCGAAGGTGAAAAGCGTTTCGATTTGGTCGTTCGATTGAACACCAACCAACGTAATGATTTAGACGATATCCAAAACTTATTAATCCCTACACCACAAGGCACTCAAATTCCATTGTCGCAATTGGCAGAAGTAGCCATCAAAAACGGTCCAAATCAGATTCAACGCGAAGATGCCAAACGACGTATTGTGGTGGGTTTCAATGTCAGAGGTCGGGATGTACAGAGCATCGTCAACGAATTACAGCAAAAAGTCGAAAAGCAAATCAAATGGCCAACAGGCTATTACACGACGTATGGCGGTGCCTTTGAAAATTTAAATGAAGCCAAGCAGCGATTAATGATTGCGGTTCCGATTGCGCTAATGCTCATTTTCGTGTTGCTATTCTTTGCCTTCAACTCTGTCAAACAGGGCTTATTGATCTATTCTGCCATTCCGCTTTCTGCCATTGGCGGGATATTTTTCTTGGCGCTGCGTGGGATGCCATTCAGCATCAGTGCAGGAGTCGGCTTTATTGCTTTATTTGGTGTTGCCGTCTTGAATGGAATTGTTTTGATTTCAGAATTTAACCAACTCAAAAAAGAAGGGATGAACGATTTACATCGAATTGTTTTAATGGGAACCAAAGTGCGTTTGCGACCTGTACTGATGACAGCATTTGTAGCGTCTCTTGGTTTCTTACCAATGGCACTGAGTAATGGTGCCGGTGCAGAAGTGCAACGACCTTTAGCCACTGTCGTTATTGGCGGATTGTTGGTTGCTACTTTCCTTACTTTATTTGTGCTTCCGATACTTTATGTAACCTTTGAAAAAATAAACAGAATAGAACCACTTCAAAAGAACACAACGCTTCTCATGCTGCTATTTTTAATGGCCGGCACCGCAGTAAAAGCGCAAAATCCAATTCAACTCGATGCTGCAATAACTGCCGCGATGAAGAACAACGCCTCGATGAAGAACGAACGGCTCAAAGCAGAATATCAGAAACAGCTTATTAAAATGGCAACCAATCTACCTGCTACCACCATTACGGGTGACTACGGACAAATCAATAGTTTTTATAATGACAATCGACTGGGTGTGGCACAATCATTCCAGTTTCCCACCGTCTATAGTCGACAAAAGAAACTATACACCGAAGAATGGAAAACAGCCATGCTGCAAATTAGCTTAAAGGAATCAGAACTCAAAAAAGAGGTAACAAAACGCTTCTATTCTTTAATTTATCTGGCAAAAAAAGAAAAGCTTTTGAAGCGCAGTGACAGTCTGTTTGAAGTGTTTCAAAAGAAAGCCAACTTGCGATTCTCAGCAGGAGAAAGCAATATACTAGAAAAAGTTACGGCAGAAAATCAACGCGGTAACATCCAATCACAATTGGCACTATTACAGCAGGAAAAAGCAGTTTTGCAAAGTGAATTTCAATTAATTTTAAATTCGACTGCGACGGTAATTCCAGCGACTAATCAATTAAAGCTCAGTCTAAACACCGAAATCGACAGCACATTGATTGCTACGCATCCCAACCTTCAGTTGCTAGAACAGCAAAAGAACGTGAGTGTAGCCGCTACCAAAACAGAGCAGTCTAAACTGCTACCTAATATCACATTGGGTTACAATAGCGCAACCATTCAAGGTGTTGGGGCTGATAATTTGTCATACAATCAATCCACTCGATTTCAATCGACGCAAATCGGTTTGGGCATTCCTTTGCTTGGCGGGTCACAACGAGCGAAAATCAATGCTTCGAAATTGGCCGAAACCATCGCTCAAAACAATTACGAAGCAGAGAAAATAGCGTTGAAATATCAATTTTCAAACGCCCTTTCTCAGTATCAGAAAAGCTTGGAGCGTGTTACTTATTATGAAAAAACTGCACTCCCAAATGCGCAAATTATTGATTCTACTGCAAACAAACAATTTTACAACGGTGAAATTAATTACCTCGATTGGGTGATGTTGATGCATCAAAGTATTGTCATTCAAAATAGCTTTGTCGATGCGGTGATGCAATATAATGATGCGATTATTCAACTCAACTACCTGACCTCAAAACCTTAACATCATGAAAATATTTATAATCCTATTGGCGAGTTTCCTATTGCTAAACTGTCAAACGAAAAAAGAAGAAAAGACTTCAGAAACCAATACAATCGAATTGATAAACGTGTCGCTCACACCAGAAAC
>JADKBW010000026.1 GCA_016714905.1 Flavobacterium sp.
CACAAGAATTTAGAGTAAAGAGAATAGAAAATAGAATAAAGATGTTGAAGAATGAACCTTGTTTATAATTTGGTTTTAAAAATATATTTTTCATATTGTTGAATATTAATTGTTGCTGAAAGTTGGAAATTGCAATTGAATGGCACTTTGATTGTAAGCATTAATGGCTTCGGCATTTTGCTTTTTGATGTCAATGGCTTGGTTTAAAAAACTGATATACGACCAGTAACTCATATCGCCATTCGCATAGCTTTTTTGAGCTGTTGTAATAATTTGTTCTGCATATTGCAATCCTTCATTTTGGTAATACACAATCGCTTTTTTCTGTTTTTCGAACTCGTTCTGTAATTCCTCTTTTTGCAATTTTAAGGTCAGTTTGCTTTTATCTAATTCTAACTGTGATTGCGATACACTTATTTGTGATGCTTTTGCTTTTGCTGTATTTGCACCACCAAATAATGGAATTTGTAACCCTGCCGTAAAACCTTGAAAATAGGATTTGGTATCAATAGTTTGACCGAAATAACCCAAACCTAATTTAGGAGTTCGCATGGCTTTAAATGTATTGGCTTCTTTTTGATATACAGAAATTTGCTGTGTGTAATAATCGTTTACTAATCCTTCTACTTTAGTGTTATTCAAATCTGTCGGATCGGCATATTGCAATGGTGTATTGGCATCAGGAACTATGTTTTCATCTGTTTGAATGAAGTATTGCAATTGCTTTTGATAGATTACCAAATCATATTCTAACTGTGCTTTTTGGGTTTCGATCTCTTTCGATTTGGCTTTAGCACTGATGACTTCAATGTTGCCACTTTCTCCAGTTTGAAAACGAAGCTCAGTATTTTTAAGGAATTTGGTATAAATCTCGAACAACTCATTATTTAACTTTTCAATGGAAACACCATACAAATATTGGTAATACGCTAATGATACTGCTTTTTCAATTTCATACTCCGTTAATGCTTTTCGTTTTTCAGCCAATTTTGCCAGTTCCTCTTGCAGTTGGCGATTGGCTTTTGTGATTTTACCAATTGGAAAATATTGTTGAATAGAAACGTTGTGATCGTAATCGACACTATTAAACTGTCCGCCTTGGTATTGCACTTGTAAAGGATCTACTTGAAACGCTGTTTTCTTGAGAAGCGTTTGTTTTTCAATTTCCTTATCAGCAATTTTTAAATCAATGTTGTTTGCTTTCGCTTTTTCAATGGCTTTTTCCAACGTTATTGTTTGGCTGTTTTGAGCAAACGAAAAGCTACTAATTAATAAAACGAGTATTGTTACAATTGGATTTGACATTTTTTCTTCCTTTTAATTCCCTTTTCAAAGAGTAAATACAAAATTGGTAAAACGATTAAGGTTAGTAATGTAGCCGAAACCAATCCGCCAATTACTACAGTTGCTAATGGTTTTTGAACTTCGGCTCCGCCACTTGTTGACAATGCCATTGGTAAAAACCCAAGTGAAGCTACCGCAGCAGTCATTAATACTGGTCTAAGTCTGGTTTTTGTACCTATTAAAACCCGTTGTAATGGGTCGGTTATCCCTTCGGATTTGAGTTGGTTGAAATAGGATATCAATACAATTCCGTTTAAAACGGCTATTCCAAACAAAGCAATAAATCCAATACCTGCTGAAATACTAAATGGCATTCCTCTCAACCACAATGCGAAAACACCACCAATTGCTGATAACGGAATAGCTGTAAAGATTAGTAACGATTGTTTTACACTGTTAAAAGTAAAAAACAACAGTACCATAATTAATCCTAAAGCCATGGGCAATGCTACTGACAGGCGTTTGTTGGCTTCTATTAAGTTTTCAAATTGTCCACCATAAGTAACATAGTACCCGGAGGGAAGTTTGAAATTGGTTTCTAATTTTTGCTGAATTTCCTCGACAACACTTTTAATATCTCGACCACGAACATTTAAACCCACGGTTATTCGTCGTTTTCCATCTTCACGAGAGACCTGAACTGGGCCTTGTTCGTAAGTGATAGTTGCTACTTGTGAAAGTGGCACTTGCTGACCGTTTGGTAATGGAATGAATAAATTACTAACATCTGTAATGTCGCTACGATTGTCTTTGTTTAAACGAACTACCACATCAAAGCGTTTACTCTCTTCATAGATTTTACCGGCGCTTTCGCCTGCAAAAGAAGACCGTATGATTTGATTAATGTCGGCAATATTTAATCCATACAAAGCAATTTTATTGTAATCGTATTTCACTGTGATTTGTGGTAAACCTGTTACTTTATCCGCTTTTAAATCACCAATACCTTCAATAGTATTTACTTTAGAAATTAATTCTTTGGCTTTTGTATCTAAAACTTCTAAATCGTCACCGAAAATTTTAATGGCAATATCGCTTCGGCTACCTGTCATTAACTCGTTGAAACGCATTTGAATAGGTTGAGAAATTTCAATGTTTGCACCAGGAATGGCTTCCATTTCTTCTTTCATCAAATTGGCTAAATCTTCCCAATTGTCAGCCGATGTCCATTCTGATTTGTCTTTAAGAACAATAATCAAATCGCCACTTTCTATCGGCATTGGGTCGGTTGGGATTTCTCCACTTCCAATTTTGGATACTATGGTTTTGATTTCTGGAAATTTTGCTTTAAGATTTTTCGTATTTAGTTGTTGTTTCTACCATTTGCGAAAGTGAACTTCCAGTCATAATGGTAGCATTAATGGCTAAATCTCCTTCTTCGATTGTTGGAATAAATTCGCCACCCATATTTTGAAAAACAACGACCGCCAAAACAAATAATCCTAGTGAAATAACTAAAACAGCTCTTTTCATTCGTAATGCGCGATCTAAAAAAGGAGCATAGACTTTCTCAAACCACGCCATCATTTTGTCACTAAAGTTGGGTTTGTGTTCAGTGTTTTTTGATAAGAACATCGCACTCATCATTGGTACATAAGTAAGAGACAAAATGAATGCGCCAATAACCGCAAATCCTACTGTCATTGCCATTGGTTTGAACATTTTACCTTCTGTTCCTACTAATGCTAATATGGGCAGATAAACTATTAAGATTATAATTTCGCCAAATGCTGCACTGTTACGAATTTTTGAAGCTGATTGATACACTTCACTATCCATTTCGGATTGGGTCAAATTCTTTTGTCTTTTGAGTTTTTGTAAATGGTGCATTGTTGCTTCGACTATAATAACCGCACCATCGACAATAATTCCAAAATCGATTGCACCCAAACTCATTAAGTTTCCGCTTACCCCAAAATAATTCATTAAGATTACTGCAAAAAGCATTGAAAGTGGAATTACCGATGCTACAATTAATCCGGCACGAAGATTTCCTAGAAATAATATCAGTACAAAAATCACTATTAATGCACCTTCCAACAGGTTTTTAGTAACTGTTCCTATGGCATTATCTACTAATTTACCTCTGTCAATGAATGCTTCGGCAACCACTCCTTCGGGTAAGGTTTTATTGATTTGTGCCATCTTTTCTTTAACCCTATCAACCACAGCACTAGAGTTTTCACCTTTTAACATTAATGCTAAACCAGAAACTATTTCGCCTTTACCGTCTTTTGTAGAAGCACCGTATCGCAATGCAATTCCTTCTCGGACGGTAGCGACATCACGAACTAACACTGGTGCTCCATTCCTGTTTTTGACAACTACGTTTTCTAAATCTTTAATGCCTGTCGCCATACCCACGCCGCGAATAAAGTAAGCATATTGGTCTTTTTCAATATATGCACCACCTGTATTTTGATTGTTTTTTTCTAACGCCTCAAAGATTTCTGTAATGGTTACACCCAAACTGTTTAATGTATTTGGATTGACTGCGATTTCATATTGTTTTAATTTTCCGCCCCAAGTGCTGACTTCGGCAACACCTTCGATACCTTGTAATTGTGGAATAATAATCCAATCTTGAATGGTTCTTAATTTTATTGCATCGTATTTGTCTTCATATCCTTTTTTGGCATAGACATCATATTGGTAAATTTCTCCTAATCCTGTTGAAATAGGTGCTAGCTCTGGAGAACCTGCATAAGCAGGAATATTCTCTTTGGCTGCTTGAAGTCGTTGAAAAATTTGTTCTCTTGCCCAAAAAATATCAACATCGTCTTTGAAAACAACGGTTACTACTGAAAGGCCGAAACGTGAAATACTGCGTAACTCGATTACTTTTGGGATTGTTTTTACCGATTGCTCTAACGGATAAGTAATTAATTGCTCGACTTCTTGACTGGCTAAAGTTGGAGCAGTAGTAATTATTTGTACTTGATTGTTGGTTACATCAGGTAGTGCGTCGAGCGGTAGATTTTTAATAGAATAGCTTCCCCAAGCTATTAGAACCAAAGTCAATAAGAGTATTATAAACTTATTCTTTATACTGAATTGTATGATTTTGTCTAACATTGAAATATTATAATGAATTAGAAGATTAGCAAAATTTCTTTTGCTATTATTTGTGAAAAGGTCACAATTTTCTAACCCGAAATTACTCGGGCTTCATTATGCTATTTGTGGCGGTTGCCAGATACTCCCGTAGAAACTGGAAGTAAATTTAGAAATGTAAGATGGTAATTGAGTTGTAATATTTTTTGAAACAACATTAAAGTTAAGGGTTGTAGTATTAAAATAACTTACTATCTGAGAACCACAACAATTGCAACTGCAAAAAGGGGAACATAAATCGTTTTCTTTATCGTGATTGTGCGACTTTTCATCGTGATTAGATGCAATCTCCACGGCTTTGTGCGCTGCACTACTCACTTCAATATCTGCACAAGGCAAAGATGAAAGTACGATGAGATAGACTGATAATATGTAGTTTAAGAATTTCACGTGTGTAAAAGTAGCAAAAAAATGCTATTACGTCTAAATTTATGCTAGAACGTTTTAATGAAACCTATACCTAATTGTTTACCATTATAAAATGGTGCAATAGCTGACATACTATTTTTCGTTTGATTTGAATATTTTTTCTTGAATCCAGGATTAATCCAATAAGCAATCTTTGTACTTAAAATACCGATTCCTGCACCTGCAACTACATCTGTTAACCAATGTTTGTCGTTATAAATTCTAAATGCTCCTGTTCCTGTAGCAATTATATATCCCGAAATTCCATACCATATTGAAACATCTTTGTATTCTTGCCAAAGGAATTCTGCTCCTGCAAAAGCGGTAGCTGTATGTCCTGAAGGAAACGAATTGAAAGATGAACCATCGGGTCTTTCTACTTTAGTAATTGATTTTAAACTAAGTACAGTAACGGACATTAGCAAATAAGAAGTTCCTAGGATGATCGTTCTGTCTTTAAAATTATGCTTTCCTTTTATGCCTAAAGCATTCAATCCATAAACGGATAGTGCTGGTGCATATTGAGAAAAGTCATCAATTGTAATTTTTTCATCTATGTTCTCGTTGACTTCTTCCTTTATTCCAGAATTGATGAACTTCAATCCATCACTTTCAATACCAATTACACCATATCCTATTAAAACTGATGGAATGATTAGTTGTTTGAATTTGAATTTATGCGTGTTGTCTTTTTTAAGAATACTGTCTGACTTGATTTGCTTCGTCTGCTCACTTTCGTTCGGTTCCTGGGCATGTAATGTTGCGATACTTATAATTGAAAATAAAATGGTTTTAAACATGGTAAAAAATTTAAAGGGTTAAGCGTAATTTTATACCATCATGATTTCATTGTTAAGATTAGTATTCCGCCTATAATCATCAATCCGCCCAAGGCTACACGCCAAGAAAATTGTTCGTTTAGAAATATAAAAGAAAGTATAAGCGTAATGATGATACTTCCTTTATCAATTAATGCCACTTCTGAGATTGTGCCAATTTTTATTGCTCTGTAATAAAACACCCAAGAAATAGCAGTTGTTGCCGCTGAAACAGCTAGTAGCATAATATCCTTCGTAGTAAGATTAGAAAAATCCTTATAATTACTAAAAACAATAATGTTAAACCAAATAAAACCAAATACAAATGAGGTTCTAATGGCTAAACCAGTATCGGCAGCTACATTTTTTAATCCAGCTTTAGCAACTACCGATGTCAAACCAGCGAAGAACATCGATATTAGAGCAAAAATTTGATACTGTTTCATATCTTATACGTTTAAAGTTTAGTTAGTTAAAACCTCTAATCCGCTTTTTATTATTACAACTTGAATTTTATTGGTTCTTAGGTTGTAATATTCTCCATCAAATTGTGCGTCTAAAAAGATTTTCTCTGGTATTTCGATACTCATCTTTTCTATTAATGTATGATGTGCTTTTTTGAATTTTTCAATTTTATTTGATATTACACGCATCCCTAAAATTAGCTTATCATAAAAGTTTAA
This sequence comes from Flavobacterium sp., assembly GCA_016714905.1. GTDB lineage: Bacteria > Bacteroidota > Bacteroidia > Flavobacteriales > Flavobacteriaceae > Flavobacterium. Next base: position 6,368 of record JADKBW010000026.1, read on the forward strand.
TTTAGAAACTACAACTAAATCTAACAGACCATCATTTAAACTTGCTTGGGGTGTAAGGCTCATTCCATATCCCATTTCATTAGAGTTGGAAATAAAAAGCATGAATGCACTGGTATCGATAATTTGATTGTTAAATGAAAGTATTGTTTGCATCGGTTTAAATTCAATACTTGATGCTATTGAAGCCAGAATATAAGAAATCAAAGTTCTCTTAATATTTTTCTCATATTTCTTTATAATCAATGCATCAATACAAACTCCCATGTTGCTAAAAAAATAATGATCATTTGCTTTTCCAACATCAATAAATTGTGTGTTACCCTTTCGTATAATTTCTGCTGCTTTTTCTAATGATTTAGGAATATTTAGATTTGATGCCAACCCATTGCCAGAACCAACAGGAATAATTCCTAATTTGATTTTGGTATTTATTAGGCAAGAAGCCACTTCGTTTATGGTTCCATCACCACCACAAGCAATAATATAATCTGGGTTTTTAGCTATCGCACTTTTTGTTAAAATCAATGCATGTTTTTTATAATTGGAATAATTGACCTCTATTTTAAAATTGGTTGCAGGAAAATATTTTTCAAGCATCGTTATACCAATATTGTGCTTACCATTACCGGAAATTGGGTTTATTATAAAATGGATGTACTTCATTATTTAAGCAAATTGTTGGTAAATAAATAGTCTGCACTTTGATACCAAGAAATTGTTTCGTCAAGAAAAGATTTATTCATTGGGAGTGGTTTTAAACTGTTGTCTGTTTTATTCCAAGAATAAAAAGCTTGTTTCTTTTGGTCAGACAATATCATTACCTTTTCTTTTTTCATTAGCACCAATTTTCTGTAAGTCCCCACCAAAGAACGTTCCTCAAAATGTGCATCAAAAATATCCTTTCCAAAGAAATCGCTATCATAATTCCAGTGAAGCAAGGAAAAAAATGTAGGGAATAAATCAATCTGCGAACACTGCTTTTTTACTTTTTGGTTATCCCCCGACGGAAGGTTTACAATAAATGCGGGAATATGATAATTTGCCACATCGATTTCGTCCTTTCCAGCACTACTCGCACAATGGTCGGCAATAATTATAAAAACCGTATTCTTAAACCAAGGCTTGCTTTTGGCTTTTTCAAAGAGTTTTTGGATAGCGTAGTCCGTGTATTTTACAGCACCTTCACGACCAGTTCCCGAAGGAATGTCAACCGTACCATCAGGATAAGTGTAAGGCTTGTGGTTGGAGGTGGTCATTACAAAATTGAAAAAAGGCTGATTGTTTTTATAATGTGCATCGGCTACTTTCAGCATCTTTGCAAAGATGTCCTCATCGCAGATACCCCAGGCGTTTTCAAAAGTTACTTCTCTATCCTCAATATTGTGACGAGTGGTTTTAATCGCATCACTCAACACACTACCACGCCCGCGGTCGTAAATAGTAAAGCCATTGCCACCGAAGTAAGCATTCATATTGTCAAAGTAACCATCACCACCATAAAAAAATTGGAAGTATAGCCCTTGTTCTTGAAAACATTGGAAACCGTAAATAGGTTTTGATTATCTGGTCTTTTGACAATACTTTGCCCTGGTGTTGGCGGAATGCAGAGTGTCATCGCTTCCATGCCACGAACGGTTCTAGTGCCAGTGGCATAAAGGTTCTCAAAGAAGATGCTTTTCTGCGCCAGACTGTCAAGGAAAGGCGTTATACTTTCTTTGTTCCCAAACTCCTTCATGAAACTACCGCTTAAACTTTCGACTAGAATGAACACTACATTTTTCCTTGTCTCTGGAATGTTGGTTGTGTCTTTTATTGACCTGTGTACCGAAAATCCATTGTTTTTGAAAATGCTGTTCTTTTCTTTTAGTTTATTGCGTACGATGCCAAAAGCCTTTTCATTTTCAATTGAAGTATAAAATTCACAATACTCCATTTGGTTATTTCGGAACGCTGCAAAAAAAGAATAAATACCCGATTTTGAGATTTCAGCATTGAACCTGTTTTTAGACCACTCAGCTTGATTGTTTGTGATGAAAAATGTAAAGAATAATGCTATTATTATTGCCGTTGATAATGTAATTGCTCTATCTTTTATATTTGCATTGCAATGAAGCGTATTCTTAATAATTTCAAGTTTATAGAAAACAAAAAGTATACTTGCAGTTATGGCTAAAACCCCAAAAATTAGTATTGGTAACGGATATGATTCTTGGATGTTGGATATTACTTCATGCGTATAAATTAAATAATCTACAGCTATAAAGTTAAACCTTGTTTTGAATTCGTCCCAAAACGTAATTTCTGCAAAAAAGGTAAAAACTAATATGAAAATGGTAAGTGAGGTAAAAAACCAAACCAAGGCTTTATCTAGCCATGAGCCAATCCATTTATTGGGAAAAATAAAGTAATAAAGTAGTGAAGGAATTGCAATGAAACTAACTGTTCCAATGTCGTAAAACATTCCTGTAATCAATGTTCCAATTAGTGTAAATAAATCAAAGGAAACTTCGTCATACTGCCAAATAATTAGTACTAACCGCAGTATGAATGAAAATATTAAAAACCAAGAAATGAATGCAAATAGTAAACTGTAACGAGGAGATATATTGATTTTATTGAACATAATTGATTTGTTTAGAAACATTAAAAACAAAAAAAGCACTCACACCGAAGTGCGAATGCTTCACATGAAAAAACTTAACTAACCTTATCTCTTTTGACAAAATTTCCATTTTCATCAAAAAACAAATCTTTGCCTTTTATTTCGGCTTCGTATATTACGTTACCTTTTTCAGTGACAATTTTTGCTGCTTCTTTTACTTTTTGATTTTTGTGATTATCGTTTAAATATTGTAAAGCATTTTTAGGTAATTGACTTACTTTAATTTCTATTTCTGTTTCAACAATTTTTCCCTCTTGATTAAATAAAACAGAATTGTTTACCTTATTCAAATCAAAGCTTGCTTCAAAGTTCTTTCCTTCTGTATCCCATTTTATTTCTTTTGCTTTTGGAAATTTTTGAAGAAGTGCATTTTTAGCTACTTGTGGGACATTTTGCTTTTTCATTTTTTGAGCAAATGATACCAATGATACCATTATTAACGCTATCACGATTATTGATTTTTTCATTGCTATTATATTTTATAAATTAATAATAGTCAAAGGTGTATACCAATTTAGAAGAAATACTGAATTTTGGGCTTGGGACTTTTTTTTTATGAAGTTTTTATGATATTATTCTTTAATAAGCAGTTTTTGCTTTTCTATTTTATTATTTTTAATAATGGCAACAGTTATCAATACCATTAAATTTGTAAATAATATTGCTGATGAACCGATAGTTCTAAAATTTAGACCTCCTTTTTCAAGTGGTTTTGTTAATAAATCTCCAAACGTTGCCCCAAATGGTCGTGTTAAAACAAACGCTAACCAAAACAATATTATTGATGAAACTTTAAGAAAATAGTGTGCTAAAATTATCAGTAGTAGCAAACTGCCTATTAGTATAGCACCACCAAGAAACCCAAGCCCTGAATTATCGGCTAAAAAGTCTCCTAAAGCTGTACCTAACGTATTAGAAAATAAGATCGCTATCCAATAAAATGTTTCTCCACGGAATGTATGAATGTCATTTAGAGAAACTGATTTGTCCGTTTTTTTCCATAGTAGGAATGTTGTTGCCAACAATGCAATTAGAATTAATGAACCTGTGGCATATCCTAAACCTAATGTGCGGTCCATAAAATCTGACATTGTAGTTCCGGCTGTGCTCGTCGCCAAAATTACCGACCAATATAACAATGGCTTGTAATTTATAGCATACAATTGCATTCGAAGTGTCACAACAAAAAATCCGATTAAGATTAATGAACTCAATGCGTAACCAATATTTAATGTCATTGAAAATAGATCTCCGGCTGTTTCTCCTAAAGTAGTAGCGCAAATTTTCATTATCCAAAAAGCCATTGTAATTTCCGGTAACTTTTTCATTTGATTTAATTTAAAATTTATAGTTGTAACCCAATCTAATTACTTGTGTTTCGTAGTAATCATTGCTAGTATATCTAAATTCTTGGCCTTGAATTTCTTTTTTGATTACCAAAGTATTTAGTATATCGGTTGCATTTATGAAGAGTTCTCCTTTTCCGTTTTGAATCGATTTTTTTATTCCTAAATCAATCGAAAAGCGCGATTTTATTTTGCCTTGCGGAATAATATCAGGCGCCAAATATATTGCCGTTACTTGTGCATCAACTTTCTTGGTTAGGTGCAATGTATTGTTCCACTTTATGTTTCCAGAAAAAACATCTTGTTTCTCTGCCGAAAAGCTATTGCGCTGAGGATATAAATTTTGTACAGTAAATGCACCAATTTGATTGTAATAGGCATTAAGATTGAGATTGGAAGAATACCATTTTACAATATCCTGTGAAATAACCATTTCAACACCTGTATTTGAACTTTTATTTACGTTTTGAAAGATCGCGTAAATTAAATTACTATTAGGAACTGTAGATGCAATTCTTGTTATAGTTGCATTGGCAAAGCGATGGTATATTGCTGAATATAAATAGCCTTTTTTTAAGTTTCTTTTGAAACCTAATTCAACTAAATTCGTGAATTGTGGTCTTAATCCAGGATTACCTACTTTGATAATTTCAGCATCGTCGTACTTTGGAAATATTCGAATATCTACTTCGTTTGGTCTGTCAATTCTGCGGTTGTAAAATAATGATAGTTTGTTATCATCATTGATTTTATAAGCAAAACGCAGGTTGGGAAATGGTTCGAAATAGGAGTAGCCATCAGTTCTATAAGTTGGATGGTTTAGATTTACTTCATATTCTAAATCTAAATATTCTAGGCGCACTCCAAATTCGGCTTCAATTTTATTGGTTTCATAAATGTAGTTTCCATAAACGGCTGGAATGATCTCTTCATACGTAGCTTTACCACCTGCACTAGCATCTAAAGGTGAATTAGTTCCTGGAAAGAATTGCATGTTCGTTGGAATAATTCGGTTACGAAATTTAAAACCTGTTTCAATACGACCGTATTTTAATGGCTTTATGTAATCTATATTGAAGTCTATCACACTTTCATCAGATAGCAGTTTGAAAGCATCTTTACTGGTTGAAGTTGGCAAAATATTATCGAAGAAATATTTTTCATCTTCTCTGTGAAAGGTATAGTTGAAACCTATATTCAATAAATGTCCGGCTTGTTTGAATTTATGTTGATAGGCAGCAGTTCCCATCACTGTAGTTTTTAATTCATCTTCTAAAAATTGCCAAAGTCGCAATCGTTCGGAATAGTCTGCATTAAAAAAAGGTTGGTCGCCATTATCTATAATTTTTTCTGAACCAAATAAACCCGAAACGGTTAGCATATTGTAATCATCAATATTCCAATCAATTCCCGATTTAATTGTTGTAAAATGGGTGTTTCGGTTTCTTTTTAATTGTTGGTTAATTATTGTGCCGTCATTGTACGTTCGTGTTACAAATTCATTCTTATTTAGGGTTTCTGTGTATAGATAATCGCCTTGAAAAAACGCATTAATTTTATTTTTTCGATAATTGAGTGATAGCGTAGGATTGATTTTTGGTGTTAGTGAATATTGTGGTCTTATTGTAGGCAAATTTTCTTTTCGTTCCCACAAAGCACCTAAACCCGACGTAAAACCCACTTTGCCATTGAAGCCTTCTTTTTATTTTTTTTGTAGATGATATTGATAATTCCAGCATTACCATTGGCATCGTGTTTGGCTGATGGATTGTTAATGATTTCGATTTTATCTATTGCTGATGCTGGGATATTATCTAAACCGGATTGATTTCCAAAACCAGTTAAAGCAGTTTGTTTACCGTCTATTAACACAGTCACTTTATCATTGCCTCTAATTTGTACTTTTCCGTCTTGAACAGTAAGACCAGGTAAATTTTGCATTGATTGTAAAACAGAGCCGCCACTTTGACTGATATTATCAGCCATAGAAAACGTTTTCTTATCCATTTTCTCGCTGACAGTATTTGTTTTAGAAACCACTACCACTTCTTGTAAGGTTGTAGCATCTTCTTCCAGTTCGATAGTTCCTTGATCTAAAAATTCGGAAAGTGAACCAACATAAACTGATTGAGTCTTGGTTTTGTAACCAATAAATGAGAATTCTAAAACATAATTTCCAGATTTGATATTGGCCAGTGAAAAACGACCTTCTTCATTGGTTATGGTTCCGGCAATTAAAGTAGCGTCTTTTGAAGTTTTTAAAACCACATTTACAAATGGTAAAGCCAACTTTGTAGATTTGTCTTTGGTGCTACCAGATAGTGTTACTGACTTATTTTGTGCTGTTAAATTTGTTAAATATAAAAGTAGGATTGTTACTAATAGAACGTTTTTTATTCGCATTATACTTTTTTCTTTTAATTTTATTGGACAAAAATATAACTGGAAATTGAAGAAATTCTGAATTTTAAAATACTATTTCAAAAGTGTGCATTCTGTTTGCAAAATGATAATTAATTCTCCAATGGTTTGTATCAACTATTTTTTTAATAATGGATAGTCCTAAACCATTTCCTTGCGAAGATGGATTGGATTTAGAAAAACGCTCAAACATTTTTTCAGTCTGCAATTGTAAAAGTATTCCTGTGTTTGAGAATGATAAGCTATTATTATTCAGTTTAACGATAATTTGACCGTTTAGCTCATTATGATTTATAGTGTTTAAAAATAGATTGCTTATTAGCATTTCTGCCAAAAAATGATTTGAATTCACTACAACCTCATCTGATAATTCTGTTGAAATACTTATTTTTTTTGAAAGTGCTTGTTCGCTAAAAAATGATAGTTGATTATTGATAATTTCACTTAATTTTATTTTCTCAATTTCATGGTATGAATTGCTATCAATTTTTGATAACACCAATAAATTCTTATTCAGTTTAACCAATCTCGAAGTAGTATTGTTTAAATCATCAATCAATTTGAACTGTTCTGAGTTTAGGTCTTTTCTTTGTAAAATATTCTCTAGTTTACCTTTAAAAATTGCAATAGGTGTTTGCAATTCATGCGCCGCATTTTCTATAAATTCTCTCTGACTTTTATATATTGAAGTATTTCGTTCTATCAAATTATTTATGGAATGATTAAGCCTACTAAACTCCTCAATATCACTAATATTTAATTTTAGAATTGAATTTTTATCAATTTCAAACTTTTCAATTTGCTGCAATGTTTCGTAAAATGGTTTCCACAGTGTTAGAGATAATCTTTTGGTAATAATGAAAAGTCCAATTAATAGTATAATGAGAATTATGGTAAAAACTCCCATAATGCTTATGGCTAGTTCTGAATTATCAACAAGGTTAATTCTTGCAGAGAATGTATAAGGTTTTTTATTTATACTTATGGGCGCTTTGAGAACACGATATGGTTCATTTTCTTTTACTAGATTGTGATAAAAACTTTGGTTAAACAAAGTATCCTTTGAAATAGTGTGCTGAAAATTTTCAATTTGTAAATCACTGCTTAATTTATTGAAAATTGCAATTTCATTCTCCTTAAGTTGTGGCAAATAAAAGTTTACAAACTCTTCTTTTTTTACCACAAGGGCTTCATCCGTTTCATGTAAATAGAGCCACTGCGTGATGAAAAAGAACAGTGGCACCCCGAAAAGCATTACTCCAAGAGAGAATACCATGTAGTATTTGAGTGTTTTTTGAAGTAGTTTTTTATTCATCTTGCCATTTATAACCTGTTCCATACACTGATTTTAGGTAATCGGCTGCGCCCATTTCTTTGAGCTTTTTTTTCATGTTTTTTATATGAGCATAAACAAAATCATGGTTGTCTAACATATCCGCCATGTCGCCAGATAAATGTTCTGCAATGGCACTTTTGGATAAAACCTTATTTTTATTACCAATCAAAAACAGTAATAAATCCATTTCTTTTTTGGTGAATTCAATTTTGTTGCCTTTAATTTTGACCGACTTGCTTATTGTATCTATTTCAATTTCATTAAAAGAGATTACATTGTTTCCGTTGAATTGTTTTCGTCTAACCAATGCTTGAATTCTAACTAATAATTCCGACAAATGAAATGGTTTTGTTAGATAATCATCAGCACCAAGTGTCAAACCTTCAATCTTAGTTTCTAAAGTGTCTTTGGCGGATATGATAATCACACCATCCGTTTTATTTTGACTTTTGAGTATTTGTAAAATTTTAAATCCATCACCATCTGTCAACATTAAATCTAAAAGAATACAATCGTAGGAATGTAAATCTATTTTCTCTATTGCTATTTTTAGTGTACTTGCTGATTCACAAACAAAATCATTACTACTCAAGTAGTTTTTGATACTATTTGCAATTTCGATTTCGTCTTCAATTATTAAAATTTTCATGTTGCAAAGAAACTAATCAAATTTTGAATATAAATTGAATTTTGTCAATAATTCAACCTAACATCAAACTAGCTGCGCTAAATGTTCCTGTAGACGCTTTACAAATACCTCCCGAAATTGCGGATTTCTATTAAAATGAAACTAAAAAAGCCCGGTTTCACAACCGAGCTTTCACATCTACCTCCAAAGTCACCACAAGTCAAGTCAAATTATTTTTTGCGCTTCTTCAATATCCATTTCAGTAGCCACGAAATCGTAAAACTCACTGCGGCACCAATTGCTGCCAATACCACCGTCCGCAAAACATCAGCCGAGTGGATATTAGGAACAATACTCAAAAATGTACCGCCAGCCGTGCCTACTTTTACAGATAAACTCGTGTGCATCATGGTTAAGGTTGGTTATCAGAGGCTTCGTTGAGGTTTTGTTCTGTTGTCAATTGGCTCACAGCAGTCATTACACCACCGGCAACAGCCAAATATCCTGCTGCAGTACTCACCACAAGAGGTAAGGCAATCGGAGCCGCCAATATCGTTCCGCCAACAGTTGCGAGGATCAAACCAATGTTGCGCAGCACTTTAAAAAATTTCGGGGTCGGCGCTTTCACGCGTTGTACTAAGTTCATGATCAATTTTCTTTAAGAGGTTATAATTCTTAAATACACAACGATCGTGGTGTACTATTTCCACCAATGGGTATTTCATTGGGCAATTTTTCGTTCAATGCTCTTGGCACCATGCTGCCTTGACCACCAATATCCGCAAAAGCTCTATTTGCCGTCTGGTTACCGCCTATTTCCGATAATTTTCGTGGGCAACTTTGCCCTCCAATATCAGTCAAATTCCGAGGAATAGCACTACCAACACAATTGCCGCCAATAGCAATTAATCTGCGTGAAGTTTCATTACCTCCAATGTCAGTGGCACTTCTTGGTACTGCTTGACCACCTCCAATAGTAAGCGTGCGTCTTTCTTGACCAGCTGTTCCACCGCCAATGCAAAGACTTTTATAGTCTATTTCAGAATTGGTTCCCAATTCCTCTAACTGCTTTTGTGTTTCCACTTCAACAGGAACTGTAATGGCTTTCGTGTCCAAAACACTTTCATAGTTGGTTGTCGGAGTTACTGCAGGGGCAGTTTCATTCTTACAACTAGTAACGCCAAAGGATACTAAACATACGAGCATCAATAGCGCGATTCCTTTTGCAAATAATGCGGTTTGAGCTTTCGCTCCAAAAATATTTTTCATGATAATTCAATTTAAGATTGTACAATAATTTTTACTTTTTCGGTGCTATCTAAAGCGCAATACACCAAGCTTTTAAGCTTTGTAAATGCCTTCCGAGATTGAAGACCTAATCCTGGTCCACTCAACTTCGTTACAGGCGCAATACAGCCATTCAATTCTTGCAAAGCATTGTTGGCAGGGTGCATCAGAATCAAGCTTCTGTTTTTTACTGCAACCAATTCCAAATGCCATCCAAACTTTCGGCTGTACCGCTTTCTTAAAAAATATTCCCCTTCCGGAATGCAGGAAATTCTCCTTTCGTTTTGCTTCCAGGGCAATTCAATTGCATAACAAATGAACTTACCTTCACATGTGATCTTTCCGTTGGTTCCGTCGGGGAAATACTTTCTAGTTAGTTGGAGAACCATCTTACACGCCGCTCACTTGCACGATTGCCAGTGGGTTGTAGGCACCGTTTTTCAACGAGTACATTTGTCCGTTTACCTCTTGGTAAAACTCAATACCCAATGCCAAAAACAAAGGTTTGGTGCTTGCAGCCGTTACGTTGTGCACATGATTTACAGCCGCCGTAAGCGTTGCATCCCATGGTAAAATCGCAGTTTCTGCCGACGCCACCAAAAAATCTTCAGCTTCAAAATCAACTTCAGCTCCCGCCGAAATCACTTTGTAATGCGTCGTGCCCGATGGCGCCGCAATCATGTTCGTCGGAACAAATGGGTCCATGTCCATCGTGATTTTCCCTTGTGGCCGGTCGATAGCACCTACAAATGGTGCATATAAACTTGTGCCCAGTTTCCCACGAATATTAAACTCAAAACCAGCAAGCAATTCCGCTTCCCCATCAATCACATTTCGCAAACCACGTTGGTTTACCAAATCCGCCTGAATCACTTTCACCATCGCTTGGGTTAGTCTGCTCACCATTCTACCATCCGCAGAATTAATGAGCAAAGCTCTCATAGCAGTGCGCAAAGTTTTCCCTGCCTTTCCAGCTCTTCCAAACTCAGCACCGTTCTCACGCGTTCGCTGAAACGCAGGATCGTTTTTAATTCGGCTTGCTTCAACGCCACCTTTTTCTCTGGCCAAATGGCCGTCCTGGGTTTTGTAAAAGGTAATGTCCCCGATGGTCCCTTTCAATTTAATTATGCCTTTCTGTCTTGCCATAATTTCTAAAATTTCAATTAATACTCCTTTTCATACTCACTTCATTTCGATAATCGTTGCAACTTCTCTTCGAAAGATTAGAGCAAATATTTCCCCTCCGAAAGACAATTCAAAACCACCCTAATACAAACCATCTATAAACATCCAATAACATCTACCTCATTTTAGAATATGTAAGAATTTTGGCTAAATTTGCTACACAGATGAAGTACACCAAAGCCTAGTCAAAGGCATGGATAGTGTATGAAAATGAGTAAAAGTGATATCGAATAGTACTAGAGTATGTATCTATCCAAAAGATGTGCAGCGTATTACAGGAAAAAGGTATTTACAAGCAAGATTGTATTTGATAAAGATCAAAAAGCATTTCAATAAAAGAACCGCATCATTTAGTTTCAATTGAAGAATTTTGCGAGTATACTGGTTTACAAATAGAACATGTAGTTCGTTGTATTGTTGGATGAAAAAATACAAGATATTTTATCTTAGCAGTTCGAAGTGCAGTTTATAAACATGTTCAGTAGGTAGTTCAAAAAACAAACTCAAATATTGGTAAGTTCCAATTTTCTAATTATATTTACGTAATACAATTTAACGTTCTTTATTGGTATTTTTTGGTGACCTATTTAGGTACCTATTGAAAAAATATTACAGCTAAAGCCTTGTAAATACTAGCATAAAGAGAGCGATACAAATCCCTCTTTCTCCGCGAAGAAAAACCGAAAGCGTTTGCTTTCGGTTTTTTTGTTTTATGGCGTGTCGAAAGTGCCAACTTTCGTAAGCGACAGAAAACAAAAAAACATAAACGCCCTGCAAGGGCGTTGGTTTTTCTTCGCAGGTTCCCCGCGCTGGGATCAACGAAGTTACTCCCTTTTATTCTTGCGGAAGACCGTAACTACTGTAAGCGATTGGTTTTTCTTCGCAGGTTCCCCTAAAGGGATCAACGAAGTTACTCCCTTTTACTCTTACAGAAAACATAACTACTGCAAGCGATTGGTTTTTCTTCGCAGGATTCCCCCTAAAGGGATCAACGAAGTTACTCCCTTTTATTTTTGCGGAAGACGTAACCACTGCAAGGGCGTTGGTTTTTCTTCACAGGTTTCCCTAACGGAATCAACGAAGTAAAGCCCTTTTCGTCCAACAGGCATTACCCAAAATTCCTGTTTTTCAATCAGTTCTTCGTTTCTTTAACCGAACGTCATTCACTTGGTTAAAGGAAAAAAGATTTTCATAAGCCTCCACGAGCTCTAGTATCGACCGTTGAAAAACTAACTTTTTTATTATACTTTTGTACAAAGTAAATGATATCAAAAATGATCCGATTTTATCCAAACGAAAACTTCAAAGAAATCGAAATTGATTACCCATTAAAATTCAGATATGCCGTATCTGATAGTGGAAGATTAATAAGCTTCACTGATAAATTTCAAGATGGGACTTTATTGAAAGGAGGCGATTCTGATGGTTATAGAACATTCCGGTATTTAATGAATAGTAATGGCAAAAGAGTCAGCAAGAACTTTTTTATTTATAAGTTGGTGGCGGAGCTCTTTATTCCAAAATCATCTGAAGAACAACGCTATGTGTTGCACCTAGATTATCAACGCAAAAATGATAATTTTCGAAATCTAAAATGGGCAACCTATGAAGAAATGCTAGCGCACAGGCAAAAAGCCCCTACATGATCAAAGCCAAGATTAATCAACGCGAGCACAAAATAAAATCAGATGGGCGTAAACTTACGGTCACTAAAGTCATGCACCTCAAAAAATTAATATTCGATCCAAAGCGAAAAACGCGTCTAAAAATGTTAGCCAAACAATTTGGTATCAGTGAAATGCAAGTAAGTAGAATCAAAAGTGGGGAAAATTGGGGGCATATTAAAATTTAAAAAGCCCGGTTTCGTAATTGAGCTTTCTAATTCATTTCCTAATTTACCACAACTCAAGGCTCGTTTTAGATATGTTGTTCCTTTCTTTAAATGAATATCTTCCTGTCGGTTATAGAAAAAATGATCTCCATCAGCCGTCACGATCTCTGGCATCGACGGTGATGCGCAATAGTGTTGTGCATTCGGAAACAATTCTTATCTTTGGTAGCATCAAATGATAGCATCAATGAAGCCGCCATATGAAATTACACAGACGATTTTAAAACTTATAGCTTCAATTTCTGAGAAGATTGGAGAAGTGAATGCCAACTACTTAAACAAACCATCACCAACGCTCACAAGCAAAACAAAATCAAGACCATCTATTCATCACTTCAAATCGAAGGAAATACACTTTCTCAAGAACAAATTACAGCATTGATTGAAAACAAAAGAGTAATTGGTCCTGAGAAAGATGTAATCGAAGTGCTCAATGCAATTAGCGTCTATGAGAATTTAGAGCGCTTTAAAGCTACTGATGAAAAATCATTTCTAAAGGCGCACCAAATAATGATGAAAGGATTAATTGCTAATCCTGGAAAATATAGAAACAAAAGTGTCGGGATTGTAAAAGGATTAGAAGTTGCGCATGTGGCACCGCCATTTGAAAATGTCCCTTTTTTGATGAAAGATCTATTTACTTTTCTTAAAGAAACAGCTGAAATTGCATTGATAAAAAGTTGTGTCTTTCATTACGAAATGGAATTCATTCATCCATTTCTTGATGGAAACGGAAGAATTGGAAGGTTGTGGCAAACCATTATTCTGATGGAAAAATACCCAGTTTTTGAGTTTTTACCTTTTGAAACTTTAATCAACAAAACACAAAAAGAATATTATGAATCTTTAGCACTAAGTGATAAAGCTGGAAACTCAACTGTATTTATTGAATATATGTTGCAAGTCATTGATGAATCGCTTGGCGAACTTCTAAATTTTAAAAATCGCACGCTTCGAGAAATCGATAGGATTGCGTATTTTTTAAAAATTTCATCAAAGCAATTTACAAGAAAAGATTACATGAACACTTTTAAAGATATATCAACAGCTACTGCTTCGAGAGATCTGAAAAAAGCAACAGAATTAAATCTTATAACGAAGCAAGGGAATAATAATCAAACTGTTTATATTATAAATAACTACAGCTGATCACAAATACTAATAATCATGGCTCGTTTTTCGGTAAATCCGTACATACAATAAACAAAAAAAACCGCAACCGCGGTTTTATATCAAATCACAACACCAAATCTTACAGTCTTAAAGTCTTACAGTCCTACAATCTTACAGTCCTACAGTCTTACCGTCCTACAATCCCAAGCGCAGCGTGTCCCAAGCGTAGCGTGTCCAAAGCGCAGCGTCTCTAAAGGCGCAGCCGTGTCCATCAATACCCCACATATTCCGTAATCTCCAACCCATAACCAATCATGCCGACGTTTGGTATGCTCGGCGTTTGATACGAGTCGAATTTTTGAGATGTCAATATCATGCAGAATTTGAGCACCAATCCCAAAATCCTTGTTGTCCATTTTAATTTGTGGTGCTTTGAAAATTCCTTTCGACTGTAGTGTTTTCAACTCCACGATGCGGTTCAACAAATTGGAAGTCTGCATTTCTTGGTTGATAAACAAAATCGCGCCTTTGCCTTCGTCATGCACCAATTGAAACATGTCGTCCAGTTTCTTGTCGGCATTATTCGTTAAAGTGCCTAGAATATCATTATTCACTAAGGTCGAATTGATTCGGGTGAGGATGGGTTCACCAATATTCCATGTGCCTTTGGTTAAGGCAATATGTACTTGTTTGTTTGTTGTTTGTTCATAAGCCCGCAAACGGAATTTCCCAAATCGGGTTTCGATATCAAAATCTTCTTTTTTTGTAATCAAACTGTCGTGCTGCATGCGGTAAGCCACTAAATCCTCGATAGAAACCAACTTCAAATCGAATTTCTTAGCCACATCTACCAATTGCGGTAATCTCGCCATCGTGCCATCTTCATTCATGATTTCGACGATGAGTCCAGCGGATTTGTAGCCCGCCAATCTCGCAAAATCAATCGCGGCTTCGGTATGTCCGGTGCGGCGTAATACGCCACCTTGCTTGGCAATTAACGGAAAAATATGTCCAGGTCGCGCGAGGTCATGGGGTTTGGTATTGGGGCTGGTCAATGCCAGTACTGTTTTGGCTCTGTCTAAAGCAGAAATTCCGGTTGTTACGCCATTGCCTCGTAAATCTACAGAAACGGTAAACGCCGTTTCCATCGGATCGGTATTGTTGTTCACCATGGCGTGTAATCCCAGTTCTTTACAGCGATTTTCGGTCAAAGGCACACAAATTAGTCCTCTGCCGTGTGTCGCCATAAAATTGATCATCTCTGGGGTCACCATCTCTGCTGCTGCAAGAAAATCTCCTTCATTCTCTCGGTCTTCATCGTCAACAACAATAATAACTTTCCCTTGACGGATGTCTTCAATGGCTTCCTCAATGGTGTTGAGTTTTATTTTTTCAATTTCCATAATATTATTCATTGTTTGAAGGAAATACTTTTTTAAAAAACTTATGAATGGGCGTCATAATCAAATCCATATTTACCAAGCCGATATCATTGGTTGCTCTGTACGTCAATAAAATAGCTAACGGCAATAAGATCATGGTGGAAAGCCAGCAGCCTAAGAAAGGGCTTATTTCATTTTCTTGTGCCACTTTTTTTCCAAAGGTGTTGACGAAGTGAAAGATAATAAAGATGGTCACCGCGAAAACAATAGGTAATCCCAAACCACCTTTTCGAATGATTGCTCCTAATGGTGCTCCAATAAAAAACATAAGCAAGCAAGCAAACGAAATGACAAATTTGTCGTACACGGCAATCCAGTGCTCATTGATGGTTTCTATCTTATCGTTGAGTCCAGATCGGTAACTTTCTATAGAAAAGGTATTGCTTGTCACATAATTTCCGGCAAGGTTTAAAATACCCGCTTTTTCGGTTGTAGAAAATTTGGACAGGATATCGGGTGATAAGCTTGCGTTGCTTTCTTTGGTTTTTGGAGTTTGCTTTGAGTTTCCAGCGCGCTGGTACATATTGTCTGAAATAGAGATCACCTCTTTTTTATAATTGACATTCAAAGAATCAAGCGTATAAAGCAATTCTTTCATCGTAAGCATCTTGTCTGTATTGGTGATTTGCATGTCTTGCTCTGATGCGGTATTTAATTTTGTCAGATCAATATTAATCACATATTTCTTGAATGAACTTTTTGCGAAAGGAAGTTTCTTTCTGTCTTCATATTTCTTTGGCACGAGATCTTCATAGTAGTAACCATCCTTTAGAATCAATTGCAAGATGCTTGATTTCTCGCTACTGACCAATTCCCCTGTTTTTGATTTTATGACATTCTTGCTTCCATCAAAATTGGTTGTTTTTTTATGAATGGTGACACCCGTTAGGAAATTGCCATTTTCGCCAGATTTTTTATCGACTTTAATATTGTAACTTCCCACTTCACTAAATTGTCCTTCTGCAATAGCCATCGCTGGTTTTACTTGTGCAATCTCTTTTCTGAAATTAATAAATTTATATTCTGAATAGGGAATCACATTGTTGGCAAAAAAGAATGCCGCACCACTGAGAAATACAATAAAAAGGGTTAAGGATCGCATAATTCTTTGCAAGGAGATACCGGCGGATTTCATCGCAGCAAATTCATAATTCTCTGCCAGATCACCAAAAGTCATAATGGAAGCTAACAATACAGAAAGCGGAAGCACCAAAGGAACAAGACTCGGCATTTTAAAAAGCAAAAACTTCAGAATAAGAATAAGGTCTAAGTCTTTGCCCGCTAACTCAGAGATAAATAGCCAAACGGTTTGAAGTATGAATATTAAAGAAAGGATAACAAATACAGTCGCAAATGTTGTGATAAAGGATTTAAGAATGTATCGATCGAGAATTTTCACTTACAATTAATCTAACTTATTGATGTAGTATTTTGGATATTTACTGGCGTCAAAGGTAAATTGATTTTTTGATAATGGTTGGTTGATTTTAAAAGAATTAACCGTGAGTGTAGTTTTGCTACCATTCTTGCCAACTTCGATCAAATTGTAAATGTTCTTGGTTTGAATATCAATACCTAACAGAATTTCTTTTCGTTGGTCTTTCCCACTGGTCGGGACTAATTTGACATATTGAATTTGTCGTCCTTTGATATTTTGCTTAATATCCCAAGTATATTTATATCCGGTATTGTAAAAGGTAAGCATTTTTGAGGGTGTTATCGCCGCGTCATCTTTTTCATCTAATTTGGATATCGATACTTCTTCGTCCTCAGGGTTGATGGTGTAAATCTTTTTTCCATCGAAAATTTTGGTCACGCCCATCAAGTTCAACACATACATATTGCCTTTCATGGTCACATTTCCTTTGCTTTCTTGATTGATATTTTCTTTGGCGTTATTTAATGCGTACTTAAAGTCGATGACAATATTGCTGTAGCTTTTCACTTTAGTGGTAACTTGATCTAATAAATCTTTGGCTTTTTTGTCTTGTGCGGTAGTCGCGAAATTGATGAAGAGTAGAAATGCAAAAAGGGCAATCTTTTTCATGTTAGAGGTTATTTTGTTCATTATTGAAAAACTGATCCAAAGCGCTCAAATCGGTTATCGTAACATTTCTTGCCTTACTTCCTTCAAATGGTCCAACAATTCCAGCGGCTTCCAATTGGTCAATTAATCTGCCAGCCCTGTTGTAACCTAATTTTAATTTTCTTTGAAGTAATGAAGCGGAACCTTGTTGTGCGGTAACGATAATTTCAGCAGCTTCACGAAAGAGTGAATCTCTTTCAGAAATGTCCATATCAAGAGTGGTGCCACTTTCCTCGCCAATAAATTCTGGAAGTAAGTACGCATCTGGATATGCTTTTTGTGATCCAATAAATTCTGTAATTTTTTCTACTTCGGGTGTGTCAACAAAAGCACATTGTACACGTACCAAATCATTGCCGTTGGTATACAACATATCGCCACGACCAATCAATTGATCGGCACCTTGTGTGTCTAAGATGGTTCGTGAATCAATCTTCGACGTTACACGAAAGGCAATTCTAGCTGGGAAATTGGCTTTGATAATTCCAGTAATGACGTTCACAGAAGGTCGTTGCGTTGCGATAATTAAATGAATACCAATCGCACGTGCCAACTGCGCCAAACGGGCAATAGGCGTTTCTACTTCTTTACCAGCGGTCATAATCAAATCGGCAAACTCATCGACCACCAAAACGATATAAGGCAAGAATCGGTGTCCGTTTTCGGGATTCAATTTTCGTCCTTTGAATTTTTCGTTGTATTCTTTGATGTTTCGCACCATAGCATCTTTCAACAACGAATAACGATTGTCCATTTCGACGCAAAGCGAGTTCAACGTATTGATTACTTTGGTGTTATCGGTGATAATAGCATCGCCGGAATCAGGTAATTTGGCTAAATAATGTCTTTCAATTTTATTGAATAAAGTCAATTCGACTTTCTTCGGATCGACCAAAACAAATTTTACTTCTGCTGGATGTTTTTTGTATAAGAGTGAAGTCAAAACCGCATTCAATCCAACTGATTTTCCTTGTCCGGTAGCTCCAGCCATTAATAAATGGGGCATTTTAGCTAAATCGACAACAAAGGTTTCGTTGGAAATCGTTTTACCTAAAGCAATCGGCAATTCCATTTCTGCTTCTTGAAACTTCGCAGAACCAATGACACTTTTCATAGACACCATCGTTGGATTCTTATTCGGGACTTCAATTCCGATGGTTCCTTTACCTGGAATAGGAGCGATGATACGAATTCCTAATGCGGACAATGATAAAGCGATATCGTCTTCTAGACTTTTGATTTTTGAAATTCGAATTCCCGCTTCTGGGACGATTTCGTATAAAGTCACCGATGGACCGACAGTCGCTTTGATTTGTGCAATTTCTATTTTATAATTGCGAAGCGTTTCAACAATATTGTTTTTGTTTTCTTCCAATTCCGCTTGGTTGATGGTAATTCCTCCACCGGAGTACTCTTTCAGCAAATCTAAAGTTGGAAATTTATAATTAGACAACTCCAAAGTCGGGTCGAATAAACCAAAGTCAGCGACTAACCTCGAAGCTAAATTTTCTTCAATGGTGGCTTCTTCCGGTGCTTTTTCAATAACAAAAGATTCGTCGTTGGTGGCAATAATCTGTGGAGTAGGAGGCGTAACCAGCGGTGCCGTTTTTACAATGGGCTCCAAATGAATTTCTGAAGGATTGGCAATCGTGGGCTTTAATGTTTCCTTGTTGATCTCAAATTGACTTGGTGTTTTCAATTCTGGTTCTTCCTCAAGGTCTTCTTCTGCTTCTTCCTCATCTTTTACTGCAAATTCCTCCAAATTGTAGCTGCTGTCAGACATCGGCATTTTAACCGAAGCCAAATCATCCGAAATTTCTTTTTTATTGCGTTCAAAAAACGCCTTAACCGTATCTGGCGAAATTTTAATTTTAAATATCAAGTAAATCGTGATGCCTAAAATTAAAACCAGCAAAGTTCCAATTCGTCCGATGTAATCTTGGGAAAATAGATTCATTTCATAGCCAATCGTTCCGCCTAATTCCGGTAAGGTGTTGGCGAAGAAGCCAAATAAAATGGAAATGAGAACGATAGCAAACAAATCCCAAAACCAAATATTCTTGAGTTTCTTGAGCGGAATATCCAGCGCTAAAAATGAACCAGTAAGAAAAAATAGCTTCACGAATAAGAAAGAAGCCGCGCCGAATCCTTTATAAATAAAGAAATCTGCGATAATGGCGCCAAATTTTCCCAACCAGTTTTTTGATTTTTCACCGCGCTCTGCGAGTAATTGCAGTGTGCTTTGGTCTTCATGACCATAAATGAAGAAAGAAATAAAGGCGACGAGCAAAGCAATCGAGAATAGGACAAATACACTTCCAATAAACAGTTTGTGTTGACGCGTAATCTTCCAAGACTTCTTGTTTTCAGAAGCGTTTTCCGCTTTGTTTTCGGAGGGTTCTTTTTTAATAGATTTTGCCATTGAAAATACTTTCTTTGAAAAACGTTGAATTATAGAAATTTGGGAATATAAATAATCAAAATCATTGCAATTGCAGTCATGGCAGCAAAAAAGACAGAACCTGCAGCGATATCTTTGATAAAACCAATCTTTTCATGATAGTTCGGGTGAATAAAATCGGCGATTTTCTCTACGGCAGTATTCAACCCTTCGATGCTCAACACCAATCCTAATGCTAAAATTTGAAACAACCATTCTGTACTTGAAATCTCGAAGTAGAAACCGGCAATGAATAGCAAAACCCCAACGGTGGATTGCACCATGATACTATGCTCCGTCGTAATCAATTTGATAGCGCCTCGCAAAGCAAATCCCATACTTTTCAGTCTTCCGGTAAAAAAGGTGTTGTCTTTTTGAAATTCCATCAAATAAAGGTTATAGTGCCGCTAAAGCAGCTTCGTAATTGGGCTCGTCGGCAATCTCTGGAACTTGTTCTGTGTATACTATGTTTCCTTTTTCATCAATAACAATTACTGCTCTAGAGTGAAGGCCAACTAAAACACTATCAGTAATCTCAAGACCGAAAGTTTTTCCAAAACTACCATCTTTAAAATCAGATAAATTAATTACGTTTTCTAGTCCTTCTGCACCACAAAAACGTTTTTGAGCAAAAGGTAAATCGCGGGAAATACACAACACTTTTGTATTTGCTAATTGACTAGCTTGTTCGTTGAATTTTCTAACAGAAGTAGCACAAGTTGGCGTATCGATACTTGGAAAAATGTTCAAAACCAAATTACTTCCTTCAAAATCTTTTAAACTAACAACTGATAAATCATTTTTTACCATCGTAAATGAAGGTGCTTTTGTTCCGATTTTTGGTAATTCACCGTTTGTGTTTATTGGGTTTCCCCCTAATGTAATTGATGCCATTGGTATGTGTTTATATAAGTGTCCAAAAGTATGAAATTATTTCGAGAATAATTTTTAGAATTTTTAACATCATTTGTTAGGTTTGTAATATTATTATATCGTAATATTGCAATATAAAAATACGATAACTATGGGCGCTTCAAAATCTGCCTCTTTTTCAGAGAAACACAACGAATTGGCAAACCAATTTAAAGCTTTATCTCATCCAGCGAGAATTGCTATTGTGGAGTATTTATTGTCTGTTGACAGTTGCATCTGTGGTGATATTGTCAACGAATTGCCTTTGGCACAACCGACGATTTCGCAACATCTCAAGGAATTGAAAAACGCTAATATCATCAAAGGTAGCATTGAAGGAACAGCAATTTGTTATTGCATCAATTCTGAAACGATGGTTAAGATAGAAGGCTATTTCTCGTTGATTTCTAAAGCTTTAAAAAATAAATGTTGTTAACGAAAGACGTTAATATTTACGTAGTTGGGTGCAATTAATAATGTTTAAAATTTTAATAAAAATTACCACATAGAAGCATAGAAAAAAGACTTTTAGAGACCAATTATTGGTTCACATAGCTATGATTTCTACGGTAAAGTGAAAAGCCTTTCTAAATTATGATAAAAACTATGTTTCTATGTGGTTAAAAAAGAAAACAACGATTTCCTTTCAATAGGTGTAATAATTAATAAATTAAGTAAAAATGAAACTATCTCAATTCAAATCGCAACTCGCACAAACCGAAAATCTCGCATTTGTGCTTCAAAACGGAACAAAAGTTCCCGCGCATTTTCACATCACTGAAGTCGGTTTAACTACAAAGCAATTTACCGATTGCGGGAATACTTTTAGAATACAAAAAACGGCGACGTTTCAACTGTGGACTTCAGTCGATTTCTACCATCGTTTGGAACCTCAAAAAGTCTTGAAAATCATTGAATCGACAGAAAGCATGTTTGCTGGAGAAGACTTAGATATTGAAATCGAATACCAACAAGAAACGATTGGGAAATTTGGTTTGGAGTTTCAAGATAACCAATTTGTTTTGACGAATACCAAAACAGATTGCCTGGCAAAAGACAATTGTGGGATTCCACAGAAAGTAAAAGTATCACTCGATCAATTGCACGAAACTGCTGCTTCTTGTTGTGCTCCGAACGGTAATTGTTGCTAAGGATGAGTCGAAAAGAACATTGGGAAAACGTTTTTGCAACCAAGCAAGAAACAGAAGTGAGTTGGTATCAACCGTCACCCAAGACTTCCCTTGATTTTATTTCAAAATTGAATATTCCAAAGGACGCAAAAATCATCGATGTGGGTGGTGGCGATAGTTATTTGGTGGATGCACTGTTGGAACGCGGTTTTTCCAACATTACTTTGTTGGACATTTCCGCTCAAGCGATTGAAAGAATCAAGCATAGGTTAGGAGTGAAGGCAAAGAACGTGACTTTTATTGTCTCTGACATTTTGGATTTTAATCCGTCTTCGACTTATGATTTGTGGCACGATCGCGCATCATTTCATTTTCAAACGGAAGAGCAACAGATTCAAAAATATGCGGACATTGTGGCTAAAGCTGTAGGAGCAAATGGACATATGATTATCGGAACTTTTTCTGAAAATGGACCGAAGAAATGCAGTGGTTTAGACATTACACAATATAGCGAGGCTTCTATGGATGCAGTTTTTGAAACAAACTTTGAATTGTTGAATTCGATTACAGAAGACCACACCACGCCCTTTAACACGATTCAAAATTTTATTTTTTGCAGTTTTAAAAAGAAGTAATAGATGTATTCAAGATTAAACACAACCATCGAGTCGATTTCAGAAATAGCGGTTTCGCCAGAAAGAAAAGCGATTTTGCAGACTTTGGTGGATTATATTCAGGCAAACGTTTCAGCAGGAAAATCCATTCGATTGAATTTTATTTGCACGCACAATTCCAGAAGAAGTCATTTGTCGCAAATTTGGGCACAAACCATGGCGTTTCATTTCGGAATCAAAAATGTGTTTTGCTATTCGGGTGGAACCGAAGCCACGGCGATGTTTCCAAAAGTGGGCGAAACTTTGGGCAATCAAGGATTTGAAATTCAAAAATTGAGTCAAGAAAGTAATCCAGTTTACGCGGTGAAGTTTGATGAAAATGAACCGACGGTGATTTGCTTTTCAAAGAAATTTGACGATGTTTTCAATCCAACTTCCGAATTTGGAGCGATTATGACTTGTTCCTCTGCTGATGAAGGCTGTCCGTTTATTGCAGGCGCTGACGTGCGTTTGCCGATTCGGTATGACGACCCAAAAGCTTTTGACGGAACAGATTTGATGAATGCCAAATATGCGGAGCGAAGTCTCGAGATTGCGGCGGAAATGTATTACGTATTTTCTACAATAAAATCATGAAAAAAAGGCTCTCCTTTCTCGACCAATATTTGACGCTTTGGATATTTATCGCCATGTTACTTGGTGTTGGCATTGGATATTTTATTCCCAATTCTTCTGGTTTTATCAATTCGTTTTCATCGGGAACGACTAATGTTCCGTTGGCGATTGGTTTGATTTTGATGATGTATCCGCCGTTGACGAAAATCGATTTTTCGAAAATCCCTCAAATGTTTCAGCAACCCAAATTGTTGGCTGCTTCATTTTTTATTACTTGGATTGTCGGCCCATTTCTCATGTTTTTACTGGCTACGTTTTTCTTACGGGATTATCCGGAATACATGACTGGACTCATTATCATTGGCATTGCGCCTTGTATTGCCATGGTCATTGTGTGGAATGAATTGGCGGAAGGCAATCGCGAATTGACCGCTGGATTAATCGGAATCAACAGCTTGTTGCAAGTCTTTTTCTTTAGTTCGTATGCGTATTTTTATTTGAAAGTCATGCTGCCTTTGTTCGGAATTAAAGGTTTGGAACTGAATATTACCATTGTTGAAATTGCTCAAACCGTTGGGATTTATCTTGGAATTCCATTTGTGTTGGCCGTTAGCAGTCGATTTTTGATTAAAAAGTATATCGGTGACAAATGGTTCAATCAAAAATTCATTCCTTTTGTTTCTCCGATTACATTGATGGCGTTGCTGTTTACGATTGTGGTCATGTTTAGTTTGAAAGGCGCCATGATTGTTGATTTGCCGTTGGATGTGATTCGAATTGCGATTCCATTAGTAATCTTCTTTGCGATTATGTTCTTCTTGATGTTTTTTGTTTCAAAACAAATTGGCGCGAATTATCGTGACTCTGCGGCCTTATCTTTTACCGCAGCCGGAAACAACTTCGAGTTGGCGATTGCGGTTTCGATTGGTGTTTTCGGAATCAACAGTGGGCAAGCCTTTGCGGGTGTTATTGGTCCGTTGGTGGAAGTTCCTGCATTGATTATATTGGTGAATGTGTCGTTTTGGTTGAAGAAAAAATACTTTTTATAACAGATTTCTCCGTTTTGGTGCGGGTTGCGTGAGGGCGGAGGCGGAAATGACGAACGTTCTTTTTGTATTTTTTGTAGGCGAAAAAGAGCGACCTAGAAGCTCCTTTGGCGACGAACAAAAAAACAAAAAGAAGTGAGGAATTGCAGCCGCAGACCGACGGCATCGGAAAGCCGCAGCGAGGAATGCCGGCACGCCCAAAATAAAAAAGGTGGACATTTGACTGTCCACCTTTGGTTTTAATTCAGTATGCTATTACGCTAAGTCGAAGCGATCTAAGTTCATGACTTTTGTCCAAGCTGCCACAAAATCCTTTACGAATTTCTCTTGCGAATCGCTACAACCATAAACTTCTGCCAAGGCTCTCAATTCGGAGTTCGAACCGAAAATCAAATCGACACGCGAACCGGTCCATTTTACTGCACCAGTTTTACAATCGCGACCTTCAAAAGTGTCTTGCGCGGCTGAAGTGTCTTTCCAAGTCGTTCCCAAATCTAATAGATTCACGAAGAAATCGTTAGTCAACGCTCCTGGACGGTTGGTAAATACTCCATGATTAGAATGATTGAAATTGGTGTTTAGCACGCGCAATCCGCCGACTAAAACCGTCATTTCTGGTGGTGTTAGTGTCAAAAGTTGTGCTTTATCGACTAGCATTTCTTCGGCAGAAACCGAATATTTCTTTTTCATGTAATTACGGAAACCATCAGCCAATGGCTCTAACACGGCGAAAGAATCGACATCGGTTTGCTCTTGCGTGGCATCGGCGCGGCCTGCTGTGAAAGGAACCGTTACGTTTTGACCTGCATTTTTGGCTGCGGTTTCAATTCCAACGCCACCGGCTAAAACGATTAAATCTGCTAGGGAAACTTGTTTTTCGCCCGCGCTGCTGTTGAAAGCGGATTGAATTCCTTTGAGTGCATCTAGAACTTTTGCCAATTGCGCTGGATTATTCGCTTCCCAATTTTTTTGTGGCGCCAATTGAATTCTTGCCCCGTTAGCTCCACCGCGTTTGTCAGAACCACGGAATGTGGATGCTGACGCCCATGCAGTCGATACTAATTCGCCGACTGATAAACCAGAATCTGCGATTTTAGTTTTCAAAGTGGTGATGTCGTTGGCATCGATTGCTTTGTAGGTTGCTGCTGGAATCGGATCTTGCCAAATCAGTTCTTCTTTCGGAACTTCAGGTCCTAGATAACGAGCAATTGGCCCCATGTCGCGGTGGGTTAATTTGAACCAAGCGCGCGCAAAAGCATCTGCAAATTCGTTTGGATTTTCGAAAAATCTTCTTGATATTTTTTCGTAGGCTGGGTCGAATCTCATCGCCAAATCCGCCGTGGTCATTACTGGAGCGTGCGTAATTGCTGGATTGTGTGCATCTGGAACCGTTCCTGCGCCACCGTTGTTTTTTGGTTTCCATTGGTGTGCACCAGCTGGACTTTTGGTCAATTCCCATTCGAAGCCAAATAAGTTTTCGAAATAATTGTTGCTCCATTTAGTTGGTGTTGTTGTCCATGCGCCTTCTAATCCACTGGTAATGGTATGTTCGCCTTTTCCTGAACCGAATGAGTTTTTCCAACCCATGCTTTGTTCTTCGATGGCAGCTCCTTCTGGTTCTGGTCCAACGTAAACATCTGGATCAGCAGCACCGTGCATTTTTCCGAAGGTATGTCCACCGGCAACGAGCGCTACGGTTTCTTCATCATTCATCGCCATACGACCGAAGGTCTCACGAATATCATGTCCAGAGCCAAGTATGTCGGGATTTCCATCAGGTCCTTGTGGATTCACATAAATCAATCCCATTTGCACTGCTGCCAACGGATTTTCTAATTCACGTTCACCGCTATATCGTTGATTTTCTAACCATTTTCCTTCTGTTCCCCAATAGATGTCTTCTTCTGGTTCCCAAATATCTTCACGTCCACCAGCAAAACCGAAAGTTTTGAATCCCATCGATTCTAAAGCACAGTTTCCTGCCAATATCATTAAGTCCGCCCAAGAAAGTTTTCTTCCGTATCTCTGTGTGATTGGCCACAATAAAAGTCGCGCTTTATCTAAGTTTCCGTTGTCTGGCCAGCTGTTGAGTGGTGCAAATCTTTGTGCGCCAGCACCGCCACCGCCACGACCATCGGAAATTCTGTAGGTTCCCGCGCTATGCCATGCCATACGAATAAAGAAAGGTCCATAGTGACCGTAATCCGCAGGCCACCAATCTTGTGAGTTAGTCATCAAATCGACGATGTCTTTTTTTACTGCGGCAAGATCCAAACTTTTGAAAGCTTCCGCATAATTGAAAGACTCGTCCATCGGATTAGACAAATCGGCATGTTGACGTAGAATGTTTAATTTGAGTTGATTTGGCCACCAATCGGTATTTCTGCTACCAAAACCGGCGGTTTGTTTGACGATGTCGTTAGAAAAAGGGCATTTGCCTTGACCGTTTCCGTTGTTGTAGTGTTCCATTTTATTATTGAATTTTATTTGAAATTTTGTGATTGCTAAGGTATTGAAAAAGTTCTTTTTTTAAAATGAGCTTTATCATGTAAAATGATAATTTAACCTGTTCGGTATAATTCTATTCTTTATTTTTCAACCACATAGAAACATAGTTTGTGTAAAAATTATCAAGGCTTTTCACTTTAGCATAGCAAATAATAGCTATGTGAACCAATAATTGGTCTATAAAAGTCTTTTTTTCTATGTTTCTATGTGGTTTTTTCTAAAATTTTTGAATTTCGATATAATTGCCCTTGTGGTTAATTTAACAATTTTAATTTTTTTAGCTGGGGCAAATCTAGGTTAACTTGTTTGCTGTGTGAATAGCTTTTGATTATAATTTACTATTTGTTGATTGTCTAAACTTATATTGATTGATTCTTCCCAATATTTCATTTCCTTTTATATATTTGTTTTGATTAAATTAAAAAAAAAGCAACATGTCGATAGCCAAATTATTTCGAAAAAAGTCAGCCAATGTAATCGTTCAAGAGGGTGGAGATGGAGAAGATCATTCTGGTTTACATCGCGTTTTAACCGTTCGAGATTTAACTTTTTTTGGCATTGCAGCCATAATTGGCGGAGGAACCTTTAGCGCAATTGGAAACGCCTGCTTTTCGGGTGGGCCAGCGGTAGTGATTTTATATGTGATGTGTGCCATTGCGTGTGGATTTACCGCAATGTGTTATGCGGAGTTTGCTTCTCGTGTGCCCGTTTCAGGAAGTGCTTACACGTATGCTTATGTGTCTTTTGGTGAACTATTCGCTTGGATTATCGGCTGGGCTTTGATTATGGAATACTCGATTGGGAACATTTACATTGCGTTTTCGTGGAGTGGCTATTTTACGAATCTGTTAGAGACTTTTCATATTCATTTACCCGAGTGGTTGACTATTAATTACAAATCAGCGCAAGACGCGGTCATGGCGAATAAAGGCGATGAAGGACTGCTGGCATGGAAAAATGCACCTGTCATTGGTGGTTTGAAAATCATTTTTGATTTACCAGCGGTTGTGATTAATCTTTTGATTACTTATTTGGTTTACAGAGGAACCAAAGAGTCGAAAAATTTCAGTAATGCGATGGTGTACATCAAACTGGCTATCATCCTTTTGGTTATTGTGGTTGGTGCTTTTTATATCGATATTGATAATTGGACGCCTTTCATGCCGAACGGATTTAGTGGTGTAATGGGTGGTGTATCGGCAGTTTTCTTTGCTTATATTGGATTTGATGCAGTTTCAACTTTGGCGGAAGAAAGTAAAAATCCACAGCGCGATTTGCCCAAAGGGATGATTTATTCCTTGGTCATTTGCACGATTGTTTTTATTGTTTTGGCACTCGTCATTACTGGAATGGTTTCTTATGAATTGTTGGGTGTTAGCGATCCGTTGGCGGAAATTTTCGCTTTGAAAGGCGTGAAATGGATGTTGTTTATTGTTTCTATTGCCGCTGTGGTTGCCATGACCAGTGTGTTGCTTGTGTTTCAAATGGGACAACCTCGAATTTGGATGACGATGAGTCGCGATGGATTGATGCCGAAAAAGTTTGCGGAAATTCACCCAAAATATAAAACTCCTGGATTTGCTACTATTGTTACCGGATTGGTCGTTGGTGTTCCGATCTTTTTTACCGATGAGAATTTCGTGCTCGATTTTACGAGTATCGGGACCTTATTTGCTTTTGTCTTGGTTTGTGGTGGTGTTTTGATGCTCTCGCCTCAAAGTGAAGCGGAACTTGCAGAGCGCGCTACGAAAGGAAAATTTAGAATTCCGTATATCAATGCAAAGTATATTTTTCCGGTTATTTGTTTAGGAGCTTATGGATTAGTACAATATTATTTGCCTACTTTTTTCCCCAATACTTTTAGTTATTCGAACGATTTTTTCGCCACTAATATCCCCATGATTTTGTTTATTATGCTCTGTATTGTGATGTGTGTGTTGGCTTTCTTAAAAAACCTATCGCTTATTCCATTATTGGGATTGGTATCGTGCTGCTATTTATTGACCGGAATGGCGGTATCCAATTGGATTTGGTTTGGCTGTTGGTTGGTGATTGGATTGGTGATTTACTTCGGATATAGTATGAAGAATAGTAAGTTGAATGGGAGTGAGGCTTAGCTAAATTTTCACGAACATCTTTGTTGTTTTTGCTTACAAATTATAGCAGTATTAAAAATAAAATATGAATCAGAATAGTTTTATTAAGGTAGTATTTCTTTTTATTTTTTCAACAACAAATATGGTTGCCCAAAACAAGTCTGTGGATTTAAAAGCAGTTTGGGAAAATACCAAAAATGCAGATTCTATAAGATTCAATGCAATCAATAAATTTTATTTGAACAATACGTTTGAACAACCAGATTCTATTTTAAAAATTACCAATTATCATTACAATTTAGCTAAAGAAAAAAGAGCTTTAGTAGAAATGACTCATTCTTTGAGCGAAAAATACCGTGCTTACTATAAAAAAGGTGATATCAAGAAGGCAATGCAAGCCTTACAAGAAAATTATGTTTTGACAAAAAAACTTAATGATAGCAAAGCACTTACCATCATATACTCCAATATGGGTAATATTTATGGCGAACAAGGAAAATATCAAAGAAGCAGTAAGATATTTTAACAAGACGCTTAAGTATTTTCAAGAAAATAAAATAGAAAAAAGCGAAGCTGCGGTATTAAATAATTTAGGGATTATCTATTTCTATATGGGTAATACTGATTTGGCATTAAAACATTACAAAAGATCCTTATTGTTATATAGAAAAAACAAACTAGAAGCAAGAGCTGGAACCGTTCAATTAAATATTGGTTCGGTATATCTTAAGCAAAAAAAGAATAAAGAAGCTATAAAACATGCAGAAGCTGCAATAAAAACTTTACTTCCTTTTGATGATCGATATTCATTAGCAGATTGTTATTTTTTATTGGCGCAATCCTATAAAGAACTAAACGATATTGATAAAGCAAAACTTTATTTAGGTAAGAGTATCGAAATTGACGATGAGTTTGGAAATAATTCCAGAATTATTGAAAGACAATGTTTTAAAGCTTCTTTAAATTTTGACACAGACATCGCTTTAGCTACAAAACAGGCGGAAGAAGTATTAAAATTGGTCAATGACGAGACCGAAAATGAGTTAAAAGTTGGTGTTTATAATTTATTATATAGATGCTACAAAAAGCAAAATAAAATGGAATTATCACTAGCCATGCATGAAAAGTATGCCAAGTATAACGATAGTCTAGCTACGGAAAATTATAACTTGGCTGTCATGGAAGAA
>JADKBW010000027.1 GCA_016714905.1 Flavobacterium sp.
TATTTAGATTTTGATGAAGACACTAAAGTAAAAGCCAACAAAGGCATTAAAGATTTTACGATTGATAAGATTGAATTTCAAGGCATTCATTATGGTTATATGCCAAATGAATTTGTATTGAAAGACATCAACTTAAAAATCAAAAAAGGGGAAAAAATAAAATTGAAGGACGAAATGGATCTGGGAAATCTACCTTCAGCAAAATTCTAACAACACTTTATCATCCGGATTCGGGCTCGGTTTTGATTAACAACCGCGACAAGAAATTCTACGATGAAGAGAAAATGCGCGAGAAAATCTTGTTGGTTACCAATGAAGACATCTTATTCAATGACAGTATTTACAACAACATTGCTTTAGGAAAAAACATTGATATGACTGCGATTCTCGACAAAGCCAAGGAAATCAACGGCGATTTGTTTATGCTCCTGAGAAGATGGATTGGATTTATCATCAACGAAAATGGTAAAAAGCCTTTCTACCGGACAACGTAAAAAATCCCATTGTTGCGCCTTGTTTGCCGTTACCGAAATCATCATTCTCGATGAAGTGCTTTCTGGAATGGACGTAGAATCAAGAAACAAAGTAGAAACTTTGATTGATAATGATGGCGATAAGACGTATATCATCATCTCGCATGAACCTATTAAAAATATTAACTTCACGAAAAAATATAAAATAACCAATGGAGAACTCTACATTTTACAACACGAAGTCGATCAATTTTATTAAAATACTCAATAAGATTCTAGTTGCTTTTTTAATTGTTGTTGTAGTGTTAATTTTTGCCTTGAGGTTAAACGATACCGTTAGTTTCAAAGAAGGTCAAATTTTTTCAGACACACCACAATTGAAAATTAATGCACCCAACGATGTTAAAATCATCAAAATAAATGTCAAAGAAGGGCAAGAAGTAAAAAAGGCGATACCCTTTTTGTACTCCGAAAACAAAAGAACCCATCTGATTTTGATGTTTTAAGACTCACCGATATTAAGTATCGAAAGAAAATAACATTGCCATCATCAAAAACTTAGTGGCTAATACTATCGACCAGAATTTTTGAAGCAATTGTTACGTATTCAATCTGGAATTTACAAAACAGATCGAAGCAAAACCATATGAAATCGCTGTTAAACAACCAAGCTGCAACTTTCTACCAACAAACATCGATACTTACGGATAAATTCAAGACCGATTCGTTGTTGTATGCGAAAGGTGCCATTTCAAGATACGAAATGAGCGACGCTAAAAATCGTAATTTGGATGATAAGAAAGTTCAGGTTGAAAACAAATCGACTTACAGCGTCAAAAACTACGATTTCCAAAACCTGTACAACAACTACAAACGTTCTAAAAATGATTTGCAACGCAGCATTATTGATGTTGAAAATGAATTGCAAAACTACCAACGCGACATTGTTGAACTGGAAACCCAAATCGCCGATGCGAAACACAACCTAAACAAAGTTTTATTGGATGAAAAAGATTTGGCGTATATCAAAAAAGGACAAGAAATCAATCTGAAATTGGATGCTTACAACTACTATCGTTTTGGTGCCATCAAAGCAAAAATCACTTATGTATCGCCATCAGATGTAGAAACTAGTTTTTATTGTTTGGCTGATATCAAAAAATACAACTCAAATATCAACCTAAAAGCGGGTTACAAACTCAAAGGTGAAGTGATCATCGAGCGCATGCAGCTTTATCAATATATCATGAAAAAGTTATTTAATAAAATTGACAGTCATGTTAATTAGTAATATGAAAAAGTTACTCTATTTACTACTTTTTATCCTTTCAAACGCAGCATTTGGGCAAGATCTTATGACTTATAAAGACTGTTTGGAATTGGCATTGAAAAGAAAATTTGACTTAAAAACGGCAGTCAATAGCAATCAAATTGCCCCATGAAAATAAAGCCAAGTTACGGAAAATTGCTTCCGAACCTTTGTGGATCTGCGGGAGATAAAACACTTGGGGTCGCTAACATTGATCCGAATTCGAACCTTTTAATCAACACCGATATCAAAAATTATGTAGGTTATATCAATGCTACTTATAATTTATTTGCGGGTTTTAATGTTTTAAATACCATTCGATACAACAAACAAGAAACAGAAAATTTCAGAGAGCAACATCAATCGGATCGAGAATTTAATTACGATTAATCTTGAGAAATTCATAACCATCCTTTATTTGCAGGAAGTTATTATTGCCAATCAAGAGCAAATCAAATCGAGTGAAAAACAGTTAGAATTGGCCACTTTAAAATTCGATGCTGGTGCCATTGCTGAAAGTGAAGTGTTCAAAATAAAATCTCAAAAAGCCTCTGAAGAATTAAATTTATTGACCAATCAAAACAATCTTACCGATAATTTTGTGGCATTGAAACAGCTCATGAACATGCCTTTGGAAAAAGAAATCGTGTTGGTCAAACCGATATTGCTTTTGGATCAAAAAGTCACACTTGATGAAGATCCGTATGCTTTGGCAAAAAAAGCAGTTGAAATCAATCCGGCCTATTCGATGTGAGTTTGTTGCGTGAAAAAAGGCAAGGCGGCACTAGCATGCTTAAGAGCCAGGTTATCCGGTTTTATCTATGCGGGCGCAATATGGTTCGCAGTATACCAAAACCCAGTATGAAGATAATGAAGAAGACTTACTCGATTTTAAGGAGCAGATAAGAAACAACGAAGTGAATATTTTCAAGTTGAATTTGATCATTCCGATTTTCAGTCAACTTGACAAATTGGCCTTGAAATCAAAACCAGTAAAGTCAGATACAAGAAATCTAAAATCGACACCAAGATTACGCAAAATATGTTATCGACTGAAGTGCTAAAAGTCATCACGAATACCAAAACTTCGATCAAGAAAAACGAAGCTTCTGCTATTGCCTACGAGTTTTCACAGAAAAGCTATGATGCAGATTTGTTGAAATTTGAGTTGGGGAAAATCAATATCAACGAACTGAACGTTACCAAAGCGAATTACAATTATTCGCAAGCCCAATTGATCCAATCGAAGTACGAATTGTTGTATAATAATGCTTTGATTAAATTTTATTTAGGCGAAAAATTTTCGTTGTAAGATTAAACAAAGCAATTTATTTTTAATGTATATTTGGCTGTAGCAAATAAAATCCTATGGCCTCTAAAACAATAGAAAAAGCGTATTTCATTTTTTTATTATTACTGCCTGTTTTATTATTTTCTTTTTTCTTATTGATCCTGTTTTAATTCCTCCAACTCTATCTTAGTGCTTTTTTATTAGTAGTTGTTTTACTGCTATTTGCAAAGAAAAACCTTCAATTTTTACCTTTCAAAAATTCGCTCTATTTGGCTATAGGAAGTTATCTATTGTTGGCGCTTTCTTTCCTTTTACGACAACCATTTTACTTCAGAAAGCCATTATGTTTTATCGAAGCAATTGGTGCTTTTTTCTTTTTTAATTGTAACCATTCATGCGCTTTACAATCAATTAATCACCGTAAAATTACTTACTAAAGCTTGTATCGGAATCGGAATTATTGCCATCATAGGCGCTTATTATCATTTGGTTGAAAAGACCATTGATGGTGAAAAAATAGTAAGTCGTGTTGTATTAATAAAAAGTTTTTTTGCGAATAAAAACTTGTTGGCTTCTATCATATTCTTGTGTTTCCCTTTCTTTTTTATGGGATTGATGCTATCAAAAAAAATCAAAATTATAGCGCTTATGGGAATTCTTAGTGCACTTCCAATGCTACTGCTATTGGGAACACGAACTGTATTTTTAGCCTTATTGGTTTTTGCATTGGTGGTTTTAAGTTATTATCTGAAAAATCGATTTGGCATTCGCAAGAGATTTATTGGTTTAGCGAGCATTTTGTTGCTGATGTTGGTAGCATTTCTTTATCAAAATACAAAGGTTTCAAAAATTCGTGATATCAAGAATAAAAGTACTGTTGAACAATATCTTAGTAGTATCAGCAATGAAAAAACTTGGGTTTCAAGAACACAATTTTGGGACAATTCGATAGCCATGTGGAAAGAAAAACCACTGTTGGGAGTTGGATTAAGCAATTGGCAAGTTCTGTTTCCAAAATACGGTTTGAATCAGTTTCGTGAATTCAGTATCGTCAACGGAACGGAAACTTTACAACGTCCGCACAATGATTTTTTAAATATTCTGTGTGAAAATGGAATTTTAGGTTTGCTCGTTTATATTTTCATTTTTGGTTGGATGTATTATCAATTGTTTATTTTAATTAAAGGCACTACAGACAAAAACACGATGGAATTACATATACCTACTAGCTGGTCTTTCTGGTTATATCGTGATTTCTTTCTTTGATTTCCCGATGGAACGAATAGAACATCAAATCATCTTGATGCTTTTTCTTTGCCATCATTACGTCGGGTTATTACAATAAGAAAACATTCAGCCTGAATCGGAAATGGGTAAAAATGTGTTGAAATACCTTGTGATTACCATTTCCATTTATTCGATAATTGTAACATCCTTTCGTTTTAAAGGTGAAATGGAAACCGTAAAAATGTATGTTGCTAAAGCTAATGGACAATGGGAAGAAACCTTACATCACGCAAATAAAGCAGAGAACTATTTCTATAAGGTCGATCTAACTAGTATTCCATAGCTTGGTATCAAGGTTTGGCTAGTTTTAATCTAAATGAAAAAGCAGAAAGTGTAACTCTTTTTGAGAAAGCCTATCAAATAGCACCGTATCAAATTCAAGTGCTTAATAATTTAGCGGGCAGTTATAGTTTTCAAGGCGATAGACAAAAAGCTATAAAGTACTATCAAAAAGCATTGGAAATCTCAACTAATTTTGAAGAAGCCAGGTTGAATTTAGCCTCGGTTTATTATAATGAAAAGCAATACGACAAAGCTTTTGATGTTATTGAAAAATTCAACATTTACAATGCGAACAAGCGATATAAAAAGTACTTAATTCCAATTCTTGCCAAGAAAATTAATGCTATTTTAATTCAAGAAAACGACCTAGAACTCTCTTCATATCTCGGCAAAAAAATTACTAAAGGAAATCAACTCTATAAGCTTTATCAAGTTGCCAAAGAAAACAACAGTTCTTTTGAAACTGAAGTCTTGGCCTTGAAGAAAGACATCGAAAAATAATCGAAACGGAATCAAAACAACATTTTGACTTCTTTAATGTCAAAATCCAATAACGCACCATTTTCTGAAACAATTTTCAATTGTCCGGTAGTCGTTACTCCTTTTATAATTCCTCTAAAAATCGATAAATCTGTTTTTTGAAAAGGCATCAAAACGTCTTTGTTAAATAACAAATTACTATAATTTTCTTTTAAGGCAGTTGCATAAGTTTCCCAAGAATTTATGATTAATTGTATCTCATCAACAATCAAATGCAACAACGCTTCTTTGTCGAAAGTGTTCCGAGTAATTAATGCTAAAGAAGCAGCTTGTGGTAAATTTTCGAAATGGGTTTGGTTGACGTTGAGTCCGATTCCGACAACTGACGCAATGGATTGATCGCTTTTAAAACTGTTTTCAATCAAAATTCCGCCAATTTTCTTATTGTCTGACATAATGTCGTTAGGCCATTTGATAGACAATTTCGGAATATTCAATTGTTCTAAACTTCGAATTACCGCAAGAGAAATCACAATATTCAGATCAAACACATCTTTAGGATCGCTGAGGAAATCTTTAACCAAGACACTCATTATAAGGTTTTTACCTTGCTCTGAATTCCAAACCGCACCCATTTGACCTTTGCCTTTGGTTTGATTTTCAGCACTAATCACGGTAAAATTTTCAACATTTTGCTGTCGAATCAAATCTTTCAAGAAATCATTTGTAGAATCTATGGCATCGAGTTTGACTAACCGCATCGGATTTATTTGTAAGACAGAATTTAATCTTATGTTAAGGTTCAAAAATAATCACAAAAATTGATAACTTTGCAAACATATATAAAATAATAAATGACGAAAAAGACCATCAATAATGATGTATTATTAGCTAATATCATCAAAGGAATTGAAGAAGTAAAAGGAAACGATATTGACATTTTA
Source organism: Flavobacterium sp. (assembly GCA_016714905.1). GTDB lineage: Bacteria > Bacteroidota > Bacteroidia > Flavobacteriales > Flavobacteriaceae > Flavobacterium. The sequence continues at coordinate 6,067 of JADKBW010000027.1, forward strand.
GATTTGAGAGAAATAGACAATTCCGCATGTGACTATTTCATTATCTGCAACGGAAATTCAAATACACAAGTTAACGCGATTGTTAACTCTATCCAAAAAACAGTTTCGAAAGCAATCAAAGACAAGCCTTGGCATGTTGAAGGTTCCGACAATGCCGAATGGGTATTGATGGACTATGTGAATATAGTAGTGCATGTTTTCCAAAAACACATCCGTGAATATTATAACATTGAAAGCCTTTGGGGCGACGCCAAAATCACAACCATAGAAAACAAATACTAAAGCGAAAAAAATGGCCAACGATAATAAACCAAATCCTAATAAACTCAAAATAAGTCCGTGGATTCTTTATGCGGGCATTGTAGTTCTTTTTTTATTCATAAGTTTTGCTACGGGTGGATCTAGTTTTCAAGAATTAGCGAAAACAACTTCATCTAAATTCAATACTTACCTTGCCAATGGCGAAATTCAAAAGGTAATCGTTTACAATAAAGCAGAAGCCGAAGTTTATTTGACTCCAGAAGCCTTAAAACTTGCAAGCCACAAAGCTGTTGCCAAAGATTTATTGAATCGACCAAATACCAAAGGACCACATTATGTATTTGACATTGGAAATGACGAAATTTTTCAAAAGAAATTAGAGACGGCTGTCGCTGAAGGAAAACTAAAAGATTATAATTTTTTACCTAAAAGCAATTGGTCTGAAATATTCATCAACTTATTGCCAATCTTAATCATTGTTGCCATTTGGATTTTCATCATGCGCCGTATGAGCAGTGGCGGACCAGGCGGTGGTGGACAGATTTTCAACATCGGAAAATCGAAAGCCAAATTGTTTGATGAAAAAACAGATATCAAAACAACTTTCAAAGACGTTGCTGGATTAGAAGGCGCAAAGGAAGAAATTCAAGAAATTGTAGAATTTTTAAAAAATCCCGAAAAATATACCAATTTAGGTGGGAAAATTCCAAAAGGTGCGCTCTTAGTTGGTCCTCCTGGAACGGGAAAAACCTTACTCGCAAAAGCGGTCGCAGGGGAAGCAAAAGTTCCTTTCTTCTCACTTTCAGGTTCTGATTTTGTCGAAATGTTTGTAGGCGTTGGTGCTTCAAGAGTTAGAGATTTGTTCAAACAAGCGAAAGAAAAATCACCGGCAATTATTTTTATTGATGAAATAGATGCTGTAGGACGAGCACGTGGGAAAAGCAATTTTTCTGGCGGAAATGATGAACGTGAAAATACGTTGAATCAATTACTTACAGAAATGGACGGTTTCGGAACCAACTCGAACGTAATTGTTTTAGCAGCAACCAACAGAGCGGATGTACTTGACAAAGCATTAATGCGCGCCGGTCGATTTGATAGACAAATTTTTGTTGATTTGCCCGACATTAGAGAACGAAAAGAAATTTTTGAAGTTCATTTAGCGCCGCTTAAAAAAGTTGAGAATTTAGACACTGACTTTCTCGCGAAACAAACTCCAGGTTTCTCAGGTGCTGATATCGCGAATGTATGCAACGAGGCAGCCTTGATTGCTGCTAGAAATAACAAAACTGCAGTTGATAAGCAAGATTTTCTTGATGCTGTAGATAGAATCGTAGGTGGACTAGAGAAGAAAAACAAGATTGTAACGCCAGACGAAAAGAAAGCAATTGCGATTCATGAGGCAGGACACGCCACCGTAAGTTGGATGTTAGAACATGCAGCGCCATTGGTTAAAGTAACAATCGTTCCTCGCGGACAAAGTTTAGGAGCTGCCTGGTATTTGCCAGAAGAACGATTGATTGTTCGCCCTGATCAGATGTTGGATGAAATGTGCTACTATGGGTGGCCGAGCGGCAGAAAAAGTGACTTTCAATAGAATGTCTACTGGTGCATTAAGCGATTTAGGAAAAAGTAACCAAACAAGCCAGAGCCATGGTTACTGTTTATGGTTTGAATGATAAAATTGGAAATGTAACTTATTATGACTCATCTGGCCAAAGTGAGTACAATTTTTCAAAACCATACTCTGAAGACACTGCAATGGTAATTGACAAAGAAATATCATCATTGATAGAAAGTCAATACCAAAGAGCTATTCAGATTTTGGAGGAAAATAAAGATAAACTGAACCAACTTGCTGATATTCTGATAGAAAAAGAAGTCATATTTAAAGACGATTTGGAAACCATTTTTGGTAAAAGAAAGTTTGATTCCAATTTGCAAGAAGAAATGGATTTGTAATCCAAAAATAAATAGATATTTTTTTAAAAATCTTAATTCAAAATTACATTTGAATTAAGATTTTTTTATCTTTGGCTGTTTTCCTAATTATATTAATAACGAGTACCTACTATATGAGTCTTTTTAGAAAATTTTTCGGTTCTGGAAATGATTCTTCGGAAGATGAAAAGCACAGCGAATTCAATGCGCAGCAAGCCCATTTGTCAGCCCCAGCCGATGAAAAATTTACTTTTAATTTTAAAAAGAATGGAGGTAAATTTTTGTACTGTGAAGATCTTACAGAAGTAAAGGACCATTTTGAACATATCCTAGAAGAAAATGATTGGTTTGAGTCTGAAGCCGTTTGCTTTGAACCAAAACTCTTCTCTATGCTCGACGAAAATAAATTGACTTATAAAAATACAAATGATCCTAAATTTCTATTAGCAAGTTGCGAGAACTTGATTGCTGATGAAGGTTCAATTTTATTTTCTTCAAATCAAATTAAGCAAAATAAGCCAAATGACTTGCCTGTAAACATGGTTATACTTGCTACTACAAGTCAGATATTGGAGAGCAAAAGTGATGGACTTAGAGCCATCAAAAAGAAGTACGATAAAGACTATCCTACCAATATTACTACGATAAAATATTTCGAAAAAGCGAAAGAAGAAGACTTTTTACAGTACGGGAGTTCCGCTAAAAATTTATATTTACTTCTTTTAGAAGACCTCTAAGATGAATGAAACTCTAATAAGAGCGCTTTCTGGGGTTTTATATATCATTATATTAGTCTCTGCAACATTATTCTTAAACAGTTTCTTGGTATTATTTGGAATGTTACTTTTATTAAGTGTTTATGAATTTTGCGAACTTGTGCGCCTTAAAAAAGTGATTCCTTTCCTGGTAGCAGTATCTTGCTACTTTTTCTGCACAAATTACACAAGTAATTCTGTGGTGGATTGTACATTATTGGTATTTTTTCTTCTGACTGCAGTAAAGTCACTTTTATTCTTGTTCAATCGTGCGGAGAAGATTATTAGTCCAAGTGAAAAGTTCTTTTTTTTAATTGGTTATGTAGTCATCCCATTTATTTTACTTGCTAAATTACCTTTTGTCGAAACACACTTCAATCCAAAAATTGTTATTAGCCTATTTATCTTGATTTGGTTTAATGACACTATGGCTTACGTCGTGGGGAAATCTGTAGGTAAAACAAAATTATTTGAGAGAGTTTCTCCAAAGAAAACGATTGAAGGTTTTTTAGGTGGTCTTATCTTTTCTGCTTTGATTAGTATCTTTATAGCTATTTATTACATTCACGAACCTATCTTTAGATGGATCATTATAGCATTAATTGTTGGTGTATTTGGAACACTTGGCGACTTAATTGAATCAAAATTCAAAAGAACAGCTGGCGTAAAGGACAGTGGAAAAATAATGCCGGGACATGGTGGTATATTAGATCGACTAGATAGTATTATATTTGCAGGACCTTTTGTATTTTTGTTTTACCAAATTGTAAATTATGTTTCATAAAGAAGGCGGAAAAATTATCCTAATTGCAACGACCTTGACAGTAGTTTTTTTACTACTAGCAGATCATTTTATCACTATATTTTGGCTTAAGAAAGGGGTTGAACTTCTTGTTTTGTTTTTTCTAATATTGATTCTGCAATTTTTTAGAAATCCAAAAAGAGACGTTGCCATCAATGATAATCATGTAATCGCTCCAGTTGATGGGAAAGTTGTTGTTATAGAGGAAGTTTTTGAAAGCGAATATTTTAAAGACAAAAGATTACAAGTCTCTATTTTTATGTCCCCAATAAACGTGCATGTAACGCGCTATGCTGTCAGCGGGAAAGTAAATTTCAGTAAGTATCATCCTGGTAAATATCTTGTGGCTTGGCACCCAAAGGCCAGTACCGAAAACGAACGAACAACGGTCGTTGTAGAAAATCGTGTCTTCGGTGAAATATTATACCGTCAAATTGCAGGTGCTTTGGCGAGACGAATAGTAAATTATGCTGAAGAAGGCATGCAAGTCATTCAAGGTACTGACGCTGGATTCATAAAATTTGGTTCTAGAGTAGATTTGTTTTTACCTTTAGGAACACAAATCGATGTGCAGCTCAACCAAAAAGCAGTGGGAGGAAAAACCATTATAGCTTCAAAATAATGGATGCTAAAGATTTAGAAACTAGATTTCAAGAAGCGGTAAGTATTGCGGACCATATGTCGCAAGCTTCTTTACCGCAAGACGTGCAGTTACGCTTGTATGCTTATTATAAACAGGCAACTTTCGGTACTGTTGATACATCTTCGATATCTGTTACTTACCACCTTCGAGACGCTTTTAAGACAAATGCATGGATGCAAATAAGCCATCTAACTGCAGACGAAGCAAAAGAATTATACATAGAAGCCATTGAGTCACTAACAAAGAAATGAAAGTAATGAAAAGAGAATACTCGATTTTTGCGAGCCTACTTATGTTTACCATTATTTCATGCAATAATAAAAAACTGACTGAAGTTGTTGAAGTGCCTTTGCCTTCAAAAGAAGATAAAATGCTAATTGGAAGCCCAGATGACGTCAAGGCAGATGAGGGTACATTCCAGATGGCAAAACTCCCTTACGGATATGAGGCTTTGGCTCCACATATCGATGCCCTTACGATGGAACTGCATTATTCTAAGCACTATTTGACTTATACCAATAATCTTAATAAAGCCATTGCTGGAACGGAACTCGATAAATTGCCAATTGAAGAAGTCTTAAAGAAACTCGATGTAAGCAATAGCGATTTGCGCAACAATGCTGGCGGTTATTATAATCATGGATTATTCTGGGAAAATATGGCGCCGAAATCAGGAGGGGAACCAAAAGATTCTTTGGCCATTGCTATTTCGCGTGATTTTGGTTCTTTTAATGATTTTAAAAATCAATTTGAAGATGCTGCCTCCAAACAATTTGGCTCTGGTTGGAATTGGGTGGTCACGGACAGATCTGGAAAATTACAGATTACAAGTACCGCCAATCAAGACAATCCTTTGATGTCGAATGCTATTGTCAAAGGTACGCCCATCTTAGCTTTAGATGTGTGGGAACACGCGTACTACTTGAACTATCAATACAAAAGAAAGAAATATATTGATGCTTTTTTCAAGGTGATTAATTGGAAAAAAGTCGCGGAACGGTATGAAGAAGCAAGGAATGCAAAATAAAAAAATCCCAAGTTCACACTTGGGATTTTTTGCTATTTCAAACTAGCTAAACTCTGCTCGATGGTAGCAATCTTTGCAAGTGCATCTGCTTCCTTCTTACGCTCGATTTCAAGTACTTTTTCTGGTGCACCAGAAACAAATCTTTCGTTTGATAATTTGGTCTGAACAGACTTTAGAAAGCCTTGTGTATACTTTAATTCTTCAGAAAGCTTGGTCAATTCTTCCTCGATGTTTATTGCTCCAGAAATTGGAATAAAATACTCGTTAGATTTTACTCTGAAGGACAATGCACCATTCTCCTTCTCCTGAATATACTCATATGAAACTATATTCCCTAACTTCATAATGACCGAATCAAAGTGACTTGAAACCATATCATTATTGATTACTTTCAAGTCAATTGGGTCTTTAAAAGGAATGTTCTTTTCCTTTCGAATAGTTCTAATTCCAGAAATCACTTCAATGGTGGTTTCGAATTCGGATATTACTTTTTCGTTGAATGGTTTTAAAACCGGCCACTTAGAAACAATCAATGCTTCATTCGAATTTCTTTCCGCAATATGTTGCCAAATTTCTTCCGTAAGAAATGGCATAAATGGATGCAATAATTTTAAATTATTTTCCAACATATCGATCGCAGCATCAAAAGTTTGTTGGTCAATGGGTTGTTGATATGCCGGTTTGATCATTTCTAAAAACCAAGAGCAGAAATCGTCCCAAACCAATTTATAAATAGCCATCAGTGCATCTGAAATTCTATACTTTTCGAAGTGATCTTCTATTTCAACCAATGTTTGCTGTAGTTTTGCTTCATACCACTCAATGGCAACTTTAGATGATTCGGGTTGAGAAATCTCTGTTGAAACTTCCCATCCTTTGATTAATCGAAAGGCATTCCATATTTTGTTAGAGAATGCTTTCCCTTGATTGCACAATTCTTCGTCAAACATAATATCATTACCAGCTGAAGCGCTTAATAACAAACCAACTCGCACGCCATCGGCACCAAATTTTTCTATTAATTCTAGCGGATCTGGCGAATTTCCGAGTGATTTGGACATTTTACGACGGTTTTTGTCGCGCACCAATCCAGTCAAATAGACATTTGTGAAAGGTTTTTTTCCGGTATATTCATAACCCGCGATGATCATTCGTGCCACCCAGAAAAACAAAATATCTGGACCGGTTACCAAATCATTCGTCGGATAATAATATTTAAAATCTTCACTTTCTGGATCCATGATTCCTCCAAAAACGGCCATCGGCCAAAGCCATGACGAAAACCAAGTATCTAAAGCGTCCGCATCTTGAGTTAAGTCGTGGGCTGTTAGTTGTTGGTTATTGGCTTTTTGTTTGGCTAAAACAAGCGCTTCTTCGATAGATTCGGCTACAACAAAATCTTCTGCTCCATCACCAAAGTAATACGCCGGAATTTGCTGTCCCCACCATAATTGACGCGAAATATTCCAGTCGCGAATATTTTCTAACCAATGGCGGTAGGTATTGTCGAATTTTTTTGGGTACAGTTTAATTTCTTCATCTACCAACACCGATTGAATCGCTGGTTTTACCAACTCTTCCATTTTTAGAAACCATTGGTCGGACAAACGCGGTTCAATTACCGCTTTGGTTCTTTCGGACGTTCCTACTTTGTTGAGATGTATTTCGGTTTTAGCCAATGCCCCGATTGTTTCTAATTCTTTAGCAATGGCTTCACGAACTACAAAACGGTCTTGTCCTTGGTAATGCAATCCGAAGCTATTTAATGTAGCATCGTCGTTGAAAATATCGACAATTTCAAGATTGTGCTTCTCGCCTAACGTTCTGTCATTCATGTCGTGCGCAGGTGTTACTTTAAGGCAACCCGTTCCGAATTCGACATCAACGTATTCATCTTCAATGATTGGAATCACGCGACCGCAAATAGGAACGATGGCTTTCTTTCCTTTGAGATGTGCAAATCGCTCGTCATTTGGATTAATACAAATCGCAGTATCTCCAAATATAGTTTCTGGACGAGTTGTTGCGATGGTTAGAAAGTCTTCAGTGCCTTCAATTTTATATTTAAGGAAATAGAGTTTTCCTTGTTGTTCTTCATAAATAACTTCCTCGTCGGATAAAGTTGTTTTAGCTTCGGGATCCCAATTGACCATACGGTAACCGCGATAGATGTAACCTTTATTGTATAAATCAACAAAAGAACGAATTACCGACGCTGACATATCTGGATCCATGGTGAATTTGGTTCTGTCCCAATCGCAAGAGCAACCCAATTGTTTGAGTTGTTCGAGAATTACGCCACCGTATTTGTCGGTCCAATCCCAAGCATGTTTTAGAAATTCTTCACGAGACAAATCATTCTTGTTAATGTCATCCGCTTTCAGTTTTGCCACCACTTTTGCTTCGGTGGCAATAGAAGCATGATCGGTTCCTGGAACCCAACAGGCGTTAAACCCTTTCAGACGCGCACGACGAATCAACACGTCTTGAATTGTATTGTTGAGCATGTGACCCATATGTAAAACTCCAGTCACGTTTGGTGGTGGAATTACAATCGTATACGGTGTGCGATGGTCCGGCTTTGAATGAAAATAATTGTTTTTCATCCAGTAGTCGTACCATTTTGGTTCTATGGTTTTGGCGTCAAATTGAGCAGGTATTGTCATTTTTTTTGTTGATGTGTGTGATGGTGGAATCGTTTATTTGTTTAATCGTTTATTAGTTTAATTATCAGATTGTATTTCTCCTTATTCAACGAAAATACGATTTTATTCTGCGGCCCTAGCCCCGATTGCAACAGCATCCTTTTGTGGCGGGGTTCGCCGCAAAAGATAGCGTGGAAAGCGGGAAATAGCTACTAGAAAAAAATATTAATACTGGTATGCTATTTGTAAGCCTTGCAAAAGTAAATAATTAGCTCCTGATAAAAAATTAAGAACTAAATATTTGCAAATTTCATAAAAGAAAGTACTTTTACTCCACTTAAAATTAACACAGAAATGAAAAAATTACTAATTGCATTTGCTTTTGTAGGATTCACGTTAAGCGCAACCGCTCAAGGTGCCAAAATAGAGTTCGTAGCCAAAGATAATACGGTAGATTATGGAAACGTATATAAAGATGAAGATAGTGGTTTGCGAACTTTTGAGTTTAAAAATACAGGAGATGCTCCTCTAATCATTACCAATGTGCAATCGACTTGCGGTTGTACGGTGCCATCGAAACCCACCGAACCAATCATGCCGGGAAAATCTGGAAAAATAGACGTGAAATACAATATGAGTCCAGGTCCAATCAGAAAGACCATCACCGTTGAATCGAATGCCACTAATGCAGAAGGCGGACGTGTTGCCATCAAAATCAAAGGCGAAGTTTTGGTCAAAGAGGCAGTCAATGTCTTAGAAAAGAAAAAAGGAATTATGTCTAGCGACAATTAAATAAAGAGAGCTTCAATTGAGGCTCTTTTTTTTGTGCAGTATTTTGCGATTTGTTTTAATTAAACAACTATAAAATACTTTTGAGTTGAAACTTGAACTTGAGCGGTTTTCCGTTTCGTTCCACGTCAAAATACAACCATTTTCCTTCCTCTGATTTGAGTAGATCATTGATGGACTGCAATGAGTAGCGATAAGCTTCGACCTTATTGATTGATATAATGAGATCGCCAACTTGAATGCCGCTGGCTTCTGCAGGAGAGTTTTTTCGAACACTTGCAATTGAAAAAACAGGTTTTAGGGTGAACTTCAATTTGAAGTCATTTTGTGTTTTATTACCATTTCCATCGTAGGAATTGTCTAGATTGACCGTTTGTAAATTGACCGTTTCCTGCACCCATTGCATTCCGTCGTTTTGTAACTCAATTCCGCTCATGTTATACGAAAAAGGATCATCGTAATAACTGCTTTTTTTCAAATAGAACGTTTGATTTGGGTAGTCAAAAATGACATTAAAACGTTTCAGGAGTTCACCACCGATTGACCCTACTCGATCCGCAACCCTATTCACACTCTTGATGGAAACAGAGTCGGGAAATGCCACAATGGGATTCGCAAACTTAAATGAGTTAATTTGAATGCTGCTGATTTTTGCCCGAAAGCCATGGATATCACCACTGAATCCCTTTCCTAAATAATCTTCAAATTTTACTTTTGGTATGTTGATATTTTTCTCCTGGTTTTCGAAAAGCCACAATGCATCACTGTTTCCAATGTCAAGTAGCAATTTAGAAGGGATTTCTTCTTTTTCTAAGGCGACAGTTGTCATCAGATAGGGTTTGTTTCTTTCGATAGTTATCGGAGATACTGCGTATTTTAGCTTCTTTTTTCTAATCTTTTTTGAGTCTTTATAGACAAAGACTTTTTTCTTATCATAATTGACTTCAACGATATTGTCTTTGAAAAAGTTATAGCCGATGATGCCATTAACAGGAATTCCGATATGGGAAGAAAAATTAAAACTTTGGTCTAAAACAATATATACATCGTGATTTCTATCGACCAATCCTTTTGTATGATAAAATGTTGTTGGAAGATTTCAAGCCTTCAATAGGTTCATTACTACCTAAGCCTTTCAGCTTAATTTTTTTTACGCTGTGCAAACTTACTTCTTCTTTGTCATCAAGACTCAAGAGGATGGTTTCGTCTACACCGGAATCTAAAAGGAAATTTAGTGGCACACCATTGACTTCAAGTGGAATAAAAACCAGGTTATTAATGAGCTGGAAAGGAATTGCAATCTTGTCTTTATTATTTTCAAATTGAAATCCGCTCTGACCATTCATCGAGACGTGCCAAAAATAAAATCAAAATGAAGATGCGGAAATTCATGAAAATGGTTTGTATAAAATTAAATAAAAAAAGGAAGTCAAAGTGATAATAATATAAACTAAAACAATTGGTGTACTCTCAAAAAAATCGCAAATTTGCAATTCAAAAAAATCAATTCATCATGCCAAAAATATCCAACAAAGGAAAGCAAATGCCAGAATCGCCAATTCGTAAATTGGTTCCTTATTCTGACATTGCTAAAAAGAAAGGTAATAAAGTATATCATTTGAATATTGGGCAACCCGATATTAAGACTCCAGAAGTCGCGATGAATTCTATCAAAAATCTCGACATCAAGGTACTTGAATATAGTCATTCTGCGGGTTTTGAAAGCTACAGAACTAAGCTGTCTCAATACTACAAAGACCATGGTTTACCAATAGATGTTGCGGACATTATCATTACCACTGGCGGATCGGAAGCGTTGCTTTTCGCTATGGGAAGCACGATGGATCAAGGTGATGAAATCATTATTCCTGAACCGTTCTATGCTAACTACAATGGATTTTCTACTGCATCTGGAGTAAAAGTGGTTCCCGTAATTTCAACCATAGATACTGGTTTTGCCTTACCTCCTATTGCTGATTTTGAAAAGCTCATCACGCCGAAGACCAAAGCCATTTTGATTTGCAATCCAGGAAACCCAACCGGTTATCTATATTCAAAAGAAGAGATGATGCAACTGGCAGACTTGGTTAAAAAGCACGATTTATTTTTGATTGCGGATGAAGTTTACCGCGAGTTTACCTACGACGGCGACGTTCATTACTCGGTAATGAATATTCCTGGTTTGGAAGAAAACGCGATTATGATTGATTCGGTTTCAAAAAGATACAGCATGTGTGGCGCTCGAATCGGATGCATCGTTTCGAAAAACAAAGAATTGATGGCGACCGCGATGAAATTCGCTCAAGCGCGTTTGAGTCCACCCACTTTCGCCCAAATCGCCAGCGAAGCAGCACTAGAAACACCTCAAAGTTATTTCGACGAAGTGATTACTGAATATAGAGATCGCCGCGATACGCTGATTGCGGAATTGCAAAAAATTGACGGTGTGAAAGTAGCCAAACCAAAAGGCGCTTTCTATTGTATTGCACAATTGCCGATTGATAATGCAGACAAATTTGCACAGTGGTTACTAGAGTCTTTCGACTTGAACAAAGAGACCGTAATGGTAGCACCAGCAGCTGGATTTTATTCAACTCCAGGTGTTGGACTGAATGAAGTTCGTATCGCTTACGTTTTGAAGAAAGACGATCTAATCAAATCGGTGCAAATTCTAAAAGAAGCGATTCGGGTGTATAACCAAAAGTAGTTTTAGGAGCTAATCCCGCTTTCGCCTAAATCTCTCCGCTGTGCTGCGAGGATACCGGCTCTATCGGGGCTAGGGCACTTGAGTTCATTGAATTATATCTTATAAAAAAAAGCAACTCTACCGAGTTGCTTTTTTTGTGAAATTTATCTTTTCAAAGAAAAATGGGACCTAAATTCTTTGTCTTGTCCGTTCTCTTTATAAAATAATTTAAACCAATAATCATCTCCAGGTAAGTCTGCTCCGTTATATTTTCCGTCCCAGCCTTCGCCTTTTGTAGCAATTTGTTTAATCAATTTACCGTAGCGATCAAATATGTAAATATAAGCCTCGGTTTGGTCTGCGATTTCAAATATATTCCAAGTGTCATTATAACTATCGCCATTTGGTGTAAAGAATTTCGGGTAGTTGATAATAGTGAAACTAGTCTGCACCGATCCGCATCCAAACTTGTCTTTAACAGTCACAATATGGGTTCCTGAAAGCAGTGCTACAAAGAAATTCTGAGGTTTGAAACGGTCCTGAATCCAACTGATACAAATAATCTCCCGGTGGTTCTACAGTAATCACAACCTCCTGATCTGCATCAAAATAAGTGGTCTCTGAGCTATAGGCAGCACTTGGAGCCAAGGAAGGAACAATCGTTGCATTTTCTATATTGGAACAATTCGTTGCTAAATTTGTGACTTGAACACTATATTGCCCCGGAACCGTCGCTAAATAACTATTACCTGTTTCTCCAGCAATGACACCATTGATGTCGGACCACTCAAAACTATATTGTGATGTACTTAAATTAGTGGTCAAGGTATAATCCGAAATTGGGTTTCCAGATGGGTCAACACAAATGTATCCATCTTGTGGTAAATTAATCTCAGGAAGCGGATTGACATTTATGGTACCGGTTAAACTCGCTGTACCGCATCCGCCTAAAGTTCTAATGATATAAGTGAAAGTTCCCGATTCTGTAGTGACCCCATTGATGGTAAAGGTTTTTGTTGTAGCATTATAATTCCTTGAATACCTTCAGGAACACTTCCGGCTACTAATGAGGCTCCCGTTGCTCCATTGCCTACTTGATAGGTAATAGGAAGTATCGCATCGTTGATACAAACCGTTTGTGAAGCCGTTGAACTCACTAAAGCAATAGTCACATTAGGATCGATAGTAATGGTACCGTTTAATGAAGCTACGCCACAACCGCCAACAGTTGTCACCACATAAGGATAGGTAGCCACGACTGAACTCGAACCTGAGATCGTTAACACCCCACCCGAGTAAGTACTTGTCACGCCCGTAGGCAATCCCGTTACTGTAACACTTGTCGGATTGTTCTCTGTTCTATAGGTTATCGGGTCGATAAGTTCATTGATACAAGCACTTTGAAAAGTGGTACTTGTTGAAGAAGTCAGAATCAATTCAACTTCAGGTCGAACAACCAATACGCCACTTAATGATGAAAAGAACATCCTCCGGTGGTAGTAACCACAAAATTAAAGGTGCCTGGCTCCAAGGCCGTACCGCTGATGGTCAGCACTCCTGCCGTAAAAATAGGGTTCACTCCAAGTGGTAAACTTCCAGAGGTAATCGATGCCCTAATGCTCCATTGCCAATGGTATAAGAAAACGGTGTGATATTATCGTTGACACAAAGTGTTTGTGTACTTACCCCTGAGGTCAACGAGATACTAGCCGTTGGCAAAATAGTCACACTAGCCAAACTACTATCATTAACACAAGGCGCTGTGCCGAGTAAAGTATAAGTAAATGTACTGGAGGTAGCGCCAATAGTAGGGACAAATGTTCCTGCTAAAGCGTTGAATATTCCTCCGGTTCCTGAACTTCTGGTCCAAGTTCCTCCTGGTTGTTCTCCACTAATTAGAGTAAATAAGTCAACCGTAGTGGTGGCACTCTCACAGATTATTTGTGCAGGTCCATCTACGCCTGCATTGGGTTGATTGTTAATATTCACCGTAGCGATACTACTATCATTCACACAAGGTGCAACCCCTGGTATGGTATAAGTAAATGTACTTGTAGTAGACCCAGCCGATGGCGTAAAACTTCCACTTGCTGCGCTAAACAATCCGCCTGTGCCTGAGGTTCTACTCCAGGTTCCTCCGGCTTGTTCTGCTGTGATTAATCCAAATAAATCTATCGCCGTGGCGCTACTATCACAAATCGAAGTCGCTCCATCGAGTCCTGCATTGGGTTGCGCACTGATATTTACTGTTACCACACTTGTATCATCCGTACATGGTAATATACCGCTTAAAGTGTAAACAAATGTACTGGTAGTGGCTCCAACAGCTGGAGTAAAAGTGCCTAAAGCCCCATTGAAGTTTCCTCCTGTTCCACCTGTTCTTGTCCAAACTCCCCGATTGCTCTGCTGTGATTAGTGAGAATAAATCTATGGCAGTAGTACTGCTATCACAAATCGCTACAGCTCCATCCACACCAGCATTAGGTTGCGCATTGATGTCTATCGTGGCAAGGCTACTAGAATCTACACATGGTGGTGTTCCTATTATCGTATAGGTAAAAGTACTGTTTGTAGCACCTGCCGCTGGGGTATATCTCGCCGTTGCAGCGTCAAAAACGCCTCCTGTACCTGAACTTCTTACCCAAGTCCCTCCTGTTTGTTCCCCATTGATTAGCGAGAATAAATCTATGGCAGTGTTATCGTTCTCACAAACCACTTTTGCCAAACCACTTACGCCTGCATCGGGTTGCGCATTGATTTACTCTAGCCTCACTAGTATCATTCCCACAAGGCGCTAAACCATTTACTGTGTAAGTAAAAGTGCTGGTTAAAGCTCCCGGAGCAGGTGTATAGATTCCACCAGGGGTAAGTGTTCCGCCACTTCCTGTACTTCTTGTCCAAGTTCCTCCAGGTTGTTCTGAAGTAATAAGTGTATTTAAATCAATTGGTGTTGCACTACTATCGCAAATCGTTGTTGCCCCATCAACTCCAGCATTAGGAGCGGCAACAACTACAATACCACTTGACTACTAGAATCTACGCAAGGCGCAGTGCCAGCAATATAATATGTAAAAGACTCGAGCTACCGCCAGGACTTGGTGTAAAGGTCCCTGCAATCGGGTCAAAAACACCACCAGTTCCTATTCGTGTCCAAAGGCCTCCACTTTGTTCTCCGGTGATTAAATCAAATAAATTAATTGATGTAGTACTATCACTACAAACCAACAGTGGTGCGTTGGCTACTCCTGCATCGGGTTGTGCGTTGATTGTTACCGTAGCTACACTTGTTGCATCTACGCATGGCGCAATTCCTGGCAATCTGTATTCAAAAGTACTGGTAGTCGCATCAATGGCTGGAGTAAAGCTTCCTGTGGCTGCAACAAAAGTTCCTCCTATTCCGGTTCCTGTTCTTGTCCATGTACCTCCAGGTTGTTGACCTGAAATTATAGTATTCAAATCTATAACTGTAGTATCAGTATCACAAATGGTAATGCCTCCTGAGGTTCCTGCATTAGGTTGCGCATTGATATTTACTGTGGCAATACTGGTAGAATTAACGCAAGGCGCGGTTCCAAGTAAGGTATATTCAAAAGTGCTGGTTGTTGCTCCAGTCGGGATAAAAAGTTCCGGCTGCTGCATTAAAAACACCTGTCACTCCACCTGAAGTTCTTGTCCATGTACCTCCGGCCTGTTGACCAGTAATTATAGTGTTCAAATCAATCAAAGTCGTATCATTATCACAAACAAGTGTCGATCCATTTGTTCCAGCATCAGGTTGTGCATTAATCGTTACAATTACTTCACTAAAATCATCAACACAAGGTGCTGTTCCTGTTATGGTGTAAGTAAAAGTACTACTTGTAGCTCCTGGAGTTGGAATAAAAGTTCCAGCTATTGCGTCAAACGTTCCTCCAGTTCCGGTTCTTGTCCAAGTTTCCTCTAGTTGCTCTCCCGTAATTAAATTATTCAAATCTATCAATGTCGTGCTGCTATCACAAACAACTTGTGGTGCTCCGTCTAAACCTGCATAAGGTTGCGCATTAATATTCACTGTAGCAATACTGGTAGAATTAACGCATGGCGCGGTTCCAACTAAGGTATATTCAAAAGTGCTAGTTATGGCGTTTGTCGGCATAAAAGTGCCTGCTGCTGCATTAAAAATTCCTGTCAATCCTCCTGAGGTTCTTGTCCATGTACCTCCAACTTGTTGACCAGAAATCAAAGTGTTCAAATCTATCAGTGCAGTGCTATTATCACATACTAGTGTAGATCCGTTTGTTCCAGCATCAGGTTGTGCATTAATCGTTACATTGACCAAACTAGAATCATTAATACAAGGTGCTGTTCCTGTTAGGGCATAAGTAAAAGTACTAGTCGTAGCTCCTGCGGCTGGCGTAAAGGTTCCTGCTGTTGCATCAAACGTTCCGCCAGTTCCGGTTCTTGTCCAAACCCCGCCGGTTTGCTCCCCCGTAATCAAATTATTCAAATCTATCAATGCAGTACTGCTATCACAAACAACTTGCGGTGCTGCGTCTACTCCTGCATTTGGCTGTGCATTAATATTCACTGTCGCAATACTGACATCATTTATACAAGGCGCAGTTCCAACTAAGGTATACTCAAAAGTACTAGTAACGGCGTTTGTCGGAATAAAAGTCCCCGCTGCTGCGTTAAAAATTCCTGTCACTCCCCCTGAAGTTCTTGTCCAAGTTCCTCCAGTTTGTTGACCCGTAATTAAAGTATTCAAATCTATAACTGCCACACTGTTATCGCAAACCAACGTACTTCCGTCGCTTCCCGCATTTGGAGCCGCATTAATATTTACTGTTACAACACTAAAATCATCAACACATGGCGCAACGCCTGCTATTCTATACTCAAAAGTGCAAACCGATGAAGCACCAACTGCTGGTAAAAATGTCCCAGCTAATGCATCAAATGTACCACCAGTACCTAATAATCTTGTCCAGGTTCCGCCTGCCTGTTCACCCGTAATTAATAATCCTAAATCAATAGGAGTCAGTAGATTATCACAAACTGTAGTGGAACCGTCAAGGCCAGCGTTGGGTTGTGCATTTACAACTATAGTAGTAGCAATAGAACAACTATCTGACGTTCCAGTCTCCAATGTAACATTGAATGTATAAGTACCAGGTGTGTTTGGTGTTCCAGAAATTGTAAAAGTACTTCCCGCAAAAGCACCGGTCACTCCCGGTGGCAAATCTGCAACCGGCACAGAACCGGTCGTTGCTACAGTTGATGATGTGTAAGTTATTGGGGTAATTAGTGTATTCACACACACAGTTTGGCTTGCCGAAGAGGCAGTAACTGTTACAGCTACAACCTACTACTTCAACAGTTGCTGTTGTATTAAAAGCTGGACACAAAGCAGTAGCGGCAATATCATAGGAAACAGTATATATACCTACTGTACTTGCAACCCCATCAATTGCACCTGTTGCAGGATTTATCGACAATCCAGCCGGTGTTGCTGAAAAAGTTCCTCCAGAAGTTAATGCAAAAAGTGTGGGCAACTTCAACACAGGATCATTGTTGCAATAAGGGCTACCAGGATAACTGAAGGTTCCTGATGGACTATTAACAACATCAATTACGAACGATCGTATATTATAACAACCAGTAGTCACCAAGTCTTCGATGCGAACATAAATTGTTCGTGGGACTACAGTCACTTGATACGTTGCTAAATCTGCTACAGAAGCAAAATCAATATTGGTCGGCGCATCATTCTTCGCGTCATTTAAATTCTCATAATACTTGATACTATAATTACCTTGATCCGCTAATGGCACAGTACTCAACATGAGCGCATTTTGATCTATATTTATGGTATAAGGTGGCAGGTTCGATGAACAAACAGTAATATCAACTGGATCAGCTGCTGGTAATGGAGGTGCAACATCAACAACAAGGTCTTTTCTTACTTCATCTGTTGTCCCATCACATTTCTTATAGGTTACAACTGCTGAATACGTTCCCGCAGTAGTTGGACAAATATTCAAAGGGTTTTCATTCACCGCACCAATTGGATTTCCATTGAGCTCCCAAGTTAGCTGTGTTGTAATCGGTGCTGGTTCTGCAATAGGAATAAAGCGCCAAGCCTCATTGACCGCTCCCCAAGTACCTGTATTTCTGCCAGGTGGAACTTCGGCTAATGTGCCAGATTGATTTAGAATTCCAATTAAACCGCTACCTGAATTCCAACCAACGCAAGAAGTCCGTTTGCTTACCAATACTTCAATGATATTTGTAGTTTCGTGAATCACAATTTGACTCGTTTGAAGACCTACTCCAGCATTACAACTATACTGCGGCAATTCATTAAAATTAGCCACAAAAACACGATTAGGTGCAGCATTCGGTCCAGAATCTAAAACATAATAATTTACATTTTGGATTAAAGGTAGTGTAACGGGCGGCGTTGCAATATTTGTGTCTTGATAAACTCCAAAAATCGCATTTTTTATAGGAAAACCAGCATTTGGAATCGTAGCAGTAAATGGCCAATTGCAGTAACCTAAGGGAACTTGAAGTGGCGCTGCCACTCCGATATCAAAACTGATCACACCATTAGTTCCAACCAATACATTATTATAACAATTTCCATAAAAATTAAATGTAAAAGGAAGCGTCACTATTGGAGACCAAGAATCATCACCCGTTGCATTAATTACTGTACCGCCTGTAAAAGGAAAAGAGGGCGAATAAGGAACCAAACAAACTTCATAATCATCAGTAGTGGCATTACCATCATCTGTAGAGGCAATTCTAGTGTATTCCGCCAACAAATCAGTGCATTGACCTACATTACAAACCGCTTGCGGCGCCACGATGTCAACCTCCGCCAAAGGCACAACACCTGTACCAGCAAGGCTACAAGCAGAAAGTATAGTAATGGTAGCATTACCAATCAATGGCGTAACGCAAGAACCAACAGTGGCGCTCACTAATGAAAAAACAGTGGTGGTAGTTAGATAAGGAACATTATAACTGCCTACACCAGCAGCATTTAAGACCACACTTTCGGCTACAGGAAGCGGGTTCGAATAGGTGAAATTAACCGTTACGCCTGGTGTTCCAAAAAAACTTAGAACAACTGACTCACCAATATTGGCAACGGTACTTCCAAATATAGTGGCAGTTGGCACGCTTAACGTTGCGGATCCTGTTAGACTTTGGCTGCAATTCGTTGTGCCGTTTGAATCAATACTAACTAATTCGTATGTACTGCTAGCCGTCAATGGCAAGGAAGTAGCCGAAGCTGTTCCCAAAGCACTTAAAGTAACGGTCTGACTTGCTCCGCTATTTATCGTGTAAGTTACTGTTGCCCCTGGCGTTCCGTTGAAATTAACAGTACCTGTAGCACCAGAACAAACAAAAGCATCTCCCGAAATTGTAGCAGTTGGCAATGTTAATACCGTCATCAACGCGCTTCCAGACTGGTTTTGGGAATAGATTGGAGCAGTGCCATAAGAAACACTCACTAAATTATAAGTAAATGGTCCAGCGACATCAGTAGGTACTTGAACTGTAGCTGTATCGCCAGTAGTCGAGGTTACTGACAAATTTGACCCGCCATTGATATTGTAAACAAACGTATAAGGTGCTACACCATCAGCTCCAGTAAAAGTAATCACGTTACCTGTACTATTAAGACAAACCGTATTGCCTCCTGAAATTGTTGCGGTAGGTAATTGAACGAGTTCGATATCATCAATCGCAAAGTCATTTCCGGTAGCTTGCACAACCCTATCATAAATTGCAATTTGCGCCGACGCACTTGCACCTGAATTCCATGTATAATTTAATCGCAGCCAATTCCCACAAACAATGGTAGATGGAGCTGGAACTGGAGCACCTATAGAAACGCTATTGATTTGTACTTCCATAGAAGCCAGATTCGCAATATTTACGGATTGTACCCAAAAGGTAAATGAATAATTTTTACCAGGAGTCACAGGAACCGTTTGAATCCACACTCGGTCATTACCAGCGTTGGCCACGGAACCATCAACAACCATCATGTTCGCCAAACCTGTCGTATGATCACCACAATTGGAGTTCGTACTTAGCCAAGCATTGGGATTGCTCACTACACCATATTTCCCTGAAACACCCGTAAGATTGGGCGCGGTTACAAAACCATAATCGGAAGTAAAACCGCTATTTCCTGCGGAAAAATCACCGTTAACAACTAAATTCTGAGAATATATAAATGGAACAAACGTGAATATAAATATCCAATAAAGTAATTTCTTTTTCATAGCAAATAATTTTGGCAGCGTAATTTACAAAAATTTGATGAAGATGAAACCTAATTCTAAATATAATTTATTATTTAACAATCTTGGATTTTCAATTGACTTTAATTATTTATCTTTGTCCCTCAAAAAAAAGCTAGAATAACACCATTAATTGATGACAACAAACGAGGAATTTCACGACGAATCAGCGCATGACCATCTTACTTCAAATGCTAATAATCCGATTCGAAAAGATGCATTCGACCTGTCTGATGAAGATAAAATCGAAGCCATAAAGAAAGACGTCGAAAATATCCTTTTTACTTTAGGAATGGACCTCACCGATGACAGCATCAAAGGCACTCCTAACCGCGTCGCAAAAATGTTTGTGAAGGAAATTTTTGGCGGATTAAATCCAAGTAAAAAACCAAGTTCATCGACGTTCGAAAACCAATACAAATACGGCGAAATGCTCGTGGAAAAGAACATCACGCTCTACTCTACTTGCGAGCACCATTTGCTACCCATCATCGGTAGAGCTCATGTGGCTTACATTTCTAGCGGAAAAGTTATTGGACTTTCAAAAATGAACCGGATAGTAGATTATTTTGCCAAAAGACCGCAAGTACAAGAGCGATTGACCATGCAAATTGTAGAAGAACTTCAAAAAGTTTTGAAGACAGATGATGTCGCGTGTGTCATAGATGCGAAACATTTGTGCGTGAACTCGAGAGGCATTCGCGACATTGAAAGCAGCACCGTCACCGCAGAATATGGAGGTCAGTTTAAAAATGAATCGAAACGTCAAGAGTTTTTAGAGTATATTAAATTGGATACGAAATTTTAATAGGGTTAATCGTTAATTTGTTTAATTGTTAAACTGGTTGGTTCGATGAAGAAATAATTTAGATTTGAGTGCTGTTTTTTAGGAGCTAATCCCGCTATCCGCTTTATCTTTTTTGTTTTGAACATCCCGAAAAGTCACTAGATTTTATAAACAAAAAAGGATGCCGCTGCTATCGGGGCTAGGAAATTCAAACTCATCAAACATTGCAACGAAACAAAAAAATATATTCCACAATCAAACAAATCCACGATTAAACAAATAAACGATTAAACGATTCCACAAATAAACGATTCACCAAATAAACAACTAAACGCCATGTACACTTTCTCATTCGAAAAATTAGAAGTTTGGAAAAACTCCAGAGAATTCATCATAAGAATTTATGACTTAACAAATAGTTTTCCCCCTAAGGAAACTTATGGAATAACTTCGCAATTGAAAAGAAGTTCCTCCTCAATTGCTACAAATATTGCTGAAGGAACTTGCAGAAATACAAAGAAAGACAAAGCACATTTCTTGACCATTTCTTATTCTTCCGCTATGGAAACGCTAAATCATCTCATCATATCTAAAGACCTACAATATTTACCTGAAACGGAATATTTGATTTGCCGAGAAAAATTAGAAAAAATTTGTAACCAAATAAATAGTCTAAAAAAATACTATCTTTCGAACTCATAAAATTTTAGAGAGTTTAATCGTTTAACCGTTTATTTGTTACACCGACCAACGATTTAACGATTTAACGACTAAACGAATAACCAATTAAACAATTCCACGATTAACCAAAATCACCATGCCTTTATACCAAAATCAAACGCTAAAAATATACAACTCCCTTTCCGGAGAGAAAGAAACTTTTACGCCAATTCACGATGGAAATGTTGGCATGTATGTTTGTGGACCAACCGTTTACAGCAATGTACACTTAGGAAATGTCAGAACTTTCATGTCGTTCGATGTGATTTTCAGATATTTATTGCATTTAGGTTACAAAGTTCGTTATGTTAGAAATATTACAGACGTAGGTCACATTGTTGACGATGTTGATGAAGGGGAAGATAAAATTGCTAAAAAAGCACGATTAGAACAACTGGAGCCGATGGAAGTGGTGCAGCAATACACCGTGGATTTTCACGATATCTTACACGAATTTAATTTCTTGCCGCCGAGTATTGAACCAACAGCGACTGGACATATTATCGAGCAAATCGAAATTGTCAAGAAAATCATAGATTCAGGATTGGTTATGAAGCCAATGGCTCGGTATATTTTGACGTAGTGAAGTTCAATGAAACCAATCACTACGGTAAACTCAGTGGTAGGAACATCGATGACATGTTGGCCAACACCCGCGACTTAGACGGACAATCTGACAAAAGAAATTCACAAGATTTTGCGCTGTGGAAAAAAGCCGAACCACAACATATCATGCGTTGGCCTTCTCCTTGGGGCGATGGTTTTCCGGGTTGGCATTTAGAATGTACCGCAATGAGCACGAAATATTTGGGCAATCAGTTTGATATTCACGGAGGCGGAATGGATTTAAAATTTCCGCACCACGAATGTGAAATTGCACAAAACGAAGCTTGTACAGGCAAAACACCGGTTAATTATTGGATGCACGCCAACATGCTCACGTTAAACGGAAAGAAAATGGCAAAATCTACCGGAAATAATATTCTTCCGAGAGAAATTCTCACTGGGGAAAGTCCATTTTTGAGCAAAGCATTTTCACCAAGTGTCGCGCGATTTTTTATGTTGCAAGCCCATTACAGAAGTGTACTTGATTTCTCAGACGATGCGATTGTGGCGGCTGAAAAAGGCTATAATCGATTGATGGAAGCGATTGGGATTTTGGGTGAAATTCAACCAAAGACGTCTTCTTCTATAGACATCAATTCATGGATGAATGCATGTTATGAGGCTATGAACGATGACTTCAATTCACCCATTTTGATTGCGCAACTGTTTGAAGGCGTTCGTTTTGTTAACCTGCTGAATGATGGTTCTACCACATTAAATGCGGCTGATTTGGAAACGTTTTCAAAATTGATGAATGCCTTTGTATTTGACGTCTTGGGATTAGTGAATGAAAAAGAATCAGGCAACAATACCCAGAAATTAGAAGGTGTCATCCATATGCTCATTGGTATGCGAAATGAAGCTCGAGCCAACAAGAATTTTGCGCTTTCTGATCAAATACGAGACCAATTGATTGCTTTGGGTATTCAGTTGAAGGATGGTAAAGACGGCACTACATTTACTCTATGATTGTTGCAGGTTGTAAGTTGTAGGTTCGATTAAGTTAACGCACAACCTACAACGTACAACCTACAACGTACAACTCCAATTATGCTTTCCAAAATACTACGCTTTCCTTTTATTATATTAATCCGATTTTACCAAGTCGCGATTTCGCCATTTACCCCAGCGGCCTGTCGATTTGAACCAACTTGTTCACATTACAGCTTGAAAGCGATCAAAACGCATGGTGTCTTTAAAGGAGGTTGGCTGGCAATTAAGAGAATAAGTAGTTGTCACCCTTGGGGAAAAAGTGGCTATGATCCGGTTCCTAAAAAGTAGGAGGCTACAAAGATTCCCGCGCTTTTGCGTAAACTCTACCAAAATTCTTTATTTTTACAAAAATATAAACCCCAAAGTTATGTCTTTACCCTTATCAATTGTCTGGAATCCCACGGAAGGAATCGATCTTGGTTTTTTTGTTATCAGATATTACAGTTTGATGTTTGTTATTGCATTCGGACTAGGATGGTACATCATGAAGCATATTTTTGAACGCGAAAATGAATCATTAGAAAAGCTAGATTCTTTATTTATTTGGACGGTTTTAGCGACATTACTTGGCGCAAGATTAGGACATGTTTTCTTTTATGATTGGGAATATTATAGCAATCACCTATCAGAAATATTACTGCCATTCCGATTCGACCCTACTTTTGAATTTACTGGTTTT
>JADKBW010000028.1 GCA_016714905.1 Flavobacterium sp.
TAAAAGTTGTAGATGCCCAACTACAATTTGAAAAAAATGAAAAAGCCGAAGTAATAAAAGTATATTTATTACAGAATGGAAATAAAATTGAAGCAACACGAACAAAATAAATAACTACCAGCAAATAGTTCGGACTTGCAGTCTGTGCCATCCGTGGCAAAAAAATAATATCTTTCCGACAAGTTTTCACAAAATAAAAAAAGACCGTACGCCGGTGCTAAAAAGAACAAAAAGTGAGTGTCATTAAAGAAATATACGATGTTGCCAAAGACAGTGCAACGCTGGCGACCAAAGCTGCAGCTTTAAAACGCGCCCTAAAAACAGAGCTAAAACTCAATAAAAAAATACTGACCGATATTGGCAGGTCGGCATCTATTGATGATACCCGCAGGTTACTCATTATCGAGATGCTTGATGTAGCCGAAATATCGGCAGCTGTGCGCTATGAAATGCCGTATGCCGCTATTTCTAGAAAAAAAGTGAGTGCCGAATTAGCCGAAAAGCACAAAATCAAACGACTCGTTGATTATGATTTAGAAAAACTAATTGAAGCGCTCTATTTGATGATTTCCTATTTGAAAAAAGACAGTAGAAACACCCAAATTGATTTGAACTTGAGATTGATTAATATCAATAAATACAATAATGTACTTTTAGAATTACTGAGTTAGCACGCAAAGTACAAAATACTTCAAATGCTTGTTATTTGACTGCAAAAGGGGCTAAAGCATTTTTAGAAATTGAAAGCAAAGCGCAATTGGTTGCGCACTTTTAACTATTTTTGAAATCAATACAAAAGGTAATTTTAATTACATTGCGAACGCAAGAATGTTGTACCATTTTCTGTAAAAATATATGACAAAGAAAAACTGCCTGAATTGCGGAAAAGTACTAACCGACAACTATTGTTCGCATTGTGGACAAAAAGCAGATACGCACCGAATTACCTTCAAAAATTTTGTTTCTCATGATGTATTGCATGGGATGTTGCACTTTGACGCGGGCATGTTATTTACCGCCAAACAAGCCTTAAGACGCCCCGGAAAAGCGGCGTTAGATTATATTTCGGGCAAAAGAAAACCGTATTACAATGTATTCTATTTGACCTTGATTACTATCGGTTTGATCTTATTCTTTCGCCATTTTAGCGAACAATTAGACAGTGAACCTGTAACGGCAACCAAACCACAGCTCAACCATGCTAGCAAAGCACTCAACGACCTATTTTCACAAAAAAGCAAAATAATCATCTTTCTTTTCGTGCCCTTGGCAGCCCTCAATAGTTGGCTCTTATTCAAAAGAAAAAAGCTAAATCTTAGTGAACATGCTATCATAGCAGGAATGGTACTGCTGGGCATGTTGCTCATCTCTGCATTTGGAAATCTGTTTTTTTACTTCGACTTGAGTTTCCCATTTAGTCGTGCTTTTGCGTCCACGATGAGTTACCTAGTAACCATACTTGTTGTTGTACAAATTGGATACGGCCATATTAATGCATTCTATCAAGATTATACGCGATGGGGCATTGCTGTCCGGATTGCCTTGTTCTATGCATTGCTTGTGCTGGAAATAGTGGTACTGTTTTTAATCGCCTTTGGAGTGGTGTCCAACTGGAAATTCGGGTCCGTCAACGTGTCGCCTTTTTAATGCAATTACTTGAATTCCCCAGATAGTGCATTCTAGCATAAAAACTAGTGCCGTTTTGATTTTCTAGAAATCAAATCACAGTTAATTACTAAACTATCACTGTTCTCTACTTTTCTCTCTTCTTTCTTTTCGTGCTAGTTTTTTAGCTTTCCTCTTTTCAATTTTCTGACTGTAGGTGCGCTTTGCATCGATTCTCGCAGCGCGTTCTTGGTTCCTCTGAGCTGGTCGTTGTGGCTCTTGTTGTATTTTGTCCTGATCTGCTTCTTGACGGTCGCTTTGATTTTCTACCTGTGCTACCGCGATAGCTGTTACAGCAAAAAAGATAAACGATAAAATTATTTTTTTCATGGTTTCTTTGTGTTTAGAATTTGATCTAAACACCATGTAAATTTAAACGGTATACAAAGAAACCATTTGTAGCATTGCAGAAATTGCTTATATAATTCTAATGCGGATGCGCTTCACCTATTGCCCGCGCTCAACCGATATCGAGGCAATCGAATACTACAAAATCACAAAGTATAATGCCTAGAATAAACAAAATTTCATAAATTTGAGTAAGAATAATGGTTCTCGTTCTTAAGGATGAAAAGCGCTCAGTGTATAAAAAGCTATCGATCAACCAAGAGCCAAGTTTTTCAAAAGCGAGGTCATAAAGGATAAACCGCGATAAAAAAATCAATCTTAAATACAAAATAATATGAAAACAAAACTACTACTACTCTTCCTTCTAGGACAAATAACCCTATCCAACGCACAAAATATTGCTATCGATCAAATTACACCGACGATTGTGGATGGTGGAATCAATGTGAATTTGTTGGTGACCACGTTCAATGGTGCCGGTTACTTGAGCAATTCCTATGAAGTTACTGGAAATACCATCAATTTATCCGTATGCTATTGGTTTAGTGCCATACTCCCTGTTTTTCAGATGAGCAACGACTTTTTTATTCCCCTTACTGAGGGTGGTTTGTATACAATTAATGTCCGTATTTTTCATTCTGCGTCAACCACCACTTGCGACTTCTTCTCCGCAGGTCCGATCGGCACAGTGGTTCTCTTGTCGAATAACACATTCGAAAACGTAAAGAAACAACCTGAATTATTTCCCAATCCCACAAGCGGAATCATCGAAATCAACTTCGAGCCAAACGAAATCAATGCCATACAAATATGGGATAGCATGGGAAGATTGATTAAAGAAATAAAAGAGCGGTCAACAAATCGCATCAATCTTTCCGATTTGACTAATGGCATATATTGGATTAAAATAGCAACGTCTTCTGGAAATTCTGTTCATAAAGTAATAATCCAAAGATAAACACTGATGGCTCGGATTTCACCCGAGGCAATAGCCGAACTAACGAAGTAAAAGATACCAATCACAAAACTGTTTTATAAAAAGACAATTTTAATAACTTTATAGTAAATCCTACATCATGCCTATCAAAATCGAAGCCCTACAAATTGCCGAGTCGTTCAATATCAAGAAGTTTCGCGAAGACTTTAAAGTCGAAGAACATTTTGGTACGCAGTCCGAAATATTCTACGTGTTTCCTGAAACCAATCAGTATCTCTACATCTTTGATTACGGCGTGGTCGTATTCGCCAATTATGACCAGCACGCCAAAACCGAACTCATGGCATTTGCCCAAAAATATACGACCGCGCGCATCGAAACGCCTTTGTTTGAAGAATATCAAATCGAAACCAACGAACAACTCGGTAGCAGTAACGTAAAAAACAATGTCGTTACCGTACCCGCAATCACACCATCGTTAGTGCGCATCATTACGCTCAATACCGGGCAATCAGTAGCTCTAGAATATTATGAAGTCTTGACCGACGACATGATTACGTCTTCCAAACATTATATTTTAGAATTGGAACGCTACGGAAGGCTGTCGATTTCTAAAACCAATTTGCTCAAATATATCGGGAAAGTACTCAATGTCAAAAACAGCATCATCGATAATTTGTACATCCTCGATGATCCGAACTTGGTTTGGGACAACGAGGAACTCAATATCCTGAACCGCCAACTTAAAGCTAATTTTGAAATCAACACCCGATTTAAAGACATCGATTATCGGTTGCAGATTGTAGAAGACAACTTAACTTTATTTACCGACGTACTCAATGTGCGGGAAAGCTCGCGTTTAGAATGGGTGATTATTATTCTAATCGTTCTTGAAATTGTGATTGCGTTGTTTTTTCATTAAACATTTTGGTAATTGCAGACTAAAAGTCTGTCTAATAATCTATGTTCTTTTGGTTGAGATCAGCGACGATGCGAAGATTACCCAAATCAGAACAAACTGCTGAAGTAATTACTGACAAAGCGTAATAAAACAACGATTTAACCATAAATAATGACTGGCCAAATAAAATACGAATTCACCACAGCATTATGGCAGCACGCTCCCACCGGAGGTTGGCATTTTGTATCCCTTCCCGAAGAAACATCTTCCGAAATCAGAACACTGCTAAAATCATCCGAAGAAGGTTGGGGTCGCCTCAAAGCCACCGCAAAAATCGGCAACACCGAATGGAAAACTGCCATTTGGTTTGATACGAAAAGAAATACGTATTTGCTGCCAATCAAAGCGACAATTCGAGCCAAAGAACATCTTGTCCTAGGAAAAGAGATAACTGTCATCGTTTGGGTATAGCAAGAGAACTATTTCATTCAACAGCATAAAAAAGCCAAAACCCTTTAGTTCTTTGTCAGTTTCTGATACAGTATTCCATCACCTGCAATCTTCACCACATAAACACCATGGGCGAGATCCGAAACGTCATAGCGTTGTTGCTTGTCAAAAGACTTGATCAATTGGCCCTGTAAAGAATACACTCGTACTTGTTGTATGTTGCGATCTGATTGCATTTCAAAATAATCGCGTGATGGATTCGGAAATAAGATTACTTTATCCTCTGCAGCGTCAACGACTTCCGTTCCCAAAAACGGATCGCGATAAGAATACAATTCTGTTCCAATGCCGCTACCATCATTAGCTCCAAAATACAACTCGTTGTTATACAAGATAATATTACTAACATCGCTGTCTCCCGATGGATTGATAGTAATCATAGTTGTACCTGCCGTTGTGCCGTCGCTAACCCACAAATTAGAGTTAAAATCGGTTACGTTGTAGGCTGTAAAATATAGCTTTCCGTTGTATTCAATCATATCACTGATAATAGTGCTACCAGTACCAACTGTTATATCCTTTACCATCACGGTTCCTCCCGCTGAACCAGTTGTTTTCCATAATTCATCACCGTTAATTCCATTATCTGCGGTAAAATACACCGTTGATCCCACTTGAAAGAAGTCGGAAGGATTACTGCTCAGTGTCGGCATCCCACCGCCACCGCCGACAGTATTAATATCTCTAATCAATTGCGTTCCGGCATTAGTCCCATCGGATCTCCATAATTCACGACCAGTAGATCCATTATCGGCACTAAAGTAGATCCAATTACCCAAAACAGTAATCTCGCGCGGATTGCTACTGGCCAATAGCGTGGTTGCAATGTCTTTTATTAAAGTTACATTTCCAGATCCGTCGGTTTTGTATAATTCATTACCAGTATTCGAATTCGGATTAGCAGCATACACCAAATCATTTCCAAAAACCTCCAAACCTGATGGATTAGCAATGGTAGTGCTGGTGCCAAGGTTGATATAAGGCACTGTTCCCGCATTCGTACCATCAGTTTTCCATAATTTTTTACCAGTACCATCATCTGCTGTGAAAAAACACAACGAATTCAACACCGTGAGTTCCGATGGCTGCGAAGAAGCAGCAACAGTTGTGTTGATATTTTTTACCAAACTAATAGTAGCGCCATCTGACTTGTACAATTCAATACCAGTGGCATTGCCAGCCGCTACTATATTCGGTGCAAAAAGAATTTGATTATTCAATACAACTTGTCTACTCAATTGCGAATTTTCGAATCCGGTTAATACAGATAAATTGCCATACGCATTACAAAGGGGACTGTTAAAACCAGCTTTGGTAATTCGACTAAAAGAACCCGTACCTACACTATTAAAACTTGCCAAAAAATGTGCTTCACCGTTCATCACCGCATTGCTAAATGCAGTTCCAGTCGTCATCGCGGTCAGACCGGTCACATTATCAATAATATTTGAACTGTTATCAGTCGTGCCATCGGTGTAAAAAGGATAATTAATCGCTCCTTCTGTAGCGGTATAAACCAATCGGTCATTAACAACTAATCTGGGTAATGCTCCTGAGGAATTATTTCCATCGTGGTTTTTAACTAATCGCAATTGCGCATTTGTAGAAAGTCCACAAACCAAAATAATAACAAGTAAAAGTTTTTTCATAATTCCTATAATCAAAGTAGCACAAAAATATGAAAAAATCCTGCTGTACTACTTGAGAATGAGCAATCCTAGCTGATTGTATTGTAATTGATAGGGATTCGCAGATAAGTGATGAAATAATCGTTGTTATGCTAGTTCAATTCTAAGAATTGACAAAATAACAGTGAAAGGAAGAAGAGTTAACATTCTTAATTATTTCGTTTGCAACTTAATCCATTCCAGAACTGCGGTCAAAGCTACTGGTGCAAAAGTTTGTTGAATAGCTTCGTATTCACTTGGTGAACCTGTCGTACATTCTTGAAACAAGTGATTGAGGTTCGGAATAATTTGCGTAGTTACATTCTTATTTCCCGCTTTAGCTAAAGCCATCTTTATTGCATTTATATTTTCTGTCGGTGGCACCTGCAAATCTTTAGCACCATTGATTGCCAAAACAGGACATTTTACATTTTTAAGGGCTGTTGCAGGATCATACTTGATAAAATACTGCATCCATGGACTCGATAATTGATTCAAAATCGCTTGAGTTTCCTGCTCTTTTGCTTTTTTGTCTTTTTCAACTGTCGGATTTTCTTTTTCTATATTTTGAAAATACTGTGTGAGATTGCTTTTCAGTTGATCATTCGATTTCGATTTTTTTACCATTTCAAATGCCCCTTTATTTGTTTTTTGACCATTTGCAATGTCAGATTCTGCAACACCGCTAGCACGCTCAATTAGTGCTTTTTGGAGCAGCAAGATTTCATCTCCAGGTAATCCAGTTCCTGCCAAGAGCACAATAAACGCAACGCTTTTGTCTTTACTTGCTACGAGCGGCGCAATAACACCACCTTCACTATGTCCTACTAAACCAATCTTTTTGGGGTTGATTTCTTTGCGCGTTTTCAAATAAGCGAGTGCCGCAGCTGCATCTTTTGTAAAATCAGCAGTGGTAGCAGAATTAAAATCTCCTTTAGATAAAGCCGTTCCCCGATCGTCATATCGTAAAACAGCAATACCGTTTTTTGTCAAGTAATCCGAAAGCACCAAAAATGGCTTGTGTCCGAGTAGCTCTTCATCACGGTTTTGTGGACCGCTTCCTGAAATTAAAACCACCGCCGGAAAAGAACCGTTTTTCGCTGGTAAACTCAAGGTCCCCGCTAAAGTAATACCGTCGGAAGTATTGTCAAAAACAATGTCTTCTGTGTAATAAGAAAATGGTTTTATTGGCTCTTGTGGTCGCTTGACTTCTTTTTTCTCTATCGCTTCTCTCGAAAGATTCATCGGAACAGCCATGGCACCCTGTTGGAATGTTCCAATCAAAACCTGATCTTTACTCATTACACCTTCATAGGAAATACTAGCAGCTGGAATCGCCATTTTGATTACACCATTTTCGTAAGTTGTTGTTGTGACAGGAATTCCAATAGCTTTTTGATCTGGACTATCCATCGTGGCACTGTAACCGTTGTTGGTTTGCGAGATATTAAAAACCAAACGCAATTCCATTCCTTGCACTTTCAAAACGCCATTCCATTGACCTGTTATCCCTTGAGAAAATGAACTAAAGGTGACCAAAAAAGTAAGTAGGAAGTATGTTGCTTTTTTCATAAGAATTATCTGTTTGTTGGTAAAGATATAGAACTACAACAAATGAAAAAAACAACTAAATATTTATCTGTCCTTCCAAAGACAACTTACAACTTACAACATACAACCAACAATCAACAGAACATCACATCAGTTAATTGATTTACAACGATTAACTAGTACATACTTAATTCTAAACTGAAACTTATACCCAAAATCAGGAAAGAATCCGATTTGATCAATGCTATTAACTTGATTGGTAAATCGGTTTTAGCGATTGATAAAAAAGCTTTCATCTTTAAAATAAGCGTCTACAGTTCCTTCACATATTCCAAAATATCAGCCGGCTGACAATCTAATACTTCACAGATAGTTTCCAGTGTACTAAAACGTATCGCCTTTGCCTTTCCCGTTTTTAAGATAGAGAGATTAGAAAGCGTCAACCCAACTTTTTCAGAAAGTTCGTTGAGTGACATCTTTCTCCTTGCCATCATAACATCTAAGTTTACAATAATTGCCATAATTTATACGGTTAAGTCGTTCTCGTTCTGTAATTCAACGCCTCGTGAAAAAATAATGGCGATGACATAAATGACCGCCGCCATTAAAATAAAGGCTTGAGGGTCTGCCCAAAACTGATCTAATTTATTGATGTCGTAGCCTTCATCCAACAAATTTTTGGTCGTTTCTTTCGCTATGTAACTCAAAATCCCAATAGAAAAAGTGTAGTAACTCATCAGCGAGATTTGTTTGGCCACATAGCTATTGAAAGGTTTTGTCAAATCAATTTTGGTCACTAATCTGATCACCACATAAAATAATACGGCCTTTAAAATGGCAATGACCAAAATAAAACTGTACATATTGTAAAAGACCCATTGACTGCGGTCATACATTTTACTTAAGTCCAATTTCTGATACAAATTATGCAGCGCTTCAGGCTTAAATAGACTATAAATAAAATTAAAAATCAAGGCGCCGGCTTCAACACATAGGCCAACAAAGATGATCCAAGAAACAACCTCTACCACCGTAAAAACGAATTTGTTTGTTTTTGTCATAATACTAAAGTGTTTAAATTATTAGGCAAACATAATAAATAATTATTGATAAACAATAAATATTTATTATTAATTGTACTCAATGTATGTTTTCAATAATCTAAATTGCTATTTTTTCTTTCAAAGAACCGCTCATCTGAGACAAGCAAATGAATAAACACAGGCTTTAATTAAATAAATTACATCATAATAAAGTGTTCTTTTGAAATTACAAGTACTGTGAAAAAGCAACAATTTCACTGTAACATTATTTTCTAGAAAATATTTCTCTACATTTAACCAATAAATTAAATGCAACGCAACAAAAAACACAAACATGTTCTGATCGCTCAGGGCAAATTATACCTCTCTTACTATGAAAAAAAATTACCTTCTCGTTATGTTTCTTTTATCGCTTACTAACATGCACAGTCAAATGATTGGAGGTGTCGATGTATCAAACTTGCCGAACAACTTACACAGTACAAGTGCACCCTCGGCTGATTGCGATGTACAGTTTAGTTTTCAAACCTCCAGTCCGTCACCCTCTGGATTGTGTTTTGACGGCACGTATTTATATAGTACAGCTGGAGATTTGCCATTTATTGATAAATATAGCTTAGACGGACAATTAGTAGCCTCAATTCCTATTCCGCTATCTAGTTCTAACTTTTATGGGGGTGATTTAGATTTTGACGGTACTAATTTATGGCTAATGGCAGAGCAACACGGCATTTTGTACAAAATGAATCCACTCAATGGAGAGGTGCTCAGTGCTTTAACTATTTCATCTGCGTCAGATCCGAATTATGCTAGTTGTGCCTATGATAATGGATATCTGTGGGTTAATGAGTATTTTTCCGAACATCTATTACTACATATTAATGCAACTACTGGCGTCATTGAAGACACTTTTAATATTATTCCAGGCATAATATCGCTAAGAATAATAAATGGAGACCTTTATGGCGTTGATTATAACACCGATCTCTTGCATAAATTTGACAAAACAACGGGGGCTATACTGTCGTCAACTCCTTGGTGCATTCCTAATTTTTCACTTGGCATTTGTACTGCTGACGGGAGCATTTGGGGCCTAAGCGGAAGCATCGTTTATGGAGGTTCACAAAGTATCAAAAGGTTTGAAAGTTCACTTTTATCAAATGATTCCTTCGAATCTTCAAATATTGAAATTACAGTTTTACCCAATCCTGCATCTGATGTCATAAATATTAAGGCTGCATCTACAAGTATTATTGGTTTTGAAATCTTTAATGTTCTAGGTGGAAGCATTGCTAGAAAAAACTGCGATGGAATTGGGGAAATTTCTTTTGACATTTCAAATTTTCAAAATGGAATTTATTTTATTAAAGTCGCTACTAAAAATGGAAGCTATGTGAAAAAATATATCAAAATATAAAATAGGAGACCATTTGATAAAGTGTAGATTTTTTTTGCACTGAGCGCAACAATTAAATGGTACTGTTAAATAAAGAACCTCTGCCGAAAATCAGAGGTTTTTGTTTTGATAATACTTGCTACGGTTCAATATTTTTAAGAACGCTACTTTCATAACTTTGATATTTACCTTGAATTCTCACAGGGATGTCACAAAATGTAACATTGCAGTTGTATTTCAAAATCATTTTACTATTTTTAAAACTTTATTTTAAAGTCAATTTCCTACTAATAGCGTCATAGCATGTTTCTACAATTTAAAAATGCCTTTTGGGCTTTTTGTCTTCTTGCCTGTTTCCCTTTGTATTCGCTTGGACAAATGCTACTTTTTTTCCATGATCAAAATCACAAAGACTTTTATATCGGATTAACGAAATATAGTTCATCTTGGATCAATTCGCATTTAGTATTGATGCTGTCGCTACTGCTCATGATTCCAGCGTATTTAGCGATTGGTACTTATTTAAAAAATCGCAATTACCCAATTTGGTTTGGACTTAGCTTTTTCTTTCTAATCCTTTGCATTTTTGTAATGTTTGGGCAATTTACGATTGATTTATGTTTGGTAGAAGTGGCCAAGTTGCCCGAGGACAAAGCGAATCTGTTGGTAGAGAAAATACAGACAAATGCAGTTATTGAACCTTTGTTCTATGACAATTCAAAACTGTCTATTCTCTTTAAGTATATAGATTTTTGGTTCTTAAGCCAAATTTTTCTCGCGGGCGCTTTTTTTACTGCACGAAAACTTCCTAAATGGGAATTAGCTATATTCTTTACTGCTTTAATCATTACGCAATTAGGTCCACTGCTTGACCCTTTTTATGGTAAAGTATTGAAACGTGTTGGCTATTCTTTATTTAGTTTCGCTTATTTTCCGATTGCCGTTTCTATTTTTAAGAATAAAAAAAGTAAGGCAATGACAACCGATTGATAACAATCAAAATAGTAAGCAATTATTTCAACCTGGATATTGTGAAATGCAGTCTCAATTGATTATTTGATTCCACATATTGATACAAGTCCTTCCTTTTTAAATAATATCTTTTCAAGTTATTGTTATTTTTTTTGTAACAAGAACTGCTTTTGGTTGTCTATAGTAACGAATAAAAAAACCGAGCGCTTAGCAATGGAATGCCAAAATTAATTAATTCTTTCTATGAAAAAACTACTACTAGCCACTTTACTATTGTACATTACTGCAATCACCGCCCAAGAACAATCTATTACCGGAAGGATTAAACTCAAGAAAGATACTGATCTCGCTACTTTTTCTGTGCTACTATTTCAATCTGAAAAGGATATTCTACAAAAAACAACACTAACCAATAAGGAAGGTGTTTTTAGTTTTTCGACCATTCCAGATGGAAGCTATTATCTTCAAATAAATGCAAATGGCTACGAGGCATATCAATCAGAGCGCTTTTTGAAGAATGCTAATAGTGTTACCATACCGCCAATCACTTTAAAGGAAAAAACCAACGAACTGGCAGAAGTCGTCGTAAAATCGAAAAAACCAATCGTGCAAGTGCTTGCGGATAAGACGGTCTTTAACGTTCAAAATACGCTGAATGCCACAGGAATTACTGGCTTTGAGTTGTTGCGGAAAGCGCCGGGCATTATCATCGATAACAATGATAATATTATAGTAGAAGGAAAAACTGGTGTTCTTATTTATATCGATGGAAAGCAATCGTATCTGACCGGCACCGAATTAATCAACTTTCTAAAGACACTGCAATCCATTGATATCGACAGTATTGAAATCATTACCCAACCTTCCTCAAAGTATGATGCTGCAGGAAATGCGGGTATTTTAAACATCAAACTCAAGAAGAATAAGAAATTCGGCACCAATGGAAGCGCTTCGTCGGGAGTCAATATTGGTAAATATGAAACTGCGATCAATTCCTTGTCATTGAATTCACGAGACAAAAAGTCAAACATTTATGGTAATTACAGCAATCGTTTCGGAAGCAATTATGACTTTATTAATATTTATAGAGAGCAAAGCAATACGATATTCGACTCAAAGTCAGAAACCAAAAACGACATCAATGCGAACAATGTAAAACTCGGCTATGATTATTATGCCAATAGTAAAAACACTTTTGGAATTATTGTTAGTGGCAATTTTAATAATAATTATAGTTATACCGATACACGAACTCCAATTCGTCCCAGCAATAGTGCGATCATTGATAGTATCTTGGTGGCAAAAAATATTGGCAAGGACAAATCATACAATTTGTATTCAAATCTCAATTACAAATATGAAGACACCACTGGAGTGACTCTGAATATGGATATTGACTATGGAAAGTACCACAATGACAAAGAGAATTATCAGCCCAACACCTACTTTACCAATAATGAAACTACGATCTTGAATGAGAATAATAGTTTTCAAAATACTCCGATAACCATTGATATCGCTACTTTTAAAACTGATTATGAACGAAATTTTTGGAAAGGAAAACTCGGTATTGGCGCAAAAACTTCCTTTGTAAAAACAGACAATACACTGGATTTCTTTAACGTGGTTGGAAATAATCAGACCTTAAACCCGAATAGGAGTAACACCTTCATTTATAAAGAAAATGTAAATGCAGCCTATTTAAATTACAACAGAACCTATAAAAAATTCAATTTTCAATTGGGATTAAGAGTAGAAAATACGGTTTCTGACGGAGAATTAATAGCCCTAATTCCGACCAATAACGAGCAAGTCAAACGAAATTATACCGACTGGTTTCCAAGTGGAGGCATCACCTATAATCGCAATGATAAAAACACTTTTGCATTGATTTATAGCAGACGTATCGAACGACCTAACTACCAATCCCTAAACCCGTTTGAGTACCAACTCGATGAGTTATCCTTTGTTCGTGGAAATCCATTCTTAAAGCCGCAATACGCAGATAATTTCAAAATATCTCATACGTACAATTACACCTTAAACACGAGTTTAAGCTTTACCAGAGTGACCGATTATTTTGCGCAAGTAATTGAAGCATCGGGTTCAAGTAGAAGTTTTCTTACCTCAAGAAACGTGGCCAATGAGGAAGTAATCAATTTAGGCGTTTCGTATCCTTTCGAGGTGAAAAAATGGTGGAATGTTTTTATAAGTGTCAATGCCTTTCAAAGTAAATATATTGCCACAAATGATGCTTTCTTATCCATAAAGCAACAAACATTGAGCTTATACGGACAAAATAATTTTAATCTTCCAAAAGGCATCATGATGGAAGTTTCAGGATGGTATAGTTCGCCCTCTATTTGGGGAGGAACTTTTAGAACCAAAAGTATCGGTTCTTTAGACCTAGCGTTTCAAAAGCAATTCTTAGACAAGAAGCTCACAGCACGATTAGCCTTTTCGGACATCCTCTACACCTCACCATGGAATGGAGAAACGCAATATGACTTTGTGAAAATTACGGGAGACGGAGGGAATGACAGCCGCCAAGTTCGTTTTAATTTGAGCTACAATTTCGGAAGCGATACAGTCAAAAAATCGCGAGAAAGAGAAACCGGATTAGAAGCTGAAAAGAACCGAATTGGTAAATAATTGAAACCTTAGTCGGGCATAACCACTGCTCCACTCCATTGCATAAAACCGCCAACTAAGTTATAAGTGTTTTCAAAGCCCAATTGATTCATTATACTACAAGCTTGTGCGCTTCTTCCGCCCGCTTTACAATAAACATAGTAATTCTTGGATTTATCCAATTCATCTATTTTGTATATAAATCCTTGTCCCTGATAAATATCGATTTGTAAGGCATTCGGAATGATGCCTTCTGCCCATTCGTCTGGAGTTCGAACATCAATGATAACGGCATTGTCATCTTGCTCCAATTGATTCGCCCACTCTTGTTGTGATAAGTCCATACTTTTTTTTGTAAAAATATTAAAAAAGAAGAACGAGCGAGGAATATTCTTTTACAAATTACTCAAAATAAGCACAAGAGTAAATTAACAAAAAAATAACACATTTGTATATACAAATATAGAGAAGAGCCGATACATTTGTACCTACAAATATTGTAGCTGTAGACATGAAAATTGAAGAAGTGATAAAATCAAATGTAGCTCTGGATGATGCGAAGAAAGTAATCCTTAATTTGATGTATGCTCAAAATGTAATTGGCGATAAATTTAATGAATTGCTAAAACCTTATGATGTATCAGCGGAGCAGTATAATGTGCTTCGTATACTTCGAGGACAAAAAGGAGCAGCGGTCAACATGTGCGATATCCAAGAGCGAATGCTGGCAAAGAATAGCAACACCACACGACTTATCGACAAACTCCTAGTAAAGGACTATGTGACTCGTGAGATTTGTCCAGTAAATCGTAGGAAAATGGAAATCCTAATCACAGCAAAAGGATTATCGTTGTTAGAAGAATTAGATGCTAAAGTAAAATCGCATGAAGAAACCTTCGCATCAAATCTTACCACAGACGAACTACAATATTTAAATCAATTACTAGAAAAATACAGAACCATAAAAAACGAGTAATCCTTATGAGCACTTTCTTAGAAAACCAAAATTGGCGTTATGCTACCAAAAAATTCGACGCAACAAAAAAAGTATCCGCCGAAGACTTAAGATTTCTGAAAGAAGCAATACGATTGGCAGCTTCATCGTACGGCTTACAACCCTATAAAGTTATTTTTATAGAAACTGCCGATTTACGTGCAAAATTACAACCTGCTGCCTGGGGACAAAGTCAAATTGTAGATGCTTCACACCTCATCGTATTTGCCAACATGACTAATTTTGGTGATAAAGAAATTGATGAAGCAATTCAAAATCTAACGACAACTAGAGGCTTACCCGCAGATGCATTGAAAGGTTATGGCGACTTTATGAAATCAAAAATTTCTCCTTTGCCAATGGAAAAAAGAGACGCGTGGACTGCCAAACAAACCTACTTAGCCTTAGGAAATTTATTGAATGTGCCGCTGAACTAAAGATTGATGTCACGCCAATGGAAGGCTTTGAACCAGCGCAGTTTAATGAAATTCTCGGCTTAGAGGCAATGAATCTAAATACTGCGCTTGTAGCAACCATCGGTTACCGTCATGACAAAGATCAAACACAACACTATACCAAAGTGCGTAAATCAAACGAAGAACTATTTTTAACTTTATAATCAATTTCTAATTTAAACATTCAAAACAATGAAAAACTTAAGAACACTTGCAGTAGTATTGACAATTGCTTTTTCAACAACTGCGCTAACCGCACAAACTAAACCAGTAAGTGCTGCAAAAAGTACCATTAACTGGGTCGGCAAAAAAGTAACTGGTCAACACGAAGGAACAATCAAACTGAAAGACGGTGCATTCTTTATGAAAGACGGCAAAATTGTTCGTGGAAAATTTACAGTAGATATGACCTCTATTGAAGTAACTGACTTGAAAGCTGGTGAAGGAAAAGAAAAACTAGAAGGTCACTTGAAAGCGGATGATTTCTTTGGAGTTGAAAAATTTGCTACCGCAAGTATGAACTTCAAAATGGTTACTCCAAAAGCAAACGGTGTTTATAGTGTAGTTGCGGATTTAACAATCAAAGGAATTACAAAACCTGTAAATTTTGATTTAACTGTAAAAGACAACAACGCAACCGCAAAAGTAGTGGTGGATAGAACTAAATATGATATCAAATATGGTTCAGGAAGTTTCTTTGACAATCTTGGTGATAAAGTTATTTCAGATAATTTCGACTTAACTGTTTCTCTACAGTTCTAATTAAAAAAAGGGAAAAATTGCTGTTAGAAAAACCTTGACAAATGAGTCGAGGTTTTTTTTTATCACAATTTTTATTTGAAAATAAACATCGAGAACAAAGTATGTTTTGTAACTTTGGAATAAACCATTGATAGTCTTATTATTAATTTAACTGTTCCATTATGAAAAAAACATCTATTCTGCTGTTATTCCTTTGTTTTACGCTTTCCATATCGGCACAAGTTCGTAAAATAAATGTCGCAAAAAGTACTATTGTTTGGACGGGTAAAAAGATCACTGGAGAACATAGTGGAAGTTTGCAATTTAAAGAAGGCTCCCTTACCTACTCAAAAAAGAAACTGTCAAAAGGAAGTTTTACAGTTGATATGACCACCTTAAACAATACTGACCAGTCGGGTAAGGACAAAGCACAATTGGAAGGCCACTTAAAATCGAGTGATTTTTTTGGCATAGAAGAATTCAAAGAAGCTACATTGGTATTTAAAGCCATTAAGCCCATCGCAAAAGGAACCTATTCTATTGTGGGCGACCTCACCATCAAAGGCAAAACCAACCCCGTAATTTTCGATTTAACAATAAAAGGAAACAAAGCGATGACTAGTCTAATAGTCGATCGAACAAAATACGGCATTCAATATGGTTCCGGAAGTTTCTTTGCCGATCTCGGTGATCGGACGATTTACGACGAATTTGAATTGAAAATAGAACTCGTTTTCTAATTACTAAATCAAAAACCCAAGAAGCACCAGAATGATGTCATCCTACTGATTTTAAATTAAATGAAAAAAATAGTAATCATAGACAATTATGATAGTTTCACTTATAATTTAGTCCATTATCTAGAAGATTTAGACTGTGAAGTAACGGTGTTTCGTAATGATGAGTTCGAATTAGATGAATTATTACTATTTGATAAAATTGTACTCTCACCTGGACCAGGAATTCCTGATGACGCTGGTTTATTGAAAGAAGTTATAATACACTATGCTCCAACAAAAAGCATTTTAGGAGTATGTTTAGGTCAGCAAGCTATTGGTGAAGTTTTCGGTGGAAGCATTATCAATTTAGATCAAGTATACCACGGAATAGCCACTAAAATTTCAGTGATCGTCGACGATGAAAATCTTTTTGAAGGTTTAGGAAATGTACTTGAGGTCGGGCGTTATCATTCTTGGGTGACAAATACTTCTGATTTTCCGGAGGTTTTAGAAATTACTTCTCAAGATGAAAATGGTCAAATTATGTCACTACGACACAAAAAATTCGATGTCAAAGGAGTTCAGTTCCATCCTGAAAGTGTATTGACACCAACTGGAAAAAGAATGTTAGAAAACTGGGTGAATTCGTAATTGAAGACTTTCAAACTTATCGCTTTATAAAATCAAAAAAAATCCTGTCAATAGACAGGATTTTTATTACGCTCTTAATTTTGCTTTCGTGCTTTTAGGGACACCAGCTTTATTTAGCAATATTCCGGTCGATTTCAATTGAACAAAGGCTTTGGTAACATACAAATAGCCTTTGTAGTCATTGGTTTCTCCCCAAGAATTTTTTACTTTATAATATTCTTTACCGTTTTGATCTTTAGCCAATCCAACAATTTGCATCGCATGATCGTCTGTAGTATACAAACTATACAATCCTTCTAAACGCAAATCCTCAGTAACCGCCTTTTCTGCCGTAGGACCGTCAAAAAGTGTTTTTCGTTGGTCGTCTGTAATTGAATACAAATCACTTACATCTGGAACAAAAGCCACCCCATTTTTCCAGCTGAAATACGGTTCTGTAACATCCGATGACCATGCAATTGTATATCCTTTTGTTAAAGCATAATCAATGATATCCGTCATTTCTTTCATTGGGACATTATACAATTGGTCGTAGCTCCAGTTATCCGGAACAGGCAAAACCATTTTTGAATAGTACGGATTGTCTTTGTAAGAAGAAAACTCCATATAATCGTCTGGATTAATTCCCACTACCTCTTTAGCGAAGGTTTGTGGCGTATACGATTTTCCAGCATAGGTAAACGATTCTGGTAGTTTACCTAACTTTTCATCCATATAGTTATTGATGT
The DNA here is from genome assembly GCA_016714905.1 of Flavobacterium sp. Classification (GTDB taxonomy): domain Bacteria; phylum Bacteroidota; class Bacteroidia; order Flavobacteriales; family Flavobacteriaceae; genus Flavobacterium. The sequence goes on from JADKBW010000028.1 coordinate 17,910, forward strand.
CCTTGACCCACGAAGTTCCTTTTGTTGGACTAGGATTCTTGATATAAGCATCTAGAATTTCCTTAAATTTTGCTTGAAACTCATCTGACTTCACCACTCCTTTTCCGTAATCTTCCAAGGTATAGGCTTGTTGCGGCATCGCTCCATATTTGCGCAACATATTCATCACATCGTGCGTTTCTCCTCCGTCACCTAAACCTAAATTACCATTAAATAGAATATAATTTCTTGCTTTCCCCAAGTAAACATTTCTCGCAGCAAATATCTCCGCTAAATCTACTGGTGTCTTACCTTTTTTTATCATTTCAGACTCTAAAAAAGAATTGCCTGAATAACTCCAACAGGTTCCCGCTGATCCTTGACTCTTCACCGAAGTACGCTCCAAATTGATAATTTCTTCAAATTCAAACTTGGAATTTAATGAAGCATTTTTGATGACTTTGTTAATCAAATCATCTTGTGCAAATACAGTGATAGAAAATAAAAATCCAACTGCAATGAAACTTTGTTTAATCATAACTTCTAATTTTAAGGAGCGTAAAAGTAATAAAATCCTACAAAAAAACAACCAATTAATTAAAAATTAAGTCCTTATGAATTAGCGCGTAAAAACAAGCTTGTTTCCTTTTGACAAATTGGAATCAAAGCGATAACCTTCATAATCAAATCCCTTGAGGTCTTCCATTGTCTCCGCATGAGTTTCGATAATATACCGAACCATCATTCCCCTCGCCTTCTTGGCAAAAAAACTAATCATTTTCAGATTTCCATCTTTATAATCTTTAAATTCAGGTGTAATCACTGGCACTTTCAATGCCTTTACATCGATTGCCGAGAAATATTCATTACTTGCTAAATTGATCAAAAGCTCTCCTTTCTTAAGTTCCTTGTTTAAAGCACTGGTCAGCTTTACTTTCCAGAAATCATATAGATTTTTAGAATCACCTATCGAAATAGCGGTTCCCATCTCTAATCGATAAGGCTGTATTAAGTCGAGTGGCTTTAAAATGCCATACAAACCTGAAAGAATTCGCAATCGCTCTTGGAGCAGCGGCAACCTTTCCTCTGAAAGCGTTTTTACATCCAATCCGATGTATACATCTCCGGAAAAAGCAAAAACTGCAGGCCGAGCATTTTCATTTGTAAAAGGTGTTTTCCATGCTTTATTTCGCTGCCAATTGAGCTCCGCGAGTTTATCTGAGATCGACATTAATTGCATTAAATCGGCAGGTGATTTTTTCTTGATAACCGCATGAATCGCTTTACTTTCTTTCAAAAAATTAGATTGGGTCGCCACCAAAGCTGGAATAGGAGATTCAAAATCTAAAGACTTAGCGGGCGAAATAATCATCTTCATAGGGCAATTTTGGTTTTTGTAATTAATGATTCCAAAAATACAAATAGAAATCTAATGTATTTCGCAACAGCCTAGAGTTTATTTTTCGTAACTTAGTTAATTGTTACTTCTCAATATGATAAATCAAGCATTAATAAATAGTACTTCCGATCTCATGTGGAGCATCAATAAGGAATATAAACTTATTGCCCTAAACGATGCCTTTAAGAGAAATATGAAGTTTTATAGTGGTATCGATTTTAATATCAATGATTCTATTCTCATCAAAGGTCTTTTTGAAGACAACCACCCGAGCGAATGGAAAAAATGGTACGACAAGGCGTTCCAAGGTAGTAATGTTCGTGAAGAAATCACTGGTCCGAAAAGTAATGGTGACGAAATCCAGTGGTTTGAAATTAGTATCCACCCGATGTTTGAAAATGACACCATCATTGGAGCGGCTTGTTTTGGAAAGAACATTACGAAGCAAAAGAGTGCCGTCGATTCACTAGCAGAAAATGAAAAAAGGTATCGTGGAATTCTTAATAATCTAGAAGCTGGCGTTGTACTTCATAATCCCGATACTTCTATTCAGATTAGCAATGCCAAGGCGTCCGAATTATTAGGCTTGAGCGAAGATCAAATGCAAGGAAAGCTAGCCATCGATCCGCAGTGGAAATTTATCTACGAAGATGGAAATCCTGTTCCACTCGAAAATTACCCAGTGAACGAAATCAAAACGACCAAAGAACCGTTCAAAAATAAAGTCTTTGGAGTAAATCGACCCGTCACAAACGATATTATTTGGTTATCAGTTAATGGATTTCCTCGCTTAAACCAAGAGGGAGAAATTATCGAAATCATCATCACCTTTATTGATGTTACCAAAAGAAAAGAGGCAGAAATTGATTTAATAAAAGCGAAAATACAAGCGGAATCTGCAAATCAAGCAAAGTCAGAATTTCTGGCGAATATGAGTCATGAAATTAGAACGCCGCTCAACGGAATCATCGGATTTACACAATTATTACTAAAAACAAATTTAGATAAAGACCAAAGTGAATATATGGCAATCGTCCAAGAATCCGCCAATTCATTAATGGAAATCATCAACGACATTTTAGATTTTTCAAAGATTGAAGCGGGTAAACTCGATTTTGAATACCGAAGAAGTAAATATCATCAAACTGAGTCATCAAGTGATTGAACTTTTCAAACACCAAGCAAAACAAAATAATATCGTTTTAGACTTGTCCATCGATCCCGATGTTCCCGTTTTTATTTTTGTTGATGCCATAAGATTGAAACAAATTCTGGTCAACTTAATCAGTAACGCCTTGAAGTTTACTTCCTTTGGGCAGATTCACCTAGACATACACTGCATTTCGTCTATAGCTGATAAATCAATACTTCAGTTCTCCGTTAAGGATACCGGCGTTGGAATTAAAGAGTACAACCAAGAAAAAATTTTCCAATCATTTGTACAAGAAGACAGCACCACGACTAGAAAATTTGGCGGCACTGGATTAGGACTTGCCATTTCAAACAAACTACTTGGGCTAATGAATAGTCGGATGCAGCTTATCAGTAAATTTGGAGAAGGCAGTAATTTTTACTTTGAAATTGAAGTTCAAACTTCAGAAAAAACAAGAGAAGAAGTTCTTAAACAAGGAGAAGAAAGCGTTAAATCACAACATAACGCTACTAATTTTTTACAATCATTACAGATATTAATCGTCGAAGACAATTCCATAAACATGTTTTTAGCGACCACCATCATTAAAAAAATGATTCCCAATGCAACCCTATTAAAGGCCTTTGATGGTGAGGAAGCGCTGGAACAGTTCAAAAATAATAACTTAGATCTGATTTTGATGGATGTTCAAATGCCAAAGAAAAACGGCTATGAAGCTGCTGCAGCGATTCGCAAATTAGAAACCACCAAACGAATACCAATAATTGCACTCACCGCGGGAATTATGCTGGGAGAAAAGGAGAAATGCCTCCAAGTAGGAATGGATGATTACCTTCCCAAACCCATTATGCAAAATGATTTAGAAATTGTTTTGAAAAAATGGATTAGAGCCAAGTGAGGCAAACAAACTATCGTAGGTTTGCCTATGACTCTAATATTTGAACAACATTTATTTAGTCAGATAAATCCATCCAACTTTTGTTTCTCTACCACTTTCGAAATCTATGACGTAATAATAAACGCCATCTGGTAGTATTCCGCCATCATCACATTGACCAACCCATTCATTGATATAATTCGCTTTAGAGTAGACCTTGGTACCATATCTATTGAAGATTTCCAACTTCTTCACATTCAGTAATTGCAAATCAAAAAATTCATTTTTACCATCATCATTTGGGGAAATTCCCGCCTGAATAGAACAATAAATACTTGTTAAGGAAACATCGTGTGATATTGTACAGCCGTTGGTTAAGGTAACATCTGCAGCAAATGATAAAGGAAACGCCGGCAAGATCGTGTTGGAACTAAAATACTGGGTAACATCAAATGTTGCACTATTTGTCCCAACGCTTACATTGCTGCTGTTTTCCCAATTAAAATTGGCTTGATTCACATCAAATGAATTGGCAAGTGGAACAACTTGAAGGACGAAATTATTTCCTACACAGGTGGCCTTAATCTCAAAATCAAAATCATCAAATACCGTGATTGGCATTTGGAAATTGGTATTTGCACACTGACCAATAGTTGGCGTAAACACATAATTCCCCGAAGCAGTATTGCTTACTACTGCCGGTTGCCATGTCCCTAGAATTCCGTTTATATCTGTTGTCGGTAGTGCTGGCGCAATGTCCTGATAGCATAACGATGGAATTTGAGCAAATGTTGGAATTTGGATCGGATTGACTTCAATCGTCATCTGAACAGCAGTGGCACATTGACCGATGGCTGGTGTAAATGCATAAACTGTGGTTTGTGTATTATCTAATGCCGGTGACCATGTCCCTAGATATGCATTTTCAGAAATCGTTGGCAATGTCGCTAAGGAATCACCGGAACAAATTGGTGCCACTTGCGTAAATGTTGGGACTTGAAAAGGATTGACCACAATAGTCATCTGAGCTGTCGTCGCACATTGTCCAATAGTCGGGGTAAAAGTATATAGCGTGGTTTGCGTATTATCTAGCGCCGGGGACCAAGTTCCAACAACTGCATTATCAGAAGTTGTTGGCAAATTGGATAAAAGTTCTCCATCACAAATAGCCGCAACTTGAGTAAATGTTGATGTTACATTTTCATTCACAACAATTGTCATTTGAGCGGTCGTACCACATTGTCCTATATTGGGTGTAAAAGTATAGAGTGTCGTTTGGGTATTGTTGATTGCTGGTAACCAGGTTCCACTAATGGCATTGGTTGATGTTGTGGGCAAATTCGCGAGGAGACTTCCAGAACAAATCGGAGCAACTTGCGCGAATGTGGTCGATATAACATTACTAACAACGATTGTCATTTGAGTTGCTAACGCACATTGTCCTACCGCTGGAGTAAAAGTATATAAGGTAGTTTGGGTATTGTCGATTGCTGGAGACCAAGTTCCCGTAATCGCATTACTTGATGTTAATGGCAAATCGGATACAACTGCACCAGTACAAATAGGTGCAACTTGAGAAAACGTTGGCGATACGACATCAGTGACGACAATCGTCATTTGAGTCGACAATGCACATTGTCCAAGCGCTGGTGTAAAAGTATACAGTGTTGTTGCAGTATTATTGATTGCCGGCAACCAAGTTCCAGGAATGGCATTGTTTGAAAGTGTTGGTAAATTAGCTAACGAAGAACCTGCGCAAATAGGAAGCACTTGGGTAAATGTAGGAGCAATCGGTTGATTTACAACAATCGTCATTTGAGTAGCCGTGCCACATTGGTCTGGCGCGGGAACAAAATTATACAGCGTTGTTTGGGTATTATTGATTGCTGGGGACCAAATTCCAGTAATAGAATTATTTGAAGTTGCTGGTAACTCGGCTAATACTTCGCCTGAGCAAATTGGAAGAACCTGCGTAAACGTAGGTGTTACAATATCATTGACCGTAATGATCATTGTAACGTCCGTTGCATCTTGACCTGCATCTGGTGTAAATGTATACGTTGTGGTCGCGGTATTATTCAAAACTGGAGACCAACTTCCGGTAATTCCATTATTAGAAGTGGTTGGCAATTCAGCCAGGAAAGCTCCCGTACAAATCGCATTTACTTGCGTAAAAACAGGAACAATTGACGTTGCGTTGAGAACAAATTCTTGTGTTGTTGTGATTCCACATGGAGCATTAATTTGAGCTAATACGGCATATGTGCCATTGGCTAAATTCGTAACAGTGTTCGTTAATTCCGTAGAATTATTCGTTTGACTAACCACGACATTATTGGAATCCACCCACGTATACGAAATTAATGGAGAAACTACCGACGTCGTAACTGTGGCTTCCACGGTAGTATTGTTTATGCCGACTTGAGTTTGCAAAATACTAATGCTTGCAATTGCAGAGCAAGCGCTGCTATTGATGGCGTCATAAACACCTCCAAAACCATTACCGCAAACATACAGTTCGTTGGAACTTTCAATAAACTTTATATCTGTCACACTATCCGACACTGCTACGAGTGGAATAGTACCGTTTGAGGTAAAAGTAGTACCATTAAAGCTAAAACACTTTATAGATCCATTTCCTCCAACATAAACATTATTACATTCATCTACTGCAATACCTCCTTGTTGTCTCAGACTTTGTCCTGGAAGTGTAGTAAACCCTAGTCTAACTCCAGTCAGCTTATCGTAGGCTGCCAAATTAAAGCCATCGTAGTAATAAAGATAGGCTGAATTAGCATACAAAGCATTAAATCCATTAGAGTATAGGAAAAGGCCCGGGTATTTTTTGTTATCGTATTCCCCAAATGTTTGATAAAGTGAAGGTGCAATCCAATCGTTTCCATCAAAAGTGGCGTTGATTTTTAAAATTCTATTGTTCAAAGCAGGAGATCCAAAATCAAAACTTGCGTAAATAATAAATATATTTCCTGCGGGATCAATAGTAGACGAAAGTGCATCTTGTCTCGGAGTATCTAATCCACTAAAACTCTGTGCCTGAATTGACCCCGTGGTGGTATTTAGTAGACCGGCCGTCGTAAAATAATCTGTGGAGCCCCCTATACCAAAAATACCTCCGTCGCTGCAACGGTATCCCATATCCCATACTTCTTGCCACGTAGAAGTTTGTGTACTGACCAAATTATCATAAATCCCCTGAGTGTCTAATCTAATAATTCTTGTTCCATTATAATCCACTCCTATTCCGACGTAAACTTTTCCCGAAACTTTATCAACAATAAAATTACCAGGCTCAGTGTTTACGCCAATTGAAGTCCAATTGATTGACGGAACTAAACCCGCAAAAGTCCATACCAAAACACCAGATGAGGTATATTTTGAAATCAAAAACGGACCGCCACCTCCATATACATAATAGTTACCGGCATAATCATAATCGACATCATAACCATAATTATTGCTAGCTAAAGTCAAATTAATAACCCAAGGGTCAATAATTAAGGTTTTCGTCTTATCGTATGAATTGGGCAAATCAAAAGAAATAGTATTCTCGAACACTTTAAATTTAGAAGCAATAGAAACTCCGTCTTGATAACTAGTTGGCGCTAGTTCCTTCATATTTAGAAGAGCGGTTTTAATAATCACTTGCCCATCTACCAATTTTATTTTCTTAATATCCCCGTTGTATTTGATCTTCACTTGATCAAGATTTCCTCCGGGATGCACAATGATGTTATATTTGATACCACTACTTCTTTCATTAGTAAAAACATACTCGATGTCAATATTGTCATAGATGTTTTTATAAGTAATTTTTTTGAAACACTCCGATTTTAAGTTCTCATCACCATAAGTTACATACTGTGTTTGTTTGTCACTTTCAATGATTTGAACATCGGGATTTGAGTTCTCCCAACTGACATTCACGTATAATTTCTTAGTTGGTTTTGGAGTTATTTTCTTCCCGTGCTCTTGGGCTTCATGTTGCTCATAAGTTAAAAGATATTTCTTCTGGAGTAAATAAGTTAGACCGGCCTTACTAAAATAAACTTGCTCTCCTCCATTTGTGTAGGCATAAGCAACCGTTTTTCCTTGCGGCAAAATTTTATCAAACTGACCATTGTTTTTGACAAAGACCCGTTGACCAAATAGATCATCATTAGCAACAAACTTACCTTGACCAAACAAGTGAATTGAAATAAATAGAAAAAGCAGCAAAAACGAGTTCGTTTTCATAGAATAATTTTTTCTAAAAATACACTTTTTTATTTAATAAACTAACCCAACCAACCTTCTCGATCTAAGCTCCTGTATTGAATGGCTTCCGCGATATGATTTGACTGCAATTTTTCAGAACATTCCAAGTCAGCTATGGTTCGCGAAACCTTCAGTATTCGGTCGTAAGCACGCGCAGATAAATTCAATCGCTCCATCGCAGTTTTTAATAATTGTAAAGAAACATCATCCAAAGCGCAAAACTCTCGAATCAATTTAGTACTCATTTGAGCATTGTAATTCACGGATGCTATCGCTTCAAATCGTTTCGATTGAATTGCTCTAGCCTGTGTCACGCGCTCTCGAATTGCAACACTGCTCTCTGATTTTCGCGTATCGGACAACTTCTCAAATGGCACTGGAGTCACTTCAATGTGAATATCAATGCGATCCAACAATGGACCAGAAATCTTGCTCAAATAACGTTGCATTTCGTTGGGTGATGACGTTGAAGGTGAATTGGGATCGTTAAAAAAGCCACTTGGACTCGGATTCATGCTCGCCACCAACATAAATGAAGACGGATAAGTAACGGTAAACTTGGCTCTAGAAATGGTGACTTCCCGATCTTCTAGCGGTTGTCGCATGACTTCTAAAACTTCACGCTTGAATTCTGGCAATTCATCTAAAAACAAGACGCCATTGTGCGCCATTGATATTTCTCCGGGCTGCGGATAACTGCCGCCGCCAACTAAGGCTACATTTGAAATGGTATGATGTGGACTCCGAAATGGCCGTTGATTCATCAAACCAACTTCCTTCAGTTTTCCAGCGACACTGTGAATTTTGGTAGTTTCTAGGGATTCGCGCATCGTCATCGGCGGTAAAATGCTCGGTAAACGTTTGGCTAACATTGTTTTTCCAGAACCGGGTGGCCCAATGAGGATAATATTATGACCTCCAGCGGCTGCAATCTCCATACAGCGCTTGATGCTTTCCTGCCCTTTCACATCGCTAAAATCATGCTCTGGAAAATCTAGGGCTTTATGAAACTCGGTTTGCATATCAATTGTTGTCGGTTCCAGCGAACCTTTTCCCTCAAAAAAATCAATGACTTCTTGCACATTTTCGACGCCAAATACTGCTAAACCTTCGACAATCGCAGCTTCTTTGACGTTTTGCTTTGGAAGAAAAAAACCTTTAAATCCCTCTTCTTTTGCTTTTATTGCAATGGATAAAGCACCTCGAATCGGTTGTAAACTTCCATCGAGAGAAAGTTCACCCATAATGATAAAATTCGCACTTTCTTCCGCTTGAATTTGACCTGAAGCGACAAGAATTCCAATAGCCAACGTCAAATCATAGGCAGATCCTTCTTTTCGCAAATCGGCAGGCGCCATGTTGATGGTTATTTTCTTGCCAGGTAAGGCGTATCCGTTATTCTTAAGGGCAGCAGCAATACGGTAACTGCTTTCTTTGATCGCATTATCGGGCAATCCTACCAAGTGGTAACCGATTCCTTTATCAATATTAACTTCAATGGTAATGGTCGTGGCTTCGACCCCAAAAACGGCGCTTCCAAATACTTTTACTAACATGGCGTATAAATTATATGACGTTAAAAATAATAAAAATTTAGTTTTCAATAACCAAATAGAATTATTTTTACGACTTCAAATCAAACAAATCAAAAAATGGGAATATTTAATGCAATCTTAGGAAATGCTTCTGAAGTAAATTTAGACAACGTTGCAAAAGAATTCGAACCGATCCTAATTGATGGCGAAAACATCGAAAAAGCGTTTAAAATGGTTAAAGACATGTTTATTTTTACCAACAAAAGACTGATATTAGTTGAAAAGCAATTGGTTGGATCGAAAGTAGATTATCTGTCGATTCCGTACTCAAACGTAATCAAGTTTTCTAAAGAAAGCGCCGGAATTTTAGATCTAGATGCAGAATTAAAAATATGGATTAAAGACGAGGCGGCGCCTATTTCTAAGCAATTTGGTAAAGGTGGCGATAACATCAATGAAGTCTATCAAATTTTAAGCAAACACATTTTAAAGTAAAGCAAAAATCCCAACCTTTCGATTGGGATTCTAATGCTATTTGTAATTTGCTATTCCTGTTCGCAGCCACTTCTCATACAAGGCAACATCGGGATCATAACTTGTCGTTGGTGTCTCCACATTTAATGAATTCCCATTCAAATCAGTTAATACGTAAAGCGGTTGCGTATTGGTTTTGTATTTAGTAATCATAAAGTCCGTCCATTTATCACCGATAGTTTCAATAGTCTCACCGGTACTTTTCGAAACAAACTGCTCACTCTTTGGCAAATCCCGTTTATCATCAACAAACAAAGAAATAACAACAACTTCATTTTTGAGAATCGATTTGATATTTTCTTCCGACCAAACATTGTTCTCCATTTTCCTGCAATTCACACAGGCAAAACCTGTAAAGTCAAGCATAATTGGTTTATTGACCGATTTAGCATAAGCCAATCCTTTGGCGTAATCATCAAAAACGGTAATGCCGTGAGGCCCAGATTTAGCGCCGTCGGGCAGCACTGATGCTGCTGAATTTGGCGATGAACTTCCAACGCCATGTGGACTTTCGCTATATTCTAATGGCGGCGGAAAGGCGTTAATTAATTTTAATGGCGCTCCCCAAAGTCCTGGAATCATATATACCGTGAAAGTCAACACAAGCAATCCCATAAACAATCTTCCAACCGAAATATGTGGTAATGGACTGTCGTGTGGCATCGTAATTTTTCCAAATAAATAATAGGCTAATGTTCCAAAAATGGCAATCCAAATGGCTAAGAACACTTCTCTTTCGAGCAAGTGTAATTGTAGTACCAAGTCGGCATTAGATAAGAATTTGAAAGCCAAAGCCAATTCTAAAAATCCTAAGAAAACTTTTACTGTGTTAAACCAACCACCTAATTTTGGTAAGGAATGCAACCAACTTGGAAACATGGCAAATAACATAAATGGCAAGGCTAATGCGGAGGAAAATCCGAGCATTCCGACTATTGGAGCAATGCCACCTTTTGAAGCTGATTCCACTAACAAAGTTCCAACAATCGGACCTGTGCATGAAAAGGAAACGATAGCCAATGCCAATGCCATAAATAAAATACCTATGATTCCACCTTTATCTGCTTGTCGATCGACTTTATTTGCCCACGAATGAGGCAACATGATTTCGAAAGCGCCTAAGAACGATGCGGCAAAAACAATCAATAAAAGGAAGAAAATAATATTAAACCAAACGTTCGTTGATAAAGCATTTAAAGCATCCGCTCCGAATATTCCTGTGACCAACAATCCCAAAATAACGTATATGGCAATAATTGAAATCCCATAAATTACCGCATTTCGTTTTCCTTGTGCTGGCGTTTTGCTTTGTTTGGTAAAAAAGCTAACCGTCATCGGAATCATCGGAAACACGCAAGGCGTTAACAACGCTGCAAAACCACCAAGAAAAGCCAAGAAAAATATGGTCCACAGTCCTTTTTTACTTTCTTTTTTTGGCTTGATAACTGCTGGTTCTTGAGTTTTTGGTGCCATGGTTGCAACAGCACTTTCTGGAACTGCGGCAACGGTATCTACTTTCGTGGTATCCACAACTGCTTCAGCCGCAGCTACTTCGTCTGCTGGAATAACAAACGTAAACTTCTTTTCTAAATTAATACAAACTTCTTTACATGCTTGGTAATTTAAAGTTGCTTCAATTGATTTGAGTTTTAAATTACTCACCGAAACTTCTTGAGTCAAATGTGCTTTGTTTTCAAAATACGTTTCATTGACGCCAAAAACATCATTAAAAGTCGTTTTCGTTTTGCTTTCTTTGGCTTTTCCAACCAATTTGAAATTACCGGATTGGTTCTTAAAGTCGATTTCTATTGGTAAAGCGCCTCCATCGGCAGTAAACTGAGAATACATATGCCATTCTTTTTCAATAACGGCATCAAAATGCAACAAGTACGTTTGATTTGACTTTTTCTCGATAGAACTTTTCCACTTTACTGGATCCAAAATTTGGGCTTTCACAGAGGTAAAAAGCAAAAAAGCTGCGAGTAGGAACAATAATTTTCTCATGGATGTACTGAAATGTTTATTATGTTTTTTGTTGATTCTTCAATCTTAAATCGTTCGTCTGCTCTCATTCCAATGACCCAAACAATCTCTTGATCAGAACAGAGCAACCACTTTGATTCCTTTTCAAACAAAGACAATTTCTCGTCTTTAAATAATTTACTGATTTTTTTGGTTTGTCCATTCATCCCAAAAGGTTGAAAAACATCACCGTCGCGCCATTTTCTAATTTGCAGCGGAAACGATAACTTATCTTCATCGACAAAGATACTTGAATTTGAAGACTTTGAAATGTCAGTTACTTTACAAAGAATCATATTTAAGGGAATCTTAACTTCCATTTGACCTTTTTCTATGAAGAAATCACCTTCTAATTGCTCGGCATTTGGACTTAAAATCAAGTTGCTTCGATCTTTCAACAACCGAAATGAAGGAGAAAAAACTTGCTTTCCCGTTTGACTTTCAACCAAATCTTGAATGGCGGTCCAGTCAGAAAAACCGTAATTCTTCAACCAAGAGTACAAATAAGCATGATAATTTGGAAGTTGTTGCAGCTTTTGTAGATCAAAGTGAATTTCGCTATTCACTTCATTTGCAACTTGTTGATAAACGAGTATCGACGCGTCTTCGACCATTTGTTGGGCTTCTTGCAAATAAGACTGTGTTTTCTGAAATGACGCCAAAAACTCTGGATTGATTTCTTTTAAAATAGGAACTAATTCATGTCGTATCTTGTTGCGTAGGTATTTCGTCGATGCATTACTGCTGTCTTCTCGCCACGGCACATTATTTTTGTTTGCATATGCTTCAATTTCTTCTCGAGAAAAATTAAGCAGCGGCCGAACCACTTTATCGTTTACGGCTGGAATACCTGACAATCCATCGAGTCCCGTACCGCGTGACAAATTAATGATAAAGGTTTCTAGATTGTCATCCGCATGATGCGCTGTTACAATATAATCGTAGCTTTCGCTATCTAGAAGTTCATAAAACCAATGATAACGCAACTCTCGAGCAGCCATCTGAATGGAAACCTGATAATCTTCGGCGAAGGCATTGGTGTCAAAAATGGTTGAATAAAATGGAATGTTGTTACTTTCTGCATAGTCTTGAACAAATTTTTGATCTTCAAAACTTTCTAGTCCACGCAATTGAAAATTACAATGTGCAACAGCAATCGGAAATTTAATTTGCTGAAAAAGATGTAAGAGTACCATACTGTCAACACCTCCACTAATTGCCAATAGCAGCTTCTTTCCAGTCAAAAAAGGAAAGTTGATTTGCAAATGATTGTGAAGCTTTTCGAGCATTTCCAAATGTAATTATTTCCTTTGATTTGCACTGTTGTTCTCCATCCAAAATAAATTGCAAATTGAGAAATCTACTATTTCATGAGCAGAAACCTCATATTTTACTAAGGAAATTTAGTGAAAAATTTTGTTCTAAATAGCTTATTTTGTTACTGATTTTAATCGATATGAGAACGTTTGTCATTTGTTTGCTCGTTATGTTGGTTGCTCCCTCGTTGTCATTTTCTCAAGAAAGTGATGATAGCGAGGTTGTTCTGCAAAAAGCAAATGAAGTTTTGTATTTTGACCCGGCTCAAGCTATTAAGATTGGCGAACATTTAAAACACAGCAGCAAATCATCGAAGGAAAGTCTGTTGACCAACCTGCTTTTGGCAAAGGCTTACCTAATCATTGGAAACTACAGTCAAGCTATCGCTTCGATTGAATCCGCATTAAAGGCGTCAAAAGAAGACAATACGATCAATAGTCGCATTGATGCGTATTTGTTGGCAGCTGAAATTTATATGCAATTAAACCTCTTCGACATTGCCAAAAAAAACGTCGCAGAAGCGAATAAAATTGCGGAGAACAATAGCAATCTTGAGAAAAAAGTTACTGCCTACAATCTATTCATAAACAACCAAAGAATAGATCGTCCGTCGCAAATAAAATTTGCCAAATCAATTTTGCCACAAAATGAAATTGACTATGCATTTATCACTAAAGGAACCTCTTCACAAGCTATCGCAAATACTTATTTAGCACTGGAAAAAACTGATTCCGCGTTAATTTACTTTAGGAAAAGTATTAAGAATTTGGAAGAAAATCATCTGGGTACTTATTGGAAAATGTTGGCTTTTCTGGACTACGGTTCTTACTTATTAGATCAAAAAGATTACGGATCAGCGCAGAAGATATTTCAGGAATTACTAGTCGATGCAAAAACATTTAACAATGCTAAATTACTATACCGCATCTACTCAAACCTTTCCGTTTGTAGCCAAGCACTGGGTAATCAGAGCGAATTCCAATCGTTTAGATTAAAAAGCCAATCAAGCGGAAATAGATTTCGAAACACAAACTTCAATCGGGACCAACGCTGCTTTTGAATTTATGCAAAAGAAGCCGAAGAAACCATCATAAAGGAACAAAAAAAACAACAAACCAACTACATCCTATTGGGAAGTTTCCTTTTGCTAGTCGCTCTTAGTTGGCTGTTTATGCGATGGCTGTACCAATCTAGAATCAATCATGCTTCTGATATTATTAGCTATTTAAAACTAATTCACAAACCAGACGACAAAATAGTAATCGTCGAGAAAACGCCGGTGAAAATCCTGTCGATTCCAAAAGAAACCGAAGATTTACTATTAATAAAACTCGACAAATTTGAAGCGGGTAAGAAGTATTTAAGCAACGATATTTCACTAGCACAAATGGCCGCGCTGTTTGAAACCAATACGAAGTATCTTTCAGAAGTGATCAACAAATATAAAGGCAAGAACGTCAATTTATATATCAATGAATTGCGAATTAACTATATCGTTGAAAAGCTAAAATCTGATCCAAAATACCTCAATTACAAAGTGAGTTATCTGGCAGAGGAATGTGGCTTTTCTTCTCATAGCAGTTTTTCAGCGGTTTTTAAAAATATTACTGGTATTACGCCAAATGTCTTTATTACGTTCTTATCGAAAGATTTGGAAAATTTAAATAAAATTCGAGTTGCTTAATTGACGATCTCATGAAATTAATCGCTGGTTTCCTTCTTATTGTTGGCTTCTTCTCTCCTTGTCTTGCGCAAACTGAGATCAAAGAGCTATTGAAAAAAGGCAATCAATCGCTCTATGAGAATCCGGACGAGGCGATTGCAATAGGCGAAAAAATTCTTTTGATTTCGAATGTGAGTTTAGAAAACAAGGTCGATGCATTGTTATTAATTACCACGGGATATTCTTCCAAACGAAATTATGTGAAGTCGCTCAGTTATGCTGTACAGGCCAGTCAACTATTGCCGAAAATAGAAAATGACGAGTTTAAAATAATCATCTACAGTCGACTAGGCGTGCAATACCAGCAGCTAAAAATCTATGACAAAGCACATTCTTACCTCGACAAAGCGATTCAAATTGCCAATATTTCGCAACAAAAAATCAATCGGGACAAGCTGTTGGGATTCAATTACGGTATCCGCGGATTGGTATATAAAGAACAAATGAGCTGTGAGTTGGCGCAGAATTATTTCAATAAGTCACTCTTTCACTATAAGAAAGCGCTTGGCGAGTCGATTATGAATGCTAATATTAGCGTCATCATCTACAATAAAGGCAACTGTTTTATTGCGCTAAACCAGATTGACTCTGCAAAAATATGTTTTGAAAATTCCTATCGGTACGCCGATAAAATAAAGGGAAATAGCTTAAAAGCTTTCGCACATAAAGGATTGGCAGAGGTGAATGCACTCGAAGGGAATTACAAAAAAGCTTTGGAACTGCTACTAGATGCCCAAGAAATGTCGAAAGATGTCGGCGATCTCGTTCTAAATCAAAGTATTTATAAAGGACTAGCAGACAACTATTTTGTTCTTAATAATGTCGAACAAAATAAGTTCTATTTGAATAAGTTAGCGGCAATCACCGCCAATATTAAATCAAATGAAAGTAAAACAATCAACCAATTTGTCCTTCAAATCGAAAATGATAAAATGAAGGAAGTAAGGCAAATAAAATTACATGCGCTGTATGTAATTTTACCTTTGATTTTATGCATCATCTTGATGATTGTGATTTTGTACTTGCAAAATTCTAAATATTTGAAAAGGCAAAATAGCTTAAAAATAGAGAGAGAAAATTTAGAAAAAACAGCATTCAAATAAAATCTAAATAAAAAACTATTTTTTACTTTAACTAACTGATTAAAAGTATTTTAAATTAAATTTACACCTATCGAATTTCGTGAATTTAAAGATACTTCGTCTTTTTATGTAGAAGATACAATAGTACATTAGCACTTTAATTACTTAAAAACACACTTCATGAAAAAAATTACACTCGTAGCAATCTTAATTTGCACTTTTAATCTTCAGCACTTAAGTGCTCAGCTTATTGTAAAACCAACTTACTTTGAATCGACTGGAGTTTCTAACGACGGGAAAGTTGCTGGATACGAAAATCAAGGTGGCAGCTATTTCGTGTGGAATCCTGACCCAGATACATTTGACCTTATTGGCGGAACTGCTCCAGGAAATGGCGTAGGTGGAGAAGCTAAATTTTCTGCAGATGGAAATTTTTTATCTGGAACCTCAACAATCGATCAGGAAATTTCAACGGCGTGGACACGAAATGTGCTAACGGATTTCAACTTCATTTTTAAATCAATCACTTTTCCGGACAACCAATCACAATGGGGCTACGCCGCGGGGCAATCGCTAACGAATAACGGAAATGGAATTGTTTTGCGAACTTTAAATGGAGGACAAACCTGGACGCCAAAATGGGAAGACACAAACCAACGAGGAATTGAGTCGATGAGTTTTCCAACGCAGTTTACTGGTTATGTTTGCGGATGGAATCAATATTTTGCAAAAACAGAAAACGGTGGAAATGATTGGACAGAAATGAATCCAGCGGGTACTGATGATGTTTATATTTATACTGCAGTTCATTTCACAGATGATTTGAATGGCGTTGTTGCTGCGCAATTAAACAGCGGCATCGCTATCTATAAAACCAATGACGGAGGAATGAGCTGGAGTACTGGAAGCGGATTAGCTGGTGTTCCTGCAAAAATAACGCATACGGCAAACGGAAATTTATTTCTAGTAACTAATGGTGGTACCATTCAAAAATCTGTAGACGGTGGATTAAATTGGACTACAGTCTACACGAATCCAAGCGCCTTATTATTAGGTATCCGTTTTTTTAACGATCAGATTGGAATCGCAACTGGAGAAACCAACATTTACAAAACAACCGATGGTGGAACCACATGGACTTCCGCTCCAGTCGTTCCTGGTTTAACCGACGGTGCATTATGGCGAGATGTTACTTGGTTAAATGATTTGAACCTCGTACTTATCGGAACATCCGACTTGGTTTTCGAATCTAACGATGGTGGAAATAGCTGGACTTGGGCCAACGAATTGGTTTTTAACGGTGGACCGGCTTTGTATGAAGTGGTAGCGACCAACTTGAAAATCCATGTTTGTGGTTCTCAAGGAAATTTCTATTCTAAATCTCTAATTTCAAGTCAAGAGGTAGCTGAAATGTCTCGTTACAACATGACAACAGCAGAATGGACTAGTTTGGGGAATTTAGGTTTTACCTGTAGATGCGACGACTAGTGCTGGTTTTTGTATCTCAGGTGATGGAAACACCGTATTAGGAAACTCTTGGGCGAATCCAGCGAATGGAAATGGTTTTACTCCTTACGCACATGCCTTTGGATGGAATGAAACCGAGGGAACCATCGATTTGGGTAGCCTTTTTGCCAATGAAAATAGAAGTTCTAGAGTGAATGCCGTAAGCAACAACGGTGGTGTCGCTGTTGGTTATCAAGATTATAATGGCCCGTGGAAATCCGCAGTATGGAGAAAAAATCCAGCGGGTGGTTATTTCCCAAATGAGTATTTATTGATAAATCCAGCAGGAAGTGCCTCAGATGAATTTAATCAATTGGGCGAGTGCAGCGCTGTTTCAGGTGATGGCAATTGGATTGGCGGTGCAGGAGATTATGCCAACGGCGGACAGCCTTGGATTTGGAGTGAAACCTCTGGAGTAGTACTTTTAGGTGATTTAACAGGCGGAGTTGGAAGTGGACGCGTCTCAGGAATTAACCAAGATGGTACCGTTGTGATTGGTTGGTTTGATGTAGATTTCTTTTCACCAAAAATTCCATTTATATGGACACCAACGGGTGGCGTACAAAACCTAAATACAGTAATTTCAGATAATCTAGGAATTCCACTTGAAGGGAAACAGGTTTACATTCCAAATAATTTATCACTTAACGGAAGATTTGTTGTGGGTTGGGGATTCGACTTTTCAGTTAATGAATTTGGAGATTTGTTTTGCTTCAGATTAGAATTGCCAGAGAATTTGAGTACAACACAATCAGAAGTTGCAAGTATCAACATTTATCCAAATCCGACAAGCAAATATATCAACGTAACCGCTTCTGCAGCAGTAAATTCAGCAGAATTGTACAGTATTAATGGAGCGCTTTTGTTGACTGAAAAAAATCCAAATGCTGTATCGCAAATTGATATTTCATCCTTAGAAGTTGGAATCTATATTTTAAAAATAGCGACTGATAAAGGCACTTCGACTTTTAAAGTAATCAAGAAATAAAATTGCCGTCTCAAGCAAATTAAAAACCTGAAGTGTTGTACTTCAGGTTTTTTTTATGAAAGATCTATTGAATTATTGCAAGACCTCAAACATCGCTTTGGCCTTCAACATACATTCCTCATATTCCTTTTCTGGAATTGACAAGGAAGTAATGGCGCTTCCAACAGAAAACGACACATACTTTTTCTCTTGATTATACAATATACTTCGAATAACTACATTGAAATCAAAATCGCCTTGAGGTGAAAAATAGCCCACCGCACCGCTATACAAACCACGTTTGGATTCCTCGATGTCTTCGATGATTTTTAAGGCAGAAACTTTCGGAGCTCCAGTCATGCTTCCCATCGGGAAGGTTGTTCGTAAGACGTCGATAGCCGTATAATCGGAACGCAATGTCGAGGTGATGGTCGAGATCATTTGATGCACTTGCCGAAAAGAGTAAATCCCGCACAATTCGCTCACACTTACTGAACCTTTCTCGGCAGTTCTCGACAAATCATTTCTCACTAAATCGGTAATCATAATGTTTTCTGCACGCTCTTTTGGATCTTGTTGCAAGTTCATTTTTGACCTTTCATCCTCATTTTCGTCTGCAAAACGCTTTGCCGTTCCTTTGATGGGTTGCGATATAATTTGATTTCCCGCTTTTTTTACATATCGCTCAGGCGAAGCCGAAAGCAAATAATGTACATTGTTCCTAAAAAAAACGGCAAATGGTGGTTGCGATATTTGATTGAGTTTTTGGAATTTTTCTAGTGGATTAATCGTTGCATTTTCAGCATAAAATTCCATGCAAAAATTTACCTCATAAATATCTCCATGATGGATGCGCTGCAGCAAAGCATTGACTTTATCGAGATACTTTTCTTTTCCAATTCGTTGCTGAATATCTATAGAATCGGGTATTGTCGCCGACGCGTTGACAGCAACATTTTGAATGTTTAAAAAATCATCTTCTAATTCATCCTCACACATCGCGAGATATTGTATTTCAAGATCATTTCCTTTAAGCAAGAATAGCTTTTTCGGTTGAAAAAAGAACAAATCAGGAAATTCTAGTCCATCGTGATTGGCGGAGTACAAAACCTCAACATCATTTTTCAGATCATAGGATAAATATCCGAATAACCAATCTTGTGTAGTTTGTTGATACTGCTTGATATCTAAAAACGCGTTAAAATAATCAGTCTTAAGAGAAGTAAAAGCATCTACTGCAAGCACACAATCGTACTCAGAATAAGAATCGTTGTGGTCGTTGCTATCCAAAAAAGTAACTTCTCGATACGTTTGCGACCAAGTGAGAAGTTGTTGTTTGAATTGCTGTGGATTGGCTATATATTTTGATTCAAGTATTCTCAAAAATGGAATTTTAGGACGCTCAAAATTACAATAAAAACTACGGAACTTATGAATTTGATTTTATAAAATAAAAACTCCTATTTTTGATGGTCAAACTACAAAAAACCAAATTATGAAAATTATATTAATTGTATTTCGAGTACTACTTGGTCTGCTCCTGCTCTTTGCTTCGATGAGCTACTTTTTTAACTTAATCCCAGAGCCAATTCAAACGGGAAATATTAAAGTATTTGATGACGGTTTAAAAGCGTCCGTCTATATGATGCCGTTGGTAAAATCAATCGAATTAATTGTTGGTTTGGCATACGTTAGCGGAAAATTGATGAAAATTGCCAATCTTTTGTTGCTGCCAATTTCAATAAATATTCTAATGGTCAATATCTTTATGATGCCTGAAGGTATTCCTATCGCCTTGCTATTATTTTTGGGAAATATCTTCTTTATTTATAAAGACTGGAATAGCTATAAAGGAATTTTTACTGCATAAAAAAAGCCGCTCCATGGAGCGGCTTTTTTTATTTTATTTTCAATACCCAAAGGTCATTATTGCCTTTATTCTGCGTAACATCATTGTCACTACTTTGTGATTCCCCTACAATAATCAATTCCTTTGCTGCAGTTTGATAAAAATCTGATGCCACATCTATTTTAGAGCCACCAAAAGTTTTCTGCCAGTAGATTTTGGAGTTGGCTTTATTATCAATTTCAAAAAGCCAAAAGTCGTTTTCGCCTTTATTAGCGTTGTCTCCTAAATTTCCTCGTGTATTTCCAACTACAACAAAATTGCCGTTGTCTATTTTCTTAATTGTAGTCGCGACATCAAACTCGGTGCCTCCAAAGGTTTTGCTCCAAATCAAATGTCCATGGTCACTAATATGGATTACCCAGGCATCAAAACTACCAATTGGATTGGTAACATCGCCGTCAGTACTGTTGGTTCGACCGGCAATCAAATAAGAATTGTTACCCGTTTTGCAAATACTGGTCGCCTGATCAATGCCGCTGCCACCATAATTTTCTTTCCAATGCAATTTGCCGTCAGCAGCTAATTTGATTACCCAAAAATCATAACTTCCTTTGTTATGCATGACATCAAAATTGGTACTTTCTGAGGAACCAACTAAAATCAATCCACCATCATTGGCTTCGACAACATCATTAATTCGATCGTTAAGTGTTCCTCCAAAATAGCGATACCATACAAAATTTCCATTGGCATCCAACTTAATTCCTAAGTACTCACCGACGCCATGCTGTGGCGCTGCAAATCGCATCGAATGTCCTTCCCCATTATTACCTGTTTCTCCTGTGCCTTCTATTCCAGAAAAGTCCGCAAAACCAGCCACAAAATAACCGCCGTCTCTGGTTTGAATTATTTTGTGCGCATGATCGTGATTGGTAAATCCGTAATTTTTTGGTCCAAATTACATTGCCTTCGCCAGTAATTTTAGAAATGTAAAAATCGTGTAATCCAAGATTCCCTGGTACATCACCATCGTTACTCCCACTGTATCCCGAAATGATGTAATTACCATCACTTGTTGCAGCAATTGAAGTTCCATAGTCGTTTTCAGCACCGCCTATCGTTTTGCTCCATAACATCGCACCATTCGCATCTAATTTGGTCAACCAAATATCAGTTTGAGCATGCGTCTTAATGATATCTCCATCATTACTGCTGGTATATCCCAAGATCAACATGCCACCATCTGGTGTATTGACAATGCTATTCGTTTTTTCTTCTAATGAACCCCCGTAGGTTTTTGATACAACAACCTCCCGTTTTAAATCAACGGCAGTGTTGTCTGTTGCATCCTTTTCGCAACTCAGAATCAAAAAAAAGACAATAAGACAGCTTAGTTTTCTCATTATTTGATCATTAACTTCTTAGTAAAATCATTATTTACTTTTACAAAATACAATCCTTTGTTTAAGTCAGACACATCATAACGGTCCGATTTATTGTAGCTTTTTATAGCCTTTCCCAACAAGTCATATAGTACTACGCTTTCGACCTCAACTTCAGAATTGACTGCAAAATAAAGTGAAGCGGGATTTGGATACACTTTATAATCATTCGCTATAAAGGTTTCACTAGCAAGAATCGCATTTTTTCTCACAACAAATAATCCACGATCTATATCACTAATGATGATCGTTCCGCTTGGGAAATAAGGATAATTATTCCAAGCGCCATTGAAATTCGCTGAATTATCTTCAGGATACGAGTCAAAAAAACCAACTTCCGTCATTGTATTTGTCGCCGTGATATTGGATGTATTTAAAATGCGTAATCCAGCGGTATAGTTCGCAAGAAAGAATTCGTTCCCACGGACAAAGCCGTTGTGATCTATTGCTTCTGTTGGCCCAGAGTATTCTCCTTTCAATATGGGATTGTCTAAATCTGTCATATCAACAATGATTGATTTTGAGTTGAAACCGAAGTTCAATTCATCTAATTCATCACCTAAGATCCAATATCTTTTATCCGAGGTAAACCAACCTTGATGCGTGTAACCAGTATTTCCGTAGAAAAAAGTAGAAAGGGTTGTTGGGTTTTGTTTATCGGTTACATCTACGATCACAACTTTAGTTTCATTGGCGCCAATAAACAATTCCTTTCCTTGGTGATCTGGATCTGGTCCGTCATAGATAATAATCTGAGCATCATGCGTATATTCTTCTGTAGCATAACCGAATGAGAAAGTCGGACTTACTGGATTTTGAAGATCCAAAACATGTGGTCCGCCATTGAAAGTGCCAGTACCATCACAATATAAGAATCCTGATGTTTGATTTACGGATACGGTATGACAATTTCCAAAACCATCATAACGGGCATCAACAGTGAACGTCTGTGGCGTGGTAACATTTCTTAATCTGGTTAAATCAAAAATCTGCAAACCATGTCCATTGGCCTCGCTAACGATGTACGCATGGTTATTATAAACGGTTAATTCTCTCCAAATACTAGAGGAATTATTATGTGCATTCAATTTTCCTAGATAAATAGGCACACTTGGATTGGTAATATCTACAAATGCTGTATGCGTAGAACAGCCCATAAGTGCGTACTCTTTATTAGTTAAAGGATCAGTCCATCCCCAACAGCCGCTTCCTCTGGTGTTATTATTTCCTCCAATTTGAGGGAAATCCAATTGGGCCATCAAATCGATGTTGTTGCACGGATAAGCACCTGCAAAACCATTAACACAAGGTGTTTGCGCTTGCGATAAACCAGCGACTAATAAGGTACTAAGAAGTAAAAATTTTTTCATATTGTTTTTTTTTGTTAAGACCATTACACATGCAACGCTCTGTTATCTGTAGCTGCCAAAGCCGCTTCCTTTATAGCTTCTGCAAAAGTGGGATGGGCGTGACTCATTCTTGAAATATCTTCTGCTGAAGCTCTAAATTCCATTGCGGTAACTGCTTCGGCAATCAAATCGGCACAACGGGCACCAATCATATGAACACCTAAAACCTCATCGGTTTTGGCATCGGCGAGTATTTTAACAAACCCATCCAAATCGCCACCCGCTCTCGCACGTCCTAAAGCTTTAAATGGAAAACTTCCTGATTTGAAATTAACTCCCGCTTCTTTGAATTGCTCTTCTGTTTTTCCAACAGCAGCCACTTCTGGCCACGTATACACAACGCCTGGAATCAAATTGTAATCGATATGTGGTTTTTGACCCGCGATAATTTCAGCCACCATAGCTCCTTCTTCTTCGGCTTTGTGCGCTAACATGGCACCGCGAACCACATCACCAATCGCATAGATATTTGGCACGTTCGTTTGCAGATGATCATTGACTTCAACCATACCACGATCCGTTACTTTTACACCAGCTTTGTCGGCATTTAATCCGTCGGTGTAAGGACGACGACCTACTGATACTAAGGCATAATCGCCTTCGAGAGAAATCACTTCTCCTTTCGGCGTTTCGGCTTGAACGGTAATGGCTTTTCCTTTTCGTTCTACCGACTTAACTTTATGCGACACGTAGAACTTCATGCCTTGTTTTTTGAGCACTTTGGTCAGTTCTTTAGAAAGCGAACTGTCCATGCCCGGAATGATACGGTCCATAAATTCAACCACAGAAACTTGAGCACCCAAACGCAAATAGACTTGTCCGAGTTCGATTCCGATGACACCGCCACCAATTATGACTAAATGTTTTGGAACTTCTTTTAATTTTAACGCTTCCGTAGAAGTGATGATACGTTCTTTGTCTAGTTTGATGAAAGGCAAATTGGATGGTTTAGAACCCGTCGCAATAATAATATTTTTGCCCTCGATCGTTTCTGAGGTTCCGTCGGCTTTGGCAATAGCAACATGAGTAGCATCTACAAAGGAACCCAATCCTTCAAAAACGGTGATTTTGTTTTTGTCCATGAGGAACTTCACGCCACCCGAAGTTTGATCCACCACCGCTTGTTTGCGCGCAATCATTTTCTCCAAATTGATTTTGACGTTGCCAGACACTTCGATACCGTGATCTGCAAAATGCTGTAATTCCTCGTAATGATGCGATGATGCCAATAAGGCTTTGGATGGAATACAACCTACGTTTAAGCAAGTGCCTCCTAAGGTAGAATATTTCTCGATGATCGCGGTTTTGAAACCCAATTGGGCACAACGAATGGCAGATACATATCCGCCTGGACCTGAACCTATAATGACTACGTCAAATGAACTCATAGAATCTTATGTATTGAAGTGATTTTTAAAAATGATGCACAAATTTAAAGTATTTTGTTGTACAAAAAACGGTTGCTATGGCATATTTAACATCTGTAGAACTACAGTTGAAAAGCCGTCGTATTCTTGACTTCACCGATCATAAAGGTGCTATGCGTGCTTCCAATATGTTGCAAAGTCGTTAGTTTGGTGACCATAAATTCGCGGTATTCTTCCATATTGTTGACGCAGATTTTCAGGATGTAATCGTAATCACCGCTGACATGAAAGCACTCTAAAACCTCATCGAGTTGCACCACTTGACTTTCAAACGTCGTCAGAAAATCGCGGGAGTGTTGCAGGAGTTTGATGTGGCAAAACACCACAAATCCTTTGTTGATTTTATTCCGATTGAGCAAGACCACATATTTGTCGATGATGCCTTCGCGCTCGAGTTTCTTAATGCGTTCATATACCGCCGTAACCGATAGATTGAGTTTCAAGGACAATTCTTTCGTTGTTTTTTTGCAGTCGGTTTGAAGGAGTGTGAGGAGTTTTTTGTCGATGTTATCCATGGTGGTTGTGGGTTGTGGTTGTACGTTGTAAGTTGTACGTTGTAAGTTGTACGTTGTAAGTTGTGGGTTGTACGTTGTACGTTGTACGTTGTAAGTTGTAAGTTGTGGGTTGTGGGTTGAAAATCAAAAATCGTTAATCGTCAATCATCAGTTTGAAAACTTTGAAATATTCTATAGAATTATAACTTAATAGTTAATAAATGACAAATAAACTACAATTTTATCATATACTAGTTTTAAAATCTAAATAAAATACAATCTATTGTTTTTATGTTTTATAACTTGTTGTTTTGATAGTGAATTATTAATTATAAATCAACAGCCCTAGCCCCGATTGCAGCGGCATCCTTTTGTTCTGGCGTTCAGAACAAAAGATAGAGCGAAAAGCGGGAATGGCTTCTAAAAAAAACAATATGAAAGATTTTAATCCGGCAGATCGCATTCAAGATTTGCAATATTTTGGTGAATTTGGTGGCGTAAACCCATCCATTTCGGACAGTTCAACCTATACGTTTCTCTCCGCCAAAACCATGTTCGACACTTTTGAAGGCAACGCGGAAGGTTGCTATTTGTATTCGCGTCACTCCTCGCCTAGTAATCTCTATTTAGACAAAGCGATGGCGGCCATGGAAGGCACGGAAGCCGCGAATGTTTCCGCTTCAGGAATGGGCGCAATTACACCAACGTTGTTGCAATTGTGCGGGAATGGCGACCATATCGTGTCGAGCAGAACGATTTACGGCGGCACTTATGCGTTTTTGAAGAACTTCACGCCAAGATTTGGGATTCAAACCACTTTTGTGGATATCACAAAATTGGATGTCGTTGAAGCTGCCATCACGCCTAACACCAAAGTTTTGTACTGCGAAACTGTGAGCAATCCGTTGTTGGAAGTTGCGGACATTGCGAGTTTGGCGAAAATTGCAAAAAAGCATCATATCAAACTAGTTGTGGACAATACGTTTTCTCCTTTGTCTGTAGCACCAGCAAAATTGGGTGCTGATATTGTGATTCACAGTTTGACAAAATATATTAACGGCAGTAGCGATACCGTGGGTGGTGTGACTTGTGCGTCGCGTGAATTTATCAATAGTTTGAAGGATGTGAACAATGGCGCGAGCATGCTTTTGGGTCCAACGATGGACAGTTTACGCTCGGCTTCCGTCATGAAAAACTTACGGACTTTGCACATTCGCATGAAACAACACAGTCATAATGCACAATATTTGGCAGAGCGTTTTGAAAAAGATGGTCTGAAAACGGTTTATCCAGGATTGGCGAGTCACCCGAGTCATGAAGTGTATAAAAACATGATCAATCCAGAATATGGTTTTGGCGGGATGATGACCCTTGATGTAGGCAGTTTGGACAAAGCCAACGAATTGATGGAACTCATGCAAGAACGCAACTTGGGTTATTTGGCAGTGAGTTTGGGCTTTTATAAAACTTTGTTTAGCGCGCCGGGAACGTCAACATCGAGTGAGATTCCGTTGGACGAGCAAAAAGAAATGGGACTGACCGATGGCTTGATTCGTTTTTCGATTGGTTTGGATAATGATATTGAAAGAACGTATTTGGCGATGAAAGCTTGCATGGTGGAATTGGGGGTTTTGTAGTTGTGGGTTTTGGGTTGTAGGTTGTAGGTTGTGGGTTGTAGGTTGTAGGTTGTAAGTTGTAAGTTGTAAGTTGTAGGTTGTAGGTTGTGGGTTGTGAATCAAAAATCAACACTCGTTAATCTTTGAATTGAAAGAGACAAGAAACAAGAAACAAGAAACAAGAAACAAGAAACAAGATAATTTTAGTTTTAGTTAATTTGTTGCAATCCGTTGAAGAGCATTTTTCAGCGGATTTTTTATTTCGAATTCTAAGTCAAACCCATCGAATTCTATTTGGCAAGGTGTTGTTTGTTTTTGATTATTTAACTTTGAAATAAAGCGAAAACGTTAGTGTATTGAATATTAATAAGGTAACTTTACGGAGCTAAAACTTCTTTTTATGAAAAAAATGTACTTTTCTTCGCTTTTTGTTTTTATTTCTCTATTGTCTTTCGGGCAGATTGTAAATATTCCGGATGCGAATTTTAAAGCAAAACTATTGGCGGCCTCGCCTACTAATTCGATTGCTGCCTCTGCAGCGACTACCGCAGTGGCCATTGATACTAATGCAGATGGTGAAATTCAAGTTAGTGAAGCTTCGTTGATTACATATCTGGATGTAAATAGTGCAAATATAGCGTCTTTAGAAGGCATCGCAGCCTTTACCAACTTGACCTCTTTGAGATGCTCAACCAATAATCTGGTAAGTTTAGATGTAACAGCACAAACCAATTTGCTTTATTTATATTGTAATAATAATACACTTTTAAGTTTGACGGGATTAAGTCCTTTACTTAATTGGCTAGATTGTTCCTTCAATCAATTGACTTCGTTAAGTACATTTTCACAAGTAAATTTGGGAGGACTCCAATGTAACAACAATTTATTGCAAGAACTTATTCTGCCTAATTCGTCAACCAATCCATATACGGACGCTTCTTACAATCAGTTAACTACTATTGATTTGAGTTCTATTGCTAACTTACAACAACTGATTTTAAGTCATAACAATCTTACTGCTATTGATTTTAATCATCCAAGTGGCATTGTAAACAACAGTGATATCAGCTATCTTGACCTTTCGTATAATCCTTTGGTTTCTTTAAACATCAACAGTTTTCGAAGTCCAAACGCACAAGCACCAGGCGATACTTTAAATCTAAGTAATACTTTGCTGACGGAAATAACCCTTCCTTTAGCTAAGTTTAGATTTTATTTTGTAGGCAATAATCCAAACTTAGTTTTCTTATCAGTAAAAAACCAAGCCAATCTAATCAATTATAGTCAATGTGGTGATTGTGGTTTTTACTGTGGTACTAACCCGCTATTAAGTACAATCTGTATTGCTGACAGTTCGAATAGCTATTTGCAAAGTTATTTTGGGAATGATACTACAATCAATTTCACGACGTATTGTTCTTTTACTCCAAGTGGTGTTTATAATACCATTAGCGGAAATATTAAGTTCGATTTAGATGCTGATGGTTGTAACGATGCCGATGCCTTGGCGCCTAATATTCCAATTAAAATAGTTCGTGCAGCACAAGATTTAGGACGTGCCTTTACGAATGAAACTGGTAACTACACGACGTATTCTAACTCGACTTCTCAAACTACATTAACTCCACAATTCTCAAATTCCTATTTTACAGTAACTCCCGCATCTTACACTTCATCATTTACTGGATTTGGCAATACGGAAACTGCCAATTTCTGTATCGCAGCCAATGGTGTGCACAACGATTTAGAAGCAGGTATCATTGCCATAACACCAGCACGTCCTGGATTTGATGCCACCTATAGAGTCGTATATAAAAACAAAGGAACAACTACGCAATCCGGAACTGTAACCTTTTATTTTAACGACTTTTATTGTGATTTTATGAATGCATCTTCAGTTCCGAATAGTATACAGCCCGATTTGTTGACTTGGACATTTACCAATTTAGCGCCATTAGAAACCCGTGAAATTACTATTGTTTTGAATGTCAATTCTCCTATAGAAACACCAGCTGTAAACGCTGGCGATCTATTATATTTTAACTCGCAAGTTTCTCCGTCAACAACAGATGAAACCTACATGGATAATAGTGCCAAACTTACACAAATAGTACTTGGCTCATTTGATCCGAATGACAAACAAGTTTCTGCTTTGGGATTCTACTTTGAATATGCAGACCTAGAAGACTTGTACTACACCATTCGCTTTCAAAATCTAGGTACTTTCGCCGCAGAAAACGTAGTTGTTAGTGATGTCCTTTCTACTAATTTAGATGCAAATAAGCTGCAAATGGTATCGGCAAGCCATCCATACGTGAGCAGATACAATGCCGCTACCAGAAAATTAGAGTTTATTTTTGAAGGAATTAATCTTCCTGCTGCCATCGATAATGAACCCGCAAGTCATGGCTATGTTTCCTTTAAAATTAAACCAATATTGACAATATCACCAGGACAAATTATCGAAAACAATGCGGATATCTATTTTGATTTTAATGCGCCAATAACTACAAATACTGCATCAACAATTATTGAGACTTTACTAAAAACTGATGATTTTAGCAACTCTGAATTTACATTACATCCCAATCCTGCAAAAATACGGTAAATGTAAACGTTGCTTCTGGAGTAAGATTAAAATCCATTTCCATCTACAATCCACTAGGACAATTGGTCAAAACTCTTGTTGACGCTGACTTAAATTCGTCATTAACGGTAGATGTATCTGCGTTAAGAGCTGGAACGTATTTTATGGAAATTAATGCTAATCAAGGGAAAATAACTAAGAAGTTTGTGAAACTTTAAAACAAAGACATTAGCTTCGACTTGAGGGAAGTGAACAAACGAGTTAAACTTACGATGGCATTTGACAGTGGTTAGCGATCCGTACATTTTGAAGTTTATTTATTTTATTCTTTGTTTTCTAATTTTGTCGTATCAATACCTTTTAGGAGTAACCACAAACACAGACCGAGTTCAACTATAAAAATTGGAATGGCGAGGTAAACGAACAATTTATCAAAAAACAAGCTATGAGATATAGCAAGTGTTGGCAGTCGTTTTTTTATCAATTTTGTTTTATACTAAAGTCGATTTCTCATTACTATTTTATGCGAATTTGCAGTTTTCTTATGGTAATAAATTATTTCTTTTTCTACTGTCAAAGTAGGAGCTTCGATTAGATTTGCAATTGATTCTGAAAATAAAACTTTAGGTATAGAAAAATTGTCTTGAGGATTATTTCTTACCGCAACACAAATTTCAAATATTGTATTCGGAGTTATCGTTCCTTTTAAGTATCTTGTATAGTATAATTCTAGATTATCACTGCTGATACAAGGTGCATAATAAATAAAATTAGCATCATTAATATTTTGCAAAATCGATGTTGAATTGGGAAGTGTATTAAAAGTTGTCGCATTAACTTTTTGAGCAACGCCAATATTTGTTTCACAGGGGCCTTGACAGTTTTGACTGTCAAACCTTGCATTATTAAAATACAAAAACGCTCCATCTAAACTTATGCCGTGGTCCATCACCAACCAACCGGGAATATTCATATTAAAATCGCCACGCACTCGCTCAATATTCATTACGGTGCCAGAAGTAAAAGTTCCGCGAAAAAGATTGTTTAATTCTGTAGGATAGTTTCTTGTAGATGTCCAATAAAAATTACTTTCAGAATCCATATCAGCCACAGCATCTAAATGTGGTGCTGTAATTTGATTTGTTCCTATTAACTCACCTACAAAATTAAATGTTGAATCATTTATTTTAGTTGCGTAATATAATTTGGTATTTATACCGTCATTAATATTGTTAAAGAATAAATAATTTCCATCTGGAGATATGAATGGTTCCATTGCGTCAAACGTCAAACCAACGATATCGACATCTATTTCAGAACCAAAAGAAGGATAAATGACTGTCTGATTAACTTCATTATTATTCTTTGAGCAAGAAATAGCTATAACAAATATAAATGCTAGAATTGAGTTTTTGTTCATATTTCTTGTTGCATTAAGTTATTGAATTTTCGCGGATTCGTTAAAAGTGCTACGAACTGTCTCGCGTGAGAAGCAGTCACGGCTTGGCGACCTTGTTTACTCTACAAGAAGATAACAAAATTAGGAAAATAAAACGTACAATAAACCGCAAACCAGCGATTGCTTTTGACGCCTGCCAGCCACAGTTATTTCTTAAGGTTTATCATTTCAGGAATAATATAATCATCCAAAAATTTTGTTGTTTGATTGTGAGATTTCATTCCACCGTTATAAAAAGTACTGGTTAACACAACAACTAAATCTAATTCTGGAAAAACGGCAATTTTACTTCCACCTGTTCCAGACATAAAATAGGATTTTACTTTTTGCTCTTTTCCAAATGCTGATAACCACCATAAATATCCATATTCATAGTCAAACATTCCAACTTCAGCATGCGGTTTTGTCGATTCTTCCACATAATTTTCAGAAAGGATTTGTTCCTTATTCCATTTTCCTTTGTTTAAATACAGTTGTCCTATTTTTAGTAAATCCCGACTTCTTAGTCCAAGTCCACCACCTGTCATTGGTAATCCAGTGGGTGTCATTTGCCAGTGGTAATCGGTAATTCCCAATTTGGAAAATAATGCCTTTTCAGCATATTTTTCTAGTGAGCCTGAAACGTTGTTGATGATGTCTCCCAAGACCACAACGCCAGCAGTGCAATAACTGAAACTTCGACCATATTTTGAGTCTTTTGGTTTTGGCTTCCATTCTGGAAAACCTTTGATGGGTAAATCCCAATAGAATTTTACCCAATCTTCAATTAAGTACATTCGGTCTTCTTTGCCACGTGAACTTTCCTCCCAATCATCACATTCCAAAATAGACGACATGGTTAATAAATCCTCAATAGTGATTTTGTCTTTTCGACTGTCTGCATTTTGCAGGTTCTTTACTTTAGAAAATTTTGAAGCACATTCACTTACCGATTTTATGGAGCCATTTTGTATCAAAGTTCCAATGAGTGTTCCTGTTATGGTTTTTGTGGCAGACCGCGTATTATGTTTAGAATCTTTAGTATTACCGTTATAATAATTCTCGAATATTACCTTTCCGTGATGTGCAATAACCACACTTGAAATTTCTTTAAATTCATGAACAGCAATAAGACTATCCATTTTTTGAATGGACTTGTTGCCTAGAAGTTCGGGTTTGGTTTCCCAGCCGTCTTGGGTTTGTTGCGGTTCAAAAGGATTCATTTGAGAATGGACAGTCAAGCTAAAAGCTAGCCATAACAATGAAAGTGTTGCTTTATACATTTGATTTTGATTGATGATTAGATCGTAGGACGTAACGCGCTGCGATATGTTACAATCTTAAGATGTGTTGTTAGGTGTATAATTGTGCTTTACGTTTCCTTGCTAGAGCTTGTGGCGGCTTATGGAAATCTTTTTTTCCATAACCGACTGAGCT
>JADKBW010000029.1 GCA_016714905.1 Flavobacterium sp.
AATAGCAAAGCTCAACAAGCTTCTACTTCCCAGTTTTACTAAGCAAAGACTTGATATTTCCAAGGCGAATAAATGGCAAATGGCTATTATTGGCTGGCGCTATTTCGTCACCACACGCGCATTAAAATCAAAGGAGTCAACGTTTTAGAAAAAACAGTTTTTAATTTTAAAATTCATTTGCATAATCGTCAAATATCCTTATATTTGCACCCACAAAAATGGCCTCGTGGCGCAACTGAATAGCGCACTTGATTACGGCTCAAGAGGTTACTGGTTTGAATCCAGTCGAGGTCACTTAAGAATGGAAAAGCCTGCAGGTAACTGTAGGCTT
This sequence comes from Flavobacterium sp., assembly GCA_016714905.1. Lineage (GTDB taxonomy): Bacteria > Bacteroidota > Bacteroidia > Flavobacteriales > Flavobacteriaceae > Flavobacterium. Next base: position 332 of record JADKBW010000029.1, read on the forward strand.
TTTTTATCGGGTTTTTTGATGTTGAGCTCGCTCATAAAATCAAAAACTCGATAAAAAAAGTTTCCAATCTTTGATTGGAAAGGCTTTTTCATTTCCAGTACGGAGTTTATTCTGGATATGTAATCCAGTCGAGGTCAAAACAACAAAGAAAGCTCCTAAACAATTGGGAGCTTTTTTATTTTTTATACCATTTCAAAATCGTTACTTTACTGCAATGGGAAACTACACGATAGATGTCGAATTCAACCAAATCACCTACTCCGCCGACGCGCTGAATTTAAAGGAGTTCGAGCGTTGCGTTTTCAGGAACTGTGATTTTAGTGTATGTAATTTTATCGGTGTTACATTTATTGATTGCGTGTTTTTTCAGTGTAATTTTACTGGCGCTAAAATCAACCATGTCGCCTTGAGAACTGTTCGATTTGAATATTGTGAAATCAAAGAAGTTAATTTTTCGATGTGTGACAAACTTATTTTTGACATTGCTTTCACAGATTGTGTACTAGATTTTTCGAAGTTCTACACTTTAAAAATAAAGGGAACCGCATTTACCAATTGCAGTTTGATTGCTGTTGATTTTATGAGTACCGATTTGACTGAAGTGGTCTTTGACCATTGCGATTTATACCGAAGTGAATTCAATAAAGCCATTGCAAATAAGACAGACTTTAAAACTAGTTATCATTACACTATTGATCCGGAAAAAACGAAAGTAAAAAAAGCGGTCTTTTCTTTTCCTGAAGTCAAAGGCTTGTTGTTTAAGCATGATTTACTGATTAAATAATTGCGCCGTCTTCCATGGTTATAATTCGATGGGTTCGTTGCGCAAATTCATTGTCATGCGTCACAATCAACATGGTTTGTTTTTTTTCTTGTGTCAATTGATTGAAAATATCAAACACTAAATCACTATTCTTTTTATCCAGATTTCCTGTCGGTTCGTCGCCCATGATAATCAGCGGATCATTTATTAGCGCACGCGCAATAGCAACTCTTTGTTTTTGTCCACCGCTCAATTGATTGGGCATTTTGAGCGCTTGATCATGCATATCCAATGTTCTTAAATGTTCCATCGCCAGATGTTCTATTTCTTTTTCCGGAAGTTTTGCGAGTTTTAAACCAGGAAGCATTACATTTCTAAGCACACTATATTCGGATAAGAGATAATGAAATTGGAATACAAATCCGATTTTTTCATTTCTAATTCTTGCCAATTCTATGTCCTTTTGACCCGTGACCAGCTGATCATGTATAAAAATCTCACCCTCATAATCAGTGTCCATAGTCGACAACAAATACAAAAGCGTCGATTTCCCACAGCCAGATTTACCGACTATTGACACGAATTCGCCGTGGTTGATATTCAACTCTATATTCTTTAAAACCTGAAATTTCGTCGGGTCATAAAAATATTTTGTCAAGCCTTTCGCTGCAATTACTGAGTTGCTCATACTATTTACCTCTAATGATTTCAACGGGATCGACTTTACTTGCTTTTAGTGCCGGAAATAGTCCAGCGACTATTGTTGTAAAAAGGGCAAATGAAATTCCGATGATATAAAACATCGGATTATAATTGATTGGATACGTTTTGATTGTTGGCAAAGCGGCGGTTTCAAATGGAATAAGGTCAATAATAGAGGTAAAAATATAACCGAATATTAATCCAAAAACGCCACCGACTAAACCGATGATCAAGGATAAGCTAACAAAAATCCATTTCACATCGCTACCAGAAAATCCGGTTGCTTTGAGAATGGCGATACTGTCCATTTTTTCATAGATCATCATGTTTAGGATGTTATAAATTCCAAATCCAGCCACAATCAAAAGTACAATTCCAACCGCATAGGAAATGATACTTCTCACCGAACTTCCCGTTTCAAATTGGGAATTAGCCGTTTGATAATCGATGGCATCGACATCAAAAGTGGCGCGCATTTCTTTTGCTACCATTGGAGCCGTCGTCATGTCGAATAATTTGATTTGAATATCCGTAATATAATTGGTGGGTTCGCCTAGTAGTTTTTGTGCCGTATCTAAAGAGGTATAAGAGGAAACATCGTCTATTTCCGAAATCCCAACTTGAGAAATTCCAACAATTTTTAGGGAAGCTAAATTTCCTTTTGAGGTTGTAATTTTAATGACATCGCCTTTTACTTTTAGCATCTTATCCGCCAAGCCTTTGCCGATGATGATGCTGTTATTTTGCGACAAATCCCCTATTTTTCCTTCAATAATATAATCACTAAAAGCAAACAACTTTTCCTCTGCAGCAACATCAATCCCATTAATAATTCCATAAATTTCAATGGTTCCTGAGTTAAAGAATACTGGTGTCATGATCTTTGGTGCGACATCAATAACTCTCTTATCTTCTTTTAACACTTTTATAATTGATTTAGAGTTGTAAATTGACTTCCCTCGATCTTTTGGCTTGATGGAACTAATAAAATTATCTTTATTTTTGAATTGGTCAGCGATATTTATCGGTTGATCTTTTGAGGGTTTGATCTCATTATACAATCGAATATGTGGTGTTCTATTCAGCATTAGTCCATCGAGCAAATCATTGAGCCCATTCATAAAACTCACCAATGAAATAAACATCGCAATACCAAATGTTACTCCGACCGCAGCGACAACAGTTTGTTTCAATCTTGCTCGAAGCAAATGGACTGCAATATTGAGTATTAGTTTGAAGTTCATTATTCCGCTTGATAAATAATTTCCCCGACTTTCAATCCTGCTGTAACTTCAACCTTTTGATAATCGCTCAATCCCAAGGTAACTTTGCGTTTTTTGTCACCATCAAGCAAAACCGAATCACCGGGAAGTAGCAACCTTTTCGGAATCGTAATCGTATTTGCTTTTGTCTGAATAATAATATTGGCTTCTGCCGTGAGATTGGGATATAGTTTTGGGGGATTTTTTATGAAATGCGCTTCGATCTTGAAAGTCCGAGAACGCTCATTCATTATCGGATAAATCTTATCTACAGTGGCTTCAAATACTTGGTTCTTGTAACTATCCAAGTTAACTAATACTTTTTGACCAATTCCTACGCGAACCATATCATTTTCGTCAACTTCCAATTCAAGGAAAAATGAGTTCATCTCACCAACAATGGCAAGTGGCGTCTGTGTTGTGATAAAACTTCCGTCTTTGACAAGTATATCAAAAAGTCTTCCTGAGAAAGCACTTTTTATTTCGAAATCGCTCAGAGATTTTTGACTAATTTTAAGGTTATTAGCATTGCGAATCTGTTCATTATTCAATTGCGCTTTGAGTTGATTGAGTTGCCTTTTGGCAGATTCGTACGCAATTTTTGAACTTTTATATCCTAATTCGACACGCTCAAAGTCGATTTCTGAAATCACTTGGTATTCTTTGATTCTCAAATTGCGTTTATAAATAGATTCATCGAGGTTCAACTTGTCCTTCGCTGACTGTACTTTGAGTTCCATTTCGGCGATTTTGTCCTGCACATACCGATTGCTTTCCTTGCTTAATTGGTAAACTAGTTTTGAATTTTCTTCGTTCAACTTAGCTTTATCTGCATCTAATTCGAATAAGAGTTGCCCTTCGTTAATTTGCTGACCAACAACGACTTTTGTTTTTTTTAAAATTCCATTTACTGTAGAAAAAACAGTATACTGACCCACCGATTTGACCACTCCAGAAGCATAAACGCTTTCTGTTATTTCTCCACTCTTTACTTTAAATTCGTTGCTACTTTTTCTTGAACAGGAAATTACAAAAATCACAAGCAATATTAATAAGATTCGCATTTCTTTCTGTTTGAGATTTTACATTTATTCCTCTCAAATTTACGAATAAAGCAAGAGAAAACGATGATTAATTTCATTAGAGTTAATGCATGCTTAACATTTTAATTACAATAATGATATTTCTGAAAAAAATTCTATATTTGACCTAAGAAATTATTGCAAATTACTTGAATACCACCTCTAAGCGGATATGCAAAATAATATACCACATTATTTTAACTATTAGTTTTACAATTAAGAATGATTAGAAAATACCCTAATGAAGTTTTCAAAGAAATTAACTTTGAGACTGCACTAAAGAAGCGTTATGCGATTTCCAACAAAGGAAGAATAGCAAGTTTTATGGACAAAATTGAAGATGGGGACATCGTAAAAGGAGGTCGATCAGACGGCTATGTTGCCTTTCGCTACAAGGAAAAAGACGGCGATGGAAAGCGAAACAGATTGAAATTTGTTTACAAACTAGTTGCCGAGTACTTTATTCCAAAAACCTCTGAAGACCAGCAATTTGTTATTCATTTAGATTTTAGTCGAGACAATGATGATTTTAATAATCTACGTTGGGTGAACTATGCTGAAAGACTAGCGCATTACAAACGAAGTCCAAAAGTAATCAGAGCCAAGAAAGACCTTTTAGAGCACAACATCAAATCTGATGGGCGAAAATTGAGTGTAACAACGGTGATTCGCATCAAAAAAATGTTGTTAAACCCAAAAGGAAATACACGTAAGTACTTAATTGCAAAACAATTTGGCATTAGTCACACGCATCTTAATCGAATTATTTCCGGAGAAAATTGGGGACATATTGTTGTCAAATAGTTACTTGAGTTGCAGCTCCATTTTGTAGTCATCCATAAAAAAATCGTTGCCGATTGGTAATTTTTCTTCACCAACAATTGCAAAACCGATTTTGAGATAGAAAGCGATCGCCGGATTAAACTTATTGACATTAAGCGAAATAAGCAATGATGCCTTTTCTCTCGCCTTTTTTATTACAGCGTCAACCAGTAACTTACCATATCCTTTACCATGAGAAGATGGAAGCAGATATAATTTATGCAATCGCGTCACTTTTTGATTGAGATAATTATGCTCAAAAGCTGCAAATCCAATGGTGACGCTATTTTCCATTAATAGTAGAAAATCATGACCATTTTTCGTCATGTTTTCAAATAATGCGGTTTCAGAGTAAAACAAATCAAGCATATACTTAATTTGAGATGGAGTAATTATTTCATTATAAACTACTGGCCACGTTTGGTAAGCGATTTTCTGAATAATCCCAATATCTTTTGTCGAAGCTTCACAAATGCTAATCATTAATTTGGTTTAACCGTGAATACTTTCCTTTTTTCCGTAGTTTGCAATGATGGAGGCTTCAAAGTCAAGCCATTCTCGCCAACGTTTTTCAACATCAATACCTTGTCCGTATTTTCGAGCGTAAGTGATAAAAGTCGTATAATGAGCCGCCTCACTTTCCATCAATTCGCGATAAAACTTCGACAATTCTTCATCTTGAATATTCTCTGAGAGTACTTTAAAACGCTCGCAACTTCTTGCCTCTATCATTGCTGAGAATAACATCCGCTCGACAAAACCTGAAACCCGACTTCCTGTGTTGCTCTTTTTCATGTATTGCGCCAGTTCTCCCACGTATTCGTCTTTTCGTTCACGCGCTAATTTCAAACCTCGTTTCTTGATAATGTCATGCACCATCTGAAAATGCTCCATTTCTTCCTTAGCCAATTCTAGCATATCTGTTACTAAATCAGGATATTCTGAATTAATCGTGATAATAGTAATGGCATTCGAAGCTGCTTTTTGCTCACACCACGCATGATCAGAAAGGATTTCTTCGATGTTTTTCTCGACAATATTTACCCATCTTGGGTCGGTTGGTAACTGTAATCTGAAAGTTGACATTGTGTATTTTTTAAAATAATAATTTCACGAATTCTTCCTTTAATTAGGGTGCAAATTCGTGAAATTACTAATTGAAATTATGTATTAAAAAACAAACATCGCGCGTTCTCCCATCATTTCATTGACTTCGTCGGCAACTTGTTCTATTATTTCTTCATTGGTATGGTTCATTAGTACACGATCAATTAATTCTACGATCGTTTCCATATCTTCTTCTACTAAACCACGAGTAGTTATTGCAGGTGTTCCAACACGAATACCTGAAGTAACAAATGGCGATTTGTCATCAAAAGGAACCATGTTTTTATTGACGGTTATCTCCGCTTTTACCAACGCATTTTCTGCTTCCTTACCAGTAATGCCTTTGTTTCTCAGGTCAATCAACATCATGTGATTGTCCGTTCCTCCTGAAATTAAGTCATAGCCACGTTTCATAAATGCTGCCGCCATCGCTTTAGCATTTTTTTGAACCTGCATCGAGTAATGAAAGAATTCATCCGAAAGACATTCTCCAAACGCCACCGCTTTTGCAGCAATAATGTGCATCAATGGTCCACCTTGATTTCCCGGAAATACAGCCATGTCTAATAAGTTTGACATCATTTTGATTTCGCCTTTTGGAGTGGTCAATCCCCATGGGTTTTCAAAATCCTTTCCCATCAATATCATTCCACCTCTAGGTCCACGTAAGGTTTTGTGTGTAGTCGTTGTAATAATATGACAATGCGGAACAGGATCATTCATCAAACCTTTCGCAATTAATCCCGCTGGATGTGAAATATCCGCTAGCAATAAAGCACCTACGCTATCCGCAATTTGTCGGAATCTTGCAAAATCCATATCTCTGCAATAAGCCGAAGCTCCAGCGACAATCATCTTTGGCTGCTCACGAGTCGCAATTTCTTGAATTTTATCGTAATCAAACTGACCTGTTTCTTTTTCAACACCGTAAAAAACAGGATTGTATAAACGCCCCGAGAAGTTTACCGGAGAACCATGCGTTAAATGTCCACCATGCGACAAATCAAATCCTAAAATCTTATCACCAGGCTTTAAGCAAGCAAAGTAAACCGCAGTATTGGCTTGTGATCCCGAATGCGGTTGCACATTGGCATACTCGGCTCCAAACAATTCTTTGGCACGATCAATCGCTATTTGCTCAACAACATCCACGACTTCGCATCCACCGTAATAGCGTCTTCCTGGATAGCCTTCCGCATACTTATTAGTTAAACATGATCCCGCAGCTTCCATGACCTGATCGCTGACAAAATTTTCTGAGGCGATAAGCTCTATTCCGTGAATTTGACGGTCTTGTTCTTCATTAATTAAATCGAAAATTGTAGTGTCGTGTCGCATTTTATATTTTTTCGTTAAAAACTGCCCAAAATTACAAAAACCGTTTGTTAAATTGACATATAATGATATATTTGATAACTGAATTTTCAACAATAAATCTACACTGCCCATGCCTATCACTGCCAATAACCCGAAGAGAAAATCTTGGTTAGACGTACCTCAAGATTCTGATTTCCCAATTCAAAATATTCCGTTCGGCGTATTTATCACTAAAGACGATGTTATAACTATCGGGACAAGAATTGGAGATTACGCCATCGATTTAGGTGCGCTGCAACAACTCAATTATTTCGAAGGTATTGAGCTGACTGATGATATGTTCATGCAAGACACTTTAAATGATTTTATCTCAGATGGAAAGAAAACATGGCGTTTGGTTCGGAATAGAATTGCTGAAATTTTTGATGCAACCAACGCTAAGCTTAGAGATAATGAAGATCACAAAACTATCGTAGTATTTGGTATTGATGAAGTTGAAATGCAATTGCCTGTGCTCATTGGTGATTACACCGATTTTTATTCTAGTAAAGAACATGCAACCAATGTGGGCACCATGTTCCGCGATCCAAATAATGCTTTACTACCGAACTGGCTGCACATTCCAGTTGGATATCACGGTAGAAGTTCAACAATAGTTCCGTCTGGAATTCCAGTGCATCGACCGATGGGACAAACTTTACCTATTGGCGAAAACACGCCAGTTTTTGGACCATCACGTTCCATCGATTTTGAACTCGAAATGGGTTTTATCACCACCGACGCCAACATCATGGGCGAAAACATCCCCGTGCATGAAGCAGAAGATTATATTTTCGGCATGGTGTTACTCAACGATTGGAGCGCACGAGATATTCAAAAATGGGAATACGTGCCACTCGGACCTTTTCTAGCTAAAAACTTCGCCACGTCAATTTCACCTTGGGTTGTCACCATGGATGCCTTAGAACCGTTTAGAACGAAAGGACCAAAGCAAGATCCAACGCCACTACCCTATTTACAGCAAAAAGGGAAATACGCTTTTGATATCAATTTAGAAGTGCAAATTGAACCAGAAAACGCAGAAGCCACCACCGTCTCCAACTCCAATTTCAAATATATGTATTGGTCGATGAGTCAACAATTAGCGCATCACACTTCCAACGGATGTCGCGTCAATTCAGGCGATATGATGGGTTCTGGAACGATTTCAGGTCCTACGGCAAACAGTTTCGGCTCGATGTTGGAACTCACCTGGAATGGCAAAAACCCAATCATCATGAAAGACGGAAGTGAACGCAAATTTATCAATGACAACGATACCGTAATCATGAAAGGGTTTTGCAAAAACAACGAAATTCGTATTGGTTTTGGGGAAGTTTCTAGCAAGTTATTGCCACCGTTTGTCCGAAAATAATTTTCTTAAGATATAATTTATGGGGCGTTCCCTAGCGGTCGGGCTGTCCGCACTCGCTTTTTTGCTCCACTGCGTTGCGCAAAAAGAGCTCAAACAAATGCTACCATCCCTAACGCGGGCCTAGATTTTCATTCGCAATTCCGCTACTTCAATTGCGCTGTGAGACGCATCGTACACCGACATTCCATTCTTAATCAGCAACAATTGCGGCGATTGATGAACAACATCAAATCGTTCTGCTACGGCATTCGAAATATCTCGATGTTCTAACAAATCTAAAAAGTACGGCGTTACTTGATCTTCCAAATCAAATTCAGATTCAAATTGTTTTAAAGCCATTCGGCTCACACTGCAACGCGTGCTGTGTTTGAAAATCACCACAGGTTTTTCAGAAGAAAGTAAAATAATCTCATTCAACTGTCCTAAATCTACCAACGGAATCCAATTGATTCTCGTCGTTTTATCTTCCTGATTTTCTGAACTCCCAAATAGCGATGAAAACATACTCATTTTGTCGTGTTTTAAGTCAATTTGTCGTCTCTAAATCCTTGATTACAGACACTTTGTCGTGATTCTTAGGATGGAACAACAATTGACGATTGCGGGCCAAAGTTAACTATTAAAAAACTAACAACTAAACCCAAATTACAATGAACATTAATAAGTTTACGATCAAATCACAAGAAGCGATTCAACAATCGCAACAGTTGGCGCAAAGCTTTGGGCATCAACAAATAGAAAATGAGCATATTTTTAAAGCGATTTTTGAAGTCGATGAAAATGTAGCGCCTTTTCTACTTAAAAAACTCAACGTCAATGTGCCGCTATTTTTACAAATCCTAGACAGCACTATACAGAGCTTTCCAAAAGTGTCTGGTGGCGACATTATGTTATCCCGAACCGCGAACACCACTTTAAATGAAGCGGAAATCATTGCCAAGAAAATGAACGACGAATTCGTTTCTGTTGAGCATTTAATCTTAGCCATCTTCGCCTCAAAAAGTAAAGTAGCACAAATACTAAAAGACCAAGGTGTTACCGAAAAAGGACTGCAAGCCGCCATCGACGAATTGCGAAAAGGCGAACGCGTGACTTCAGCATCTGCCGAAGAAAACTATAATTCCCTGAACAAGTACGCAAAAAATCTTAATGAACTGGCTAAAAACGGGAAGTTAGATCCTGTCATTGGACGCGATGAAGAAATTCGACGTGTGTTACAAATCCTAACTAGAAGAACCAAAAACAATCCGATGTTAGTCGGTGAACCTGGTGTGGGTAAAACCGCCATCGCTGAAGGTTTAGCGCATCGTATTGTTGACGGCGACGTTCCTGAAAACCTCAAAGACAAAATCATTTTTTCGCTTGATATGGGCGCCCTAATCGCTGGCGCCAAGTACAAAGGGGAATTCGAAGAACGATTGAAATCAGTCGTTAAAGAAGTCACTGCTGCCGAAGGTGATATCGTACTTTTCATTGATGAGATTCACACCCTAGTCGGAGCCGGCGGTGGCGAAGGCGCTATGGATGCTGCGAATATTCTAAAACCTGCATTGGCGCGTGGCGAATTAAGAGCAATCGGTGCGACAACGCTTGACGAATACCAAAAATACTTTGAAAAAGACAAAGCCTTAGAACGTCGTTTTCAAAAAATTATGGTGGAAGAACCAGATACAGAAAGTGCCATTTCGATTTTGCGAGGTATCAAAGAAAAATACGAAACGCACCACAAAGTGCAAATTAAAGACGATGCCATTATCGCCGCAGTTGAATTGTCGCAACGCTACATTACCGAGCGTTTTCTTCCGGATAAAGCCATCGATTTGATGGACGAAGCTGCTTCGAAGTTGCGAATGGAAATCAATTCAAAACCAGAAGAGTTAGATGTCTTCGATCGAAAAATCATGCAATTGGAAATCGAAATTGAAGCCATCAAACGAGAGAAAGATGAAGGCAAACTCAAAGGTTTGGGCATGGAACTGGCGAACTTGAAAGAAAGTCGCAACGAAATCTTCGCCAAATGGAAATCAGAAAAAGATGTTGTTGATAACATCCAAGTAGTAAAGACCGAAATTGAAGATTTTAAATCCGAAGCCGAACGTGCCGAAAAAGACGGCGATTACGGCAAAGTGGCCGAAATTCGCTATGGCAAAATCAAAGAAGCACAAGAACGATTGGATGCTTTGCAAAAACAGTTGCTCGAAAATCAATCTGGAACTTCTCTTATTAAAGAAGAAGTGACTCGTGAAGATATTGCAGAAGTCGTTGCCAAATGGACAGGGATTCCTGTCATGAAAATGCTACAAGGTGAACGCGAAAAATTGCTAAAACTCGAAGCGGAATTACACAAACGTGTGGTCGGTCAAGAGGAAGCAATTGAAGCCGTGAGCGATGCGGTTCGTAGAAGTCGTGCGGGTTTACAAGACATGAAAAAACCAGTCGGAACATTCTTGTTCTTGGGAACAACTGGAGTCGGAAAGACCGAATTAGCGAAAGCGCTAGCTGAATATTTGTTCGATGATGAGAATGCCATGACACGTATCGACATGAGTGAATATCAAGAAAGACACAGCGTGAGTCGATTGGTGGGCGCGCCTCCGGGATATGTTGGTTACGACGAAGGCGGACAATTGACGGAAGCGGTTCGAAGAAAACCGTATTCTGTGATTTTGCTGGATGAAATTGAGAAAGCACATCCTGACACCTTTAATATTCTTTTGCAAGTGTTGGACGAAGGTCGATTGACGGACAATAAAGGTCGACTAGCAGATTTCAAAAACACCATTATTATCATGACCTCTAATATGGGAAGTCAAATTATCCAAGAGAAATTTGAAAACTTAAAAGGTGGCATTGAAGCCGCAACAGAAGCTGCGAAAATAGAAGTTTTGGGATTATTAAAACAAACAGTTCGCCCTGAGTTTATTAATAGAATTGATGAAATCGTAATGTTTACACCACTGACCAATGCCAACATTGCGCAAATCGTTGGACTTCAATTAAAAAGTGTCACCAAAATGTTAGCGCAACAAGGCATCACTATGGATGCAACGCCTGAAGCTATTACTTATCTTTCTCAAAAAGGATATGACCCGCAATTTGGTGCTCGACCAGTCAAAAGAGTCATTCAAAGAGACGTACTAAACGAATTGTCGAAAGAAATTCTCGCCGGTAAAATTACGACCGATAGTATCGTACTTATTGACGCTTTTGATGGAAAATTAGTTTTCAGAAATCAAGCGGAATTGGTAAAATAAGAGTCATTTCATAATCAAAAAAGCACCTAGATACTCTGGGTGCTTTTTTATTGATTTCAAGCTGATAGATAAATGCGGTGAATCGGTATTCCAATTCCTCTTTTCAAAATCACGCTCGTATCCGTGACAGCCCAAACTGTAGTCTCTACCACTTTTTTCGACTGCTTGTCTTCAAAGAAAATTTTAATTTTAGCATGTTCAATATTGCCCAGATAAAGTGCTCTAGTCAAATCGTTGTTGCGTTGATTAATCGCAGCTGCTTCATTCAATACTTCATTGTTCGGGAATCTAAGGGTGTAAATAGATTCTTTTTCAATAATTTCAAAATTAGTCTCCATAATACTTGTGTTTAAATTAATAGAAAGTAAGCTTTATCTCATAGGCAAAACAATATAGGTTTGAAGTTATTCAATTTGACAACTTATAAAGAAAACAACTAGCACACTATTTTCCCTACCTATTTTCCAATTGATTTTATAAGATAATACGATTGGATTGTATTTCTCTTGAAATAATGTGTCAAAAAATACATCGTAATTATTATTTCCTTATTTTTGAAACCATTACAAAGCAAAACATGAAACATTTATTTTTATTTTTATTCATTGGTTTTTCAATAGCGGCATCGGCACAGGTAACTTCATCCGAAACCAGTTCACCGACGCCAACAGAGAAAATCTACAGATCTCCGGATGTCGATTTGAAACCGCAAGTTAAAGACGGGAATTATACCTTGTCTATGTTTATTAGTGAAAACTTCAAATTTCCTCCAGCGATTAAAAACAAAAAAATCATCATATTTACTAGTTTTATAGTTGAACTAGATGGAAGTATGTCTGAAATTAAAGCATTCAGTATCAACGTGAAAGACTTAATCAGTTCAAACGTTGTTAAAATTGCTACTGCCGATGAAAAAATCAACGAAGCGGATCAAATTGAAACCATGAAAGCGGAAGCGGTTCGTGTTCTTAAATTATTCAACAAATCGTGGGAACCTGCTTTGAAAGATGGAAAACCAGTACGATGTTTGTATAACTATCCGATTCATTTTAATATCGAATAATACAGTCAACCATTATGCTGCTAATGGTGAGAAAATATAAAGAGAGTATCTACTTTGGTTTAGCCTTAGCGATACTCTTTTTTATTGAACAGTGGATGGAAATCCGCTTTCTGCTTTTTTCAAATAATATCCAAATCTACATCTTGCTGATTGCCATTCTATTTACGCTCATTGGAATTTGGATTGCCAGCAGAATTAGGACTCAAAAAGTGGAAACGTTGGTTATTGAAAAACCCGTTTTTGTTGCTGCAACTGGCCATTTTGAAATAGACCAAAACGAACTGTCTCGAAGAAAAATAAGCAAACGAGAATTAGAAGTGCTGCATTTAATGGCGGAAGGAAAAAGCAATCAAGAAATTGCGGATGAACTATTTGTTTCATTACCCACCATCAAAACACATGCTGCGAATTTGTTCGAGAAATTGGATGTAAGAAGACGCACACAAGCTGTCGAAACTGCCAATCGATTGCGGCTATTGAAGTAATACTACGACAGCAATTTTTCAAAATCATGCTAAAGTATGAGCGGACTTCAATCCTGTTTTCTCACATTTGTGTTGAACTTAAAATCAAATTAAATGAAAAATACAATTCTTAAATACGGAGCAATCGCGGGACTAATCACCACCGGGATGATGATTATTTCGACAACCATGCACAACCAAAATCCTGATTTTAAAGGAAGTGAGATTATTGGCTTTGCAGGTATGTTTATCGCCTTTATTTTTATATTTATTGGAATTAAAAGTTTTCGGGATAAACAGAATAATGGTGTTATTTCGTTTGGCACTGGATTCAAAATTGGATTTTTAATCAGTCTAATTGCGTCAACAATGTACGTGATCACTTGGATGATTGAGTGCCATTTTTTCTTCCCAGACTTTATGGAAAAATTTGCAGCTCATGCTATTGAGGAAGCGCAAAGAAGTGGTCAAAGCGCGATGGAAATTGAAGCAACAAAACAAGAAATGAATAAGTACATCGAATGGTATAAGAATCCGTTTCTTTTGATGGCACTTACCTATACGGAAATACTACCTATTGGTTTGATTATTACCTTGTTCAGTGCTTTAATTTTAAAGAAAAAATAAAAAAAACTCCAACGAATTGTTGGAGTTTTTTTTTATGGAAACATTTTCTATTTTTCTCTTGTAAAAAGTATTTCACCTCCTTGACGCAAAGTGACCTCTGTTTTCGCCTCGTTGAACTGCAATTCAATTCCATACATATAATAGGTAAAACGGTCTTTTCCTGCAGGTTCTAGCGTAATAGGACCTTGTCCGGTAGCAGTTGCCACTAAAGCGTCATTTTCTTCTGAAAAAGTAAGCTTAATAGGAATTTGCTTACTAGAAAAAGTACCCAAATATGGATCTAAAATCACATCTTTTTCCAACTCACTTTTCCCTGCAGTCCATACATTATTAGCAGGATTGTAATCTGGAAAAGCGTGATCAGGATCTATGGTTATACTTTCAATTTCTTCATTAATACCAGGCTTGAACGTCCATGAAGTATTACGCATCCATACTTCAACTGGAAGTGTTGTTCTTGAAACTTTGCCACTTTTGGTTTTAAATTCCATCACCACAGGCATTGCCATTTTCTCAAGATTATCTATCGTTACGATGGCGCCTCTCGTTGCATCGTTCTTCGTATATTTCACTTTACGGATTGCCTGATCTAAACGCCAATTGTTTACAAACCATCCGCGCCAAAACCAATTTAAATCTTCTCCTCCTACGTTTTCCATAGTTCTAAAAAAATCATCTGGTGTTGGATGTTTGAATGCCCAACGAGCAATATAAGTTCTAAACGCATAATCAAAACGATCTTTACCTAGGATTTGTTCACGTAACATCGTAAGTCCTGTACCTGGCTTATAGTAAGCTAGTAGACCAATGCTCTCTTCTTTCATATTATCAGGAGAACTCATCATCGTTTCTAATTTTGGATCGGTAAGAAAAACACCGCTTTGATTCATATTGTCCTTTTGCGCTTTATATTCCCCTTTATTAAAATCTTGAGAGCTCAGCGTATTAATAAACGTATTAAAACCTTCGTCCATCCACGCAAACAATCGCTCATTAGAGCCTACAATCATTGGGAACCAACTGTGACCAAATTCGTGGTCAGTTACACCCCATAAATCTGCTCCTTTGCTGGTCCATTCGCAAAAAACAATTCCAGGATATTCCATCCCGCCTTCATTCCCGGCTACATTGGTAGCGGCAGGATAAGGATATTCAAACCATCTACTAGAATAATTCTCGATAGATGCTTTCGTGTATTCCGTAGATCTGCTCCATGCTTTTTCGCCATTACTTTCTACTGGGTATGCTGAAATAGCTAGCGACTTCTTTCCACTTGGTAAATTAATTCTTGCAGCGTCAATAATAAAAGACGAAGAAGAAGCCCAAGAGACATCTCTCGAATTTTTAATTTTGAACTTCCATGTTAATGTAGATTTTCCCGCTGGTCTCGAAGCAACGTTTGTTACTTCTTCTGCGGTTCGAATCATCACGGTTTGATCGCTTTGTTTGGCTTGACTCCATCGTTTTTGCTGTTCGATAGTATAAACGTCGGCAGGATTTGTCAATTCTCCAGAACAAACGACAATATGATTTGATGGAGCGGTAATGGCTACGTCAAAGTCGCCATACTCTAAATAAAATTCCGCTCCTATATAAGGATTGGTATTCCAACCACGAACATCATCATATACACACATTCGTGGATACCACTGTGCAATAGTGAAGATTTTTCCATTCTTAGTATCTAAAACTCCAGTCCGATCAGAGCCGTATTTGGGTGAAATATAGGAGAAATTAATTTTGATTTTTACGACAGCTCCATTCGCTTTTAGCTCCTGCGGCAACTGAATCTGCATTCGGGTATCAACGATAGAATATGGAACCTCTTTCTCAACTGCCTTACCATTCAGCGTTGACAAAACTGATACCGATTTTATATTAAAACCACCATCTACTTTTTCTCCCTTAGCTCCACCTCTGCTCCCGCTCATTCCGATAAGCGCATTTCCACGGGAATCCGCCTTAAAGGCATTCTGATCAAGATGTAACCAAAGAAACGATAAGGCATCTGGACTATTATTTGTGTAACTCAAAACTTCATATCCTGAAATTTCATTCGTGGATTCGTTAAGCTGCGCAGTTAATTGATAATCTGCACGATTTTGCCAATACTTTGGTCCCGGCTGCCCACTAGCAGATCGCGTATCTGTTCCATTTTTTGTATAGAAACTTGGTGCAAAAGCATCATGATAATCATACTTGGAAACCGGTTGAGATTCCTGCCCCAACGCAAATAAAATTGAAAAATTGAAAGTCAACACGCAAAGGACTCTCTTTGAAATGATTTTCATAGTAAATAAATTATGATTGAACAACATCAGTCTTAGAAGGGAGAATTTGTTACAAGTAAACTCCAAATAATGACTAAAAAGATTTCGAACTAGGAAATATTCGAAAATCAAAGAAGTATTCCTAAAAAATTTCGCTATTTCCAACAGTATTGGGTTCGGATAGACTCTTTTTCGAATACTCAATCGAAGAAATATCATCAATCCTATTAGATTTTTCTCGCGAATCAGAAATAATTTTAAACATTTTTAAAACTAAATACGAACCGCCAATTGATGCAACTAGTACAATAATTAACTTAAAAATAGAACCCATAAATAGAGATTTTGCTTATGCTTGGGACATGTCAAATCAAAAATTAAAATAAAATCTAAATTAAGTGATTTATTTCCATATTCTAAAATTTAATTTAAATTCTTTTTTTTGAATGAGCGCACGCCAATCAATAAATAACAAAGTACCAACAAGAAAAACCCCAATCAAAAGACTCAGTATTGACTGCCAATTTATCACTCCTTGAAGCAAATTTTCCGCACTTTTTGCCCCATATTTCCCAAAGTATACCAAGATACTATCACTGGTAAACTTGCCTACAAAAAAGGCAGGAATAATATAAATCGGTCTTAATCTTGCCATTCCAGCAGCAATGAAAAGTGGCGTTGTTGGCAGTGGTAATAGTGAATAGGCGATAATTACCAATTGGCTTTTCCAGCCTTTACTCTTCATGACTCTTCCTATGTACTGAACATCCTCATTTTTTGCTGGATTAAATAGCTTTCCTGCAATTTTCGGGATGTACAGAGTCAAAACGTATCTTCCTAAAATTGAACCTATAACTCCCGTAAAAATCACCAACCAAATATTCAAGTCATACATGATTTGCAAAAAAACCATGATTGTGAATGCTGGTGGCGAGGGAAATGGCACTACATCAAATAGAAAAGAACCGATAAAAACGAGCAAATATTGCCACCACATTATAATTTATTTAAAATATTCAGTTGTATTTGCTCAAAAAATCCGTAGCTAACTATTATTGCTTTATCAACTTATATTGTACAATTTCCTCAGAATTAGATGCACTTAATATATAAACTCCAGTTGGTAAGTAGCTAAAATCTTGATCTTCAATATTTTTTTCTGAAAAAACTATTTGACCATCGATGGAACTCATCACATACTGCGCATTTTGTAATGGTTTATTCAACTTAAATTTGGAGGAAAATGGATTTGGATAAACAGCGGGAATAGCATTCAAGTCAAATTGAGAAATACCGAGATTTCCAACAACAATTGTAACATCATACGTAGCAGTAAAAGTTCCATTGCTAGCTGTCAATTGAACCGTATAGACTCCATCTGCTGCAAAAACGTGCGTCGGAAATTCCTCCGTACTTGTATTTTCAGCCCCACTTGACGGATCATCAAAATTCCAAGTAAACGTAGTTGCGTTTGTGCTTAAGTTTTGAAAATATACCGTATCACCCGCCGATGGATTTAAGGGCGCATAAGTAAACAAGGCCGTGGTTTGAAAATCGCGCTGGGAATCTAAATATTCCACATTGGTTGTAACCCAATTACCCGCTGTATTACTTTGAGTTACCTTTAAAACTGGTATTTTTTGAGTCGTGTCAAACCATTTGAATTCTCTTGTAGTTCTTATCGTTCGCGGCAATCCTGTATCAAGTAGCGCAATGGAGTCATTAGCAACCAAAGTCGTTTTCATTCTCAATATGTTGCTATAATTACCATAAGGAGTACTTAAGCTTCCCCAACCGTCCACTTCATTGGTGCGCTCAAGTGTATTTTCTTGGTATAGCAAAGTAGGAATGTTTATAGTGTAGGCGGAATTATCTGTATCCAGATTCCCAAATTGGATAGGAAAACGATAGATAATATCAGAATCGGTGTATTGGTTTGTTATTGGAATTTGTGTCCCATTGTAATTTACCTTTGACGCACTTCCCGTTTGACGCAAATCGGTTGAAGATTTCTTATAAAAATCGTAAGAATCTGTAAGTTCGACCACTTGACCAGGAATGTTCAATGTTTGTGGATTATTATTCGTTGCCGCCAAATTGGTGTTGTTTGGATTATAAATAAAGAGCCACAAGAATCCTGTAGATGTTGGATTTCTGTGCTGCAATTGACTTTGGGAAGTTCCTGTCAAAGAAGAAAAGTCCCAAACAAAATTAGTTCCAGTAGTTTCGTAATCTAACGCCAAGTTATTCGCTGACGTGAGATAAAAATTATCTCCAACGGCAGCATACTGACTGGAATTGAATGTCGATTGCGCCTGCATTTGAATGCAAACAATGCCAAGTAAGATCAATAATCTTTTATTCATAATATGTATTATTATTAGTTGCTTTCTTTAGATTTTTTATGTTTCACACCAATGACATTAAATAATTTAAATATGCCTTCCCTCTTTTCTCTGCCAAAGAATCTAGAACGAGCAGAATAGTAGATTGTATAACGAGTCCTATTCCGAGTCCATTTGCAAAAGACTTGGACTCAAAAAGAAGAAATAGTATTATCCCGACTGCAATGAGTGCAATCTCTACCCAACTATAGATCAAAAAATTCTTCATTACGAGCTCCATTCTGGGAATTTCATAGTCATTAATGCTCTTTCTTTCTTTTTCTATGAAATGTGACACACGCACTGTGTCAAGATCGCAACGTAAATATACTGTAGTTCCTACCACTAATTGAACGAGCCCAGATGCAAAAAACACATAAGAAATTGCGTTATAAAAAGGTTGCTTTTTTACCAACAAGAATAAAAGTGCAATGAAACAAGCGACAAAACCCAAGCAAACAAAATAAACACTTTCTTTTTTTTCTTCTCTAAAATATTGAGCTACGAAATCCATGCATAATGTTATTTTATAGGGTGCGAAACAAAAGTAAACATTCTTGCCAAATGGAATAAAAAAATAAAAATGACGATTGACTTTTGAAAAAAATTGTGCTTGAAAAATACTTGCTTGTTCTTTACTATTTATAATAAAATTATGAACTCATCGTTTATTTAATACTAAATTGCAAGCTCCTTAAAATTCACACCATACATGGAAAAAATCAAAATACTTTGGGTTGATGATGAAATTGATTTACTAAAACCACATATTCTTTTTTTAGAAAAGAAAGATTACAAAGTTACCACGTGTAATAATGGAAGAGATGCGATTGATATCTTTGAAGATGGCGATTTCGATATTGTATTCCTCGATGAAAACATGCCTGGTATGAGCGGATTAGAAACGCTTTCGGAAATTAAGGAAAAAAAATCGTCCATACCTGTAATTATGATTACCAAAAGTGAGGAAGAATACATCATGGAAGAAGCCATCGGTTCTAAAATTGCCGACTACCTAATAAAACCTGTCAATCCAAATCAAATTTTGCTGAGTATCAAAAAAAACCTTGACCACTCTCGTTTGATTTCACAAAAGACAACCTTAGATTACCAAAAAGAATTTCGAAAAATCGCGATGGATATGGCGATGGTGAATTCCTACGATGCATGGATAGATTGTTACAAGAAATTGCTTTTTTGGGAACTAGAATTAGAAAATATTCAAGATCAAAGCATGGTTGAAATCTTGGAATCTCAGAAGGTGGAGGCTAATACCCAATTCGGGAAATTCATCGAAAGAAATTATGAAAATTGGTTTGATACGCCTGTTCAAAAAGGTTCTAAAGAACCAAAGCTGACAAACCGATACTTTCACATCAACTGTTTCGTGAGTTAGTTGTTCCAGAATTAACCAAAAAAGACAAGTCCATTTTGTTTGTTGTCATTGATAATTTGCGCTACGACCAATGGAAAGTTATTGAAAGTGTCGTTGCCAATCACTATAAATTAGAAAAAGAAGTTCCATATTATGCGATTCTTCCCACCGCGACGCAATATGCAAGAAATGCTATTTTTTCCGGATTGACACCACTTGAAATGGAAAAGCAATTCCCACAATACTGGAAGAACGATGTAGAAGAAGGTGGAAAAAACTTGTATGAAGCAGAATTTTTGGAGGCACATTTGAAACGATTAGGCTTAAACATCAAACAGGAATATTTTAAAATCACCAA
The DNA here is from genome assembly GCA_016714905.1 of Flavobacterium sp. Classification (GTDB taxonomy): domain Bacteria; phylum Bacteroidota; class Bacteroidia; order Flavobacteriales; family Flavobacteriaceae; genus Flavobacterium. The sequence goes on from JADKBW010000029.1 coordinate 20,596, forward strand.
TTTAACTAATGGAAAAAAATTAGCGGATAATTTTAAGGCGCTAAAAGATAATCAGCTGGTAACAGTGGTTTATAATTTCGTCGACATGTTGTCACACGCCAAGACTGAAATGGATGTCGTAAAGGAATTGGCTTCGGATGATAAAGCATATCGCTCCTTAACTTTAAGTTGGTTCAAAAACTCGCCTTTGTTAGAGATCATTCAGCAGGCGCAAAAAATGGGCTTCAAGTTGATTATTACAACCGATCACGGCACAATCAATGTCAAAAATCCTTCTAAAGTAATTGGTGATAAAAATACAAGTCTGAACCTACGATATAAAACTGGAAGAAGTCTAACTTACGAAGAACGTGATGTATATGCGGTAAAGGATCCAAAAAAAATTGGACTGCCAGCAATCAATATGAGTAGTTCTTATATCTTTGCCAAAAATGATTATTTTCTAGCGTATGTGAACAACTATAATCACTACGTGAGTTACTATCGAAATACCTATCAACATGGTGGCATTTCGTTAGAAGAAATGATTATTCCCTTTATGATTTTTAATCCAAAATAGCTAGTTTGAAAATTGTTTTTGCATTAGATGAAATTAGTGCCGTGTCGAAAATGATTCTGGCACAAAATCCCAAAAAAGTAATTCTTTTTTACGGTGAGATGGGAGCCGGTAAAACTTCGTTAATCAAAGCCTTAGCAAAATCACTTGGCGTTTCTGACCCTACAAGCAGCCCAACATTTTCTTTGGTAAATGAATACCAAATTGACGAGGAAGATGCTATCTACCACTTTGACGTATATCGTCTTAAGAGTGAATCAGAAGCCTACGATATGGGTATCGAAGAGTATCTTTATTCTGGACATTGGTGCTTTATTGAATGGGCCGAAAAAATACCGACTTTAATTCCTAATGAGCACAGTGTGATAAGGATTAGAGTCATCTCAGATTTTGAACGCGAAGTGGAATTTACATAAAAATTGATGTGATTTTTTATATCTCTTAGTGAAAAGTTGGCTACATGTTCACTTTTTCATAACTTAGACCGAAAATAGTATTGTAGCATTATGGGATTGACTCCATTTACCAAACAACAATTGCTTCCTCAAGAGGAAAAACTTGAAATTGCAAGACACAAAAGTGAACTCTTCATTGGAATTCCAAAAGAAACAAGTTACCAAGAACGTCGAATATGTTTGACGCCAGACGCTGTAAACTCATTAACTTCTCATGGCCATCGGGTGATGCTTGAATCTGGTGCTGGGTTGAGTTCTAGCTATACCGACAAAGAGTATAGTGATGCTGGAGCTGAAATTACAAATGATACTGCCAAAGTACTTAGTTGTCCAATGCTGCTGAAAGTGGAGCCGCTTACAATGGCCGAAGTAAAATTAGTAAATCCACAAACGATTGTCATTTCCGCCATCCAATTAAAAACAAGAAAAAAGGAGTATTTTGAAGCATTAGCGAAAAAGAAAATCACTGCTTTGGCTTTCGAGTATATTAAAGATGAAGATGGATCCTATCCTGCGGTAAAATCACTAAGTGAAATTGCAGGAACTGCCTCAATTTTGGTCGCTGCAGAATTAATGATCAATAATCAATTCGGAAAAGGACTTTTATTTGGAAATATTACTGGTGTTCCACCTACAGATGTTGTAATATTAGGAGCTGGAACGGTTGGCGAATTTGCTGCAAAAACGGCACTGGGACTCGGTGCAAACGTGAAGGTATTCGACAACTCAATTACCAAACTGCGACGTTTACAAAATAATTTAAGTCAACGTATTTTTACTTCAACAATTCAACCCAAAGCACTTCTAAAAGCACTGCGTCGTTGTGATGTTGCGATTGGTGCCATGCGCGGCAAAGATCGATGCCCAGTCGTTGTAACAGAAACAATGGTTGAGCATATGAAGAAAGGAGCTGTTGTCGTTGATGTTAGCATCGATACTGGTGGTTGTTTTGAAACTTCTGAAATTACAACACACGAAAAACCAACTTTTATCAAGCACAACGTCGTGCATTATTGCGTGCCAAATATTCCATCTCGCTATTCCAAAACAGCCTCGTTATCCATCAGTAACATAATCACACCCTATTTGTTACAAATTGCCGAAGATGGCGGAATTGAAAGCGCTATAAGATGTAATAAAGGCTTAAAAAATGGGGTGTACTTATATCATGGAATATTAACAAATAAAGCCATTGGCGATTGGTTTGACTTGCCAGATAGCGATATCAATTTAATTGTGTTTTAACGCATCTTTACTTTACATTTGCAAAAAAATAAAACATGAGATTACGCTATCGTTTTGCTTACTACTTAATTGGATTTACTTTTGGATTATTCTTCGTCACAGCCATGTTTATGGGAAAAGACACACGTTGCAACTACTTTCCCAATGCTCGTGTTTTGAACGACTTGAGAAACAAACCATTTGTCTACTCTGACGAAGCTTCGGCGATTCTTTCTCAAGGTTGGATCGACTCAACAGACATCAAGAATTCACTTACTTATGGCGATGTCAATTTTGATCAAAGTAATGTGCAAGTTGGAAGTGGAAAACGCTATATCATTGAGGGAAAAACGGTTAAAAATCAATTTGTTTTGCTGGAAGTGATCAATTATAGTGATAAAGCAGTTTTAAAAGACATTACTAAGGTCAAAAAGTAAATTGCACTTCATCTTTTTTTATAAATTGTCTTATGGCAATTTTGTTCATTTTCCTTTATATTTGAAAAATCATTTTTTGAATTTAACAATTTCATTGTCAAATTATATTCACAAAAGATAGTTTTATGAAAACAAAGTACTTGAACAGCCTTTGCCTCACTTTCCTTTTTATCAATGTAATTACATCTCAAAATTTACTTAATAATGGGGATTTTGAAAGTGGCGGAAATGGTGTTGGTTTTAGTATCAACAGTTCATTTTACAATAATATTTCTGCACCATTTTCTGGCATAACTTCTCCTGGTAATTATGCAATTACTACAAACCCTCAACCGATGAATACCAATTTCTTTATTTCGGGTGGAGATCACACTACTGGAACAGGAAATATGCTTGTTGTTGATGCAACCTCAACAGGCGGTGCACAAAGATTTTGGAGAGCCGGTAACAACGGAGGAGGAATCTGCGGTTTAACGGTTGGCGCAACATATACTTTTAGTTATTGGATAAAATCTGTTTCAGTGCAGGTGACCAACAATAGTACTCGAGCGGATATCGGTTATCAATTTAATAACGCCTCTAATATTACATTAATTGCGGGTTTTTCACTCGCACCACTGCCTAGTAGCGGGTGGCAACAAGTCATTTATACTTTTACTCCAACAAATAGTTGCGTCAATTTCGAGTTATGGGACAATAACATCAATGCTATTGGAAACGATTTTGCTGTAGATGATTTTGAATTATTGGGTCCACCACAGCCTTTAACCCTAACTTATTCATCTGTAAATCCTTCTTGTCCTGGAGCCAATGACGGTTATATCATTGCTTATGCTGCAGGCGCTAACCTACCTTATGTTTACTTCGTAGATTCACCAATTCAGTTAAATAATTCGTCTGGAGTTTTTACGGGGTTATCTGCGGGAATCTACACTATTAGAGTCCTAGAAGCTGCAGATGGCGAAATTAGTATTAGTAATATTGTGCTTTCCGATCCACCTGATTTGGTTGTCAGTTCTCCCACAAATATTTGTTTAGGAGGAAATACCACTTTAAATGTTAGTGGCAGTGCAACAGGGTATAATTGGACAGCTTCACCGATAGACGATTCGTTGGTTGATCCTACAAGTGCAAATCCAACGGTTTCCCCGACACAAACAACTACATATACTGTAAGTTCAACAAGCTCGAGTAGTACAAACCTTATTTTTAACGGAAATTTTGATGATGGAAATACAGGTTTTCAAACCGATTATGTTTACTATTCACCAAATAATCCAAATGGAATTCAACGTGCATACGGAATCGTAACCAACGCCAATGCTTGGGAATCTGGATTTTCAAATTGCTTCGATCATACAACTGGAAATGGAAATATGATGGTGGTTGACGGCTCTCTAGTTAATGGAGGCAATGACAAAGTTTGGTGTCAAACAATTGCTGTTGCACCAAATCAAAATTACACCTTTAGTTATTGGATTCAAACGGTGGCAACTCCAAGTCCCACAAATATTGACATTGTAATCAATGGAACAACCATCGGAAGTGCAGTAGCTCCATCAACCACTTGCGGATGGGTACAACGTTCTTACATATGGAATTCAGGCGCAAATACAACAGCCCAAATCTGCATTTACGACCGCGAAACCGCCGCAAATGGAAACGATTTTGCCATCGACGACCTTTCTTTCATTGGCCCAACCATAAATTGCAATCTTTCAAAATCAGTAACTATAACTGTTGATAATCCTACAACTCCGAGTTTTGAGCCCATCACGCCAATTTGCTCAGGACAAGTTTTAGGTCCATTGCCAACAACTTCTGCAGAAAATATAACAGGATCATGGACGCCAGCGATTAATAATCAAGCAACGACCACTTACACTTTCACACCGAATCCTAATCAATGTGCAACGTCAACAACACTTGAAATTGTTGTTAGTGGCAATCTAACAGCGCCTGAATTCTTTTTTGGACCAACTGAAACGTACTGTTTTGGAGCTCCTATTGATGCACCATTACCTTTACTTTCAATTAATGGCATATCTGGAACATGGAATTTCGGTGGAATTAACACGCAACTACTAGGAAATACAACTTATACCTTTACTCCAGATGAAGGACAATGTGCCACTACTTTTACACTAATAGTTACCGTTCAGCCTGCAATTGTTCCGCTTTTTGATTTAGTTGGTGCAGTATGTATTGGTGATCCTTTGCAACCATTACCAACAACTTCTTTAAATAATATAACAGGTACCTGGACTCCTGCACTTAATAATATGGCAACCACTACTTATACTTTTACTCCTGATCTTAATCAATGTGCAGGATTAACAACACTGGAAATCATAATTATTCCTGCGAATTTAGTGCCCACTTTCAATTTTGATAATGTGATTACAACTTGTTTACAACCTGTTAGTGAAGTTCCGCCAATATCACTACCCACGACTTCAGAAAATGGCATTCCGGGATTTTGGACGCCAGAATCGATAAACTATTCTACATTAGGAGTAAGTATTTATACATTCACACCAATTGTAAATACTTGTGCTTCAAGATTTGTTTTGACAGTTAATATCGTCGAAAGTCCAGAATTTACAATCAATGCAGGATGTGATGGAGACGACTTTGTTTTGAGTTTGAATCAGAATGAAGTTTCAAATGCTGCTTTCACTTGGTATAATGCAACAAACGAAATAATCTCGAACACAGCATCGGTAATTATTACTAAAAAAGGTGAATATAAAGTAACCGTTGTAACGGAAAATGGTTGTGAAAAAACACAAAGTATCGATGTTCCTTCTGTATATTGCAAAATTCCAAAAGGCATTTCTCCTAATGATGATGCATTAAATGACTTTTTTGATTTAAGTAATTTAAATGTAAGTGAACTAAAGATCTTCAATCGTTATGGAACAGAAGTTTATGCTAAGACAAATTACAAAAAAGAATGGAATGGCAAAACTGACAACGGAAATGAGTTGCCCGATGGAACCTATTATTACGTAATCAATTTTGATACAGGTAAATCGAAAACAGGTTGGGTGTACATCAATAAAACATATTAATCAAATATCTGCTACTTAAAATCACATATAATAAAGTAAACAACCTAATTTTTCTATTTGCTTTCCTATTCAATTTATAACTAATACGCTCATAATTCCTGAAAAAGTTCCCAATGATCCTGGAGGAAGTGATGCATTAAGCCTAGCACCAATAATAGGGCAAAAGCGTTCCGCTGACAGACGACAGTCGCGGCTGCGGAACTGAGTTTTTTCTATTTTAGAAAAAACGAAAATAGGAAAATAAAATCACAATTCACCGAAAACCAGCGATTGCGTTTGTCAGCTGTTATCGCGGTTTGCGACACTTAAATCGAGCAGGGCACGAGTTCTATTCCAATATTCTAGTGCAATTCGGAAACACTTTTTGTTTTTCAATTGTCAAATGCTTTTCATTTCTCTTTTCATTTTTTTCTTTTTTTTAAAAGCATTGTTTTGTCAGACAAGTTGCTCACATACGAGCACAGCGAGGCAAATATCTGTTGAGTCTTTCCAATTTTAAAATTGTTTGTTTTAATCTGTGTGAAAAAAATCACTTTGAAAAAATTCACACAAAAAGTGTGTGAATTTTTTTCTTTTAAAAAATTTCACACAAAAAAAATCATTGAAATAATTTAGAGGCAAACTTTTAAAGTATTGGAATGCATATTGTCCAAAACCAACGAACGTGATTGTTTACGACTAGCAAATAGGCGATAACTACTGTCTATCGTGTAGTCTTTAAAGAAGTCGTAGCTGATAGAATTGTGGGAAAAGGAATAACAGGAAATTGAATTTACTATGAATTGTAAAGAAATTTTTTCGGGAAAACAGTATGCTCAAAGAGCATATTCTGAATTTCTGATTGTTAAGTAGAATATTACATATTTATAGAATAAAGTAAAATATTATCATCTAACTATTTTGATTTATAGATAATTAAACTATTTTTACTCCCCGTAAATTAATAACATCATGAGAAATCAACTACTACTATTTTTTGTTTTTATTTTTTTTAACAGTTTTGCTCAAAATGCCTTATGGAATAAAGTTTCCGAACGAGATACAAAGTCATTGACTAAAATGGATCGAGCTTCGATGCCATCTAAGTTTGAATTGTATTCTTTAAATTTAGATGTACTTAAATCCCGTTTGTCACAAGCACCCTTAGATTCTAGCACTTCTTCTTCTAATGTTATCATTCCTTTTCCAAATCCAAACGGAGAATTAGAAGATTATAAAATTTATGAAGCTCCTATTATGGAGAGAGGATTAGCGGATAAATTTCCAAATTTAAAAACTTACACTGGAAAAAATATTAAAAATCCTGCCGAAACATTACGATTTAGTATTACTGTTTTTGGTTTACATGTCATGTCACTATCGGGTGAAAACGGAACTTTTTATATTGATACCTATACCAAAGATCTGAGTAATTATATTGTTTATAAAAGACAAGATATAACCGCAACTAAATCTTTTCATTGTGGTGTCATCGACTCATCTTCAGAAGAGATTAGATCGATTGAAGGTGCTATTCAAAACAGAGCAAGTGATGGTTTTTTTAGAACGTATCGTTTAGCAATGGCTTGTACTATTGAATATGCAGCTTTTCATATCACTGCGGCTGGATTAGGCGGTGGAACTTTGGCTCAAAAGAAAGCAGCTGTTTTATCGGCTATGGTGATTACAATGGCTCGTGTTAATGGTGTTTTTGAAAAAGATATGTCTTTAAGAATGAACTTAGTCGCCAACAATGATTTGATTATTTTTGTTGATTCAGATGGTTTCGATAATGCAAATTCAAGCACATTGATTAATCAAAGTCAATCTGTAATTGATACTACTATCGGATCTGCAAATTATGATATAGGTCATACAGTAAGTACAGGTGGTGGTGGTCTTGCTCAATTGAACTCACCTTGCGGAACAGGTAAAGCAAGAGGAATTACAGGTCAAGGTACGCCAGTTGGAGATCCTTTTGATATTGATTATGTCGCACACGAAATGGGTCACCAATGGGGAGGAAATCATACACAAAATAATGCGTGTAACCGAAATGCGACTACTGCAATAGAACCAGGAAGTGCTTCAACAATAATGGGTTATGCTGGAATTTGCGCACCAAATGTTCAAAGTAATTCGGATGCTTATTTCCATACAGTAAGTATTTCTGAAATGATTGCATTTATTGCTGGAACTGGAGGAACATGTGCTGTTGCAACTGCTAATGGGAATACTGCTCCAGTTGCAAATGCAGGAATTGATTATACGATACCAAAAGGAACGGCTTTTATTTTAAAAGGAACTGGTTCTGATGCCAATGGAGATGCTCTAACGTATTGTTGGGAGCAAACTAACAATCAAACGAGCACCCAACCTCCAACGCAAACGGCTACAACTGGTCCGAATTTTAGATCTATTGCACCAACAACTTCACCAAACAGATACATGCCACCTTTGGCAAGTGTCGTTGCAAATGTTTTGAATCCAACTTGGGAAGTAGTACCAACTGTTGCTCGAACTATGAATTTTGCTTTTACGATAAGAGACAATCGAACTCCAAATGGTGGTCAAACCAAAAGAGACGATATGGTGCTTACTGTTGCTAATGTTGGTCCTTTTTTAGTGACCAGTCCAAATACCGCTGTATCTATTATGGGAAATGTAAATCAAACCATAACATGGGATGTTGCAGGTACAACAGCAAATGGAATTAATTGTGCTAATGTAGATATACTTTTATCCACAAATGGTGGACTTACTTTCACAACAACTTTATTGGCAGGGACGCCAAATGATGGATCACAATCAGTTACAATTCCGAATACGCCAGGTTCTACAAATCGGATCATGATTGCTGGATCAAATCATTTATTTTATGATGTTTCCAATACCAATTTTACGATTATACCTTTTGTTGTCGATGCCATACCACCATCAGCGCCAACATTAACAGCTTCTGGAACCACTTCATTTTCAACCAATCTCTCGTGGAGTGGCGCAACTGATAATATTGGAGTTGTTGAATATGATGTATACCGAGGCGCTATTTTAATTGGTAACACATCTTCAACTACTTTTACAGCCACAGGATTGTCGTCTTCGACTGCATATTCATTCACCGTTAGAGCAAAAGATGCTAATGGTAATGTATCAGTACCAAGTAATACTGTAACTATTACTACCCTTGCACCTGATTTAATTCCACCAACACCACCAACACTATCAGCGTCATTAATCACAACGACAACCACAACGCTTTCTTGGTCAGGAGCAACTGATAATATTGGAGTTACTAGTTATGATGTATACAATGGGGTAACTTTTGTAATAAATACAGCAGCAACTACTTATCTAGTAACAGGTTTATCGCCTTTAGCATCCTATACTTTTACTGTAATAGCGAAAGATGCTTCTGGTAACTCTTCTGTTGCTAGTAATGCTGTTACAATTACAACTTTGCCTTCCTACTGCGCATCTCAAGGCAACAGTGTTGCCGATGAATTAATTGGAAACGTAACCTTGGGAACAATTAACAATACTTCAACTGGAGGTTCTGGATATACAGATTTTACGAACATATCTACCAGTTTGGCGGTAGGAACTACTCAGACTATTTCTATTACACCGACGTGGACAGGTACTGTATATCCTGAAGGTTATGCGGTATTTATAGACTACAATAGAGATGGGGATTTTCTTGATAGTGGAGAAACAGTATTTACACAAGCTGCTACAACTTTAACGCCAATTAGTGGCACATTTACAATTCCATTAACTGCTACCATTGGAACAACGAGAATGCGCGTTTCGCTAAAATACAACGGTATCCCTACTGCATGCGAAACTTTTCAATATGGACAAGTTGAAGATTATTCGATTACTTTCCTACCTGCATCAACTACGCTCAATCTAAAACTTTATATTGAAGGTTACTATGACACAGTAACCAGCAGAGATCAAACCAGTTAAAAGCCAAATCAGGGAATCGGATCAAGTATAACAGATGTGGATGATATTACAGTCGAACTCCGTAATGCTACAACGTTTGCTTTAGTCGCCACCACGAACGCAATTCTAAAAACAAATGGTACCGCAACCTGCACATTCAACACTAGTTATACGGGTTCTTACTATATTGCAGTAAAGCACAGAAGCGCAGTTGAGACCTGGAGTAATGGTTCTGTTCTATTTTCAACAAATCCAGTTTCCTATGACTTTTCAAATGCTGCAAACAAAGCTTTTGGGAATAATATGTTACAAGTTGAAACCGGAATATGGGCGCTCTTTAATGGGGATACGAATCAAGACGCTTTAGTTGACACACAAGATTATACTTCATGGGAGAGTGACTATCTTAACAGTGTTTTTGGATATACAGCAAATGATTTGAATGGCGATGGATTAGTTGACACCCAAGATTATACCATTTGGGAAAGTAATTATCTTTTGTCTGTATTTTCGTCAACACCTTAATTTAGAGAACTCCTTTATTTTATGCTGCAGTCCAATTTTCTTAACTTAAGTTAAAGGTTTAAGGTATTTGAATATGCCTTGTATTTATTCATATTTCACAAGCATATTCATGTATTAATAATACATTATTATTACCTATAAGGTCAACCAAATAAAAATTAGATTTAAATTTACGCCTTAAATAAGCTACATGGCTCGCTTCAAAGAAAACGACTTGCCAAAGTCAAAAATAACGGCGACTTCCTTACAAAAAGCAACGCTAATTTTTAAATATTCAGGCCATCATAAATGGAAATTTTATGTCGGTTTGGTATTTCTTCTCTTAACGGGAGGAACTGCGTTAGCGTTTCAAAACTGGTAGGAATGCTTATCGATTATGTGAGAACAAAGACCGATGTCTTAGCCAATAACATCGCTCTTGGATTGGTCTTAATTCTATTCTTACAATCCTTTTTTTCTTTTTTTAGATTGTCACTATTTGTCAATTTTACGGAAAATACACTGGCAAATTTGCGTTTAGCGCTCTACAGCAATTTGGTAAAACTACCGATGTCTTTCTTTTCTCAAAAAAGAGTAGGTGAATTAAACAGTAGAATAAGTTCTGACATCACACAAATTCAAGATACTTTAACGTCGACCATAGCTGAATTTTTGAGACAATTTATTTTGATAATCGGCGGCGTAATTCTTTTAGCAAATGAAAGTTTCAAACTAACCTTACTCATGCTTTCAGTTGTGCCACTCGTTGCTATCGCGGCCGTGGTATTTGGTCGATTTATACGCAAGTACTCTAAAAAAGTACAGGACCAAGTTGCCGAAAGTCAAGTCATTGTAGAAGAAACCATGCAGGGCATTAGTATTGTCAAAGCTTTTGCGAACGAATGGTACGAAATTGCGCGTTACGATGGTAAAATTCGTGATATTGTCAAATTAGCCATCAAAGGTGGAAAATACCGTGGCTACTTTGCTTCCTTCATCATCTTTTGCTTATTTGGATCTATTGTAGCAGTAGTTTGGTATGGCGTGCAATTAAGTATTAGCGGCGAAATGAGCGTTGGGCAATTGATTTCTTTTGTCTTGTACTCGACCTTCGTAGGAGCCTCTTTTGGTGGCATTGCGGAATTGTATGCACAAATTCAAAAAGCGATTGGTGCAACCGAGCGAGTTTTTGAATTATTGGATGAAAGTCCAGAACAAATAAATAGTAAAGAGTCAATCCATCAACAAAAAATCAACGGTGATGTAAATTTTATAAACGTAACGTTTAGTTACCCATCACGAAAAGAAATCAAAGTTTTGAAAGGTGTGAATTTTACAGCAAAAATTTGGACAAAAGATAGCCATTGTAGGACCAAGCGGCGTCGGAAAATCAACGATAGCTTCGCTCCTACTTCGC
>JADKBW010000030.1 GCA_016714905.1 Flavobacterium sp.
AATATCAACATCACAAATCAAACAGTTCAGGCACTTCCAAAAGATGCCATTGTTAGAAATGGAGACAAATATTATATATACATTCAGGAAGAACACCAAGAAGAAGCCATAAAATCAAAAGAAGCTGAACACGAAGAGGGAGACAAATTACACAATGAAGTTCACTTCAAAGCAATAGAAGTTGTTCCTGGAACTACCGATTTAGGATATACCGAAGTCAAATTGGTTGAAGAAATTTCTGTCGATGCAAAAATTGTAATCAAAGGAGCTTTTTATTTATTGGCAACTTCAAAAGGTGGCGGAGCTCACGAACATTAATACTCAATTTTAAATCAAATTATGAACCTTTAAATCTATTCAAATGAAAATTCAATTTTAAAATCAATCTTTTTCTTAGCCGTACTATTTTTTGCAACTAGTAATGTATCTGCACAAAAAACCAATCAGAAAGCAGTAATTAAAACTACTTTAGATTGTGACCATTGCAAAGAATGTGAAACTTGTGGATTGAAATTTAAAACAGAAATACTAAAAATAAAAGGGGTAAGGTCCTATGAACTTGACGATAAGGCAATGACTTTTACAATTTATTACAATCCAAAAAAATCTACACTGTGTTGGTTATAGTTATGAGCGTATGCTCTGCGAAGGTGCCCTCTGGTTGGGTTATGATGATGCTGAGGCGAAGTAAAGGTTACTGTCCGAATGGGAATTGCTTATGGGGGGGGGCAATCAGACGGGTGTTGTAAAGCATAATTATGAAAGTAAATACGGTAATGCCAAACAAACTAATTCCTTATTATCAAAAGGAATTAAAAACAGTAAATGAAAATTTACAACAAGGTAATTTGCAAAGTGCATGGCATCATTTGGAGCGCGCGCACATCATTGCACAAAATTATCCATACGAGCACACATTTGTACATTGGAAAATGTTGCAATTCGGGATCAAAATAAAAAGTTCAAAAGAAATTATCGGACAAATTCCACGATTACTCATTGGTGGCGTAAAATCATTTGTAGGTCAAGTCCCAGTAGGTAATACGGGTGGTGCCAATGTACCGCCATTACGACCAATGGAAATACCTATTGATATTAAAGAAATCTTAGAATTGAATTCGTAACTATTTTATTATGGAACATCAACACCAATACGATGCAAACGGCATACAAACCTGTTGCACTCTCGAAGAAAAAATAAATAAAAAAACAGAGCAACATTTTGACGATGATGGTCACGACCACGACCATTCTAACGAAGAAAAATCTACGTTTGAAATGTTCTTGCCAGCAATCATAAGTTTTGTACTATTGATGGTTGCCATTGGTTTCGACAATTATTTTCCGCAAACTTGGTTTACAAGTTGGTTGCGAATTGGTTGGTTTATTGGCGCTTATGTACCAGTCGGTTTTCCTGTTCTTAAAGAAGCGTTTGAAAGCATTCGCAAAGGCGAAATATTTTCTGAATTTCTATTAATGAGTATTGCAACTATTGGCGCGTTTGCTATCGGCGAGTTTCCAGAAGGCGTTGCTGTAATGTTATTTTATGCCATCGGCGAAATATTCCAAACATTAGCTGTTACAAGAGCAAAAGGCAACATCAAATCGCTGCTGGATCAACGGCCAGACGAAGTGACTATTCTCGAAAACAATGTTATTAAAACAATCAAAGCTACAACGGCTAAAATTGGCGATATTATACAACTCAAAGCAGGAGAAAAACTAGGTTTAGATGGCGAATTACTATCAGATACTGCTTCATTCAATACAGCAGCATTAACCGGTGAAAGCAAACCGGATACCAAAACAAAAGGAGAAACTGTTTTAGCTGGAATGATAAATTTAAACTCCGTTTGTCAAGTTAAAGTTACTGTTGCTTATACCGATAGCAAACTATCCAAGATTCTAGAAATGGTGCAAGATGCCACAGCCAAAAAAGCGCCAACAGAATTATTTATTAGAAAATTTGCTAAAATTTATACACCAATTGTAGTGCTTTTAGCTTTACTAATTTGTGTCGCGCCAATGCTTTTTGTAAATGATTATGTATTTAGAGATTGGTTATACCGTGCATTAGTATTTTTGGTTATTTCTTGTCCTTGTGCGTTAGTGATCAGTATTCCACTAGGCTATTTTGGTGGAATTGGAGCCGCAAGTAAAAACGGAATCCTTTTCAAAGGCTCTAGCTTCCTAGACATAATGGCAGCTATTCAAGTAGTTGTAATGGACAAAACAGGAACGCTGACCAAAGGCGTTTTCAAAGTTCAAAATGTAGTTGCTGTTGATGTATCGGAAGCCGACTTAGTAAAATGGGTGGCTGCACTTGAAACCAAATCAACACATCCAGTTGGAACAGCCATCATAGAACACGCAAAAGGAACTGAAAAAAGCGCAGCTGTTACTGATGTTGAAGAAATTGCAGGACACGGATTAAAAGGAAAAGTGGACGGTAAAGAAATTTTGGCTGGAAATGTAAAATTGATGAAAAAATTCAATATCCGTTACGATGCCGAAATCGATAATACACCTTTCACAATTATAGTAATTGCTATCAATCAAAAGTATTCCGGCTATTTTCTAATTGCTGATGAAATCAAGGAAGATGCAAAACTCACTATTGAAAGTTTACACAAAATAAATGTCAAAACAGTAATGCTTTCAGGGGATAAGCAAGCGGTTGTAGATGCAGTGGCCAAAGAACTTAATATAGATTCAGCGCACGGCGATTTATTACCGGAACACAAGGTCGAAAAAGTAGAAGAATTAAAGATCGCAAAACCTAAAAATTGCATTCGTTGGTGATGGTGTAAATGATGCTCCTGTAGTTGCTCTTGCCGATGCAGGAATTGCAATGGGTGGTTTAGGAAGTGATGCAACAATTGAAACTGCCGACATTGTAATTCAAAATGACCAACCTTATAAAATTTTTACTGCCATAAACATTGGTAAGCAAACCAAGAAAATTGTTTGGCAAAATATTGGTTTAGCATTTGCAGTAAAAGCAATTGTTTTGGTTCTGGGTGCAGGTGGTTTAGCAACGATGTGGGAAGCCGTTTTCGCAGATGTTGGAGTAGCTTTATTAGCAATTCTCAACGCAATGAGGATTCAAAGAATGAAATTTTAGTAAATAATAGTCCAATTCTTGTTTCTTTGCCACTCAATAAATGGTATGATGGCTATTCTTTTAGTATATCTCCAGTTTTGTCACATATATGAAAAGTCATCACACAATGAATGGCTATCAAAGATTATAGCTTATTAATCATATCTTAAACCTCTTCAAATTGATTAATAGTTACTTCTTCAACAATCACTTTTGCGTTTTGCGCGTATAGACCATTGTATTTTGCACTGTCGAGGGCTTTGCAGCGGCAATCGAAGATGCCAAAAAAGATTCGTGATGTTTTGGTTTTATAATGGTCGGTTTGGTATAGGATGTAGAGTTTCATTTCTTTTGTTTTAGTTTATAATTGTTTGATTGCAATAGCGGTAAATGATGGCTTTGCGCAAGTCATTGATGAGGTTTAGGTTTTTTTGATAGTGTTTTTCTTGCTGCTCTAGTAGCTTGAGCGCTTGCACATTTTTGAGGTGTTCTTCGTGTTCTTTCATCATGATTGTAGCTTTGCGACTGAACTCTTTTGAAGTTATGAATGCGTAAAAAAGGAATGACAGAACCACAAAGGAAATGGATGCCAGAAGTAGCTTTTTCCATAAGCTGAGAGCAATGAAAAGAGATTTTCGGCATCGGTTTCTTTTCGAAGATGATGACAAAACAGTTGGTAAAAGGTTCCTTTTGTGGTTTGCCGCTGTTGTTTGCCTTTGTTGAGAATGAACAAATGTGGTTGTGGATAAACGGTCCCTTTTTGGTGGGTTTTGATGATAAAATTTTGCATGGCTTTGATTTTTAATTAGTACTCCGGTTTATAGCGGTTCGTCTCACTTCACGAGGCTACGCGCAAACATTTTTTAAAAGAAAAAAAAGAAAAAAAGAAAGCCGTTTTTCTAGTGGAAGGTTTTCAAAAAGCAAGTTTTTTGGATCAAATACTACGTGAGTGAGGAGTAATTAGTAATTGGTGGCTAGGAAAGAAAAGTATCATAGCAAATGAATGGCTTGTGACGAACGTGGAGATTTTATCCAAAACCCGCAGGGCTTGAACTTGCTTTTTGGAATACCTGGAACTGTCCTTAGCTATCTTTTTTTATTTTTTTGGTTTTAGGATGGTCGTCGATGTTTAGGAAACACCCCCAAGCACCGCAGCAAAAAATGGAGTTTTTACGGAATTTTTTGTGAGGAGCGAAGTGGCGGTGTTGCGGCAATCGGACAGCCACCGCAGGACGGGAACGGAACGGAGCTTGCGCAGTGGAGAGAAGTACTGCGAGCGTGAAACGGCGGGGAAAAAATATAACGCCGCCGTAGGCGAACCTTGATTTAGGGCAAAGCGCCTAAGTAATTGATAATGGATAATTGACAATTGATAATTAGAAAAAATGTCATGTAAAATATGTATTGGTGGGAGTGGTGCCAACCCCGATGGCTGTGCGAAGGAGCAACCGCTGAA
>JADKBW010000031.1 GCA_016714905.1 Flavobacterium sp.
ATCAAGAGGATATTTAATATTACCTCACAGGAGCAGCCATTTTCTTTAATATTATATTGTCGCTATGCTTCCAGTTTACAGACCCTTTTAGGAGCCAACTATTTCCAAAAAATAAAAGCGCAGTGGTTTCAAATATAAAAGTGGAATAAGTAGTGAATGTCGTTGCAGGATACTTATTCTTCATATAATATTCCTAATCCTATTAGTGCTATGCTCACCACGATGCCCCAACCGCAAAAGTTGTAGATGTTATTTCTAAATATTTTCTTGTCATCAAAATGTTAGGAGCTAATTTCTCATCTGATATTTGAAATATGACAAACAAATGACCACAAAACAAACAAACAAAAGCAATGCACTACCAAAATGTATGATTTGAAACCAAGGTTTCCAAACGGTAGTAATAATATATTCCTGATTTATAAAACCTTTATAGGCAGTGGGAAAAGCAGAAACCCCAATGGCAAAGAAACCAGCTAGAGTAGATATCCTGTTCGTCCACGGTTTGTGGGCTTCGTGATAGGTGATTAAAATAATACCCAAAATGCAGAGTACGCCCACAAAGGCTATATTCATGTAACTATAGTAGTAATGACTAATAGAGGGTTGCACCCAATTGTCATTCCCCAAGCTCCGATTGCCAATAATTAAGGCAAAGGGTAACAAGATGCCCAAAATACCAATGAGCTGACGTAGGATGATATAGGATTTGGTGTAATCGTCGTTGGTGGGATTTTTTGTGGGTTCCATCGGTTTTGTTTTGTTATGATTTTGGTTTTGTTGTTTTGCCACGCAAAAGGATAGACTTCGTCAGTTCGCTACCCTCGGGTGTAAATCCGTGCTATTGGGTATCATAGTTTTTTTATTTACTATTTTTAAACCATAAGTCGCAAAGCAACTGTCTGCGACTTGTGATTTAGTTCTTTTTTAGCAGTTTATGGTGTTCTGGATGGTCCCATTATGTTTTTAAATACTTTGGCAAAAACATCAGTATCGATATTAATACTAATATAGGGTCCGCCAATTTTCCATTCTTTTCTAATTTCCAATGTCCCTTCAAATACATCATTCCCAAAATCAAAATTATCATTCCCTACCACTGTATTGACCCTCCCATAATGTATTCCGCCATTCAGATACAAACCATTTCGGATTTCATAATTTATTCCAACGAAAAAATTCTCAAAAGATTTATCACTCAGGTTAGTACCGACTGATATTCCAAATCGTTCTTTCCAATATCGGGGTTCCAAATCGAGATTTCTTGGAGCAAAATGAAAAGTAAGAAACAATCCTAAGAATGCTCTGTTCGTTGGGTCATTGGCTATGAGGGTCGTTTCTCCGTTTGGTTTTGTAAAGGTCTCAATTTCGGTAGGATTTTAAGCCAAGTAGAAATAACACTTGTCCCTAGACTTATTCTTTTACCGGAAGCAGTTTTATGGTTTTTCTAATGACTTCATCAGTTCCTTTACTCAATATCATTTCAAAAGAATCTGTATATGGGCCATATACATCAGATTCGTAGATATGCATTTTCTGCTCGACTGGCTCTTCACCGGTAGCATCTGCCCCATCGCTTTTTACTGTCGTCTTAATTTCGTCACTCAGCTTTACCGGAACAAATTCTCCTTCACAATTAACAGCAAAGACACCGTCATCAAATGTTAGCACATAAAACTTGTATTTATCATAATTTTCCTGACCTGTTTTTGGATAATCGTTATATAATGTCTTACCATCACCATCAATAAAAACCACAACATTCCCGGACTTATCAACGACCAGATTGTTTTGACCTTTTAAAACCGTAAAATTTTCGGCCATTTTTTTTGCTTTTTTCCTCAGAAGGGTTTCTTTATCATCACCTATTTTTTTCTTTATAACTTCAGACGTTTTTGTGCCGGAAGGTGCTTTGTCACTATAGGCATCCTTATCAAGATATATGGTAACATCAGGTTCTAGATTTGCCGAAAAAACAATACTTTTTTTATCACAATCATAAACATATTTGACAGGAATAGTGAGTTCCGTGTTATCAGGTTTCTTAAATTTTAAATTAACAGTTTTGGAATTGTTCGTACATGGATTCTTAAAAAGATCTTTTTTGATGGTTTCGCTGGTAATAGCTTCTGCAGTTACCCCAGAAGGTGGGACATTGTAAAAATTTATTTCTCCATTTTTACCTCCAGTCTTGTCAATTTTCACATGAGCATCTGCTGTTAGATATACATTATACTGAGCAGTTGTTTTACCTCCATACAAAAACAGTAAGAGACACATGATTTGAATGATTTTTTTCATAATTTATTGGTTTTAGTTGTTAATATTAAAGGTCCATATATCTAAACATATAGGAGAAATTATCACTCTTAGCCACTATAACTCCTTTTCGGATAAATGTGGTCGTATTATCTATTTTTTGTTTATAGTATACAAATGAACCGCTGTCACCGTAGGTAACTTTTACACCATCCACTTTAATAAGTTTCATGTCCCTGTAAAATGATTTATAATTCACCTTGCATTCGGTAGCGTGAAGTTTGTAATCATGTTGAATGTTTGTTGCTTGCTTGCTGCACCAAACATTACCATTTTATCTAGAGGAAGATTTTTAATGTCCAGATAATCTTTGTAAATTCATTATAACGATTATATAAATCCCCGCCAATTTCACATGCTGCAAAATCTTGGCTTTCCCCATTTTTGACATCAAAATTTATCATATTTAAATCAATTTTTCCATAGAAAATTGATTCTCCACCTATGACAAACTTTACATCGGTCCTTTTTAGGATATAATTTTTATCTCTGTTGTACATTTCCAGTTCTGCTTTGTCAGCAAAAACATGCAGATTACTAACAGCATAAAATTTTTCATCAATTATCGACACATTGAAAGTCCCCCTGTTGGTGTCGTTCCCGACATAGTCATTGTGAGCAAAACATTGTGGAGAGTCGTCTATAGCATTAACAGCTTCCAGTGTTTTAGTGAAATAAAGATTTAAATAATCTTTAAGGTAGAAAGTGTTAAAATTAACAACAATGGAGCTTTTATTTTGTAATTCCATTAATGGCTTCTGAGCTTCAGCGGTTGAATATTCAACTTCAATTATCTTTCTGTAGAGCTTCGATCTATTGTCTAGGATGGTGTTCAATCCATACGAAACAACCCCTTCTATTTTGCTAATATCATTCTTGTACATGTCAAATAGTTTTTCAGCAACTTCATATTGTGACGTTTCGGCAAGGCCCATCAACTTATCAGCACTGTCATAATTGGTATATGTCTTATTATCCGAAAGTACCTGTTGTGTATTTTTGAATTTAAAGAGAATGTCGAGAAGGTCATGCCAAAACTTGGAGCCCAGACTTAAAAGACCCCAACAAAGACATACCCTATAGTATGGTTTATAATTTTTAGATAAAATGAATTTTGATCGCCTTTTCCTAATATTAGAAAAAGTAAGGTAACCAAAATCCACAACAGGAAAGGGGTTCTAACATAATATTGATTTACCCCAGTTGTGTTTTCCTGTAGTTTATTGAATAGCATTAAACTTAATGACCAGACGAAAATCAACAAATAAATAAGTCCAATTACTTTTTTAAAATCGACATCACTCATAAGCCATCCCTGTATCATAACCTCATCCTTGTTGGCAGTGCTTGAGCTTATTTTCTTTACAATTTCAAAAAAGTTGGCATTGGCCATTGCGGCAATAATAATCCCAATAATAATATTGATAATCATCACCCTATATTCTCTTTCTTTTTCTCCTGCCTGAGTAGGCTGGCTGTAAGCCAGAATTTCGAGCTTTGCAGAGAGGAATAGTTTCCATTTATTATTTTTATCAATATACAGGAATGGGATATAGATAATCTTACTTTGAAAATAAAGCTTGATAAAATTAGATGCCCGTTCAGATATAAAACTAAGCATCATCATGATAATGCTGAAGGAAATTAGAAAGTCAGTTAGTCCCATAGTTTCGATTAATTTTTAAAAAATTTACCCTTAAAGAATCCCCAACTTCCCGAAAGTCTTCGGCCCCACAATACCATCCGGATCTAAGCTATTTTGTAGTTGAAAGGTTTTTACCGATCGTAAGGTTTCGGCATCAAAATTTCCTGTAATGGTAAGTTTTAGAAAGGGGATTTTGGAGATGAGTGCGCGTTGCACTTCGGTGACCATAAACCCAACATTGCCGCGACGTAGATAGCTGCCCGATACGAATTTCGATTTGGCAAGGGCAATTTGATTAGCATCTTCCTGCAAGGCACCAATAGTTACTGCATCAGCTATTCCGGTTACGCTCATCGCGTTTTTGGTCTGGTATTCTTTGAGTAAAGTTTCAGTTTGATTGCCAAACCAACCATCAATTTCAATGGCGTAGCCAAGGTCAAAAAGGTGTTTTTGAATTTGTGTTACTTGTGAACCTCTCGCACCTTTGCTAAGCGTAGAGTTTACTGCCGTTATTGTTGTGTCGGTAAAAACACCTGGATTGATAAACGATTTGATGAGGTTGCGCGCGCGAGTGCGTATCATGACGCTACCACCATCACTATTATCAGCGGTTGAGGTATTGCCTTCGTAGGCTTCGATAGCAGTTCTTGCAGTTGAAGTCCATCGAATAAAAATACCGATATGGTCGGCGTGACCGTTGCCTTCCCAATCGTAGATGACGATATCTCCAGGTTGTGGGTCAGCCGTAAGTTTTCCTTTTTCTCTATAATAATTGTGGGCAGACTGGCAATGATGAATGCCTTTTTTGGTTTGAATATTTCCTAACGGATGTCCCGAATGATGATACACCCAACTCACGAACATGGCGCACCATTTTTGTCCGTTGAGGGAGGGTGCATACCACAAACCATAGGGTGTTTTGTTGCTGTTAGGTGGGGACTCGGAAGTGCCTACTTGTGATTTTGCTTTGTTAAGTACGTCTTGTCTTGACATGATGATCTAGTCTTAAATATTAATTATCCTTTAAAAATCTATGAGCAATTGGAATTTCGGGTTCGCTTACCTTTTGCCTTTATATATTCCGCTCCACCAACGCCACACAATCTGCCACAGTCTGGCAATCCTTAATTTCTTTGATGCTGATTTTTTTCTCTGGATGATAGTGTTGCAATAAGGCGTTTAACTTTAAGAACAGCAACTTATATTGGACTTCTGTGAATAACAAATGTGTATTGAGATGGAGTTTGTCCGATAGTTGATGACCGTGGGTTTGGTAATCACTGGCAAGGTGTAACAGGATTGTCTTGACTCTGTTTTTAGGGCTTTCGGTATGGTTCTCGGGCTGAATGGCTAAGAAAAGGAATTGCGAAGGAAGCAAACCTTCGATGGTTAAGAGATCGTGTTTTTCTTCAACGAGCTGCAATTGCTTGATGATTTTTTGTAGATCGGTTGCTTGGATGGTTAGTTGGTGTGGCATTTTAGTTTGGTTACGTTTTTAGTTGATGTGTGGACGGTGGCGCCGATAGTACCTGAGTATATTTGATTTTTATTGATGTAGTTTACGTTGTCGACTTTGACAGGTTAGCATAGCATTCTAGCCCTTGGTTTGGGATGGATAAAGCCGAAAGTGGTTGGTCGACTGCTTTATTTTTTGTTTTTTCTGGCGATGTTATTTTCTTTAGTGCAATCATGGCGCTTGTACTTTCTAAGAGATGCGTGACGGCGTAGCCACTTGCAATGAGCAAGATGATGCGTTCAGTACTTAAGGCTGCTGAATTGGTGTTGGTCAACAGCGCTATGGCAACCCCTACTAGAAAACCAATAAAAATAACCCCAAGTTTTTTGCTCGGATTGGATCGGTCCGAAACAGCTAACAAGGGGTTTTTAACTAACTGTAGTTTATACAATCCCATCCCAATGCGCAATGCTTGCCCTATTGCACTCAAAATACCACTAAGGAGTGCGGCGCAGATAGCATCACAATTATTGCAAATGAAGTCCATTGGTTTTGGATTGAAACTTTTGTTAAAATTAAAACCATATTCTCTAAGTAACTAGAGGTAAAACTACTAGAACCTAAGTTTTTTCCGTAGGGTTTTCCGCAGGGTTTTCCTTGGGGTTTTCCTCAGGGTTTTCCGTACGGAAAACCCTGAGGATTGTTCTTATTTTTTTTTAACCTTTATCGGATCATTTACAACTCACCACTAAAAACTGTTTTTATGAAAAGAATTATTGGATTATTTGTCGTTATTTTAGCTTTGCACGGATGTAAGAAAAATCAGCCCGGTACAGCACCTTTGCAGTTGGTTTCGCCTCCTGATTGTATTACGCTTTCAGATTACGATCATTTGACGAACAATAAAGATCGTGCGGATTGGCTGGTGGCACAAGGGAAATTGGTTTGCGATTCGATTTTGTATGCTCGGGAAGTAGAACATGAGGTGTTGGCCGCTGATGTTAATGTGTCTTCGAGCGCCAAACCCTATGTGATGAAGTGGGAGGCAATGGAAACCTTGTTAGGTGCGCTTGTTTACGAGAACTATGTTGGTTTTGAATTGGACACCGAAGGCGACGTTGTCAATGTGAAACTGGTTCCGGGGTACGATGAAAACGGCAATACTTACTCTGTTCCGATGTTTAGAAGTATTGGATTGAAATATAATTTTGCCAAAAATACAGAAATTGACTTTGTTGCCGCGACCGTGAAAGGCGAACTGAAAATTGTTGTTCGGTTTAAAGATAAAGATGGGGATTATGTGTATTATGATTATAATAAAGTACCAGTTTAGAGTTACTGTAAAAATACCGAATTATGATAAATAGCGTATTGGATAGCCTAGGAATTGTTCATTATTTGTTGCTAACGACTTTTATATTCGCTATTTATGGATTGAGCTGGAAAATCCAAACTCACCGCTGTATTTTGATAATTTTAGCTGTTTTTATAATTAACGAATCCATTAGCATTATTTCCGATTTGTATGATACATCATTCAAAACAAGTATCACTATTACTACTTTAATACATCATTCTCTATGGCTCCTAATACTAAGAGAAGCGGTTTCGTTTCCGAAAGTTGTTACTGGTTTTTTAATTGCATTTATAACTTTTTGTTTGTGTGATTTTTTTCTAATTGAAGGTTGGTTGATTTTTAATTGCTATAGTTTCATCGTAGGAGCTTTCATGTACTTATTTCTATTTCTCATCGAAAGCTTTTATCAATTAAGAAAAGAGAATTTCCCTTTTTTCTTTTCCAACCAGTTTATCTTATTGATGGCTCCCGTTTTGTTTTTTATCGGATTAACATTTATGTTCGGATTTAAAAGTAGGGCCATTATGACAACCGTGTTTTTCGAAAAATTTGAATTATACCGAACGATTATTATTGTTGTAAATGTGGTCTACTATTCCCTATTAAACATCTATATTTATCGAGAAAAAAAGGAACTATATGAATTTTGAGATTGCTTTTGGAATCCTGGTTGTATTTCTTTTAGTTAGCTTAATCATCCTCTTTTGCGGATTGTTGATTAAGCTCTATATCCATAAAGTTAAGAAGTACACACAGGTAATTTATCAGAAGGATATCGATTATCAAAAAACACTGAATACCACCATTATAGAAACGCAGGAGCAGGTGCTCAAAAACATTTCGCAAGATTTGCATGACGATGCGGGACAGCAATTGACGTTTATTAATTTTCAGCTGGAGCATCTCAAATTGGACGCTCCGGAATTGGAGAAGGTCTTGTTGCCGATATCTGAATCGGTTTCACATTTGTCGACTTCGATACGCGGTATCAGTCACTCGCTCAACAATCAACTGCTGTTGCATCACGATCTGTTGCAAGCCATCGAGTCGGAGGTAGAGCGGATGAAGAAAACGAAATCGATAGACCTACGTTTTTCATGCATCGAAAACAAAAAGAAAGTATTTAGTTCACAAGAGCAAATCGTCGTGTACCGAATCTTTCAGGAAATGATGAATAATATTCTCAAGCACGCTAAAGCGACCCAGATAGAGGTATCGATTGCAATCGCGCCATTTTTTACCATGACTGTGAGCGACAATGGGCGAGGATTTGATCAGACGACGCCCTCGAAAAGCACGTTGGGATTGACAAACATGGTCGAGCGTGCGGCGATGATTGGGTATACTTTGGATATTCAGTCGACTGTCAATCAAGGAACAACATTAACATTAACCGAAATAAGCGATCACTAATTTATGGAAACTACAACTATTGCAATTATTGATGATCATAAGATTGTTCGCCAAGGACTGAAAGAGTTATTACAACGGCTGGGGAGTTATGAAGTCATTCATGAATTTGAAGATGGGGAGGCATTTCTTGACGCCTTGCCCTTATCCAATCCGCCACAGTTGTATATTTTGGATTATTCGATGCCCAACAAAAATGGCTTGGAAGTTTTGTCGGAATTGGAAAAACAATCGGGCGAATATCGGGTATTGTTTCTCACCCAAAATTTTGATGAAGAGATTATTCACGAAGCGTATATGCGTGGTGCCAGAGGTTTTTTGCATAAAAACTGTACCGCCCAAGAATTGAAGTTCGCGGTAGATATGATTGTGACCCAAGGTTACAATAATATTTCTGAAATCTTAAAGCACATGCGGAACCATCAAGTCGCTCCTCCTGAAACTAGAAATTCGATTATTTTGTCTGAAAAGGAACTCGAATTTTTGACTTTGGTTTGTGATGAAGAAGAATATACGTATGTTCAAATGGCGGAAATTATGGGTACAGCCGTGAAAACGGTCGAGAATTACCGCACTTCTTTGTTTGAGCGATTTGGTATCAAAACTAAGGTTGGTTTGGTATTGTTTTCGTTTAAATATCGATTGACGAAGCCGTTTTTGTAATCCATTCTAGGGCTAATTATAAAAAATTGTTTACATTCGTTCTTGTTGATTTTCATGTTCTTACCTGTCTTATCTCTTGAGAAAGGCGAAATTGAAAATCGAAATGGGAACGGCTATCCAATGTAAAAAACAATCCATTATGAAAAAGCTTACTATTCTTGCTACTTTATCAATCCTATTATGTGCTGCGACGAGTTTTGCACAGATGCAACGCCAATCTACTGTTATACAACAAACAGTAGTCGCTACGAATTTGGATGTGCCGTGGGACATGGTTTATGGTGCTGATGGCTGGATTTGGTTTACTGAACTGGCTGGCAACATCAAAAGGATGAATCCTACGACCTATGAAGTACAGCAAGTTTTTACGATTGGAGATGTGGCGCTCTTTGGGTTTAGTGTGGGGCTGCATTCGATGGTTTTGGATTCTGATTTTTCGACTTCGCCTTTTTTATATGTGCATTATGCCAATACAACAACGACTTCTAAAATCGTCCGTTATGAGTACGATGCCCTCAATAATACGTTGATCAATCCCACTATAATTTTAGGAAATATTGGCGCGGGAGTTTCGCATAATGGTTCACGAATGGTCATTTTAGATGATAAATTATTTATCAGTTTGGGCGATACCTATAATACGCCGGCGGTTGCGCAGAACTTGACTTCAATTAACGGCAAAATGTTGCGAATGAATTTAGATGGAAGTATTCCTGCTGACAATCCGATTCCGGGAAGTTATGTTTATTCACTGGGACACAGAAATCCACAAGGATTGTGCTATGCCAACGGTAAAATGTACAGTTCAGAGCATGGTACGGGTTCTAACGACGAAATTAATATTATTGAACCCAATAGAAACTATGGTTGGCCGACTGTGGAAGGCATTTGCAACACTGCTACAGAAATTACATTTTGTAACGCCAACAATGTGAAAGAACCCATTTGGAGTTGGTCGCCGTCCATTGCGCCCTGTGGATTGGATTACTATCAAAATAGCGCCATTCCAGAATGGAATAATTCGTTGTTGGTGGCAGTTTTGAAAAACAAACAATTACTTCAACTGCAATTGAGTGAAGATGGCACGCAAATTCTCACACAGACCGCACTAATTACTAATACTTACGGAAGGTTGCGAGATGTGCTTGTGATTCCAGATGGACGCGTGTTTATTTGCACTTCGAATCGGGATTATACCGGAACTCCCATTGCCGCAGACGACAGAATAATTGAATTGAAAAATGCGTCGTTAGCGGTCAATCAGTTTGCAGCGGAAAGCAAAACCACTTTGTTTCCAGTGCCGTCGGATCATATACTGAATATTGCGTCCGATACAAGAATTAGCTTCACCTCAATAGTAAGTGCTGATGGTAAAGAAGTCTATGCGGCGCCATTTTCAGCGGCCGTAGATGTGAGTATGTTGGCGACTGGTGTTTATCATGTTTTGTTGTTTGATGGGGAGAAGATGTTGGTGGAGCGGATTAAGATTTTGGTGAAGTAGTTGTCGGTTGTAGGTTGGATGTTGAATGTTGTGGTTTGTGGCGTTATCATTGATGTCATCTCTATAATTCAGGAAGGAAATTAAACTTTTTTTGCCAATTCGGTTTGATGTAGAAAATGGGAGGCAATATTCAGTGGCCTCATGCTGTAGCGCTTCTTATTTCGATGACCGCCACTTTTATTTAGTATTTTTTTGAGCAATTTGATGGTGTCAATTATAAAATCACCTTTATTAAGCATCACACATTCTGCTTTGGCTGCATGTGCTGCATCGGTTACCTCGCTTCGGGTTGCGATACCTAATTTGCTGAAAGTTTCAAGAACCTGTGTTGCCCAAATCACGGGTGTGTTAGCCGCTTCACAGATCCATAAGATCTCATCTTGAATTTCGCTTAACCGTTCAACGCCAATTTCTACTGCTAGATCACCTCGCGCAATCATCACTCCAAATACTTCTTCCGTCATGGCTTCTAATAATAGCGATGGTAGATTAATGACCGCTTCTGGTGTTTCTATTTTCAAAATTAGTTTTGGAGTTCTTTCATAAGCTTTGAAAGTGTCTTTTATCAGTTTTAAATCTGCTGCGTTTCTTAAAAAACTGCATCCCGCCATGTCTGCATTTGCAGCAATAAAGGGTATTGCCGTCAAATCTGAATCAGATAGCACAGACAAGTCTAAGAAGGTATCTGGCAGATTAAGTCCTTTCTCTTTCTTTATAAATGATCTTTTAGATGATATCCTTGTAATTTTCAAATACCTTTTCCCTTTTGTGATTTTTACTATTCCTTCAAATTTTCCATCATCTATAATTACTCTTTCGCCTTCATTTAAGCGAGGAATAACGCCAGCTTCATAACAGGATATGGCTTTTTTGTCGTGGTCTATATGCTCTCCTTTTTCGACAAGTATAATTTCCTGTCCAAGCGCTACTTTGAGTTTTCCGGTTTTTTTTCCTTTACCTGGTAAATCAACACGCATTTTCGGGCCCGCTATATCCATGTATATTTTACAAGGACAGCCGCTCTTTTCAGTAGCATGTTGTAGCGTTTGAATGAGTAGTTTCCAGTTTTTCTCATCACCATGGGCGCAGTTTATGCGTGCAACGTTCATTCCTGCTTTAAGCAAAGCGATTATTAGATTGACATCATTCTCAAAAGAATTATCCAGTGTTACCATAATGTATGGCACCGCAGTTTCTTTTTTGAATCCGAAAAGGTCTACGGTATTTTTACTTAAAGTACTTTGTGCCGCATAATAGTCAAATTGTGAAATATCCTTTTCTTTGATCGTCGCACCAATTCTTTGTCTGATTGCTTGTATCTGCTTTAATATATGACTTTCACAACTCGTTAAACTTGACAGCCCCGCTTGATGCAAATCATCTTGCAGCAAACGAACATCTTCGTTTCTTAATGCCAGATACTGAATCAGATTAGCAGCACTGTTTTGCTGTGAATGAGGTAGTGATGCAATTAGTTTTCGCCGATTTAAAGCTGCCCGCGTTATCTTTTTTTCAAGCAGCTCCATTTCATTTTGAAGGCGTTTAAGATTTTCCATATTCTGATTGTTGAAAGCAAATTTAACCACTACAAGATTTTAAAAGGTGACAAATATCAGAACAAAAGCGATTTAACAATTACTTAAACTTAGAAATGAATGGTTTCTTAATCAGTAGAAATCATCTTATGTCGTGGCAAACCAATTTCATGTTCCTGAGGATAAGGTGCGCGATGCGTCATGCTGACGTCTTCTCGAATGTGTTGGTGTACTTTGAATTGCTGCTCATTAGAATTGGCATAACGCGGGTCGGCAATAAAAGGCATTTTCGCCATTTTGGTGACAGTGATAGTAGGGAAGTGAAAATCGACTTCTACTTTACCCAATAGCAAATAGCAACCGCCTCCTTGAAACGGATATTGTTGCAAGCTGTCGGCGAAATGTGCCGTGTCGAAGAACTCGCCTTCGGCATCAACCCAAGTTCCGAAATACATATCGCCTCTTTTGGTTGGGACATGTTTTCGGGAGATTAAATACGCCAACATTTTTACGGTTTTTTTGTGGTACGACAGCAGGTCTTTCGCCATTACGTTGCCGCGGTAGCTGGTTTGCAGCAGATCGAAAGGGGAACAAGAAACGGGAAAACTCAAGAGTTCAATTTCATCGAAAGCATCCTCAAACGGCGCGCGTTCTAATTGCGGTAGTTGGTAGGCTTTGACGGGTTCTTGCAGGAGCATGAGATTTCTGTTTTCTGGTTTGAAGTTGATGAGTAGCAAACGTGCGGCCACCAACAATTCGTTTTTGCTTTTTCCAGTAAAACGAAAGGCACCAATAAAAATGAGAATCTGAATGCCTTCGATACCAATGGGAATGCGGTTGATAAACTCTTCTAGCGATTGGTAGTCGCCGTTTTTTTCGCGTTCCGAAATGATATTTATTGCCAATTGATACGCTAAACCTTCCAAATGCATCAATCCTAAATAGATGTCTTTGCCATAAAGTGTGGTTTCGTATTCACTTTTGTTGACACAGGGATTGTGGATGTTGGCTCCCGACATTTTGGCTTCGTGTATATACACTTCCGTTCGGTAAAAACCGCCTTGGTTGTTGATGACCGCCACCATAAACTCGATGGGATAATAGACTTTCAAATACAAACTTTGATAGCTTTCTACCGCATACGAAGCGGAGTGTGCTTTGCAAA
Organism: Flavobacterium sp.; assembly: GCA_016714905.1. Lineage (GTDB taxonomy): Bacteria > Bacteroidota > Bacteroidia > Flavobacteriales > Flavobacteriaceae > Flavobacterium. The sequence continues at coordinate 13,052 of JADKBW010000031.1, forward strand.
ACGAATAGCCCGCAAAGGATTCTATTTGACGGTAAATCTCATGACTCAATTGTTCGGGATGTCCTTTTTGCAAACACGACTGAAAGAAGTCGTCTTTTACTTTTTGCAAGGCGGCTTTCGATCGGCCTTTGCCGCTCATTGCTCGGCGGAGAATATCACCGTCGGCTGCTGATAGTCCACCGTAGTGTAAAGCGATTTTAATCACATCTTCCTGATAGACCATAATGCCATAGGTTTCTCCGAGTTGCTCTTTGAATACGTCGTGAAAATATTCGAACTGATCTGGAAAGTTGTGTCTGAAAATATACTCTTTCATCATCCCCGATTGTGCCACGCCAGGCCGAATAATCGATGACGCCGCGACGAGGGTTTTGTAGTTGTCGCATTTGAGTCGACGTAACAATCCACGCATCGCTGGACTTTCAATATAAAAGCAGCCGATGGTTTTCCCGCAACTCAAAAAGGCGTTGGCTTTGGCTTCATTTTTTGAGAGTTTGGTGTTTCTAATATCGACGTTGATGCCTTGGTTTTTCGCGACTAATTTTTTACAATCGTCAATATGACCGATGCCTCGTTGGCTTAAGATATCAAATTTTTCAAAACCAATATCTTCCGCTACGTGCATGTCGAACAGCACAATGGGAAAGCCTTTGGGTGGCATTTCGAGCACCGTATAGTTGGTGATGGGTTCTTCGGAAATGAGTATGCCACAGGAATGCATGCTGCGTTGGTTGGGGTATTTTTCGAGCAACATGCCGTATTCCTGCACCATTTTGACCACCGCATTTTTATCGTGTGTTGCCATGGGTTTGCGTGCTAAAGCGTCGAGTTCTTCTTTGGGCAAACCGAATACTTTGCCGACTTCTCGGAAGATGGAGCGGTATTTAAATTCGACATTCGTGCCACAAAAAGCGACGTGTTCTTTGCCGTAGCGGGTGAAGATATAGTCGAGGATGACATCGCGTTCTTTCCAGGACCAATCGATGTCGAAATCAGGTGGACTCTTGCGATTTTCGTTGAGGAAGCGCTCGAAGTAGAGGTCGAGTTCAATCGGGCAGATATCGGTGATCCCTAAACAATACGCGATAATGCTGTTGGCGCCACTACCACGCCCGATGTGTAAGAATCCTCGGCTGTTGCTGTACCGGATGATGTCCCAAGTGATGAGGAAGTAGCCACTAAATTCCAGTTGATTAATAACGCGCAATTCTTTTTCTACGCGTGCCAAGGCGACCTTATCGTTTTTGCCGTACCGCCACGTCAAACCTTCATAGGCGAGGGTGGTGAGTAGTGCCATGTCGTCTTTCTGATTGTTGGTATAGTATTTTTTGTTTTTGGGTGTGGTAAAGTCGAATTCGAAATGGCAGTTATCGATAATGTCTTGGGTGTTTTGGATGATCTGCGGATAGTCGCTGTACTTCTCGAGGAGTTCGGCTATAGGAATCATCACGTCGGTGTTGCTGCAATAATCTTCGGGTGTTAACTTAGACAAGATGGTATTGGTATCAATGGCACGCAGGATTTTATGCAAGTTGAATTCCTTTTTGGTACGGAAGGTCACGGGTTGCCAAACGACCATTTTTGGACTTTTGTTTTTCCATTTCGTGGCGTATAATTTGGGCAATTGTTCGGGGCGGATGCCCATGTATTCGTGTGCTCGTAATTGATGAGGTTCCTTTTCAAAACCATAAATGACAAACACATTTTTGAAGTCAGGTGCTTGTTCCGGAAGTGGTGTATTGTTGAAGTTGTGTTGGGTAAGAAAGCGATTCATTTCCGCCAATCCCTCGTTGTTTTTAGCCAAACCGATGTAGCGCAATTGGTTGTGATAACGGAATTCTATGCCGACGAGGGGTTTGATCTTTACGGCTTTGCACTCTTTAATAAAATCATAAATGCCCGTTACGGTATTGATGTCGGTGAGTGCCATGGCTTGTACGTTGCAGGCGGCAGCTTGTGTCACTAAGTCGGTGAGGGGAATGGTGCCGAAGCGGAGGGAGTGGTAGGAGTGGGAGTTGAGGTACATGTTGTGGGTTGTATGTTGAATGTTGTATGTTGTAGGTTGTGGGTTTTGGAATTTCATTTAATATGACCATTCGAATGTCTGCCTCGATTACGATTCACGCGAGGGGGGTATAAACTAATCAGGGTGACAGCGGTTTTGGAATTTAGCTTCGCTCCGTTCGGCTGCGCCTCGGGTGGAATTTTCAATTTTGGAATTTTATTTTTATAGTTTATTTTTCAAAATGGTTCCCGCGCGGCCGACGGCGTTGAAACCGAATCGTTTTTTCATTTTATCCATGGCTTGGTAGAGCGCAATCATTTCTAGGGTGTCTTCGAAGAGGTTGATTTGATAGGTGCCGCGTACGAATCCGTTAAAATTGATTCCAATCATACGGAGTCGCATGCGGCGGTCGTAGAGTTTGTCGAACAGCTCGGTGACGATTTTGATCAATACGTGGTCTGCCGAAGTATACGCGATGCTGCATTGCTTGGTTTGGGTGTCGAAATTGGCGTATTTGATTTTGACCACTACCGTTGAAGTGAGCCATTGTTCAGAACGCAATTGATACGCTAGTTTTTCAACCATGCCCACGAGAATGGCTTTCATCGTTTTGATGTCGATGGAATCTTGTATAAATGTCTGTTCTGTAGACACGGATTTCCGTTCTTTATAAGGTTCAACAGGATTGTTATCGATGCCGTTGGCTTTTTTCCAGAGCTCGACACCGTTTTTTCCAATCATTTGTTGGAGTACTTCTGCGGGCATTTCCGAGAGCGTTTGGATGGTTCTGATTCCGATTCTCGATAACAGTTGAAACGTAACATCACCAACCATTGGGATCTTTTTGACTGATAGTGGATTGAGAAACTGCCGCACTTGACTTTCCGGAATTTCGAGATTTCCCTTGGGTTTGCTTTCGCCAGTGCCGATTTTAGAAACGGTTTTGTTTACGGATAGCGCAAAGCTAATGGGTAAGCCGGTTTCTTTAGTGATGGTTTGCGCCAGCTCGTTGGTCCATTTGAAGCAACCGTAAAACTTGTCCATGCCCGTGATATCGAGATAGTGTTCATCAATACTCGCTTTTTCTACAATCGGCGCTCTTTCTTCGATGATTTGGGTGACGGTAAAAGAAAGTTTCGAATACAATTCCATATCCCCTTTGATGATTTTAGCCTGTGGACACAATCGCATCGCCATTCGAATAGGCATAGCAGAACGAACGCCAAAAGTGCGTGCTTCGTAGGAACAAGAGGCTACCACACCTCGGTCGCCACCGCCTATGATTAGCGGAATTCCTTCTAATTTGGAATTGGTGAGCCTTTCGCAGGAGACGAAGAAGGTGTCGAGATCTAGATGTACGATGGCACGAGACATTTTGGGTTGAGGGTTGTAGGTTGTAAGTTGTAAGTTGTGAGTTGTGAGTTGTGAGTTGTGAGTTGTGAGTTGTGAGTTGTGGAATTTGACTTTTGGCTTTTTGGTTGCGGGTTATTTTTTTACAAAATTAGATTGATTTGATATAATTTATATTATATTTGTTGATATTAATACTATCAATTTTTATTATGGCTGTATTTGCAGGTAATTTGAGATATCTGAGGGGAAAGAAGGAGCTATCACAACAAAAGATAGCGGATGCTTTGCGGATTAGTAGGGGACAATATCAGAAGTATGAGGATGGCGATTCGGAGGCTCCGTATCAGGTTTTGATTCGTATTTCTAAGTATTATGATGTCACGACCGATTTGTTGTTGACTGTCGATTTGACCAAAGTCACTTTAGAAAGCATGATGGCTATTGGGCAAAACCGCATGTTACTGCCGATTACGGTTGATGCCGAAAACAACGACCGGATTGAAGTGGTTACCCACACGGCCAAAGCGGGTTATCGGAGTGGTTATGCCGATCCGGAATTTATCGGTTCATTGCCTCAAATTTCCCTTTCCTTTTTAGGCGCCGGGAAGCATCGCGCTTTTCCTGTGGAAGGCGATTCGATGCCGCCGCACGAAGACGGTTCTTTTATTGTTGCCAAGTACGTTGAAAAACTAGGAGATATTCTGGATGGTAAGACTTATATTGTGATTACCAAGGAAGACGGCATAGTTTACAAACGCTTGAACAAGAACGGTAAGAATTCACTGTTGTTAAATTCTGACAATACGTTTTACGAGCCTTATACCGTCAAGGCTTCGGAGGTTTTGGAGGTTTGGGAATATGTGTGCAATATTGGTAGAAGCGACCGCAAGACGGAATTTAGTCCGGATCATGTGACTTCGTTGTTGATGGAAATGCGCAGTGAACTCCGAGAAGTGAAAGCCAAAATGAATAACGCTTAATCAGCCGGAAATCCAATAATAGATGGTTCTTAGTGCCTAGCCAAGCGTTACTAGTAAGCGTACCGAAACCAGAAATAAACACAAATCAATATTGACAAAAAAGTAGTCAGTTTTTAAGTAAATGATAAACTTTTAAAGTATTTTTGACAATAAACAGATAGATTAAAAATCTGATTTTATATGAAGAATATTGATAAAGAAAGTTTAGAAAATGCTTATCGTTTGTTTGAATCAAATGATATTGATAAAATCGAAATTGGAACCACAAAAGGTTTAAAAGAAATTCATCAATATTTATTTGATGGATTATATGATTTTGCTGGAAAAGTTAGAACTCTAAACATTTCAAAAGGCGGTTTTAGATTTGCTAATGCATTGTATTTAAACGAAATATTAGTAAAAATCGAGCAAATGCCCGAAAACAGTTTCGAAGAAATTATCGCAAAATATATTGAAATGAATATTGCTCATCCATTTTTGGAAGGAAATGGAAGAACAATGAGAATTTGGCTCGATATGATTTTAAAAGCTAGACTAAGAAAATTAGTGAATTGGCAATTTGTAGATAAATCACTTTACTTACAAGCAATGGAAAGAAGCCCGATCAACGATTTGGAATTAAGAACTTTGCTTGGTCAAAACTTAACTGACGAAATTGACAACAGAGAAGTCATCTTTAAAGGAATTGAACAGTCCTATTATTATGAAGGTTATAAGAAAGAAGATGATGAACAATAGTAATAAATAAAACGCCTACTGGTAACAGCCGTCACGCCTAATCAGCCGGAAACCCAATAATCGACGGTTGGTATTTCGGGAAGGCAAAGTCCATCGGATGATTCTTAGCGTCTAGCCACGCGTTTTCATCGCTATGTTTTATTAGAATCGGCATTCTTTGATCGCCTTCGCTTTCTTTACGGTTGTGGATGTATTTCATTTGGGCATCGGCCTCGGTCGTGACGATGCTGTAGGTGTTCCAAACTGAACCGTTTTTGTCTTGCCAGCTGTTGTAGATTCCCGCCAAACAGAATAATTCCTGTTCTTGTGAATTGATTTGGTATTTGGTTTTTGATTTGCCTGTTGCGTCATTCCAATGATAATCATAATAAGCCGAGACAATGACCAAGCAACGTTTGTTGATGGAAGGCGCAAAGGACGGTTTTTCCTCTAACGTTTCTACTCGGGCGTTGAGCGTACTTTTCCTAAAATCTTTATCGCGGTTGGTGGGCAGCAATCCCCAAGTAAAATTAGTCGTGATGATTTCGGGTTTGTTATCCAGTATGATCGGAAGATTAGGATAACTGAATCCATTGATGAAGTCTGAGGTGAACACGTTCTCCTTATGATCGACGTTTTTGTTGAAGAAGTCGGTGATTTCAATAGTTAGTTTACTTTGTTGGACGTAGTAGCACATGGGTTGTATGTTGTAAGTTGTAAGTTGTAGGTTGTAGGTTGTTGGTTTTCTGTTGCAAGATGGCAAAGTTCCTGGCGTCAAAATTAAACAAGCACTTTTATTATCTTCTTTTTTTATCCATTTTTCCATTTCAACAGCATGAAATAGGATAACTGCACCTCCTATGCAGATTCCGAGTTCCGTCAATGTTAATGGTTGTGTTTTGAAAATAGCATTCATAAACGGCAAATAGACCACCGCCATTTGCAACAGGAATGTCAATAAGACAGAAAGAAGTAGAGCAGGATTACTAAAGAAACCTTGTTTATACAAAAATGTGCGGTCACTACGAACGGCTAAAACATGCCCAAGTTGTGACATCGCAAGCACCGTGAATACCATCGTTTGCCAATGCGCTAATTGATGGTGAATCGTCCACGCTTGTATACCCAAGGTAATGCCTGCCATCAATAGTCCGACCCAGACTACATGAAATCCAACCCCATCCGAAAACAAGCTTTCGGTAGTTGCACGCGGTGGCCGATTCATGATATGCACTTCGGCTTTTTCATTGGCTAGTGCCAAGGCCGGTAAGGCATCGGTGATAAGATTAATCCAAAGGATGTGAATAGGCAAAAGTGGTATTGGCATTCCCATCAAAGGAGCGAGGAAGATTGTCCAAATTTCTGCGCCATTACAAGTCAACATATACTTGACGAATTTTCGAATATTGTCAAAAATGCGTCTACCTTCCTTGACTGCTTTTACAATTGTTGCGAAGTGATCATCCAATAATACGATATCCGCAGATTCCTTACTGACATCAGTCCCATTGATACCCATAGCTACTCCAATATTTGCGGCTTTTAGTGAAGGAGCATCGTTTACGCCATCTCCAGTCATAGCAACAAAATGGCCTTTGGCCTGCAGGGTCTTAACAATATATAGTTTTTGATCAGGTGATACTCGAGCATATACGGATACTTTTTCGACTTGGGTCTTGAACGTTTCCTCGTTTAAATGTTCCAATTCGGTGCCAGTTAACACCAAGTCTCCATCTTCTAAAATACCAATTTCCCTGGCAATTGACTTTGCTGTCGCGGGGTGGTCTCCCGTAATCATGACCGTTTTGATACCCGCTGTTTTGCATTCGGCAATGGCTGCTTTTACCTCTTCTCTCGGTGGGTCAATAAGTCCGACGATCCCAGCAAGTGTTAATGCCCTTTCCATCTCGGCATCAGCGCCTGGTTGCTTGTCAATAATTTTAAAAGCATACGCTAAAACCCGTTTGCCTTCATGAGCCCATTGATTGCCATAATATTCTAATTCTTTTTTGTCATCATCATTCTGAAGAGCGCTGGAAAGTGCTTCTATTGACCCTTTTGTTATAACCAGTAATTGTCCTTCATAATCGTGTACGGTTGTCATGCATTTCCGATCTGAATCAAAAGGTAATTCTCTCAGGCGTTGGTATCTTTCCGTCAGACTAACACAGTCGAGATAACTACTTGTTGTCAGTACATTTTGCACCAAAGCCAACTCGGTAGATTCTCCGAAGGGCTTCTGATTTTCGTCAAACTTAATGTCGTGATTTAACGCCATACACGTGGACAATAAGGAATTTGCTTCCTGTTTGTTTACCACGTCCATTTTATTTTGTGTGAGCGTTCCAGTTTTGTCGCTACAAATAAAATTTACGGATCCCAGTGTTTCTACCGCTGGTAAATTGCGCACTAATGCCTGTTTTTTGGCTAATCTTGCAGCACCTTGAGCGAGCGCTATTGTAATCAAAGCAGGAAGTGCTTCGGGAATAGCGGCAACGGCAAGACTGATTGATAACAATAGGAGTTTGAAAGGTTCTTCGCCTCGCAAGTAACCCGTCACGAACAGGACGAAACAAATTAGCATAATAATGTAGGAAAGCTTCTTGCTGAATTGATTCATGCGCATTTTCAAAGGCGTGTTTCCCTCTTTTTCTTGTAGAAGACCCGCAATTCTGCCTAATTCGGTATTCATCCCTGTGGCGACTACGACACCAATCGCTCTGCCTGCTGTGACCATTGTTCCTTTAAACGCCATATTGATTTGGTCGCCGAGAGGAATGTCTTGTTCAAGTAATACTGTATTTGTTTTGTCGATGGGAACCGATTCTCCAGTCAATGATGATTCATCAACTCGGAGACCATGTGTTTCTAATAATCTCAAATCTGCAGGGACGATATTTCCCGCTTCGATAATTACAATATCGCCCGGCACCAATACCGTCGACGACATCACCACAAGGTTTTCGTTACGCAAAACTGTTGCTTGAGCAATGGCCATTTTTTTTAGTAACGCTAGTGCTTTTTCAGCTTGATACTCTTGAAAAAAACCAACCGTTGCATTAAGAATCACAATAACCAGAATGATAATGGTATCAATCGTATCTCCCAAAAAGCCTAATAAGATAGCGACTGCTATCAATATTAAAATCATGAAATCTTTGAATTGGCTCAGAAACAGCGACCACAGAGAGGTTTTCTTTCCCTCACGAAATTCGTTCAATCCAAATTTTATTTGACGCTTTTCGGCTTCGTGGCTTGTTAAACCCAACTTAGAAGTTTCGAGATCTGCAAGCGTTTTTTCGATAGTTTGGTTGTACATATTTTTCGGATGTGAAGCGCGGAGTGTTTGGATATCAGGCTCCTAATAGTTCTGAAATGAATTTTAACTTTGGGACTGCGACTCGCTATTAGTTTTAGTATGCTAACCATTGGAATAAAGAGTATCATTCCCGCCGCTCCCCACAGCATGCCACCGAGAATTATCACAATAAGTATTATCAAAGTATTTATTTTAAGGTTTTTGCCTACGATATAGGGGAAGATGAAATAGGCTTCCAAGATTTGAACAAAAGCAAACCAGACAATGACCGCTACGGAATACCAAACGGAGTCATAAGCGATCCAAACAGCAGTAATGGGAAGTAATGAAGCGATCATGATTCCGACATATGGGATGAAGGTAAGCACGGACGCCAAAAAGCCAAATAAGAACGGATTAGGCGCACCTATTATCGCCAATCCAACACTATTGAGTGTCCCAACAATAAGATAAATTAGTGCCATGCCTTTGACGAAATTGTAGTAGGATTGAATTGTATCAGTTACAATTTCGCGAAGGGAACTGCGACTTTCGTTGGGAAAAAAATGATAGAGTGTATTCATTAACTTGTTTCTATACAGCAAAATGAGAAAAGAGAAAATGGGAACCATAATCATAAAGAAAGAAATTTTGGAAAGCGAGGAAACCGTTCCGCTTGAGGCTTTATAAAGATTGTTTCCTGTACTGTTGATTAAATTTTGTGTTATTTCCTCTTGTAGTTCTTTACTTAAGCCTAGATTTTCAGCTAGAAACAGATGGAAGCTTTGCAAGGCCTCGATCAACTTGGGTTTGATATCGGCCATTTCATGGAAATGTTCTAAAAGGAATGCGATAACTAAATAGCCTAGACCAGTGAAAACAAGAATCATTAATACTAATGGCAAGCCGATAGCAATGGTGCGGTTGATACCATGATTTTCCATCCAATGGCAAATAGGATAAAGTATGAAGCTAATCAAGAATGCAAAAGCAAGTGGTATGAAAAGTGATTTGCCAAGATATAGTAGTAAGGCTAGCAAAATAATGCCTTCTAAAATAATTACAAAGGACTTTAATTTACTTGAAGGCGGTAGCTGATCCATAGACTTGCAATTAATTTTTTCTGTGAAAATCGACTGTTTTTTTATCGTTCAAAAAGGAATTCTGATTTTAAAAGTCACCTTGTTTTTTTATTTAGAAGCACTTCAAACACAAAACAAAAAATATTCTCAGATGGTGACTAATCAAAACAAACTTGTTTTACGAATAGTACATTAAAAGTAGTAAATCTTTTGAACTTTTGTAAAGAAAAAACCGCAAAGTCTGGCGACGTTTGCGGATTTACTGCACGAAAGTATGATGTTTGCGTTTTTTAAAGTGCTGTTTTTTTTTGAAATGAATCCGGCGAGTATGAAAATAATCAAAAAATTTTTTAGATCAATGCGGAAGGCAAGATCAAAGATCATTGACCAAATTCAAGGTGCGAGTTGCGGGATTAGTGGATTATTCATTGGATCAAGGCTTTAATTTGTTAAGTTTCAGATCCGGTGTTGTGCGAGTCGGGGAGGAACCCGCCCCCCCCCCCCCTTCCCCCCCCCCCCCAAACCCCGCGTTTTTCTGCTATTTTATTGCGAAAGCAATACATTCAATAAAACTTGATGTTTATCTTCAGATTGGAGTGTGTAGAGTCGGGGAGAGTCGAACCTACTCAAAATTACCAATGTTTTCGGGGCTTTTAATCGGACGCATTGCAATACTAACCGAATTGGCACCTCGTATTTTGTAATAAAATAGCGTAAATCTTGATGCGTAAATTTACAAATTTGTCTCTGACTTTGCAACTTATTTGAACTCTTATTTAAACATGTTAATGAACATGTTAATGTTCTACACACTTTGGTTTTGGACTTGAATTCCCTGTTTTTTCATCCAACAATACAACGAACTACATGTTCTATTTGTAAACCAGTATACTCGCAAAATTCTTCAATAGAAACTAAATGATGCGGTTCTTTATTGAAGTGCTTTTTGATCTTTATCAAATACAATCTTGCTTGTAAATACCTTTTTCCTGTAATACGCTGCACATCTTTTGGATAGATACATACTCTAGTACTATTCGATATCACTTTTACTCATTTTCATACACTATCCATGCCTTTGACTAGGCTTTGGTGTACTTCATCTGTGTCGCAAAATTTAGCCAAAATTTTACATATTCTAAAATGAGGTAGATGTAAATGTATGTTTTAGAATGGTTTGTATGTAGGTGGTTTTGAATTGTCTTTCTGAAGGGGAAATATTTGCTCTAATCTTTCGAGGATTAGTTGCAACGATTATCGAAATGAAGTGATTATGAAAAGGAGTATTAATTGAAATTTTAGAAATTATGGCAAGACAGAAAGGCATAATTAAATTGAAAGGTACTATCGGGGATATTACCTTTTATAAAACCCAAGACGGGCACCTTGCTCGTGAGAAGGGTGGCATTGAAGCGAGCCGAATTAAAAGTGATCCTGCGTTTCAAAGAACACGTGAGAATGGTTCTGAGTTCGGGAGAGCTGGAAAAGCCGGCAAGATTTTGCGAACTGCTATGAGAGCATTACTGCTTAATTCTGCTGATGGTAGAATGGTGAGTCGTCTGACTCAAGCAAATGGTGAAAGTAATTCAAGCGGACTTGGTTAATGAGCGTGGATTACGAAACGTGATTGATGGGGAAGCGGAATTGCTGTTAGGCTTTGAGTTTAACATTCGTGGGAAATTGGGAACGAGTTTGTATGCGCCTTTTGTGAGCGCAATTGACAGACCTGGTGGAAAGATCACTATGGACATTGATCCATTTGTTCCGACGAACATGATTGCGGCGCCATCGGGCACTACGCACTACAAAATTGTTTCTGCGGGAGCAGAAGTTGATTTTGAAGCGGAAGTGTTTGTAGTGGCCTCAGCAGAAACTGCTATCCTACCTTGGGATGCAGCGTTGACCGCGGTTGTAAACCATGTTCATAACGTGACTCCTGCTAGCACCAAACCTTTGTTTGTGGCTTTGGGTATTGAGTTTTACCAAGAGGTAAACGGGCAAATGTATTCGTTGAAAAACGGTGCTTTTAACCCATTGGCATTGGTGAAAGTTAGTGGCTTGTAGAATGGTTCTCATTCTAACTAGAAAGTATTTCCCCGATGGGACCAACGGAAAACTTGAATGTGAAGGCAAACTCCTTTGTTATACGATTGAATTGCCATGGAAGGAAAACGAGAAAAGGGTTTCCTGCATTCCGGAAGGGGAATATTTTTTAAGAAAGCGGTACAGCAAAATTTAATTGGCATTTGGAACTGGTTGCAGTAAAGAACAGAAGTTTGATTCTGATCCATCCTGCCAACAATGCTTTGCAAGAATTGAATGGCTGTATTGCGCCTGTAACGAAATTGAGTGGACCAGGATTAGGTCTTGAATCTCGGAAGGCATTTGCCAAGCTGAAACGATTGGTGTATGGTGCTTTAGATAGCGCCGAAAAAGTAAAAATTATTATACAATCTTAAATTGAATTATCATGAAAAATATTTTTGGAGCGAAAGCTCAAACAGCAAATTTTGTAAAAAGCATCTCGTTATTGATGCTCGTATTTTTAGTAACCTTTGGCGTTACTAGTTGTAAAAATGAAACTGCACCTGCAGTAACTGCAACAACAAACTACGAAAGTGTTCTGGACACAAAAGCCATTACTGTTCCTGCTGAGGTGGAAACAGAAAAGCAGCTACAGGAATTGGGAACCAATTCTGAAATAGACTACAAAAGTCTTTGCATTGGTGGTGGAGGTATTGGTGGGCAAGAAAGACGCACGCTTACTATTGGAGGTGGCCAAGCTGTACCAAGAAGTGCCACCGACATTGGAGGCACTGGCGTAACGCGCAGATTAATAGCTATTGGGGGGAATGGTGTTGGTAGTGCTATGCCTCGAAATATGACTGATATTGGAGGGCAAAGTTGCCCACGACAATTAGTGGAAATAGGCGGCAACCAGACGGGTCATAGGTTGTTTGCGGACATTGGTGAATCGGTAGTGCCGCAAAGAGCATTTAACGACCACTTACCCGATGAAATGCCCATTGGTGGGCATGGTGCACCTAGAACATAATTGATTTAGGAATTGTATCATCTTTAAGTAAATTGATCATGAACTTAGTACAACGAGCGAAAGCTCCGACACCGAAATTTTTTAAAGTGCTCCGCAATATCGGATTGGTTTTGGCGACTGTTGGCGGAACGATACTGGCGGCACCAATTGCGTTGCCTATTGTGGTGAGTTCTGCAGCAGGATATTTGACTGTTGCCGGAGGTGTTTTGTCTGCCGTAAGCCAATTGACGACCGCTGCTGAGGACCTCAGCAATGCACAGAATAGCAAATCTTAATTACCATGCACACTAATTTATCTATAAAAGTAGGCACGGCTGGCGGTACTTTTTTGAGTATCGTACCGAATATTCACTCGGTGGATGTTTTGCGCACAGTGGTATTGGCCGCGCTTGGTGCCGTAGTGAGTTTCACGATTTCGTGGCTACTGAAATGGATATTGAAGAAGCGCAAAAAATAATTTAACTTGAGTTGTGGTGACTTTGGAGTTGGATGGGAAAGCTCGGTTTTAAATCGGGCTTTTTTCGTTTACATCGTTTCGTTGCTTAAAGAAATTTACTTATAGTGTTCAATAAAGTACTTCTTATTGTATCGTTTCACAATGTAGGCACCGCCGGTCTTTATGCGTCCGATTAATTGATAAATATTATCATCTCCAAAAAATCAATAAACTTTGGTTTTTTCGCTAAAGTCCCACCTTTTATGTAAGTTTTCCATGTCATTAAATAATACTCATCTTTCTGACAAAGGGAATAATATTTGTCTTCTAATTTTACTATATATTGACTCTCTATAATTTTTCTTTACCGATTCCTAAAATCTAAGAAATCAGCTACCTCATTGTTTTTAGAATGACTTTCTTGAAATTCTTTGTCAATTTCAAATTCCTTCGGAAGTTGAGATTTCATTTTATCAAATAGAAATTTTAAGTCATTTTTGTCCTTGTGGAACTCAATATTATTTTTAACTGAGGTTAAGTCTGACCCATATCATTCCTATTATAGAATAGCTCACGGCTTTAGTTTTCATCAATTTCAACAGCTGAGTGTTGGAAATTCAATTACTAAGTCTTTTGAGGAAGATAAATGTCAGCAATATGTTTTTCTTTAGTATTTGTATCGAATTTTACAATTTCTTGATATGAAATATCAAAATGATTTTTCCAATTTCTATGCCACTCGGTTTCTCTTTCATACCAGAAATCACATTCACTTAAATTTATATGTTTCCAATGATGAATTATTTGGTCGCCGCAGTACGATCGAACATCTTTTGCACAGCTTATACATAGACCAGTTAAATTAGGTTTCGCTTCTGTTTTTATATTGTCAACATACGCAAATTTCATACGCGATTATTTTAAATTACTTATGATTAGATGACATACAATAGTCTCGAATAATAAACAGAGTTTTTTCTAATATGTAAAAGACGAATATAGATAAAAAAGCGTCACGAACCCGAATTCTAGGGATTGCGTTTGACAGCTGTTATGTCTTGTTCTATTTTCCATCATCATTATATTTTTTTACTACCGTATTACCGTTTTCGTCTATAATTATTTTGTCGCTATCAAACTGTGTAACCAAAGCAAAGCCGTTGTAGAATGGTTCAACTGCCAAAAATCTTTGTTTATAAATTTCATTTCCTGACTTGTCAATGTGATACCAGCCGCCATTGTCTTTAGCTATTGCAAAGTTTTTATGATAGATGCCAAGGTCGGAAAATTCTTTGTCATGGAGATTGTTTCCGTCAGAATTAATGTGTCGAAAAAAACCGTTTTCAGTTTTTACACAAGCAATTCCGTCTTTGAAGTCGCCACAATAAATAAAACTGTCGCTGTAAATTCTGTTGCCATCAAGGTCAATGTGAAAATATTTGTTTTCACTGTTACGAACTGAACAAAAGTTTTCTTGAACGTTTCCTGTCCATGCAAAAGCGTCTGTGTATGCTTGCTTGCCTGTGTCTGTGATGTGAAAACATTTGTCAGCATGCACAACTGCTGCTCTGTTGCAATAGAAACCAAAAGTCCTTGTGAATCTGTCTGCGTAAAGTTGATTTCCAAAACTATCAATATGATATGAGCCGCTTTTGTCTTTTTACTGGTGCAAGTCCTGGTGAATGAAA
>JADKBW010000032.1 GCA_016714905.1 Flavobacterium sp.
CTATATATAAGCTGGAAAGTGATCGCTGTAACCGGCTTCGAGTGAAAAATTATTTCTAAGCGGATAGCCTGCGTATCGACCTGTTGTTTGAACCATGAATGGCGGATTAAATATTCCTGCTTTCCAATACCTGTACGAAGAAAAGTCTTCTCTAATTAAAGGTTCTGTGATGAAGATTTGATCGAAAATATCTCGAGCGTCTCTATAAAAAAGTGTCGATTCCCTCTTCTTAAACATCGATTCAGAAGGATTATATGCCGCCTTTTTTGCACCTCTTTTGTTTCCTTTGGCATTTAGAACCTTTAAACTCTTATTCAATGGGCCATCATTTAAATCTCCCATAGAAATTACTTTTGCATCGGGATTTATTCTCTGTAAAGAGTCAATAATTTTTAAATTCAAGCCTGCGGCTAATTCTCTAAGATTACTGCTAATTTTTTCGCCACCTCTTCTGGATGGCCAGTGATTTACAATAAAATGCATTTCTTCGCCGTCTAGAAACCAGACATTAAAATTTGATCCCTTGTGTAAATCTCTTTTTTGCAGTTTCAGTTTCTTCGACAGCGTCAAAATTTCAGTTTCCTGCCTTTTTTTTTTTTATCAGATGATTTCGTGTCGGCTTCGTAGATGTAAAGCGGAATGTTCTGCTAGCTAACGGTTGGTTTAAAGTGCTTTTTCTGATATAGAAAAGCACAGTCAATTCCGCCTGTCGGGAGACTCGAAATGAACTATTCCGTAATCTTTGTCTATTATTTGTGGGTTTTTGACTAATTCTTCCAATACTGCTCTGTTCTCAACTTCCGCCAATCCAATGATAGTTGGCGAATTATTTGGATTTTCGCTTTTACCCAAAAGAGACAAAACCTTGGCAATATTGTTTTGCTTATTGGTGAAAAACTTCTTTGTATAAACCCATTCATCATCTCTTGTGTTTGGGTCATTTATTGTATCGTAAAAATTTTCAATGTTATAAGCTACGGTATGAACGCTAAACTTTTTTGTTGAGAACTAACCGTTGTGACAACTAAGAAGAAAAAGAGTGTAAAAAGTTTAGTACCTTTCGCCATGTGAATTTAGTATTAATTTAAAATCAAGTTTAACATAAACTTGGCACCAAAAGTAATTAATATTAATTTAATAGGGATTTTGTTTGCATCCGTTAAGAAATAATTATTCTTACTAAAAGACGAATTAATTTACATTATTTATGAAAAAACTTATTTTTAGTACATTCTTCGTAATGCAAGTGGTTTTTGTTTTCGCTCAATCAGCTACGGGAGTAACTGGAAAAGTAGTCGACTCGAAAACTCAAAAAGCTTTACAAAACGTTGTAATTACAATTTTGAACACGAATTTAACCTCATTGACAGATTCTAGCGGAACGTTTATATTCAATGATGTCAGTCTGGGTAATCAATTATTACAAATTAAGACTCAAGGTTATGAGGATCAACTGATTCAAGTAGAAATTGAAGCAGGAAAAATATTAAATTTAGGAGTTGTTATACTAGTGGAAGATCAAACACAAGAGCAACAACTAAGTTTAATTACTATTACTGAAAATGACCTTGGAGATGACAATAGTGGTTCGGAAAGCACCGCTGGTCTTTTGCAGGCTAGTAGAGATGCATTTCAGCAAGCGGCTGCTTTTAATTGGGGTCAGGCTCGATTCCGAATTCGTGGTTTAGACAATGAATATGCAACTACCATGATCAATGGAGTAACTATGAACAAGATTTATGATGGAAGACCACAATGGGGTAACTGGGGAGGACTGAATGACGCCACGAGAAATCAAGAATTTACCATGGGGTCGGCGCCTTCTGATTACACTTTTGGTGGTATTTTAGGTACTCAGGAAATTAATACAAGAGCTTCTATCTATAGAAAAGGCTCAAGAGTCTCATTTGCAGGAACAAATACCAATTACAGTTGGAGAATGATGGGAACGCATGCATCGGGAATGAACACAGATGGTTGGGCTTTTGTCGTTTCCGCTGGAAGACGTTGGGCTAAAGAAGGCTATTTCGAAGGAACTGATTATGCGGCAAACTCCATTTTTGCTAGTGTTGAAAAGAAATTTAACGACAAACACAGTTGAATTTCCACTCTATTTATGCGCAAAACACAGAGGTAAAAACTCTCCAAACACACAAGAAGTTACTGACATCGGGAGTAAAATACAATTCTTATTGGGGATGGCAAGATGGTAAGAAAAGAAACTCAAGAGACAAGAACGTAGAAGAACCAATAAATATGTTAAGTCATTATTGGAAAATAAGCGACAAAACTACGCTAAATACAAATCTTATGCACCAACAGGGATCCATTGGAAATAGCCGATTGGACTTACAAGGCGCTAATAATCCTGATCCTACTTATTACAAAAAATCTTCCTAGTTATTTTTTAAACTTTCATAATGATGGCCAGTGGCTGCCAAATTTAGGTGGAGCTGCGAATGCATTGGTTAATTTCCAAAACAATCAACAAATTAATTGGAATGAAATTTACCGAGCCAATCAAAATACTGTTTTGGGAAATAGTGCTATTGTTCTTTATGAAGACAGAACAGATGACAAATTGTGGTCATTAAACTCAATTTTAAGTACTTCATTAGCGGATAACATTAGCATGAACGCTGGGGTTAACGCACGAAAATTAAAGTCACACAATTTCCAAAACCTAATTGATTTATTAGGTGGTCAATATTTTAATGATGTTGATCCTTTTAATACTCAAATTTCAGATGATGCAACGCAAGCTGACTTAAATAATCCAAACCGCATCGTTGGAGAAGGAGATACTTATGGCTACAATTATAACCTACTTGCGACGACAATCGATGCATTTACGCAATTTAAGTTTAGATATAAGAAAGTTGACTTCTACTTAGGACAGACATTTTCTAAGGCAGTTTATCAAAGAGACGGCTTATACAGAAACGGTCTTTATGCCTCTAATTCTTATGGCAAAAGTGAAAAGCAAAATTTTGAAAATTTCGGGTTTAAAGGCGGTTTGACCTATAAAATTTCAGGAAGACATTTCCTCGATTTTAATAGCTTTATATGACTAAAGCACCCAACCTAGAAATACTTTTGCGAATGCTCGATTAAACAACAATATTACACCAGATTTAGAAAACGAGCAAATCTCTAGTCTTGATGCGAGTTATATAATCAAAACGCCAAAATTAAAAGCTCGTTTTACTACGTATTTCACGCAAATCGAAAATTCAACAAAATTTCTTTCTTCTATGGAGAGGGTATTTCCGGATGCCGATGGTGACCCAAATACAGATAATGAAGACGCCTTTATCAGCGAAATCATAACAGGAATTAATAAGCGAAACATTGGCGCGGAGTTGGGATTAGAATACCAAATTACATCAACAATCAAAGTAACCGCTGCAGCTTCATATGGACAGTACATCTTTAGCAACAACCCAAATCTGAAAATTAACGATGATGCCTTGGCCACAACAACAAATACGCAGCCTCTTCTTGATTTTGGAAAAACTTATCTCAAGAACTATCGTGTTGCTGGAAGTCCACAACAAGCTTATTCGTTAGGTTTGGAATATAGAGATCCTAAATTTTGGTGGATTGGTGCTAATGCTAACTATTTAGCAGATACATTTTTGGATGTGTCAAGCATTTTAAGAACCAATAATTTTACAATCGACCCAACCAGTAACCTTTCTTATTTGGGTGCTACGGACGAATCCGTTCGAAAAGTACTTAAACAAGAAAAATTTGACCCATATACCTTAATTAATATTACTGGTGGAAAATCGTGGAGAATAAAGAATGACACCTTTGGAATTTTTGCTTCCATAAATAACGTTTTTGATATAGAGTATAAAACAGGAGGATTTGAACAATCTCGTAAAGCAACGTACCCGTTTTTGCAAGAAGATTTAACTAGTGGAAACGACTTACGCTCTTTTGGACCTAAATATTTCTACGGTTTTGGAAGAACTTTCTTTGTAAATCTTTACCTTAATTTTAAAATCATTTATTATGAAAAACATATTTCTTAAAACTATATTCCTTACAGCTCTGACTTTTGTGCTATTTTCAAGTTGTACTAAAGAAGATGATTTTGACATTCCAAAAGTTATTCCGTTATATTTCTCAGAAGACTTTAAGACAATTGATTACAATCAAGATTTTGACTATCCTAATTGGACTAATTTTGCCGAAGCAGGTTCAAAAGTCTGGATTGAAAGAGAATATCAAGATGATGGTTATGCTCAATTTAGCTCTTTTCAAAGTGGAGACACTTCTAACATTGGCTGGTTGGTGACACCTTCAATAGATTTAACTGCCGCCATCAACCCAGTTTTTTCATTTTCTTCTGCTTCAAATTTCGTCACAAGTCCTGATAACAAATTGGAAGTATTTGTATCTACCATATGATGGAACCAATGTGACAGCGGTAACATGGACAAAGATTAATGCCATCGTTGCGGACAACACGACAAACAACTACACTTACATCCCATCCAATTTGATCAATATGTCAGAATATATTGGAAAGAAAATTAATATTGCGTTCAAAGTTACCGGAAATACGTCTACTTTGGCAGGTCTATTTCAGGTGGATAAAGTAAAAGTATATTCTTTAAATTAAAAAAATCATGAAAAAAATAAGTTTAAAAATCAGCTTTTTCAGCTTTTTGACAGTTGTACTCGCATCAAGTTGCGTCAATAGTGATGTATACGACGCTCCCTGATTTAAGTGGGGATTGCGTTGATCTTACTCCAACCAAACAAGTATCTGATATTACTTCTGCTGCTACGACAGCTTATGCAAAATATCCTGATGCAGATATCATAGAAGCCTATGTAACTTCTAGTGATGAAGGTGGAAACTTTTACAAGTCAATTTCAATGGTCTCGACAGATGGGACCATCGGTTTTAGTATGCCGATAGACGATTACAACCTTTACACCAAATTCGAACCAGGTCGAAAGGTATACATTAACATGAAAGATCGGTATTTCGTAGAAGAATATAATTCAACTGTAATAGGATCTCTTTATGATAATAATACGCCAACAAACTTACTTGATGACGAAGTTGGGAGAATTGCAATTGTAGACTATAAATCAATTATAAAAGCTTCTTGCACAAAAGTGAATGAAGAAGACTTGGTAAATCGTATTTCAATTGAAACAGCTAAAAATGATTCGTATTTGAATAAATTGATTGAATTCAAAGATGTTCAATTTAAGAGTGAATCCTTCGGTAAAAATTATTATGATGCAACATTGAATGACTTAGGTGGTGCGACAAATCATACCATCGTTGATGAATTCGGGAAAGATATCATAGTTCGTATTAGTTCCTATTCGAATTTTGCAGGTAGAAAAGTGGTTGCAAAATGGTCGAATAAGAGGTGTTAACCAAATATTGTACTTCATCTGGATGTGATTATCAATTTATGGTCAGAACCGTTAATGATATTGACTTAACCAACGAATTGAAAACTATTGATTTAACTCCACCACTAGTTGGAAATGCAATAGCTTATACAGGAAGTTTTACAGAAAATTTTGAAAGTTACGGAACAACAAGTCCAGGAAATAGGTCATTTGCAAAATATATAAATGACGCAGTCATAGGAACAAGATATTGGGAAAACAGGTCATTTAGTAATAATAAATACATTCAAATGTCTTCATTTGGAGGAACCGCTGAAAACAACAGGTCGTTGTTCTTTATCCCAGTTAACATGGGTGCTGCGAATACTTTTTCATTCAAATCAAAATCAGGTTTACCAATGGAAATGTATTGAAAGTATATTACTCAACAGATTACATTCCTGGTACAAACGTTAGTGGTGCGACTTTGGTTGATATTACTTCAAGTTTTACAATTTCTCCAGGATTAAGTAGCTATCCTGATCTATTTACTAATAGTGGTGTCTACAATATTCCAGCAAAATTATGAAATGGATTCTTTATTTTTGAATACGTGGGAAGTGGGTTAACAGGATTAACTTCTACCATGCAAATCGATGATATTGTTGTTAACTAGTTAAGAATCATACTTATGTTATTATAAAAAAGAGGCCACATTGGTCTCTTTTTTTATTTCAATAAAATACGACTTTGAAGGTAATTATATGCATTATATAAGGCTTGTTTTAATGATACGACCATCGCCGTCTAGATATTAAAAATGCAAATTCCATGTACGATTCCTTTTCTTATCTGATTGCACTTTGTTGCTCACAACTAATTTCGTACTAATAAAATAATAATCAATAATGGTTCTGTGATTCCATCTATTAATGGCATCCTTTAGCGCTGTATCTTCAAACTATGTCCGATTTATCTCCAATGTTCTCTAACGACGATAAATTTAGTACTGCGTAAATACCATGCCATAAAAACGTCAAAAACGCCAATACAATCAAGCTTTTAAAAGTCTTGAAGCGCAATTACTGACAAAAGAATTAAGAGAACTTACTATGACACAGTTAAGGTTCGTCTATATGGGTTTTAGCTGCGCAACAAGCTGGTTTTATCAAAGCGCCGAAGATTTCTATGCATAAAAAAAACCGAGCGTTTAAAGCTCGGTTTTTCAATTATAAATTGTACTATCTAGTTTTACTTTACTATCAAGAACTCAGAACGTCTGTTTTGTGCATGTTGCTCTTCCGTACAAGCCTCCTTACAATCTACTTTCGGCTCTATTTCGCCCATTCCTTTACCAGAAATTCTATCTTTTGCAATTCCTTTAGATATTACATACTGAACCGTTGCTTTTGCTCTTCTGTCAGATAGCGATAAATTATAAGCATCACTTCCTCTGTTGTCAGTATGTGATTTCGCCAAGATTACTAACTTATCATTGCTCTTCATTACTTGAACCAATTTGTCTAACTCAAAAGCACCTTCTTGTGTGATATTGCTTTTGTTATATTCAAAGTAAATAGGATTCAAAACAATCTCTGTATCTGTAATGATGCTCTCGATAGGTTGTAAAGCAGCATCAACTTTTACTTGTCCGCCTTTAGTTTTAGCTACACCGAAAGAACTTCCTTCAAATCCATCTTTTGAAGCTTGAATACTGTATGATTTTTCGCATTCCACATCGTAAGAAACTTCCCCTTTTTCATTAGTTGTTTTGGTTGCGATAACATTTCGTTTTTCGTCAACAATTGAAACACTTGCGTTAGCTAAGACCTCTCCTGTTTTTGCATTTGTAACTTTGGTAAATACTTCTACACCACAAATAGGTGTTGCTCCGAAGATATCATCATTACCATTTCTGTTACTTGCAAAAAATCCAAGGTTTTTTAACTTATTAAATGTAAATCCAAAGTCGTCTTTCTCAGTGTTTACCGGCGTTCCAAGATTTACCGCTTCTTCCCCTTTACTTAGGTCAATTTGGAAAACATCCAAACCTCCCATTCCTTGTTTGCCACTTGATGCGAAATATAGCGTATTATTATCATCGGCAATGAATGGAAAACTTTCATTTCCTTCGCTGTTCACTTTACTTCCAAGGTTCTCTGGTTTCCCAAAACTTCCATCCGCATTTACAGCAACTTTCCAAATATCAACGCCTCCTATGCTACCCGGCATATCAGAAGAAAAATACAATGTTTTTCCATCACGACTTAAACTAGGATTACTGGTAGAATACTCACTACTGTTAAACGGTAAGGAAATTATTTTCCCCCACTTTCCGTTATCTTTTGTTGAAACGAATAAATTATTTCTACTCAATTTCAATTTGTTTTTCTTGTCTTTCTCAAATGATGCTTCTTTGAAACTATCGCTCGAAAAATAAACCGTGGTCCCATCAGTACTAATTGTAAGTGGTCCGTCATGGTACTTAGAATTCAATTCACTTACTGTATTGGCATTGGTAATCGTACCGTCAATATTGTAATCAGCTTTGTAAATGTCAAGAAATGGTTCTTTGTTCCATCCATACTCTTTACTAGATCCAGTTCTGGCACTCGTAAAAAGTGATTTCACATCGTACTTCTTTTTGTCAAGAAGCTTCGGAATGTAATTAGGATCCTTTTTAAACGCTATTGCTCTTTGGTCATTAGGCGCTAACGCAGCGAATTTCTGCATTTGCTTATTTGATTCTTCGTACTTCCCGTTTGATTTAAGCATTTGCGCATAGCGATAATATGTTTCTGCGTCCTGCGGTTTTTCAGTTGCTTTGGCATACCACCGTGCCGCCTCCGTTGTGTTGAACATATTAAAATATGTATCAGCCAATCGTTTGTAAACATAGTCATCTGATTTACCTTGGTCAACTAATTTTAGATATTCTTCTGCAGCGGTAACGTACTCATATCGGCTGTACAATTTATCTGCTTTTTTGGTGGATGCGTTTTGAGCGGTAATTGTGCTACTTGCAATCACAAAACTAAATGCTATATAGAGATTTTTCATGTTAGATTACTTTTTATTTTAGAAATATCTAGGTGATTGAGACACTTTTTTCGGGAAATTCAGGTCGAATAACAGAATGATTTCGTGTGACGATGTGGTCGCAACTTTCAAATCTGAAATGATGTGATCATATGCATAACCAACTCTCAAATTTGGACTAATAGCATAATTAACCATAGCACCAAAACTGTCTTCTTTTCGATAAGTAGCTCCTATTTCAAACTTCTGATTAAACAAGAAGTTCGTTGAAATATCGTAAGAAAGTGGCGCGCCAAATGCTGTCTTAATCATTGTAAAAGGTTTGAATTTTACATTTTCCGATAAATCAAAAACATATCCTCCAGTTAAGAAATAGTGTGATGTTTCCGAACCATATTGTCTTCCATTAAAATCTAAGTGTTTAGATCTTAGCATATTTGGTACTGAAAAAGCGACATAGTATTTTTGAGTATAGTAGAAAAGTCCCGAACCTATATTCAAAAACGTATTGTTGGTGTCCTCAGCAAATGCAGGATCATCAGGATCAGGAACGTTACCATTACCAATTTCGCTAAATAGTCCTACTTTGTGGAAAGTAGCGCCTGCTTTCATACCAAACGCTAATCGATGTTCACCGCCGAGGTTTAATGTGTAAGAGAAGTCTCCATAGACATTGTTCTCTTCCACAGGGCCAATCTTGTCTGAAATTACAGACAAACCAACTCCTACATTTTTACCCACTGGCATAGATCCCGCGAGTGAGAATGTTGCTGGCGCTCCCTCAACATCAACCCATTGTTTTCGGTATAATAATCCAAAAGACAAATTCTCTTTTGAACCTGCGTAGGCCGGATTGATAACATTCATATTATACATGTATTGTGTATAATGTGGGTCTTGTTGGGCATTGGAATCAATTAATGCGAAGACCGTTAGTAAAGTAGTAAAAAATATTTTCTTCATTTTAGTATGTTTTGAATTGTTTGCTTTGCTGTCTATAGTCAACAGCAAAAATTTCTACCTTTTTCTATTATAATTCGTGATTAATATATATCCAACCTGTTTTTGATTCTTCACCATTTCTTTCGATTACATAGAAATAAGTTCCGTCTGGCAATTCATCTCCTCCATCTGTTTGACCATACCATTCTTTAGAATAATTTGCTTTGCTATAGACTTTAGTTCCGTATCTATTAAAAATCTCAAGTTTACTAACATTCTGACCTTCTAAGTCAAAATAGTCATTTAGGCCATCTCCTTCTCCGGTGCCTTTAGGCGAAATACCTTTTTGAATCGTGCAAGACACTGAAATAGCATTAAATGGCTCTGATGTAGCACAGCCTTGATATGTTACTTCACAAGTATAATTACCCGCTTGAGAAACGACTACTGAAGGTCCGTTTTGATCATTGATAACTGTACCCTCATAACTCCAAACAAAGTTTGCAGTTTCAAGATCAAAGTCGGCTGAAGTAATCGTAAGTGTGTACTTACCGTTTAAACAACCGCCTGTTACAGCAAACTGCGGATTAGACGAAATAGTAACGTCAAAATTCTGACCAGTCGCACATTGGTTTGCATCAGGAGTAAACACATATACGCCGCTTTGTGCAGTGTCAACTACACTAGGTGACCAAGAACCAGTAATTCCATTTGGAGAAGTCGGCTCCAATGTTGGGGCCGTACCGCCAGAGCAAATAGTCAAACTAGTATCAAAATCTGTTGTTGAACTTAACAATACTGTCACATTTAATGTGTTTTGCAAAGCACATTGACCTGCATTTGGCGTGAAAGTATAAGTTGCTGTCCCAATAGTTGTGTTATCCACTACTGAAGGCAACCAACTTCCACTAATGCCGTCTATAGATGTCGGCTCTAACTGAGGAGCCGTAGTCCCTGCGCAGATGTCATTGATTGCAGCAAATGTTGGAGTAATATTCGGAGCAGTAACATTTACCGTGAGCGTTTGAGCAATAGCACATTGGTTAGCATCTGGTGTAAAATTATAAGTTGTTGTTCCTACTGTAATATTATCAATTACAGAAGGTGACCAACTTCCAGTTATGCCATTCTGTGACACAGGCTCTAACTGCGGTGTAGCTGTACCTGAACAGAAGTCACTAATTGCAGCAAATGCCGGAGTAATATTCGGAGCAGTAACATTTACAGTGAGTGTTTGAGCTGTAGCACATTGGTTAGCATCTGGTGTAAAGTTATAAGTTGTTGTACCTACTGTGACATTGTCAATTGTAGAAGGTGACCAACTTCCAGTAATGCCGTTCTGTGATATAGGCTCCAACTGCGGTGTAGCTGTACCTGAACAGAAGTCACTAATTGCAGCAAATGCCGGAGTAATATTCGGAGCAGTAACATTTACAGTGAGCGTTTGAGCTGTAGCACATTGGCCTGCATCTGGAGCAAAATTATAGGTTGTAGTTCCTACTGTAATATTATCGATTACAGAAGGTGACCAACTTCCAGTTATGCCATTCTGTGACACAGGCTGTAACTGCGGTGCAGTTGTACCTGAACAGAAGTCATTAATTGCAGCAAACGTTGGAATAATACCCTCAGATGTAATCGTTACAGTGATTGTTTGAGTTGTTGCACAAGGCCCCGTGTTTAGAGTGAATGACAAGTCATCAATTGCAAAATCATTTCCGGCACTTGTCACAGTTCTATTGTAAAGACTGATTTGCGCTGATGTACTAGTTCCTGAATTCCACGAATAAGTATATTGAACCCAGTTACAAACAGTAGCTCCTGCTGTCGCAGAGCCTACAACAGTTCCGTTAATAACCACATCAATTTGTGCTGGATTTTCAGCAACCACAGACTCCAAATAATAACTAAAAGTATAATTTTCATTTGCGGTTACTGGGATTGTTTGACTCCATACGATATCATTTCCAGCATTTGAAGTAGAACCATCTGCCACCATCATATTTCCAGAACCCGAAGTATTATCAGTACAAGCTGCAAAACCTGGGAACCATCCATTAGGGTTGGTCACAATGCCATAAGTTTTTTGTTCACCCACAGGTATCGTAACCGTTAAGTATTGATAATCTGATGTAAATCCTGTATTCCCTGCTGAGAAATCACCATTCACGACCAAGTTTGGACTTGGTGCCGTGCCACCATTAGGAGTAAATACATAATCCGAAGTTCCTACCGTTGATGTTTGTATTGTCGCTGGGGACCAAGTTCCCGTAATTCCATTAGGAGATGTTAATTCCAAAGCAGGAGCAGTTGTTCCCACACAGAAGGTAAGTGGAGTTTCAAAATTTGGAGTTAAAATCGGATCAATAGTAACGTTAAAAGTGCTTTCTGAGGTACACAATCCGGATACGCCATAAATATAAAGTGTTTGTAGACCTGAGTAGTAATTTGTTCACATCCAAACCAGTATACATCGTTCCAGTTCCGCCTGGACCTGTGTAATAATTAAATGGAGCTGTTAAAGGTTGTAAATCATAATTTTGACATGAAGTAACAGGATCTAATACTGGCGCAACCAACTCAGGTTGAATATCTACCGTAAAACTAATTTCGTATTCACATGCAGGAACCGCTGTAGTTTCTGCGTATACATAAATTGTATTTACACCTTGAGTTGTAATTGTTGGACCTACTGGCCCTATTCCTCCTGTTTGAGAAAAATAATTTCCTATTGTCAAAGCTGGTAATGTATGATTGACAAGCTACTACATTTTCGATCGGCTCTAGAATTTGGTCAGTTACATTAAGTAATACGTTTTCTGTTTTTGTAGTTGTCTGACCTCCACAGCCTGTATATATAGCTTGTGCGGTCATGTTGGTGTCTTCAGAAACGCAAACGTTGATCGTAGGCTCGCTACTGTAAAACGCTCCATCTTTTAGCCAAGAGAATTCTACAATTGAATTTCCGTCTGGCTGAATCTCCAAGCCTCATTATGCGCTTCCCATTGACCTGTATTTCGATCTGGTGGAAAATGAGCAATGGTACCCTCATTGTTTTGAAGTCCAATAACTCCGCTTCCGCTGTTCCATGTAGTACAAGATACACGATCTTGAACATATACTTCTATTATGTTGGAAGTTTCATATAAAACAATTTGACTTGTTTGAAGAGGCGCAGTTAGATTACAACTAAATTGTGCAATATTATAGTAATTTACAACAAATGCTCTACATGGCGCTTCTCCCAAGATTTGATAATTAATACTTCTTAAAATCGGAGCGGTGTCTACCGCAGGATTGATATCTTGATATACGCCATAAATTGCATTTCGAATTGGGAAACCTGGGTTGGGTATTGTTTGAGTAAATGCCCAAGGACAATTTGAATTTGCAGCTTGTGTATTAAATGTTATTACGCCATTCGATCCAACATTCACGGTAGGATAATTAACACCGTAGAAGCAGAAGTTAAATGGCAGCGTGAAAGGTGCCGACCAAACGTCATCCGTTGTTACGGGTAGCTGCGTTCCTCCCGTAAACGGAAATGGTGGAGCAAATATTACCGGCAAAACGGTATACGTTGACGTATCTTTCGAATCTGTAAATTCTGCCGTAAGATCTACGCAAGATTCTCCTGGACATAAATCAATAACTCCTGGACTTGTAGTAGCAACGTCAATCTCAACACTCGCACAAACTGCTGGAGGAAGTGCTATAAAGAAAGTTTGCGGTCCAGTCCAAAAACTCTTGTCGCTATCGGAACATATACTTCGAACATAAAACTCATAAAAACCAGGTGCTAAAGTACCTGTATTTACTGTTAACTCCACACGCTGATTCGTTTGTTATAGTACCAGAAGTTGTACTTCCCGGAACGGGCCCTATAGGTGGTTGAAAAATATACTCCCATTGGGTTGCCGTACCTGCCTCTGTCCAGAATAAATTAGCGGTTGGCTCATTTGGATTTGTTGAACCTAAATTAATTGGTTGAGGACAAGTCGGTGGTGTACAAAAATTGAACGGTCCTGTCCATGTACTTAAACCATTTACGCCACCACAAACACTTCTTACATAGTAATCATAGCAAGTGTTTGGCGTTAATCCTGTTGCCAAGTATGGATTTGCGGTAACTGTTGTACCTATTTGTGTCACAGCTGGTGCTGGAGAACCTGTCGCTTGAATTGAAATTTGCCACTCTGTCACCGGACTATTTACGTTATTGGTCCAACCTAAAGTCGCGGTGAACGGACTTACAGCTGGATCAAACGGCGCTAAAATTGTTGCGGTTTGAGCCGATGGTTTATAACAAGATGGCGGTGTTGGTACGTTTCTTGGTCCTACGGGATTACTTATGAATGGATCACAATTTCCTCTTATGTAAAAGGAATAATTCGTTTCAGGAGTTAAGCCCGTAAAAACGTAACTGA
This sequence comes from Flavobacterium sp., assembly GCA_016714905.1. Taxonomy (GTDB): domain Bacteria; phylum Bacteroidota; class Bacteroidia; order Flavobacteriales; family Flavobacteriaceae; genus Flavobacterium. The sequence continues at coordinate 13,776 of JADKBW010000032.1, forward strand.
AAGAATTAGCATCAACTTGCAAAAACCCTGGCGTTCCTGTAGTGACAGAAACAAATCCTGTTTGATCTATAGTAGGTGCTGGTGATCCTTGTGGAAGTGCAAAATCTGCCAAGCGGTAGTGGTCGCCACACTATCCCAGTTAGCAACTTGAAATGCTTCAAGAGCAGTGGATGAAAATGCTGTTGGTTTAAAACACGTTGGTGCTGTCGTGAATGCTCGAGGCCCCGCCCAAGTACTTACTCCATTTATCCCCACAATCTGTTCTCACATAATAAACATAACTGGTTTCTGGTGTTAATGCCGGTAAAGTATAGGCAAATGGGTTTGAAGCAGCATCAACCATCCTGGTGATCCTGCAGTTGGTGCTGGAGATCCTGCTGGCAATACTAAAACTTGCCATGCCGTTGCTCCTGGATTTGTCCAACTAAAAGTTGCTCCTGTTGTAGTAATTGCTGAAACTTGCAATGCCGTTGGTTTCGGACAAGCAATTCCTGTGGTAAATGGTCGTGGTCCTGCTGGAGTACTAATTATTCCGCCACCACAATCCGTTCTTACGTAGTATACATAGGCCGTTTCTGGTGTTAAAGGTGGTCCGTTGTATGTCCAGCTCCAAAGTGGGCCAGGACCTGCTTCACCTGGATTTACTGTAATCCAACCTGGTGTTGAACCATCTGGTGCAGGAGATCCTGCTGGCAAGACAATAACTTGCCAAGCTGTTCCGGTAGGATTAGTCCAACCAAAAGTAGCCCCAAAAGGAGTTATAGCTGCTGGCGCTGTTAAAGCAGTTGGTTTAGGACATTGCTCTTTCGTTCTGAAATTCGTTCCAGTAGTCCATACACTTGGTCCGTTTACAGAACAAACCGAGCGAATATATACTGTATAAAGTGTGTCAGGCGACAAAGGTATGGTAGTCGGAAAGGAACCTGGATAACTCCCGCATAAGTCGGAATCGTTGTTTCTGTTGGGGCTGGAGAACCTTGCGGTACAATATATACATCCCACGCTGTTGTTGGAACGCCAGAAGTTGTCCAATTTATAATTGCGCTATTAAATGTGATCGTCGCATTTGGCACCGATACACCCGTTACTGGCAAGCATAACGGATCAGTACAATCAACCAATCCAGTATATAAAACAGTTCCGATAGAAGTTTGACCATTTGTGGTCAAAGCATATATCGTTTGATTAAAAGGATTTCTGATGGCAATACGCATTTCGTCTGGTGCCGCACCTCCCTCGCTCCAAAATAATTCGAAAGGCAAGTTGTCACACAGAGGAACTGGTACATTTACCGGTCCTAACCCTGTTCCTAAAGTTGCACCTAATGTGGCTAAAACCAAACCATTTTTTGTTACCTGCATTCTACCGCCTTTCCCAGCCATTAAAAGTGGTGTCAGACAAAACAAAAGTATAATTACATTGTGCTGTAGTTTCACAAAGTGTCGTTGTGAATAAAACGGTCCAGACCATGGACTAAAGTCCATCGCCACGCGGCTCTAACCCAATATTGCGTAAAGAAGTTCTCGCCACTAGCGGAGTGCCCGCTAAAGTAGTAGTTATCAGATAATCCGTGTTTTGAGTCGTAGCTGTTCCTGCTACAGTCGGAATATCAGAACCAGCCGTTTTGTACTGCTACTTCCCAAGCAGTTGCGGTACTTCCCACTCGTTAGACCATGCGGCAGTAGCGCTTGTTGACCCACAACTGTCCCATTAAGGTTAATGGGTTGAGGGCAAGTCGCTTGCTGAATTGTTAAAGTATAAGGGAATGTTGGTGTCGGTTGTAGAAGAAATGACAATATATATAGTTTGTCCTGCAGTCACTGCAAGTGAAGGAATTACTCTGATGTTTGCAGTGGCGTTTCCTACCCCAGCAATACAAGTTGTTCCAACGTTGGCGCAGTTTGCGTATACAAATACTCCTGTATTAGTTGAGCCATTTGGATTCATCGAGATGAAGATATTACCATCCGCCGCTGCTGTATAGGAATAAACCACGTCATTACCCGCTAAGAATCCTGCGCCTGCACCACAAAGTGCTGCTCCGCCTGGCGAACCGTTTACAATGTTATTTCCATAAATAGACGTGTTACTGGAATCTGAATAAGGTAGTGGATTAGTCGCGACTATTGGTTCAGCAAGTTCTTCCTAAAGGTAGCGTGTTCCAGTTGAAAGGTCCAACCCAATTACTATTAGAATCTGTACAAACCGATCTTACATAAAACTGATACGCTGTATTCGCTAATAATCCAGTTGCTTCATAACGACGTCTTGGCGTGCTGTTATTTGTAAAGACTGGCGAAATAACCACGTTTGGTGCCGGTACATCAAGGGTAAAACCAGCTGGACCATATTGCACTTGAAATTGTGTGTTTGTACTTGTCCATTCTAATCGAGTTGTTGTTGCTCCACCTGACTGGAGTTCCTAAAGGCGCTACCGATCAATACATCTTTCAACAATTTTCACATCGTCTATTAACCATCTATCACCCCTAGTCGCACCTGTAGGTTGTGTAAAAACTTTTACAAATGCCAAATAACGTTGACCTGTGAAAGCTAAATTGATTACTTTTTCTTCGTAATCTAACTGATCTGCAGTTAAGGTGCTTAATTCGGATTCTGTATACTCAATCACAAGTGTGTATTGCGTCAAGTCTAGATATTTCTTTTTGAGGTGTGATGAGCCACTCTCGGCTATAAACACCAGCACCTGAATTCTCGCGATTCACGAATGCTGCGTTTGTGCCGTACGCTGTGAATGGATTCACAAGGCATTTTTCCAATTTTCACCTGTGTTGGTTCACTGGTTATCTCTTACTAACTAGTCCCCAGAAGTGTTTGTCCATACCCTGGAAGCATCTCGGCGGAGGTGCAGCTTCAAAATCCTCAATTAAGATTTGAGAGTATCCCAATACTGAGGAAAATGACATACAAAATGATGAAAATAAAGTTTTTCATAGAATGAAAATTTAGTTGGTTTTTATTAAGTAGTTTTGTGTTTTTAGAGCACCAAAATTTAACAAAAATTATAAACCTACTAAGATTATTTTGTTTTTTAAACGGTTTTGCGAAAGATAACCCTTTTTTAATTGAAAAAAATAGCATTTCAAGGACTCAAAATCATTATTTTTGCAAAAGAACTTGGAATATATGCTAGAAAAAGAAAAATCCATTTTGAAAAACAGTAATCGTAAGAGTATTGTTACTCAAAATCAGTCCGAAGAAAAGCTCACGGAGTATTTAGATGAATTAGAGTTTTTACTTTTACTGCTCAAGGTGAAGTAACCAGCGATTTTTTCAAAAAAGCTGTCCTAATCCGAAAACTTTTTTAGAACTGGAAAGATGGACGAAATCAACCATTATGTAAAGGAACATCAAATCGCTACCGTTATATTTGATGACGAACTGTCCCCATCTCAGCAAAAAAATATCACAAAAATTCTAGACTGTAAAGTACTTGACCGAACCAATTTGATATTGGACATTTTTGCACAAAGAGCCGAAACTTCTTATGCGAGAACTCAGGTTGAATTGGCTCAATGTCAATATCTATTGCCGAGACTTTCAGGAATGTGGACGCATCTCGAACGTCAAAAAGGAGGAATTGGAATGCGTGGTCCGGGAGAAACTGAAATTGAAACTGACCGTCGTATTGTACGAGATCGAATCGCGTTGCTGAAGGATAAAATAAAGGTAATCGATAAACAAATGTCGGTGCAAAGAAGCAATCGCGACACTATGGTTCGTGTCGCTTTGGTCGGTTATACCAACGTTGGCAAATCTACTTTGATGAATGTGATTAGCAAAAGCGAAGTGTTTGTCGAAAATAAATTGTTTGCGACGCTAGACACAACGGTTCGAAAAGTGGTCATTAAGAATTTACCATTTTTGCTTTCTGATACCGTTGGTTTTATACGTAAACTCCCGACTCAATTGGTTGATTCTTTCAAAAGCACCTTAGACGAAGTTCGTGAAGCCGACTTGCTGTTGCATGTTGTTGATATATCACACCCTGATTTCGAAGACCATATTGCTTCCGTAAATCAGACTTTAGTTGATATCAAAAGCAACGAAAAGCCAACAATCATGGTATTCAACAAAATAGACGCTTACCATAACCTTACGATTGACGAGGATGATTTGATTACTGAAAAAACAAAAAGACACTTTATTTTGGAGGAATGGAAACAAACTTGATGAGCGACGTTGGTGAAAACAAACGCGCATATTCGTCGACGACACAAAGAAAATTTAGAAACTTTTCGTGAACGGGTTTATGAAGCGGTTGACAAATCTATATTACAAGGTTTCTTATAACAAGTTTCTCTATCCTGATTACAAAGACGTTATTGAAAACGAAGATGAAAATTCAGCGAACGAATGACCCAACCATTAAAAAAGCCCTCTAATAATATATTAAAGGGCTTTTTAATTAATTGTAAGTTCTTAAAAACCGTAATTCGCTGCTAGACCAAAAATCTGTCTTGTTTGAAATCCGTTAAATGCATTGTCGTCATAAATCGTCTGCACAACCAAATTGGTAGTTAAGTAACGATTAATTCTCACGACAACCGCAAGTGTGTAATCTAAATCTACGTTTTTCGGTTCCTCGAGATAATTTGAGTACAAATTCAATGTGTTTTCCATCGAAATATTTGTTGTAATATCTAGCTTATAATATGCCGATGTATATAAGTCCAAGCTCATAACGCTGAACTCTTCCCTTCTTCTTCAACGCCAAAATACGCTTTGTTTGGCAATGGGAACAAGGATCCACGTAGGTTATTTTTGGAAGCTAATGACGCCGTTGATTTTTAAATTGTCGCTCTTTTCCAAAACATACACAGGACCAAAGGTGAGATATCCTGGTGAGGATGCATGATGTATTTCTGTTCTAGTTTTCTTTTCCATTAGCATCTTTATCATAAACG
>JADKBW010000033.1 GCA_016714905.1 Flavobacterium sp.
AGTGTGAACTCGTTTGATTTACGCTTTAAAAGTTCATCAAAGTATTGCTCTTTTGCGCTGCGAAATCTTTAAGCTGTTGGTTTTCTATCGAGCCAATACCCACGCGGTAAAACAAATCTAAACTGGTCTTTAATCTGAAATAATTGACCAATTCATTTACCACTTGTTCGTTTAGCGTAATCTTGAGTTGCTTCAATTTTCTGGTCAGCAATTCCTTGCCATCTTCCGCCATTTTCTTCGTGTTCTCATTGAGCACATTTCTTATTTTGTTTTTGGCTCGTGAGGTGGTCACGTAATCTAACCAGCTGGATGTCGGTTTTTGGTTTTGCGAGGTAATCACTTCAATTTGATCACCGCTTTTGAGCTCCGTATTGAGCGGAACCAATCTGCCATTGACTCTAGTTCCTCGTGTGCGAATGCCAATTTCGGAGTGAATGCTAAACGCAAAATCTAAAGATGTGGCGCCTTTCGGTAGCGATTTAATTTCTCCTTTTGGCGTAAAGACAAAAATCTCTTTGGCGTACAAATTCATTTTGAAGTCTTCTACGAAATCAACTGCATTGGTTTCGGAGTTTTCTAGCGCTTCTTTTAGTAAATTCAACCACACATCCAAGCCGCTTTCTTCGGTCGCGCCTTGTTTGTATTTGTAATGTGCCGCGTAGCCTTTTTCTGCAATTTCATCCATGCGTTCGCTGCGAACCTGAATTTCTACCCAGCGACCTTTGGGTCCCATGACGGTAATGTGCAACGCTTCGTAACCCGTTGATTTTGGCGAGGAAATCCAATCGCGCAATCGACTCGGACTCGGACGATAGTGATCGGTCACGATGGAATAGATTTTCCACGCAATAAATTTCTCGTCGTGTAGGTTGGATTTGTAAACAATTCGTAAAGCGAACTTATCGTAGACTTCATCAAAACTCACGTTCTGCGCTTTCATTTTGCGTCGGATGGAGTAGATCGATTTCGGTCGTCCTTTGATAATATATTCTACATTTTCTTCATCTAAAGACTTTTTCAACACTTCAGAAATGGTATTGATATAAGCGTCTTGTTCTTCTTTGGTTTCTTTTATTTTGCTGACAATATCATTGTAAATTTTAGGCTCGGTATATTTCAATCCCAAATCTTCCAGTTTCGTTTTGATGTTGTACAACCCCAAACGATGGGCGAGTGGTGCATAAATGTATAAAGTTTCAGAAGCAATTTTCACTTGTTTGTGCTCTGGCATCGACTCCATCGTCTGCATATTGTGCAAACGATCCGCGAGTTTGATCAGAATTACCCGAACATCATCGTTCAAAGTCAACAGCATTTTACGGAAATTTTCCGCTTGCATCGACACGTTTAGGTCTTTTTGAACTTGGGAGATTTTGGTTAATCCTTCAACGAGTTGCGCCACTTTCGGATTAAACATCTTTTCGATGTCAGCAACCGTGATATCGGTATCTTCCACCACGTCGTGCATCAAAGCGGCTGCAATACCTGTGGCACCCAAACCAATTTCAGACGCCACAATTTTTGCTACGGCAATGGGGTGAAAGACGTACGCTTCGCCAGACTTACGTCGTTGCTCTTGGTGAGCATCTACGGCTAAATCAAAGGCTTTACGAATGAGTTTTTTATCCTCAGCACTTAGTGTTTGGTAACTGATGCGGAGTAACTCCTTGTATTCCTTAGCAATTGCTTTGTTTTCTTTTTCAATATCAATTTCAACCATAGCTTTTGTACTTCAATTCTTAAAAATAGAAATTACTAACGAAATGTACAATTTTAATTTATAATTCGCAATGGATAAATATTATTGAAAGTTTGCTGCGCCAGTTCGCTTTGCTCGAGTGGGCGTGACCGCAAGGGTCAGGCTGTTCGCTGCAATTCCTCGCTCGTGCCTCGCTGTGGGATTTTCGCTGCCATCCTTCACGCGGTTTGTCTCGCGGTAGAGGATTACGTTGAATTGTTGATACGGTTGGTTGTTGTATCGTGAAGAAGATTTTCCTTGGAAAACCGCGACTCTTCAATTGCAATTTCTTTGCTATTTAAAATCCCGCTGCCGTTTCGCTTCAAAAATAAGTATCGCAGCTGCCACCGATACATTCATAGAATCGATCGCGCCCTGCATCGGAATATTGATGTTTTGTGTGGCTTGATCCCGCCATTCTTGCGTTAATCCTGTCGCTTCGGTTCCAACCACCAAAGCAGTCGGCTGGGTGAAATCTTGAGTGTGATAGGAAGTAGAATTTTGTAGTGTAGCACTATAAAAATTAATCTTGTGTTGTTGCAAGAACTTGATGATTTCTTCTGTTGTTCCTGTTGCAATCTGATTGGTAAACAAACCGCCCACGCTTGATCGAACAATATTCGGATTGTACATATCGCTTTTTGGATTGGCAATAATGACCGCGTCTAGATTTGCAGCATCCGCGGTTCGCAGTAAAGCACCTATATTTCCTGGTTTTTCTGGTGCTTCAGCAATGAGAATTAACGGATTGTCCGACAATTTCAAATCCGATAATTGCATCGATTTGGTTCTGGCAAGAGCGAGAATTCCTTCTGTGGTATCTCGATACGCTAATTTCTGGTAGACTTCTTTGTTGATTTCAATTAATGGAATTTGCTGATTGGTGATCTTGTTGATTTGTGTCAGATTGATCAAATCGGGAAAAAACAGGATGGTGTCTAGCTCATAGCCTCCTTGAATGGCCAATTCAATTTCGCGTTGACCTTCAATCAAAAAAGTTCCGGATTGTTTGCGTGCTTTCGCTTTTTCTTGCAATTGTACAAGCGATTTAATAAAGGGATTTTGGATGGAGGTTATTAGTTTCAAGCTGGTAAAATTTTGAACGTCAAATGTATAATAGAATTGCAAATAAAAAAAAATGCCTTGTATTTATTTACAAGGCATTTTAATAGCGCATCACTACGCTAATTAGTTTTTATTATTTTCACGGTTGATACAGTCGAATCGGTGGCTACTTTAAATACATATTGTCCAGCACTAAGCAGTGAAATGTCAACAACTAATTGTTTGGCATCCGCAATTTGTTCTTGCACCAATTGACCCAATACATTGTAAATCGAGATTGATTTTATTTGTCTTGGACTAGAAAAACTAACTTTTTCATTGGCTGGATTTGGATAATAAGACAATTGATCTTGACTAAAATTAGAAATACCTAACACAGCACAATTTACGGTTGCAGTCCATCCCGCAGAGGTGTTTATTCCATCAGAGTAGAAGGCAAAGGTTAAAGCTCCCGTGGCGTCCGTTGAAGTAATTGTACCAGGATTGTTGTTGCCGGTAAATCCGTATTGTTGGCCAATAAATGGGTAGGTTGTATTTGGACCATCGTAAATTCTTAGCTTATCTGCTTGATTTTCTAATGAAAACGAAGTAAAAGTTACGCTAGCTTTCTCTCCCGGATTGCTTGGAGTGATGGTTGTCGTATAGTTTTCGCCATTAGAATAATCATCACTTGGGCCGCCAGAGTCAAAGAAAATACCATCAACACAGAAGTTAATTAATGTAGAAAATGAGGCATTGCTTAGCGCGGAAAATACACCATTGCTGCAACTGGCTCGCACGTAAAAATCGTAATCACTATATGAATTTAAACCTGTCAGGTTGTAGGAATTGGTGTTTACTGTTTGAAAAACGCCTACTGGTGGCGTACCTTGAGGAACAACTAATATTTCAAATACAGAAGAACCGTTTGGATTAGACCATGATATCGTTGCACCATCAACAGTGATTTCAGAAATTGTAATCTCATTTCCGTCGCTACATTGCGTAGTGAATTTATAGACCGAAGAATAGTCCGAAGAACCACAAATATTATTCGACTTCACTCTCCAATAATAATCACTTCCATAATCTAAATCTGAAATATCAATCTGATTGGTTGCACTTTCGTAAGTTGACACATTAGTTGCAAAAGGTTGTCTTTTGAAATCTCAATGGTATAATTGCTCACATTACCACCTATATTTTCCCAAATTAATGTTGGGTTCGTGTCAGCTGGATTGGTATTATTTGCAGGAGCAGTTAAGTTTGGAGCCGTGGTCAATGTATTTTGAACTGCCAAGCTTAAACCCAAAGAAACATTATAGGACGCTGATGAAGCGCGAAGTGTTAAAGGATAATTACCAACTGGTGTAGCACCCAATCCTGAAATCAGCATTGATCCTGTTCCAGAGGCAGAAAGTGTTGATGGACTAAAAGTTGCGCTAGCACCTGCAGGCAAACCTAGTATTTCGAAAGTAGCCGTTTCTGAAAATGCATCTGGTGTATCGAGTTGAAATGTATAAGCAGATTCGTTGGCACCAACACAATTTCGGTTCAATAGACTGCTATCAGAAGTTAATAGCATTTGATTTGCAGAAACGCCGCTTATTATCAAAGAGTACTGCTGTAAATTATTTACTAAATTACCTTTATGCGTAATGGTCACAGTATAAGTTCCAACTGGATTAGCAATTTCTATTCTTTCTACATTGTCAACTTTATTGTCTTCTTTCGTTGCAGGTTCATCCACTTCAATTGGGTTTAATTTCCATGGAAAGCTAACTTCATTTCCTTTGGTAATTCTAATATCCAAGTCATTTACTAGTGCTGGAGTAGACAAATCAATTTGATTACTTTGTTGCACAATTCCAGCAGGATCCGTCCAACAAATAGTAGCAACTATGGGTTGTGTCGCGTTGATTGGGTTAATATCAAAAGAGTAAGATTTTCCATTCTGCAAGATATTTTCCTGTATGTAGGATTGGGTTCCTTCATTGTTAATCAAAACGGCTGCTTTTTCAGCATTAAGTAAACCCCAACCAAATCGATAGTCTGGTCCAGGAGCAGTTCCCGCTTCATCCGCGGTATGAATGGCAAGTCCACGCAAAGTAGCCGCTCTCATAAATCCACCTTTCACATTTTTGTAATGCTGCTGCAATAGTAACAAAGTTCCGGCAACGTTTGGCGACGACATCGAAGTACCACTATAACTGCTGTATGAATTGTCGGAGTTAGACGTAGATGACCGGACGTTTACTCCCTTTCCGCAAATGTCGGGCTTGATTCTGCCGTCATCTGTCGGTCCGTAACTACTAAAACCCGACATGACAACGCTACTTGGACCGGTATAATTACTCACTTGATTGACTGCCGCTACGATAATTCCATTCTTCGATGTACTTTTTCCTGACAACAAATCGTAACCTTGTTTTTCGTCATTATATCCAGCATTTCGTGAATTACCTGCAGAATTTACAAACTGATAATAGGGCGCATTAAACATGACGTTATCAAAGAATTTTGCTTCTCCATCATACCGTCCCCAGTCCGCAATAGAGACAAAATCGGGGTCTGCACCATAGGAGTGATTCGAAACCAAAAGTCCATTTGCAGCAGCGAGTGTTACTTCATTGCCGTCACTATTCCAATCATATGCCCGCAAACTTGCTTCAGACGCCATTCCTTTCGCATTTGCACTTGCGGTTGCGTTACCCATCATTGTACCAGCGACATGTGTGGCATGAGCCGATAAACTTGGAGGATTATCCACTTGAGTTACCCGTCCGGTTAACAAGTTGTGTGCTGCGAACTCGACCACCATCCCAAATTCCAATTGTCATATTTTGACCATCTAAACTCAGTCCTAAGCTTCCTCCGGCATTCAATCGATTGGCACGTGTAGTGATGGCAGCGCCGACATTGTCAGTAGTATAATAGACTGGATTTCCTTCTTTATTGATTCGGATCAATTCGGTAATGCCTCCATTTTTATTAGAAGCAAAAACGGTTTTCCAGCCTTTTATTTTAGCCATCTTCCATGCTAGTTTTTTTTCTGCTTTAAATATAGAATCGTAAATTGGCGCTAACCTGTAAAGTTCGGCCACATTGGTCGCAGCAAGAATTTTTACCTTATCCTCTTCGGTTTGAGAAAAGACAACAGAAGTACAAAAAGTTAGCAGTATTGCAGAAAAAAGGGTCTTCATTTAAATAATAGTTTAATTTTTGGCTAAATTAATTCAAAAAACTTTAGCTTTTCAAAAATGCAATGTCTAAGATTCTAGAACAACTGTTAAACTTTAATTAAAATGAAACTTAGTATATTGAACCGTCGCTTATCTATTGAGAAAAAGGTACCCGTATAAAGGATCTGGATAGTCCGCATCGTTTAGTTCAAGGCTGTAGAAGTAAGTGCCATCAATAATTTCTGAATTATCTAAAATGAAGCCTTGTGCGGCTTGACCATCCCAATTGGGTGAGTTGTTATTTCCGGTCCAAACCAAGTGACCCCATCGATTGTAAATTTCTAACTTAAAGTTAAAAAAAACATCTCGTAATCCTTTTATATTAAAAGTATCGTTTGTTCCGTCATTATTGGCTGACACGTAATTATAGACGATTGATGGACATTTAATTGTTTTCAGTTGAAAAGAACCATATTGAAAACAATTCCCGTTGTCAACTTTTACAAAAATAGTCGCAGGAGTACTGTTAGCCGTGTAGTTAGAAATGTCTGCTATTGGATTGATATTATTTAATAAATCTTCGCTATTGGTGTAGAATGTCACTTCATCCGTTGGATTCTGTTTGATTGTATTTTCATAAGTCGAAAAATCAAAAGTGCCAGCGCCTAATCCTTCATTACAGGAAGTAAGATCTGCTAACGGAATCAGTGCTTCGGATTGAATAAAGGACACATTTTGCGATGATGAATTGTTGGTTTCACTATTTTCGATGACAATTCCTTGACCGGTGCCATTGTCATCAATGACAAAACTAATGTTGAATGGACTTGGGATTGCTTCAGGAATTTGAAGGATAATTGTACCGCTTTCGGTGCCTCCAACTTCAATTTGGTTTTGCGTTTGAGTTGTCGCGAGAAGAACATCATCTATATAAATGGCGATGGGAACATTTGCTGGAAGTGCTTTTGTGGAATTAAAGTTTGATGAAGTATAGTGCACAATTATTTCTCTTGAATTACATCTAACGTCAACATCATCAATTGCAATCTGTGCATCTGGTACTTGAGAATTTAGTTTGGTTACAATCGTATTGATCATGACAAAATCTTGACCGGATCCCAGTTGAATTAATGCCGAAGTATCGCCAACTTCAATGGTATTTTGAATGTCGTAAATATCCAAATCCATATTATACATACTGTCATTATTAGTAATGCTGTTGGTTCCATTGAATGCATTGTTTACAGGATTTAAAGGAAGATTTTGCAACGGAATTGAATTGATAGACAGCGTTTCATTTACTTGGATATTTTCATCACCTTCCCATGCTAAAAAACCAATTTTAGCACCTTGATTATCAACAACATCTAAGCTACTTAATGTAATTGCAATATTATTGGGAACCGCTTGAAGTCCATCATAAACATTAATTTGATTAAATGGTAAACTATTATTTTTATAAACAACGACAATCGCCCAGCCACCAAAATTTGTTCTATTTTGAAAATAATAAGTAATCCATTGATTCAGATCGAGGTCGCTCAAGGTGTAAGTTCCGTTTCCCGTGGCTTGAACGAGATTGGTGATATCAGAAAAAGCGCTGAAGAATTCTAAGTCATTGCCGTTGGCGGTCCTGAAGTGTTGAAAAATTCGTTCTGGAGTTATAATCGTATTGTTAAGCTGAACTTCAAAGTCACCAGGTCCGCAGCCTGCCCAATATAAATAAGCTTTTTCAACTACATCGTTGGGATTCAAATTTAGTGTTGCGGAAGATGAAGTGTTAATTTCCGGTATATTCATGTAGGAATTTTCATTTGGATTCAAGTATTACCAACAAAAGTAAAATCATACCGACCATTAAACTGCTGGAGCAAGGAAACATCTTGGGCGAAAATTGCCAATGGAATAAGGAAAAGAAGAAGAGAATATTTTATTTTCTTAGTTGTCACCGCTTTATAAATTGGACTTTAAAATTATAAAAATTAATTTATAAAAACAGAGTAAGTAAGTTTTTCGTTGATTTAGCTTTCGAGGTTCCATCTTTTTTAGCTAAATAATAGTAGTTTTGTAGCCTATTTTCAAATTTCCAGCCATTGAGTTTATTTACTACAATAAAGCGAACGCCATTATTCAAAGTTGCCTCTTTGAACAGCGTGAGTGTTATTCTGAAAATAGCCATTGGAGTAATAACTTCCAAAGTTTTGGCTGTCTTTATTGGACCAAGTGGACTAGCCCTCACAGGGAACTTGAAAAACTTCCTCACTTCAGTAGAAAGTATTGCCACGCTTGGTTTTCAAAATGGTATTGTAAAATATGTCGTCGATGCCAAGAATGATGCAGTTGCGCTGAAGAAAATTCTTTCAACGGTGTTTCTTAGTTTATTGGTTGTGTCTATAATTTTAAGTGCTTTTTTGTTTGGGTTTTCGCACTATTTGACATTGAACGTATTTGGAAGCAACTACAACTATAGTATTGTATTTAAGATACTTGCGCTTATTCTTCCTTGGTATGCGTCAACAACTTACCTGATTGTTATTCTCAATGGATTGGGCAAATTTAAAAAAGTGATATATGTCAATATTTTAGGGAATTTGACAGGATTGCTATTTTGTATTGGGGCAGTCTATTACTACAAGACCTTTGGTGCTTTGCTTTCTATTATTGTTCCTCCAGCATTATTGTTTTTTGTGGCGTTTTATCATGTTAATAAAGAAATCTCGTTTTTTGGCAACATTTCAAGAGCTTCTTTTGATTGGCAAGTGCTAAAGAATTTGTCGTCTTATTCGTTGATGGCTTTAGTGTCATCGGTATTTGGTTCGTTGGTATTCCTTGCAATTAGAAATAACATTATTGAAGTACTCGGAATTGATAGCGCCGGATATTGGGAAGCGATGACTAGGATTTCAAATTATTATTTAATGTTTATTTCGACCATCCTCACAGTTTATTTTTTCCAAAGTTGGCTTTTTTCAAGTTCAAAGAAAGCGGTACAAAATGTTGTAAAAGTTACTATTTGAGCGTGGTTCCAATTTATATATTTGGAGTAATTGTTTTGTTTTTCCTCAGAAATTTCTTTATCAAATTATTTTTCACCAAAGACTTTCTTCCGGTTTCTGATTTGTTCTTTTGGCAATTATTGGGAGATACATTCAAAGTGGCTTCACTAATTTTAGGGTATCAATTTTATGCAAAGAAGTTTGACTGTCCATTTATTTGTACCGAACTTTTCTTTATTGTTGATGTTTAGTTTTGTCATTATTTTTTCATTTAGTTATGGATTTTTTGGGGTTGTGTATTGCGCACGTTGACTTTATTTCATTTATCTTATTTGTTTGCTTTGTACTTTCTAAGAGTTTGTTTAATAAAAGAAGGATACCACGTGACAGCATCCTTCTTTATGTTAATATATTGGTTTAGTGTTATGGTACCGTAATAATAAACTCACTTCTTCTTGGCTTGATGTTCATCTTCTGAACATTTAACTCCGTCAGCACATTTGTTTACTAATTGAGTTTCTCCATAACCTTTTCCAGTTAAGCGATTTGCATCGATACCATTTTTAACCAACCATGACATTGTAGATTTTGCTCTTCTGTCAGACAGTTTTTCATTGTATTTATGTGTTTGACGACTATCTGTATGAGAACGAACATCTATTTTCATATTAGGATATTGTTTCATTACATCAAGTATTTTCTCTAATTCTAAAGCAGCATCAGGTCTAATATTCCATTTGTCTAAATCAAAATAAATAATCTTGATTCCAAAAGCTTTTGCTAAATCATCACCAACAACTACAGGTTTCACTTTTTTCTCCAATTGAATAGGAAGATCTGTTTTCCAGATAGAGTAGGGATAGTAATTTTTTGCTCTTTCGTTTCGTAAGTATCTTTTTCAGCTCTTATAAAGTAAGATTTTCCACATTCTACTTCGAAAGTATAAAAACCTTTATCGTCAGAGATAACTTCTTTATTTTATTGAATTTATCGTCAAACAAGGTCACTTTCGTATTTGGTAAAATTTCACCAGTGTCTAAATCGGTTACGATTCCTGATAGTACCTGCTCGCAAACTAGTTTTCTTGTTTCAAGGAATTTATAGATATCATCGTATCCTTTTCCGCCATCTCTATTAGAGGTTAGAAATCCTTTTCTAGTTTTGGTGTCAATCAAATAGGCAAAATCGTCTTGAGGGGAATTTGCAGGAGCACCAATATTTATTGGCTCTCTAAAACTACCATCAGGATTCATTCTTGACATGAATATATCTAAACCGCCCAATCCTGGATGACCGTCAGTTGCAAAATACAATTCATTTTCATTTGTGAATAATGGGAAAGATTCTTTACCCTCAGTATTAATAGTTGTCCTAAATTTTCAGGGGTTCCAAAACTTCCGTCGTCACTAATCCTTACTTTCCACAAGTCAGATTGTACTTTGAGTTCCGGGCATGTCTGAGGCAAAGTACATGGTCTTTTCGTCTGGACTTAATCGGATGAGCTACACTATAACTATCACTGTTGAAAGGAAACTCAGTGGCTTTTTCCATTGATTATCAATTAAGGTTGCTTTCATAAACTTTCAGCAAAGTAATTCTGTTTGCATCTTTGCCTTTTTTACCATTATTGAAATTATTTCTGGTAAAGTACATTGTTTTTCCATCCTTTGTAAAAACAGGAGTTGCTTCGTGAAATCTTGAGTTGATGTTTTTAGCAAACTTTTCTGGTACACTAAGACTGTCCTCAATAACACCTTTCTCATCTTTTGGTGTTATGTCAGCAGAATACATATTAGTAAAATACTGATTACTCCATTTGTGTTTTCTTTGAGCAAAATTACCAGTATCTCTTGAAGAGGTGAAGATCAATTTATTCCCAGAATAGGCACTACCATAATCAGAATAAGCGGAGTTAATTCCGGCATCTTTAATGATGTATCTTCCAGAATTAGCTTTAATGACATCCATATAATTTTGTTTGTCATTGAAGATTTTTCCTCTCAAATCCTCACTAGATTTCTTGTTGAACTGGACCATCATTTCATCTGCTTTAGCATATTGTCCAATTGATTTTAGGGATTGTGCGTATCTGTAATAATATTCAGGAGCTATTTCTTCATTCATTGCAAATAACTCACCATACCACTTTGCCGCCTTTTCTAAATTGGAGTTAAAATAGTATGCATTACCAAGCCTTTTGAAATAAGTCAGCTGATTTATACCCTTTTTCTGCTATTCGTTCATAAGTTTTTGCAGCATCAATGTAGGCAAACTTATCATACTCTTTATTTCCCTTTTTAACTTTTCCCTCCTGAGCATAGCTTGCAGAAGCTATCATACTCAAGAATGCGATTAAAATTATTACTTTATTTTTCATGATGTTACAGTTTTAGAAGAATCGTGGGGATATAATTTTGTTAATGTTATTGAATAATTCATAGCGCAAGAATATCTCATGTGATCCTGAATTATAATTGTTCAAATTTGTAGTTTCCATATCATAACCATATCCAATATACAAACCATCTGTTACTTGAAACCCAGCTAATGCACTTACTGCGGCATCCCATCTATAGGCTGCACCAACAACGAACTTTTCCATAAACATGAAATTTGCTGAAACATCTACCTGTAGCGGAGCACCTTCTACTACTTTAGTTAATAGAGCAGGTTTAAATTTTATGTCGCTATTCAAGTCAAAAACATGACCAGCAATCAAATAATAATTGATACGCTCTCTGAAAATGGCAACATCATTATCATCATAACGTTTGGATTCAATAAAATTAGGAACTGAAATACCAAAATATGTTTTATCTGAATGTAAATAAATACCAGCTCCAATATTAGGAGAAAATTTGTTTAAATTCTGAAATTGAGGATCTCCTTGTTGTTGTGGATTAAGTTGTGTAACATCTAAATTAAAGAAGTTACCAGTTGCTTTCATTCCAAAAGATAATTTGTAGTTTTCAGACGCTTGAACGGTATAGGATACATCAGCAGATATAGTGTTTTCTACAGTAGGTCCAATTCTATCGTTTACAAATGAAATTCCTATTCCTAAATTACTTTCATTTAACGGAATGTTTAATGATAGGGCATTGGTTACGGGTGCTCCGTCCTGTCCAACCCATTGCGTACGATGCAATCCAAATATACTCATAGCTCCTCTCGATCCGGCATAAGCAGGATTGACATTAATTGTGTTGTACATGTACTGCGTAAACTGTGCATCTTGCTGAGCATGGCTTATCGCTGCTGTAAACATCAAAACGAAAATTAGTATTCTTGTTTTCATTAGATTCTTGTTTTTAACCTGAGGGTTTTTACACCCTCAGGAGTTAGATTTGAGTTTTATTATCTGGTTAAGTATAAATATCCGTCTTTTTTCAATGTATCACCTTTATCATTAGTATATTCAATGATATAGAAGTAGGTTCCAGTAGGTAATTCAGACGATTTATTAACAGTTGCTCTTCCTTCAGAGATTCCACGGAATACTCTTGAGTTATTGTCATATTGATTAGTTTCGTAAACTAATACTCCCCAACGGTTATAGATTTCAACCTTATTAGTTGGCTAACCTTAAACTGATCGGTGTTGATAACAAATTCCTCCATTAAGTCCATCTCAATTGGAGAGATAGCATTATAAACTTAATTGGGCTACAAGCATCCAAAGCAGGGCATTTCACTAACTGGCATTGTTAGTTTCAACATTTGTCGGACGTGTTGGAGTTGCTACATTGTAAG